>NZ_JAXOVU010000002.1:0-694081 GCF_036663435.1 Halomonas sp. 5021
TTGTGATCCTTACTTGTCACTCGAAAGTAACAAAAGCGGATCAAACTTGGCTCAAGGTTTTCAAACGTTCTCTCAAGATCCGAAGACCTTGGACGAGTCGCTTGCCTTGATAATTGGTGATTTATCACCCTCATCGGCAAGCGCCCACATGAATTACCTGATCACATTATTAAAGAGCGTTTCGCTTGCGGGCCTCAAAACCTGACGTGGCCGCTGCTAAGCGAGGAAGGCGTATTCTACGCACTTTCCAATGTTTGTCAACGGCTGTTTGGCAGAAGCGAAGGAAATGTTTAACTCAACTTTCCTTCCTGCTATTTGCCTAACTTACTGACAAACCGAGGTTTTTACACCTCATTCACCGCTGGCAACGCCTGGCGTCCCCGGCAGCGGATGCGTACTTTACGGCTTTGCTGACGAGGACGCAAGGGATTATACGAAAAAGTTTTATGGCTAGACACTATCCGCCGTGAAAGCGCTTCGGCGACAGGCCAATTGGCGGTTACACTAGCGGCATTTACTTTATTGCCGAGGTCCGTGATGAGCCAGCGTCAGCACCTGTTAACTGTCGATTCATTAAATCGCGAACGCGTTGACCATTTACTGCGCATTGCCGCACGTATGGAGCCGATTGCACAGCGCCGCCAGGTTACCCGTGTTTTAGAGGGGGCAGTTCTTGGCAACCTGTTTTTTGAGGCCAGTACGCGTACCCGCGTGAGCTTCAATGCCGCCTTTTGCCGGCTGGGCGGCAGCGTGTGCGACACCACCGGCTTTACCTTTTCGTCGATGGCCAAGGGAGAGTCGCTGTACGATACCAGCCGCGTGATGAGTGGGTATTGCGACGCCATTGTCATGCGCCACCCGGACCAGGGGTCTGTGGCAGAATTTGCTGCGGCGACAAATGTCCCTGTGATCAACGGCGGCGATGGTCCCGGTGAACACCCCAGCCAAGCGCTACTGGATATCTACACCATCGATAAAGAGTTTCAGCGCTTGGGTAAATCACTGAGCGGTGCCCACATTCTGCTCACCGGCGATTTAAAGTACGGCCGTACCGTGCACTCTCTGATCAAGCTCTTGTCACTCTACGGACCGCTACGCATTACCCTGGTATCGCCGCCGGGCCTTGAAATGCCTGCACAACTGGTAGACCTCGTCACATCTCGTGGCCACCGTATTGAACAGCGCAACTCGCTGGCCAGCGACTTCTCGGATTTGGATGTGGTGTACGCTACCCGGATTCAGAAGGAGCGCTTTACCGACGAGATGAACGAGAGTTTTCAGGGCCTTTCGAATGACTTTATGGTTAACCGCGATTTCCTGGACCAGCGCTGTAGCGACAACACCATCGTCATGCATCCGCTGCCCCGCGATAGCCGCCCTGGAGCAAATGACTTGAACGTGGATCTAAACGGCGATCCTCGGCTAGCCATCTTCCGCCAAACCGATAACGGCATTCCCATGCGCATGGCCATCTTCGCAACGCTACTTGAGGTTGACGAGCTGGTTGAAAAGGAAATGCGCCCCGTACGTTGGTTTGTCCCCGCCCAGACGGGCACGCTCGACCGTTAGCCTACCTTCAGCGGGATATGCGCCCACCGGGAAGTCCTTCCTGGTGGGCAAACCAGCCTTCCAGAATCAACACCGCGGCGATACCGTCGACACTCTCTTCACGGTAGTTGCCACGGTGTCCCGCCGCGCGGGCGATGTGCTTCGCTTCCTGGGTAGAGCCACGCTCGTCGACCATTTCACAAGGTTTACCGAAGCGCCCGTGAAGTCGATTACCGAACTTGCGCGCGCGAAGGCTCATGGCCGACTCGGTGCCATCCATATTGAGCGGCAAGCCGACAACAAACAGATCGGGTTGCCACTCCTTGACAAGGCGCGTCACCAGCTCCCAATCGGGAATACCGTCGCGTGCGGTGAGAGGAGCAAGCTCACGAGCACTGTTCAGCATCTCATTGCCGACAGCCACGCCAATGCGCCGTGTACCAAAATCAAACGCCAGCACAAGGCGCTGACCGCTTTCAGTCATTATTCTCAACCATCAGGCGTGGCCTGCATCACGGGTCATCAGGTTAAGATCCACCCCGAGAATGCCTGCCGCCGCGGCGAGGCGTTCGGCAGGTGGCGTATCAAATAGTACGGATGCCTGACCCTCCACCGTCAACCAGGCGTTTTCTTTTAACTCTTCTTCAAGCTGCCCCACTTCCCAGCCGGCACAACCCAGGCAGACCAGAAACTGTTCAGGGCCTTCACCGTTCGCCAATGCCTGCAAGATATCCATCGACGTCGTGAGCGAAATGTTGTCTTCAACCTGAAGGCTGGAATCCCATGCCTGACTATCCCCGGTATGGAGAATAAAGCCGCGATCTTTATGCATCGGCCCACCGTAATACACCGGCGAGTTGCGGTAGGGGCTATTATCTCCCCCTAATTCCAGTTGCTCGAAGAGCGCATCGAGGGTGATCTCCAAGGGGCGGTTGGCAATCACACCCATGCAACCATTGTGATCATGGTCGCACAGGTAGATCAGGCTCCCCGCAAAATTGGGATCGTCCTGGTGCGGCATCGCCATCAAGAAATGATGCTTTAAACTTTGCATGCGTCTCCTGCGGCCAACTGACAACATCAGCCAGCCTAAAAAATCAGTAAATAAGTCGCGACAGAGCAATAAAGAGCCGCTTATGCAGCAAGGCGACGTTCTATGGCGTCCAGCAGCAACCCTGCGATATCCGTGCCACGCTGATCGTCGATTTCGCGCACGCAGGTGGGGCTTGTCACGTTAATCTCGGTAATATAATCGCCGATCACATCCAGACCGACGAACATCAATCCTTTTTCGCGGATCATGGGCTGCACTTGCTCAACAAGCCACTGGTCTCGCCTGGTCAGCTCGCGACTCACGCCGCGCCCACCGGCAGCCAGGTTACCGCGTGTTTCCCCCGCTGAAGGAATGCGGGCCAGACCATAGGGTACCGGTTCGCCATCGACTAGCAGAATCCGTGTGTCGCCTTCCTTGATGGCGGGCAGATAACGCTGCGCCATGATCTGGCGCTGGCCGCGCAGGGTAAGCTGCTCGATCACGGCACCGATATTGCGCCCCTCGGGACCAATGTGAAAGATACCGGTACCGCCCATGCCATCCAATGGCTTGAAGATCACATCGCCATGCTCGGCGTGAAAGGCGCGCAACACGTCGGCCCGGCTGGCCACAAGCGTCGGCGCGCAGCACTGCGGAAACTGCTGGGCAAATAGCTTTTCATTACACTGCAACAGGGCATCTGTCGGATTGACAATCAACACGCCCTCTCGTTCAGCAAAGCCGAGCAGATGAACCGCGTTGGTAAAATCCGCATCCACCGGCGGGTCTTTGCGCATCAATACCGCGTCAAGCTCATTGATCGGCCGGGCTGAGGGTTCACCCAGTTCATACCAATGCGCGGGATCTCGATAAACCGTCAGCGGTCGCATGCGCGCGTATGCCTGCCCTGCATTCAAGAAAAGATCTTCCTGCTCCATGTAATGCAACGTATAGCCGCGGTCCTGGGCCGCCCATAGCATCGCCATGGTGGTATCTTTCTTGTAAGCGATGTCGCTGATGGGATCCATCACGACACCAAGGTGCAATGTTGACTGACTCATCGGGGCACAATCCATACATGAACATATAGGTGGGCAGTATGCCGCACTGCTTCTCAGGCTCCAACCGCGAGACGTATTACTCGCTGAGCGCACCGGGCACTAGGCGTATGGCGTTAGGCTCAAGCGTAATCAGCTGTTGCTTGTAAAGTCGCCCAATCGCCTGCTTGTAGGCGCTCTTGCTCACACCCAGCCGCGCCTTGATATCGTGAGCGGTACTTTTATCCCCCAATGCCAGGTAACCGCCGCTCTCGCGCAGCGCCTTGAGCACTTGGTCACCTACCACGTCCAAGCGGGCAGCGCCGGGCGGCAGCAGCGAAATATCCACCCGTCCGTCTTCACGACGCTGCTTGACATACCCTGTTAACGACTGGCCGCGACGCAGCGGCTGGCTGATATCGTCCTGGTAGATCAACCCCCAATAGCGGTGATTGACGACGACTTTCATGCCCAGATCGGTGCGGTCGGCGACCACTACGGCCACTTGGTCACCCGTATCCAGTGCCCAGGCATCATCGGTTAAAAACCGATCCAGGCGCATGGTGGCCACGGGCCGCCCCTGATCGTCGCTATACAGCATAACCAACACGCGTTTGCCGGGGTCGGGGCGAAAACGCTGCTCGCTGTAGGGCAGCAGCACATCCTTGGAGGGCCCCCAGCGCAAAAAGGCGCCAGTGTTGTTCACCGCGGTAACGGTTAAGTAGGCCACTTCACCCAGTTGAGCAGATGCATCGCTGGCGGGTCGGGAGGAAGAGTGAGGCTCACGGACCATGGGTGCCGTCCTTACAATAAATAGGCTTTCATTATGGGGGCTTGGTAACGCAAGGCAAAGTAGTAGAGAGGAAGGCTTACAAATCGCCTAGGTAATGCTGAAGAAGGGTTAACGCCACCACCGGCGCCGTCTCCGTACGCAAAACCCGTGGGCCGAGTGTTAGCGGTTTAAAGGCAGCATTTTGGGCGGCATCAATATCACTCTCGCTCAAACCGCCTTCCGGGCCGATAAGCAATGCAGCCGACGTGGGACGGTCTTGGCGATCGAAGGCATGGCCAGTCGCCAGATGCAGCATTAAACGCAGCGGCTCCTGGCGCGCCTCAAGCCATGCCTTGAGGGTGATGGGCGGGTTGACCGGCGGCACGAACGCACGCCCGCTCTGCTCACAGGCGCTGGCAGCCACCGCCTGCCAATGGGCCAGCTTTTTGGCTTCCCTGTCGCCTTTAAGGCGCACATCACCCCGCTCGGTATACAGCGGAGTGATGGCAGACACGCCAAGCTCGACGGCCTTCTGAATGGCATAATCCATCCGGTCGCCTTTGGAAATTGCCTGGCCTAGATGCACGGCCAGCGGCGATTCACCGTTACCCGGCCAAACAGCCTCAATACCCACCGTTGTCTGCTTGCGGCCTACGTCGACAAGGCGCACACCCGCCTCATGGCCATTGCCATCGAACAGCACCAGGGGCGAGCCTTCACCCAACCGCAACACCCGTGTCACATGTCGCGCAGGGCCTTCCGGGAGCACCACCTCATCGCCTGGGCGAAACACCCCGGGGACATAAAGGCGCGGCATTTTCCCGTGCCGGGCGTACCAGTCGGTCGCCAACATCATTTAGTGCGTATTCGCTTCAGCCTGGTCAGCTTGTTGTTTCTCGCGTTGCTTACGCTGCGCGTACATCGCTTCAAAATTCACCGGCGCCAGCATCAGCGGCGGGAAGCCACCACGGTTGACCAGATTATCCACGCATTCGCGGGCGTAGGGGAACAGCAGGTTCGGGCAGAAGGCACCCAAGGTTTGATCCAACTGGGCACCTTCGATACCGGAGATACGGAACAGGCCTGCCTGCTCAACTTCCGCCAAAAAGGAAGTCGTACCGGTTTCTTTGTCGTTAACCTGCGCCGTCACTTTAACGACCACTTCATACTGGTCATCGGCAATTTTTTTGCTACTGGTATTAAGGTCGAGGTTGACCTTGGGCTTGAACGCGTCCTGGAACACCGACGGCGAATTGGGCGCTTCAAACGAAATATCTTTTACGTAAATACGTTGCAGCGAAAATTTGAGCTGCGGTTTGTCGTCGGCTTGCGCGCCAGCCTGCGGGGTGTTGTTATCTTCCGCCATGTGAGAACTCCTCGTTGTTGATGCAATAGTCAGTGCAATCGTTCATGCAATAAGTAACGTGCGTATCGACGCTTACTTTTTAACCACCGGAAGGCCGTCAGCCTGCCACTGCGCCATGCCACCTTTTAATTTAAAGGCGCGTTCAAAGCCTGCTTTCGCAAGCTTCGCCTGGGCAGCACCTGAACTTTGTCCATGTTTACACGCCACAATGATCGGCTTGTCTTTCACTTTATTCAGCTCATTCATGCGGCTATCAAGGCTGCTCTGGGGAATATTCCGCGCACCGGCAATATGCCCCGTTTTAAAGTCTTTACTTTCACGGATATCCAGTACAACGGCGTCTTCACGGTTAATGAGCTGCGTGGCCTCAGTGGCCGTTAGCGCATGGGTTGAGGCGCTGCGTGTTTCGTACACAATCCACGCAATCAGCGCCAGCACAAACGCCCCTACCAATAGGGGGTGATTCATTACGAATTCGAACAGCTGATCGATCATCGCGACACAATCTCTTGGTCAATACAGAAAAAAGCGGCATTGCCACCATTAGAACGCGACAAGTATACACGTCTGACGCCAGCGCGCGCAGGCCGCGAATAAAAACGAGCACCAGCGCGGCCATGCGTGAAACGTCAACAGGCCCTATTCATGACGCTCAGCCACTGGCTGCGTTATGATGCCCCAAGCATGCATTAGTCGCGACCCCGATTGGCTTTATGCCGTCCGGTTCGCCACTCATCAGGAGAAATTTTATGGACACTGCAAGCACTCCCCGCCCCGTCGCGTTAATTATTTTAGACGGCTACGGCCACAACCCCGACAACGCGCACAATGCAGTAGCTGCCGCCAACACACCGGTAATGGATAAACTCTGGGCTGACCGACCACATGCCTTTGTCCACACGGATGGGCGCCACGTCGGGCTACCTGACGGGCAAATGGGGAACTCCGAAGTGGGCCACATGAACCTGGGTGCCGGCCGCATTGTTTACCAGGACTTTACCCGCATCACCAAGGCAATTGAAGACGGCGACCTGGACACCATTGACGTGCTGACCCGGCCCATCGACGAGGCAGTGACCAACGGACGTCCCGTTCACCTGCTGGGGCTGCTTTCGCCCGGTGGCGTTCACAGTCACGAGGACCACTTTATCGCCATGGCGGAGCTGGCGGCCCGCCGCGGCGCCCAGCGTATCTATGTTCACGCCTTCCTGGACGGCCGGGATATGCCGCCACAAAGCGCGTTGCGCTCCATAGAGCGTGCCAACGCCCGTCTGGCTGAGCTGGTAGGGGCTGACAACGGCTTTGTTGCCTCGATCATCGGTCGCTTTTACGCCATGGATCGCGACAACCGTTGGGAGCGTGTTGAGCAAGCCTACCGCCTGCTCACTGACGGCCACGCCGACTACTATGCCACCAGCGCTGAAACGGCGTTGCGCGATGCCTACGACCGTGGTGAAACCGATGAATTTGTGGCCGCCAGTAGCATTCCGCTGAGTGACGGCTCCCAAGACAAGGCCATCACATTACAGGATGGCGACGCGGCAATATTCCTTAACTTCCGCTCGGACCGCGCTCGCGAACTGACCCGCGCCTTCGTCGAGCCTGACTTCAATGGTTTCGAGCGGCGCGTCTGTCCCAAGCTCGCGGGCGATGGACTGGTCATGATGACCCAGTACGCCGCCGATATTCCCGCACCAGCCGCCTTCCCGCCCTCGGACCTGAACGACACTCTGGGGGAAGTCGTGGCCAAACGCGGCTTGAAACAGCTGCGCATCGCCGAAACTGAAAAATACCCCCATGTCACCTTCTTCTTTTCGGGCGGCAATGAAGCCGAATATGAAGGCGAAGAGCGTATTCTCGTCCCCTCACCGCGCGACGTGAAAACTTACGACGAAAAGCCCGAAATGAGCGCCGTCGAGATTACCGACAAGTTGGTTGAGGCCATCGATAGCGGCCGCTTTGACCTGATGGTATGCAACTACGCCAACGGCGATATGGTGGGCCACACCGGTGACTTTGACGCCGCAGTAAAAGCCATAGAAACCGTCGATACCTGCGCGGGACGCGTGGTCGAAGCCATTGAGCGCGCGGGCGGGGCCTGCCTGATTACCGCCGATCATGGCAACGCCGAGCAGATGGTCCACCCCGAGACCGGCGCACCGCAAACCGCCCACACCACCTTTATGGTGCCACTGGTTTACATTGGAGAACGTCCAGGGGCGCTGGAGGATGGACGGCTATGTGATCTTGCCCCGACGCTTTTGCGCATGATGAATCAAGAGGTTCCTCAAGCGATGACCGGCCACCCATTGATCACCTTCGGTTAATCCGCTTGATGCGACGACTTGTCAGCATAGCGGCTGGGATAGCGCTGTTATACGCTACGCACAGCGCTGCCCAGCCCAGCGAAACCCAGGCACGCCAGCAACTGGATAACCTCGGCCAGGCGATCGAGGCGCTTTCCGAGCGCTTGAGCGAAACCGATGAAGCTCGCGAAGGGGCCAAACGCGAGCTGCGCGAGGTTGAAACCGAGCTCGCCGAGACCCATCAACGGCTCGATCAGCTACAAAGCGAGCGCCGCAAGCTCAATGAGGAAACCAATCAGCTTCGCAAGCATCGCGACCGCCTTGAGGCAGACCGCGAAGTTCAATCAGATGCCCTCGGCCAACAGCTGGCAGCGCTTTACCGGTTGGGACCGACTCCCCAACTCAAACTGCTGTTAAATCAGGGCGACCCCGCCGAACTTGACCGCATGCAGGCTTACTTGAATCGGCTTACCGAGGCGCGTCAGCAGCGCATGGCCGAGATAGCCCGGTTGGATAGTGCGCTGGCCGACACCCAACAAGCACTTGCCGAGCGCGAGGACCGACTGGACGCTCTGTCCGAAGAACTGGAAGCCGAAAGTGCACGGCTCGCCGAACGCACCCAGGAACGTCGCGGCGTCGTAAACAGCCTAGATGACCGCTATGGCAGTGAAGCCGAGCGTCTGGCCGCCCTGAATGATGACCGAGAGCAGGCCGAACAGCGACTGCGCGAGATTCAGGCCGAGCTGGCACGCCTTGACGAGCCTGCGCCGACGACCCATATTGCCCGTACTCAGGGGGATCTGCCCTGGCCGGTCCAGGGCGATATCACGGCGGCTTTTCAGCGCCGTGATGGTGTCCATTACAACGGCATCGTCATTCAGGCCACGGCAGGCACCTCGGTTAGCGCCGTGCACCCTGGTCGTGTGGTGTTTGCCGACTGGATGCGTGGATTTGGCAATTTATTGATTATCGACCATGGTGATCAAATCATGACGCTCTACGCCCACCTGCAGCAGTTCACCGCGCGCCCCGGTCAGCAGATCGAGCGCGGCGACGAGATTGGTCGGGTTGGCGATAGCGGTGGTCAGCCACGTAGTGCGCTTTACTTTGAAGTCCGCAGGCGTGGTGAACCAATTAACCCACAACGTTGGATTGCACGCCGCTGACGGGATAAGCTGGGTAATTCTTGTTGTCATTGGGGTAGCGGCGCGCGCTGCCCACCAATATCGTTTCGCGGAGTCTGCATGACGCTATCTGTTACCGAGGGATCGGCCCTTGCCAAACGCCTCTTGGCAACCCTGCTCCCTATCGCTTTACTTTCGGTCCCGTTACCGCTTCTGGCTCAGCCCAGTAGTGACAGCGACGGGACAGTTGATAACGTCAGCGACGACCTGCCGCTTGAAGAAATCCAGACGTTTGCCGAGGTATTTGAGCGCATCAAGCGCGCCTATGTCGAAGACGTCGAAGACCGCACTCTACTCCGCAACGCCATGCGCGGCATGCTGAGCGAGCTGGACCCTCACTCCGCCTATCTGGATAAAGAAGAATATCAAAGCCTGCGCGAATCCACCGAGGGCGAGTTCGGCGGAATCGGCATCGAAGTGGGTATGGAAAACGGCCAGCTTATGATCATAACGCCGATCGACGATACCCCGGCCTCAGAGGCGGGGCTGATGTCCCGGGATATCATCATCAGTATCGATGGCACCCCCACCGAGGGCATGTCCCTGCAAGAGGCCGTGACCTTGATGCGTGGCGACCCCGATACAACGCTGGACATTTCCGTGCTACGGGCAGGCGAAGAGTCCCCTCGCGAGTTCACCCTTACCCGCGAGATTATCCGTAGCGAAAGCGTCAAACACGAGTTGCTGGAAACCGGCTATGGCTATTTACGCATCAGCCAGTTCCAGTCACGCACGCCTGAGCAGGCCAGGGAAGCCCTGCAGCGCATGGCCCGTGAACAGCCGCTGGATGGCCTGGTGCTCGATTTACGTAATAACCCCGGCGGGGTTTTACAGGCCGCCGTTGGCGTGGCGGACCTGTTCCTGGATGAAGGGCTGATTGTCTACACCGAGGGTCGCATTCCCGACAACGAGCTATCATTCTCCGCCTCGGCTGATACGCCAGCAGAGGATGTGCCGCTTGTCGTGCTGATCAATGGCGGTAGCGCCTCCGCCGCGGAGATTGTCGCCGGTGCCCTTCAGGATCAGCGCCGCGGCGTGATCATGGGCACCGACAGTTTCGGTAAGGGATCGGTACAGCAGATCATGCCGCTGGGCAATGGTGAGGGGTTGAAGCTTACCACGGCGCTTTACTATACGCCGCAAGGCCGTTCCATTCAGGCCCAGGGCATCGAACCCGACGTTGATGTGGTTCGCGGGCGCCTGGAAGTCGCCGAAGGCAGGCGCGAAATCCGCGAATCCGACCTGGAAGGCCATTTACAGTCCCAACAGGCCCCGCGTGACCAGGAAGAGGTGTCACAGCGCCTGCGCGAAGACTACCAGTTGAGCGAAGCACTTAATCTGCTCAAAGCGCTGAACGTGGTCGACCGCCGCCGTCATTAACGGCACGAAGCCGGCAAGCGGCCGCGTTCGCCGGTGGCTTGCCGCATTACCATGCGCTTCAGCGGAGTAAGCCGGTGCAAGCCGCTCATGCCCAGGTTACGCACCAGCGTCAGTGCCGGATCATGGCTGCCGAACAGGGTTTTAAAGCCTTTCATTAGTGCCAGCATGGCGCGGTTGTCACCGCGCCGACGGCGGGCATAGCGGCTCAAGGTGCTTAGCTCACCCCACGGTGCCCCCCGCCGCCAGGCCGAGGTGACCTCGTCGGCTAAAACGGCGGCATCCATCAACCCCAGGTTAGCCCCCTGCCCCGCCAGGGGATGAAGGCTATGGGCCGCATCACCCACCAGTGCAAAATGCGGCTGCACGTAATGCACTGCATGGCGTTGGACCAACGCAAAACGGTGCGCTTTATCGCAGACGCTCACCGCGCCCATTCGCTCCCCCAGGGCGTGGCCCAGGGCTTCCCCCAACGCCTCTCGGGAAAGCTGGCACAGCGCTTCGGCATGCGCGGGGGTGGTCGACCACACAATCGAGCAGTAATGAGGGTCCCCCTCCACCGTTAGCGGCAAAAATGCCAACGGACACCCGTCGATAAACGCTTGCCGCGCGGTATCGCCATGGGGATAGCCGCAGCGCACCGTGGTGACCAGCGCCTCCTGGCCCATCGCCTCGCTGACCACGTCGATGCCCGCCATGTCGCGCAAGACCGAACGCGCACCGTCCGCCGCAACGACCAACGGCGCATGCAGCGATTGGCCATTCGCCAAGCGCAACTGACGCCCCGACGTTGAAGCCTCCAGGGCATCTACCGACGTGCCGAAAAATATGCTGACCCGGCCCTGGTCTTGAAGCGTTGTGTGCAACGCCGATAACGTCACGTCATTCTCGACGATATGCCCCAACACGGACACGCCCGCTTCGTCGGCGGAAAAGCTTATCTCGCCGCTACCCTCGGCGTCCCATACCTGCATATAGCGATAAGGGGTCACCCGGGCATTAACCATTAATGGCCAGGCCCCGATATGGGTTAACAGTCGCTGCGAGACCGGTGTCAGAGCACTCACCCGGGGCGACGGCAAACCGCTCACCTCGTGCAAGGGGGGCTGTGCTTGCGCTTCTACCAGCGCCACCTGCATGCCGGCGTCGGCCAATAGCCAGCTCAACGTCGAGCCCACCATGCCGGCGCCGACAACGATGGCGTCGAAGCCGTTCTCCGCCGGTGCACCTGACTCATTGGATGTCTGCATAACACTCCTTCTGCTGGCAGCCCCGGGGGCACTCAACGCTCCAGTCCCATCGCCCGGCGCGCCAGACCTTTACGTAATGGCCCGATGATATTGAGCCCCACCAGGCCGGCGGCTCTGGCATGGGGTAAAAAGGGTAAGTTCATGCCAAACAGGCGAATCAGGCCATCACTAAAGCGAATCACATTGGCTCGGTCCTGAGCGCGCTGCCGCTCGAACGCCTGAAGCGTGGTCATGTCACCCAACGGCCGCTTCGCCAACTCGCCTTTCTCAAGTGCCTCGACCAGGTCCATTACCCCACGAAGGGCCAGATTAAAGCCTTGACCGGCCACCGGGTGCAGCGCATGGGCTGCATTGCCCAGCACCGCAAGCCCAGGCCGAACGGGCTCCTCGGCAGTGATTAAGGTCAATGGATAGCTGTGGCGCTGGCCCACTCGGGTAAAGCGCCCGACCCTGTCGCCAAAGGCCGTTTGCAGCTGCGCCAGGAAGTCTCCATCGGATAGATCCAGGCGCGCTTGTTCATGCCCGGTGGAATGCGTCCAGATCAACTCCATCGTCTGCCCTGGCAAGGGTAACAGAGCGATAGGCCCGGCCTGGGTAAACCGCTCATAGGCCACGCCCTGATGTGGCTGGCTAACGCCCACATGAGCAATCAGCGCCGTTTGCTGATAGGCCTCGCGACGGCTGCCAATGCCAAGCTGCTCCTTTAAACCCGACCGCCCGCCGTCCGCCAGCACTGTCAGGGCGCCGTGGAGCCGACTGCCATCAGACAGCATCAAGTCGTGCCCTTGGGGCGTCGGCGTGATGTTGTCGACCTTGGCCGGGCAGTGCCATTCAAGGGGTAATGCATTCAGCCGCTGATGCAGCACGCGCCCCATCCAGGCATTGGGAATCACGTGACCCAGCGCATCCACGCCCAGTTCATCGGCACTGAGCCGGGTTGCCCCGAGCCGCCCCCGTTCACTGATATGGATACGCTTGATGGGCGTTGCCTCGGTTTGCATTGCCTCCCATACGCCCAGCTGACGAAAGCGCTGGGCCGAGCCTTCCGCAATGGCACTGGCACGAGCGTCGAAACTGGGTTGCCAGGCCTCATCAAGTGATTTGGCCGGTAACGGCGCCGCTTCGATAATGGCGACTTTCCAGCCGTAACGCTCAATCAAGGGCGCCAGAGCACAGCCCAGACTTGCGCCGACTAATCCGCCCCCCACAATCACAATGTCATGGGTTACCGTTTGCCCAGACGCTTGCATTGACTCTCTCCCGCTGGTGACACAGGACCACGCTTATTGCGTAACGTAAATTACATAATGCACTGCAACGACTTAATCAGGCGCCATGAGAGCTTCAATATCGGCTACCCGTTTAGGGACCTGGTGGGTCAGTACCTCACGCCCCTGGGCGGTAACCACCACGTCATCCTCAATACGGATGCCGATACCGCGGTACGCGGCCGGAATGTCAGCTTCATCGGGAATATAAAGCCCCGGCTCAACGGTCAGCACCATACCGGGCTCAAGTGGACACGGGGTTTCTGCGTCCAGGCGATAGGTGCCCACATCATGCACATCCAGCCCCAGCCAGTGCGATGTCGAATGAAGATAAAACCGCCGGTAGCGCTGCTCGTCGATGCAGGTTTGCAGATCGCCTTCCAGCAGACCCAGTTCCATCAATCCAGTGGTCAAGTCAGACACAACGCCCTGATGGATTTCGGCGAGGGTGGTGCCAGGCTGAACAGCCGCAACAGCCCGCTCCTGGGCATCAAGCACCACCTGGTAAAGCACTCGCTGAGCATCGCTGAAGCGCCCGGAAACCGGGAAAGTGCGGGTAATATCGCCCGCGTAAAGGTCAAACTCGGCACCGGCATCGATCAACACCAGCTCGCCGTCTGCAAGGGGTGCACTGTTCTCAATGTAGTGCAACACGCAGGCATTGGCACCGCTCCCGACAATCGTGCTGTAGGCGGGTCCGCTGCCACCCTGCCAGACAAACTCATGCTCCAGCTCAGCCTGAAGCTGATATTCGCTTAACCCAGGGCGCGCTACCTGCATGGCGCGCACATGAGCACGGGCAGAGATTGACGCGGCGTGCCGCAACAAGGCGATTTCCGACTCGCTCTTAATCTGACGCATGGCATGTATCAGCGGGCTAATATCCATCCAGCCTTTCAGCATGGGATGACCGCGACGTTGACCCGCCTTGGCCTGGGACAGGGCGTCTTCGGCAATATCGAGGGCATCGCCCTGATCAAGCGGTAAATAGAGCCACTCACGACCCGCTAACAGCTCAAGCAACAATGTCTCGCGTTCGGCGTTCTCGAACGCCTGATCGACGCCATGCATTGTCACGACTCCCTGAGCGCCCAATCGCCGCCCTGTCCAGGCTTCCATGGTGGGGTCACGGTCCTGGCAGAACACCACGCTTTGCCCCGCTTCGCGCCCGGGTAACAGCACCAGCAGGGCATCCGGCTCGCCAATACCGGTCAGGTAGTAGAAATCGCTGCTTTGCCGGAACGCATACTCACTGTCATGAGAACGCGTTACCAACGATGCGCCGGGCACAATAACGGCGGCATTCGGCGGAAGTTGGGCCATGAGGGTCTCGCGCCGCTGTTGGTATTCCGCTGACGGGATAGCCGGAGGGCGAGGCAGTACATCAGGCAACATAGCGTTTTCCAAAACAGATTAATGAACAGGGGTATCAGTTTGCTCGACCTGCGGCTGACCGGGGTGTTGCTCGGTATACAGCAGCATGGCAGCCATACGCGCGTGCTCGGTCAGCGCAAAGAGGTCATTTTCATTTTCCGGGGAATCATCGATATCCGTCTCGATCTGGCCTAACCCGGCAAGGTCTTCTACCGCTTCACGCAGGGTTTGCGACCAATGCTTTCGCTGTGCGTCATCGGCCACTTCGTCGACCACTTCCATGAAGCCTAGCGTCCACTCCTTCAGGCCCTGGGCCTGCTCAGCCAGGCTGAACAGCTCATCCGGCAGCAGGGGGGCATAGTTCATATCACTGGCGCTTAGCGCCTCCAGGGTTTGCCGTCGCCAGCCCAACAGACGTTCAGCACTCGCCGAATCGCGTGGCTGATCCACCCCCAGGCTTAAGCAGACCTCTTCCAGCCAAGCCTGGGCATCCATATCACGCAGCGCGAGCAGTGCGCATAACCGGCCGTCCAGAAAGGCGGGCGACTGCATACTCCCGTGCAACAAAAAAACATCGGCGATATCCGAGAAATCCTGGCGTTCGTCTATTAGCGACATCGTCTTCACTCGTTGATGGGTTTAGGGTCGCTCGGGCTTGCGCGTTGACCCCGCGCAAGCGGCTCTCTTATAGTGAGCGACATCGTCCTTCCTATGCAGTGATGTTAACGCATTGGGCATCCTTTTGACCCGTGCCGGAGCCTGTCATGAGTAACACTAAACGGCCTACTACCGAAATCAGCCTGTTAGGGCGTGATTACGTGATTGCCTGCGACCCCGGTGAAGAAGCCAAACTAGAACGGGCCGCACGCTACCTGGACCGCGCCATGCAAGGGATTCAAGCCCAAAGCAGCCTGCTGGGAAGCGAACGTATCGCGATCATGGCGGCACTTAACATTACCCACGAGCTGCTTGAAGCCATGGACGAACATCGCGCCGGAGAAGCCAGCCTGAACCGGCTTAACGAGCGGCTTGAGCACGCTTTGTCACAAACCCGCACGCCGTAAAGACCGTTTAACGCATGCCTTTGGCATTGGGCCCCGCTCTGTTAGGATGATGACGTTCTCTGGGGTGTGCGCCAGTCGTTACAGTCCCTCGAGCCTATGCGTAATACCTAGGGGGCCAAATGCTAGCCAGGCCCGTGTGCATGTCCGTGCGTCGGAAAGCCTGACGGCTTGGCTGCGGCCACCCACCTGAACCAGTAGGTTCAGGGCCAGAACGACAGCGGCACTCTGGGGAACACTAATGATGAACAGCCTCCACAGCGCTGAAGAAAAACGCGCTTTGCGACGTGAACTGCGTCGGCGGCGTCAATCGCTCTCGCTGCGTGAACAACGCGAAGCAGCCCACCGTCTCTGTCAGCAGCTTAAGCGCCTTCCCGAAATTCACCGCGCAAGACGCATCAGTCTTTACTTACCTGTCATGGGTGAAATCGACCCGACCCCGCTACTTCCCTGGTTGCGTCGACGAAGAGTGTCGGTTTATCTACCCGTTTTACGGCCATTCAGTGCCAATACGCTCTGGTTTGTCGCCTACCATGCCAACACGCCGATGATCAAAAACCGCTTTGGCATCGCCGAGCCGGATACCCGTTTTGCGGCCAAACATCAGCGTCGTTTGCCCGCATGGGCGTTGGATACAGTGATCTTACCGTTGGTCGGCTTTGATGCCCGGGCCAATCGCATGGGCATGGGCGGCGGCTTTTACGATCGCAGCCTTGCCTTTATGCGCCGCCCTGGCCCCAAACCGACGCTGCTGGGTGTTGCCCACGCTTGCCAACAGGTAGATACCCTCCCTGTTGAGCCCTGGGACATACCATTAAACGCCGTGGTGAGTGACCAGCATATCGTTCGCCCAGGATAAGCTACCTAAAAAAATGGGCTGGCCCGTAAGGGCCAGCCCATTGAGCCGGTGACGCTTTCGTACCCCAGCGCTACGGCTTAACCTCCCGAAAGCGCCTGCGCGTAGCCGGTGGCTAATACCCCGAGCGCAAACACAATCATTAGTGTCAGTACCATATCGGGTTTCTTACGCCGCATAGTGCTTCTCCAGCCCCTTTAAAGTTGTCAACTTTAAGGCGTCATCCTGGTTACCTGTCGTTGATGAGCAGCCTAATACTGCCCTGATGACGCCCTTCATCAATATCGCCTGTGACTATAGGGCCAATAGGCTATCGTTGACAACGGCTTAACCCCCTATATGACATTAAAAAATAAACGCACACTGTTTCTTAACAAACTGACTTGTGAAGGGCTGCGCTGTAAGTAACCGCTCACATATTTGGCGACGCAAGATCAAGCCATGAACAGCCGGTAGGCGGGATTATCGCTTTCCCGCCAATAGCGGTAGCCAATCGCATCCAGATGCTCGGCGACGTGAGAGCGGTCACCATTAGGTACCTGCATACCCACCAGAACACGGCCATAAGCGGCCCCGTGGTTACGATAATGAAACAGCGAAATATTCCAGTCATGGGGCAGTTGGGTGAGAAAGTTCATCAGGGCCCCTTGACGCTCAGGAAATTCAAAGCGATACAGCTCTTCTTCAAAGTATTCGCTGGGGCGGCCGCCACTCAAATGACGGATGTGTAACTTGGCAAGCTCGTTGTCGGTCAAGTCCTCGACCTGATACCCCCCGTCCCGAAGCTTGTCGATGACCAGTTGGCGATCTTCGCCGCCGGGTTTAACCTGCACGCCGACAAAAATATGCGCTTCGCTGTTATCTGCGTAGCGGTAGCTGAACTCCGTGACCATGCGTTTGCCAAGCGTGCGGCAGAACTTTTTAAAGCTGCCTGGCTTTTCGGCAATCGTTACCGCCAGGATCGCCTCCCGCTGCTCGCCAAGCTCGGTCCGCTCGGCAATATGCTGTAGACGGTCAAAGTTGGTGTTGGCGCCGGAATTGATGCACAGCAGGGTTTCGCCTTCCGCGCCGGTTTGCTGAATATATTTTTTCAACCCGGCCAGCGACAGCGCGCCCGAGGTTTCCGCGACGGCGCGGGTATCTTCAAAGATATCTTTGACAGCGGCGCACATTTCATCGGCGGTAACGGTAATCACATCGTCGATAATGTCTTTCACCAGCGAAAAGGGCACTTCGCCAATCTGCGCCACGGCAACACCTTCAGCAAAAACACCCACCTGGTCCAGCACTACCCGTTCACCGGCCTCCAATGCCGCTTTCAGGCAGGCGCTGTCTTCGGACTCAACACCGATCACCTTGATATCCGGGCGCAGATATTTAACGTAGGCAGCGATCCCGGCAATCAGTCCACCGCCGCCAACCGGTACAAAAATAGCATCAAGACGCCCCGCCTGCTGGCGCAGGATTTCCACCGCGACAGTGCCCTGGCCGGCGACAATATCAATATCATCGAAGGGGGGAATATAGGTATAGCCGTGCTCCTTGATCAGCTCCTGGGCATGCTCAGCGGCGGCAGCAAAGGCATCCCCCTTGAGGACTACCTTGGCGCCCCGGGCGCGGACCGCCTGTACTTTAATCTCTGGGGTAATCCGTGGCATCACGATCACCGCTTTGACGCCCATCAATTTGGCGGCCATGGCAAGCCCCTGGGCATGGTTGCCCGCCGACGCGGCGATCACGCCTTTGGCTTTCTGTTCTTCGCTGAGCTGGGCCATCTTGTTGTAGGCCCCACGGATCTTGAACGAGAAAACCGGCTGCAGGTCTTCGCGCTTGATTAAAATCTGGTTATTGAAACGACGCGACAAAAAAGGAGCAGGTGAAATGGGCGTTTCACAAGCGGCTTCGTAAACGTGGGCCTGGAGGATCTTTTTGACGGTAGCTTCAAGCATGCGGAAAATTCCAAGAAAGAACATAACCCTGACGGGTGCGGGGAAAGCTCCTATTGGTAGCAGATTACGCCGTTCGACGTCCAGCAGCGTTTTGATCGGCAGGCCGCGTTTAGGCCGTTATAATGGTCACCGAGTCCAATCTTCCCTGCGAAAAGGCATACCATGAACCAAGACGAACTCAAGGCCGCCGTCGCCGATAAAGCGATCAGTGAAATTGAACCCTGGCTGGAAAAAGACACCGTGCTGGGAATCGGCACCGGCTCGACGGCCAACCTGTTTATCGACCGCTTAAAGCCGCTACGTGATCAGTTCAAGGGAGCGGTGGCAAGCTCTGAGGCCAGTGCCAAACGCTTGGAAGCATTGGGCATCGAGGTGTTCGAGTTGAATAGCGTTGGAACACTGCCCTTTTACATCGACGGCGCTGACGAAGTGAATGCTCACTTACAAATGATCAAAGGCGGCGGAGCGGCACTCACCCGGGAAAAAATCGTGGCTGCCTGCGCCGAGCGTTTCATTTGCATCGCCGACCAATCCAAATATGTCAGCCAGCTTGGGCACTTTCCACTGCCGGTGGAAGTCATTCCCATGGCACGCTCCTACGTTGCCCGCCAACTCGTCGCCCTGGGGGCTGAACCGGTGTATCGGCAAGGCGTGGTTACCGACAATGGCAACCAGATTATCGACTGCTATGAATTCATGATCGACGACCCGGTCGCCATGGAAGCCACGCTCAACGCCATTGTGGGCGTGGTCACCAATGGTCTATTTGCCGACCGAGGAGCCGACATCCTGCTATTAGGCAACCCGGAGGGCGTTGAGCGGATCACGCTACGCTAATAATTTTGTAGCTTGCTCATCCTTAGCCAGGCCAGTTTTTACGCTGGCCTTTGTTTTATCGAACAATAACACCCCCTCCACCTCTCTTCTCACCCTACTCGTCCCCAGGCCCATACCCTTACCCATGCTCAAAGTATGACGAAAAGCATGCCGTGTTAGTGAGCAAATCCATTAGTCCGACTATTGCTTCTAATTGTAATTAGAATTAAACATAAGGATACAAACTGTTGCAAAAAAAGCGCTGATTAACGTCTTGTGACGAAGACGTCATCAGCCAATAAAGGGGAAGGGAACATCATGTTGGATCACAACGATAAGCGTGTTCTTGTGACGGGTGGTGCAGGCTTTATAGGCTCCCATACGGTCGACCTACTTTTGGCAAGCGGTTACTCGGTGCGCGTGCTGGACAATTTTTCAAGTGGTCGCCAGGCCAACCTGCCTGAACACAAACATCTTGACGTTATGCAAGGTGATATCCGATCCCGCGAGGACGTCTCAGCCGCAATGCGGGGAATCACTCATTGCCTACACCTGGCCGCTCAGGTATCCGTTTCACGCTCAGTTGAAGATCCTTACGACTCTGCCACACATAATATCCTAGGGGCGCTTAACGTGATGCAATCGGCAGCCCAGGCAAAGGTCACGAAACTCGTTTACGCTTCTTCTGCCGCCGTTTACGGTGTGCCAACACAGCTGCCCCTGACCGAAGAGTCATGTCAGCAGCCGCTATCGCCTTATGGGCTGGAAAAATGGGTGGATGAACGCTATGCCGCCCTGCTGGCAAGCCTGCACAACTTACCCAGTTTAGGGCTGCGTTATTTCAATGTTTACGGCCCACGCCAAGATCCGCACTCGCCCTATGCGGGGGTTGTGGCGCGCTTTATCGACAGACTGCTTGCCCATCAAGCGCCTATCGTGTATGGCGATGGACACCAATCACGCGACTTTATCTATGTCGGCGATGTGGCCCGCGCCAACCTTACCGCGCTGTTCAGCGAACAGTGTGGTATTTGCAACGTGGCTACCGGTCAGCGGATTAATCTGCTTGAACTGATCGACCTTCTTAACCACTTCACCGGTTGTTCATTACCCGCCCAGCACCTACCCGCCAAGGCCGAAGATATTCAACATTCTTACGGGGACCCTCAGCGGCTGGCCGAATGGCTATCGTTGAGTCCGCAATGGACGCTAAGCGAAGGCCTGAGCGAACTCATTCAAGACTATCGCCACACCATCGCCAGGGAGTCAGCCTCCCCACTGAAGGTGAGCGCCTGATAAGCGCATTATGCGAATGGTCAATACCAATATAAAGGTGATGCTGTGGCGACTTCTCTCTTCCGTGGACTACTCTTAGCACTCAACATGCTAAGCAGTGCCCTGGTGTATGCGGCCACAACACCCGGCCAACCCAGCGTTGCGTTCTACTACGGCAATGACGCCCCCACCGAGCTTCTCTCGCAGTTCGACTGGATCGTGGTCGAGGCGGCCAATATTGACCATGACCAATCCCGTCAACTTAGACAGCACGGCGGGCAAGTCTTTGCCTACGTCAGTGTTGGTGAACTCGACGCATGGCGGGAAGCCAAGACACTTGTTGCCGAAGATGCGCTGGTCACCCGCAACGACGCCTGGAATAGCCAGGTCGCCGACCTGACCGCCCCCGAGTGGCAACGATGGTTGATTGAGGAACACATTCGACCATTGTGGAATGCGGGTTATCGTGGCCTGTTTCTCGACACTTTGGATAGTTATCGCCTATTTGCCCCTGAGGGAGACGCCGCTAAGCGCCAGCAAGACGCGCTGGTGGAGATCGTTACCCAGATCAAACGTCAGTTCCCCGATATGCAACTGGTGTTCAACCGGGGCTTTGAAATCCTTGACCGCGTTCACAGTGATGTTGCCGGGGTGGCCGCAGAGTCGCTCTATCGCGGCTGGAACCCCAGCACCAAGGTCTACGGGGCAGTGCCTGACGATGACCAGGCCTGGCTTTACGCACAGCTTGCCCGCGTTAGGGATGACTATCAGCTGCCCGCGATTGCGATCGACTATGTGCCCGCCAATAACCGCGCGTTAGCGCGAGACACCGCCAAGCGCATTCATGACGAAGGGTTTATTCCCTGGGTGAGTGTTCCACAACTCAATCAAATGGGTATCGGGCTGATCGAGGCCATGCCTCGGCGAGTGCTGATCCTGTTTGATAAAGCCAAGACGGAAGCTGGCGAGTTGGCCTACACCAACGCCCATCGTTACCTGGCAATGCCCCTTGAGTACCTTGGCTACGGCGCCGAGTATCGCGACGTCAATGAGCCGCTGCCCAGCGACACCCTGCACGGCCGCTATGCCGGCGTGGTCACATGGTTTAACGAGTCGTTAACGAATGCCCCACATTATGCCCCCTGGCTACAGCATCAAATGGAGAATGGCCTGCGTGCAGTCATCATCGGTGATCCAGGCATACCGCTCTCGGGCTCGTTGGGTACTTTAATGGGGCTGCGTGAAGTCAGCGGTCTTGTGGCTTCCTCGTTAACACCACTGGAACATGACAACCTGGTTGATTTCGAAGGGTTTCCACACCCGTCCCCCGCACCGCAGACCAGCTACCAGATACTCAACAGCGCCAACACATCACATCTGACGCTGAGCGATGACCAGCAGCGGCGCTTTTCACCGATCATCACCGGCCCTTGGGGTGGTCTTGCAAGCCACCCGTGGATTTTCGAGCAGGCCAGCGAAACGCAAATACGCTGGAATCTTGATCCCTTTGCCTTCTTAAAGCGCGCATTAGCACTCCCGGACATGCCGATCCCCGACGCCACCACCGAAAATGGCGCCCGCTACTGGATGACCCAGATTGACGGCGATGCTTTTGTTAGCCGCGCCGACATGCCGGGCACGCCCTTCACAGGCGAACTGATGCTGTCGGACATTTTAAGGCGCTATCAGGTGCCTACCACGGTGTCGATTATTGAAGGCGAGATAGGTCCTGAGGGCCTTTATCCCCAGCACCGCGCTACGTTAGAACCGCTAGCCCGGCGTATTTTCAGTCTCCCTTGGGTGGAAGTCGCAACGCACACCTTTAGCCACCCTTTCGAGTGGGAAAGCCTCAATGAAAACGACTTGGCGGGCCAGGGTGTAACTCTTGCCAATTTCAATTACAACCTTCCGATTCCCGGCTATCGCTTCTCGCTACGACGCGAAATCGAAGGCTCAACCGACTATATCAACCGTGAGCTGGCACCCGCCGATAAGCCGGTCAAGGTGGTGCTATGGACGGGTAACGCACTACCGCCGGAAAAAGCCTTGGCGATTGCCGACGAGTTGGGGCTACGCAATATTAACGGCGGCAACACCAGCGTTACCCAAAGCAACCCGACCATGACCAATGTGTCGCCCATGCTGCGCCCGCTGGGCCGCTACCTTCAGGTTTATGCCCCGCAGATTAATGAAAATATATATACCAACAACATGCTTGGCCCACTTTGGGGCTATCGGCGAGCGATTGAGACCTACCAGCTCACCGACCAGCCGCGCCGTTTAAAGCCTATCGATATTTACTATCACTTTTACTCTGCTGCGAGTCCCGGGGCACTGCGTGCGCTCCATCAGGTATATGAGTACGTACTCACACAAGAGACGTTGCCGCTTTTTACCAGCGCGTGGAGTGATGTCGCCACCCAGTGGTACCACACCGGTATCGCCAAGCAGTTAGACAGTGGCTGGCAGATCAAAGGGGCTAACCACATGCGTACCCTACGTTTACCCGCGGACATGGGCTGGCCTGATCTCGAGCGCTCTAGAGGCGTTGCGGGCGTGCGCGACATCAATTCGGGTCGCTATATCGCGCTCTCAGGTGACCGTAACGCCACCCTTTACGTGACGACTAGTCAACCGCAAGTACCTCACTTGCGCTATGCCAACGGGCGCATCACCGAGTGGCAGACAGGGTCGTCCGGGCAGCTAAGCTTAGGCCTTGCCGCCGAACAGGTACCATTAAAGGTAGCGCTAGCCAACACCCATAACTGTCAAGTCTCTGCCCCTGGGGCGCGTATTGAACAACGTGATAACGCCACTCTACTAGCCTTTGACCGCGCTGATGCTGAGCGTATCGAGGTGCGCTGTGCAACGCGTTAATCCCAAAGCCGGTACTGTGTTGCGTCAAAGGCGCCTGATCCGACCGTTGACCCTGCGCCTGGTGGCATTGGTCATCGCCTTGATGTTGGTATTGCTGTTTCCTGCCCACCATCTGCTGACCCTCGAAAGCAGCGACAGCATGCCGAGCCGTATTTCACTGCTGTACTCCCAGGCACTGTTAAACGCCAACCCGGATAACGTCGAGCTACGCGTCAATCTTGCAAGCAAACTGCTCCAGGTGGGCGACGCGCCGTTGGCTCGCACTATCCTGATGCCTCTGCATGACAATGAAGACAAGACGATTCAATGGCTGCGCCTGTCCATCGAGTGGCAATTGCTCGCGGCGATCAAAGTGGAGCAACCAGACCGTCAGCAAGCCGTGCAGCAGTTTCAAGCCATCCTGCAGGCTTTCCAGACCAACGCCCATCTGCCTGCGGCGTATTTAGAACGCATGGCGGACTACTGGCTGGCCACGGAGACCCCTTCACAGGCCGCTACACTTTATGAGCGTCTTGCTGAGCAGCAGGTCGACAGCCAATATCATTGGTTATCACTGGCCGGCTACTGGTGGCTTCGCGCCGGTCACCCGGAGCGCTCGGCCGCCGCCTGGCATCGCGCTTACCGAGTCGCGGAAATGCCCAGGGTGACACTGGGCTGGCTTTCCTGGCTGATTGCCTCAGCGCACGCCCAACAAGGCGATGATAGCGCCGAATCGCCGCGCCGATCTGCAGCTCTGGAAGCGCTACGCTCCGCCCAACAGAGCCAGCAGGACGATGGTGTCGAATACGCCCGCGAATACCTGGCCGCGTTTCCCAATGACCGCGAGCTGCTCGACCTGGGTATTCGCCTCGCACTGGCCCACGGCCAGCCTCAGCAGGCGCTTGGCTGGTCACAGCGACTCATCGACCAGCAACCGGACATCGCGAACCTAGAACGCCACGTCAACATCGCCCTGGGCCTTAACGAATTAGCCAGCGCGCTGGGGGCGCTCGACCAGCTACGCCGCCAAGACCCAGACAACACCGCTTACCTGGAGCAACTGACCCAAACTCAGCAGTGGTCCGGCGATGCCGCGGGCGCACTGCAAAACGCTGATCAACTCGCCCGTCAAACCGGCGAGGAAAGCCATAATCGCTGGGTCATTTCGCTGGCACTGAGTGTCCGCGACCGACCTTCTGTCATACGCGCCTTGAACCGCCTTGATGGCCAAGGCCAACTGACGCTGGAAGACCGTCGTTTATGGGCCGATTTGCTTGAACAATTGGGCGAGCCCGACGCCGCGATTGAGCAGATCCAAGCCTGGCAGGCATCCGGCATTCACGACCAAGCGCTAGGTATTCGCCTGGCCACCTGGCTTGGGCAAACCGGACGCCTGGATGAAGCGGCTGACAGTTGGGCGGCACTCAATGTCCGCTACGGGTCACAGCCTGAGTTCATCCAGGCCCAAAACCAGTTGATGAGCCAAAACTGGCAGTTGGATCGTGCCTTGCAACTATTAGGCTCGCCCACGGATGGCATCAGCATGGGCGCCAGCAATGACAAGCAACGCGCCGAGCTAGCCTGGCAGCTAGGCGATAGCCAGGCCAGCATGACGGCCTATCGCAGGTTATTTGAACAGGATAACCTGGACGCAGAAGGCGCCTCCCGGCTCATACAAACCGCTGCTGATAATGACAACCTCGACCTTGCCATGCGGGTGACCGAGTACCGCTGGGCCCAGGCACGTGACGGCGATGCCCTGATTCAAATGCTCTATCTGGCCCAACGAGAACGCCAGACAGCATTGACCCAGTCGCTATTGGCGATGGCAGAACAAACCCCTGAAAGATTCGCTAATTCGTCGGATTATTGGGCTGCGTCGGCACAGCAAGCGCTGCTCCGGCGAGAACCTGACGAAGCGATCAACGCTTACCAACGCGCCCTGGAGCACTCACCCCAGGACCCTGGTCTTCGCGCAGGCATGCTATACGCGTTGATCGCCTCAGGGGATGATGAAGCAATACGCGAGCGCATCACAGAGTGGCAGGAGCAGGCCGTTCAGACGCCTTCCATGATGAGCGCCATGGCCGACGCGGAACGTTTTTCAGGCAACCTCGATCAAGCACTTGTCTGGTACGCCTTGGCAAGCGACGCAGGTGTATTGGATGCCTGGCAGCAGCTTTACTACGCCGATGCCCTCAGTCAGCGCGGTGAAGTAGCGCTGGCATTTAACATGCGCTTGGCCGCCTTCGACGAGCTGTCGCCAACCTTTACCTCACCGCTAGCGTCTCCTCTGAGCGAGGCGCAGCGCCGCGACCATACTCAGGCAATGGCAATAGTGGCCAACCGACATGGCCCTGAGAGCGTGCGCAGCTGGTACCACCAGCTCGTGACAGACGCCTTTGCCGATACGCCCCCCCAACCCAGCGACAGCGAGTGGCTGTTCGATGCACACATGGCTATGCGACAGCCCGTTCACGCCCGCTATTTGCTGCTCCGCGCCCAGTCACAGGGGTATGTCAGTCCCGCCTGGCAAACGTTGGCTGTGGCCTTAGAAAAAAACGATCGCGATACACTAGAAGGGTTATTGGATAGCGATGCGGGTCGCGCGCTTTCCGCCACCGATCGCTTAGCCATTATGCGCCAGCTTGACCGTCGACAAGACGCCTGGGCGCTCGCCGAACGGCTTACCGCGAAGGGCGTGGACCGACGGCGTGATGTCGTCGAGCTAGCCGCCGACATGCCTCACCGGCTGGCCACTTCGGCTAAATATCGGCGCTTGGGCGACCTGGATATCGCCTCACAGGACGTGTCATATCAGCTAAGTGGAGAGCGTTTCTGGGGCCAGCTTGATCTGGTTCGTCGTCAGCTAGATAACCACGACGACGCTGTCGATAGCCAAGACCTCCGCGATGAACAAGCCGTCGAATTAACCGTGGGCCGGAACGGTACGCGCCTTGATACCGAGTTATCGCTGGGCCAGCTAAACACTGACCGTAATAACCGGCTTTACGGTGGCGTGTCTCAACGCTGGCAGGCCACCTCACGCCTGGCAGGCACGCTGTATGGCGAAATAAGCCATGTGTCCGATATTAGCGACTCGATGCGACTGCTAGCCGTCGAAGACCAGATTGGCATTCGCATGGAATGGACCCCTACCGCCCGAGACACTCTGACCCTGGACACTCGTCACGTGAATCTGCGCAGCCGCGAAACACGGCAGACATTGGGCGATGGCTATCGGGTAGATGCCGAGCTACGCCATGCGCTGCTGAAAGGGGCTACCCGCCAGTTGGATCTCAGTTTGTTGGCCAATCATGCCGACTATTCCATCGGCCAGTTGCCTGACGATATCCGCCAGCGACTACCAGCCAATTTTCAAGCTGATGACTTGCTCACCGAACAATCGAGTTTTGTAGGGGTCGGCGTCGCGCTGCGACGCGGGGAACCCGCCAGCACTTCCCCTTTGCTGGCCTCACCGAGTTTCGAGGTAGCGTTGGAAGCGGGCTACCAGCTACCCGAAAAAGATATCGGCCTTAACGCCCGTTTTGCCTTGGGTAGCCGACTTTTCGGTAATGACGCACTCAGCCTGAGCCTGGAGGCTGACCAGGGAACGGGGAATGATGGCGACACTAACCTGGGCGTTTCACTCACTTATCAATACTTCCTGGGGCACTGAACATGCCACGGGCGACCCAACGGCAACGCCGTTACCCCACCACTGCTTGAGGCGCCGAGCTAGCGCCCTGGAGATACAGCGATGCGTATTCATCATTTGAGGCCGTTGGCACAGCTGGCACTTCTTGTTGGCGTGATATTACTCAGTGGCTGCGCGGTCACGGATGTTCACCGCTCAGAACCGCTAAGCCGCCAGGCGCAATGGGCATTACTGCCAATTGCCAACCATTCGGAAACACCGCTGGCAGGGCAGAAGGCGGAAGCCAGCCTTACGACGCTTTTGCATCAGCAAGGCATCAGTTCCCTGACCCAGGCGCCTCGCCCGCCCCAGCAAAATTTATTGGCGCTGCCCAGTGAGCAGGACTATCAAGCGGCTCTCAGTTGGGCGCAGCAGCAAGGGGCGCGCTATGGGGTGACGGGGTCGGTGGATGAGTGGCATTACAAAACCGGTCTGGATGGCGAACCCGCTATTGGCATCAGTTTGCGCGTAGTGGATGTCAACACAGGGGATATTTTATGGAGCGCCAGCGGCGCACGGTCTGGCTGGGGCTTCAGCACCACCAGCGGCGTGGCACAGAAACTGATGGCGGATCTCGTCGACACCTTGCCCGTACAGCAGTGAGGCCACAATGATCCTATCGACCGATGAACGTCAGCCTGCACTGCCCTCCCGCGGGTTAAGGCTTCTAGAAACCGCCGTCATCACTCTCGGGTTTCCGGTTATCGGCTGGCTCATCAACCCAGATGACCCCTTGCTACTGGGCAGTGGCTTAACCTGGCTATTGGCTATCGCCCCCTTGCTGGTGGGCATGCGCTATGGCTTTGCTCTGGGTTTCAGTAGTGGCTTGGTCAGCGTCGTATTGATGGGGCTTGAGGGATGGTGGTACCACGGTGACCTGCTAAACGACTCGTCACAACGCCTGCCAGTGGCCATCGCGCTGATATTGGTAGGCATGGTGGCAGGTGAAATGGCCGATAACTGGCGGCGGCGTTTACATCAGATGACGGTTGTCCACCGTGCTCAGTCGACGCGGTTAGAGGAGTTTATCCGCCACTATCAGCTATTGCGCGTTTCCCATGATCAACTGGCCGAGCGCTTGGCGGCCAACCCGTTCACGCTGCGTGATGCCCTGAAAGCCCTTGAAGCCAAGTACCAAGCACTTGCGCCTGGCGTCGATGTTCTCAGGCAACACGGCAACGAACTGCTGAACTTCCTGGCCCTGCATGCCAGGGTCCAAAAGGCAGCGTTGATACCCGTCGATCGCCAACAGCGATTACAGCCACAGTCTGTCACATGGTATGGCGGCGATATTGCGCTTCCGTGGAACGACCCGATGCTCTTGGCCTGCCTTGAACAACGCCGCATGATCTGCCTTAAAAGCGCAATGGATCAAGGAATTAACATTGATAACGCGCCACTGCTTGCCGTCGTGCCTCTCATTGATGTCGAGCAACGCATCTACGCTGTTGTAGCTATTACCGCTATGCCTTTCATCGATTTTCATCGTGGCCACTTACACCTGCTGGCCGTGCTGGGGGCTCAGTTGGGTGATCTGTTGCAACAGACCCAACACACACTGCAGGGAGAAAGCACTGACCATCGCGCCATCGTCGCCCAGTGGGTTCGACACGCCCGCGATCATCAACTGACCTCGCTGCTCATCACCATTGATTTCTCAACCCAGCTCAGCGACATCCAGATAACCTCCGCCAAGGATAGCATCGTCAGTGCGCAACGCGGCCTCGACCGTAGCTGGGTCACTCCAAAAGACGACGGTTCGCAGCGACTCTATGTACTGCTGCCGTTAACAAAACAAACGGCCTTTGCGATGTATGCCGAGCGGTTAAAAGAAACCATGGCCGCGCAGCCGGGTATCGGCGAGGCCTGCCAATACATTGATGTCAGCTACCAGGTCATTGACGGTCGGCGTTCGGCCAGGAAGCTGCTCTCGACCAATACTCGCCCCGAGGCAAGCCATGCTCACGCCTAGTCCTGCAAGACGTTTATCAATCGGCATGCTCTGGCTGGCCGCGGGCTTTGGTGCTGAAGCCTGGGGTGCTCACATGTGGTTCGCGACGGCAAGTGTGCCTTCTTTACCCATCATGTTGCTACATGGCGCTGGCGCGCTACTGATGGCGGAAGGTATTCGACAACTATTGCCTTCAGGCTACCAGCAGCCCTTGATGGGTAATCTTCTACTGCTGTTTTTATTACTCTTCCTGTTGCCGGGTATCGGCTTACTGGGTTTATTGATGGCCGTGGTTCCCGCACTTTATGGGGCTACCCCAAAACGTGACGTGTCTTGGCAGGCACTGAATTTACCGCCTCTCCCTTACCAGCCGCTCTCCCCGCCCAGCCCTGAGACCACTGCCATGCGGGAAGGCTTAGCCAGTATATTGAGCTATTCCGATAGCCCAGTGCTGCGCCAGGAAGCCATTCTGGCCTGCCGACATCTACCACGGCGCCAGGCGATCAATCTGCTTCGTCTAGGCCTGGCTGACCCGACCGATGACGTAAGGCTGCTGGCCTATTCCATGCTCAGTGGCATTGAGCGCGATGTCGACGAACGTATCCAACGACTCGTTCAGCACCGCGAGCGCGATGGTGACCCGCATGGGCATTTCGCCGAAGCATTGGCGACCCTCCACTGGGAATATGATTACCTTACCCTCGCCCAAGGCAGCACGACGCGATTCTATTTATCCCAAGCTCTTGACTACATCAATCAGGCCATCGGCCAAGCCAATCACGCTCATCGACAGCTCTTACGCGGCCGTATATACCTGGCCTTGAAGGATCAGCAAAGCGCCGAACAGGCCTTTCGCCAATGTGAAATGCTCGACATGCACGACGATGACCTCGCGCCTTATCGCGCCGAACAGGCCTTTCAAACCCGCAACTACCATATGCTACGCGATCATTTGTCACGACTGAGCCCTACGGCCCAGCAGCACCCTGTGTTGCACCCTCTAATGGAGTACTGGCGATGAACTGGCCGACACTGAGTCAACATGACGACCCGGCGGATGTTACTTTGCTGCTGGAAGGTACCTATCCCATGGTACGGGGAGGGGTAAGTGCCTGGGTAGACCAGTTGATTCGTGGTCTGCCACACCTTCGTTTCGCGCTGGTTTTCCTGGGCGGGAGCCGCGACCATTACCACGGCATTTTGTTTGAACGTCCCGCCAATGTGGTGCATCTAGAATGCCATTACTTAATGGAAGACTTGTCCCCGCGTCGCACCATCAAAGCTAGCAGAGGTCGAGCCAGCACCTTTGTCAAGGTCCGTGAACTTCACGACACGTTGCGTCAACCAATGGCGAGTGACCAACAGCGGGCACTATGCGACGTTGCCCGGATGATTGGCCAGCGGGGTGGCTTAAGTCAGGAGGATTTTCTTCACAGCCAGGAAGCATGGCAATACATTGTCGATCACTACCTCGAGCATGTGACAGAGCCCTCATTTATCGATTACTTTTGGTCAGTGCGCAATATTCACGCGCCGCTCTTCATGTTGGCGCGCATTGCCAACGCCTTACCAAAAAGCCACTGTCTACACGCCATCTCTACCGGCTATGCAGGATTCTTAGGCGCGCTGGCACACCATATCCATCAGCGGCCATTGGTGATCACCGAGCACGGTATCTATACCAAAGAGCGTCAAATAGACCTGCTCGAAGCCAAGTGGATTAAAACATCCCGGGATGCGCTGTCCCACGGGTTTCAGATCGATACCGGCTATATTCGCCAGATGTGGATCCGTTTCTTCCAGGGGCTTGGCCGAATGACCTACGCCAGTGCCGCGCAAATCACCACGCTCCATGAAGGCAACCGCTTGCGTCAACTGCAGGATGGGGCGACTGAGGCACGTACCCGGCTGATCCCCAATGGCATTAACATTGAGCGCTTTGCCCCGTTGCGCGATGCCACCGCGTGCAACCAAGCGCCCATTGTCGCTTTGCTGGGTCGCGTCACGCCGATCAAGGATATCAAGACGTTTATCCGCGCTATGCGCCAGTTGATCAGTCAATTGCCTGACGCCGAAGGCTGGATTGTCGGGCCGGACAGCGAGGATCCGACTTATGCCCAAGAATGCCGCGACCTGGTGGCACAGCTGGGCGTGGAAAAGAACGTGCGGTTTCTGGGTTTCCAACGCACCGAAGACATACTTGCCCAAGTGCGCCTGGTAGTGTTGACCTCAATTAGCGAAGCACAGCCATTGGTGGTGCTCGAAGCCATGGCTGCGGGCGTACCCGTGGTGTGCAGCGATGTCGGTGCCTGCCGCGAACTGGTCATGGGCCATCAGGATATTCACCAAGCGGCAGGAGAAATCGTACCGATCGCCAACCCCATGGCGACGGCCAGTGCCATGCATTATCTGCTTGCTAATCCGGCGGTATGGCACAGTGCACGCGCCACAGGTATTGCCCGCGTTGAGGCCCAGTACACCGATATTTTAATGATGGAGCGTTACCAGCAGCTGTATAAAGATGTCATGCAACCCTCTTTAGCCGCCAGCGATTCATCGGCACCCGCGGGCAGCCCACTATCAACATTAACTGCACGTTAACCCCTTGGCGCTGGGAGATCATATAGATGGCCGGCATTGGTTTTGAACTGCGGCGGTTGCTACGCCAGGATAGCTATTTCAGCCTGCTGCGTGCCTATGGCTACGCGGGATTGATCAGTTCCGGCCCCTGGGTGCTGTCCATTCTGGCGGTCATGGCACTGGGCATCTTGTCAGCAGCAGCTAGCCCCGCCAACCCCCCCCATGTGACAGCGTTTCTGGTGTCTGTCACCTGGCTTGTCGCCGGGTCGCTACTGCTGACATCACTGGTACAGTTGCTGTTTACCCGCTTTGTTGCCGACCGGCTGTTTGAAAAGCGCGATGCCACGATCCTGCCCAACGTGATGGGGCTGCTGACGTTGGTCATGCTGGTAGCCGCCTCCGTTGGTAGCGCCCTGCTGTGGTGGACTTTCGGACAGACACCCTGGCTCTATCAACTGGAAATGCTGGTCAGCTTTGTGGTGCTTTGCATGATCTGGTGCGTCACCGTGTTTGTCGCAGGAATAAAAGCCTACCGTCAGGTACTACTGGCGTTTGCCGTTGGCTATGGGGCCACGTTTGTTGGCGGCATGCTGCTCAACGATTATGGGCTTGAGGGCCTGCTGGGTGGCTTTGTGATTGGCCAGAGCCTGCTGCTTTTCATGCTACTGGCCATGGTAATTCGACATTACCCAAGTGATCGACTGTGGGCCTTCGAGTTGCACCGTGCCGGGCAGTGCCAGCGTTCGTTGATCGCCATTGGGCTGTTCTATCAGGCCGGTATTTGGGCAGACAAGCTGGTGTTCTGGTTCAACCCGGCCACATCCGAGCCCATTATTGGCCCGCTGCGCGCCTCGCCGATTTACGACCTGCCTATCTTTTTGGCCTATCTTTCCATTGTGCCGGGAATGGCGGTATTCATCATGCGCATGGAAACCGACTTTGCCGAGCGATGCCATGCCTATTACGACGCCATAAGAGGTGGAGACACACTGGGACATATTGAGACACTGCGCGGTGAAATGGTCGCCAGCGTTCGCCACGGTATCTACGATATTTTTAAAGTACAGGGCATCACGGTGGCCGGACTGCTACTCAGCGGCCCACTATTATTTACCTGGCTGGGGTTTTCCCACTGGTACTTGCCGCTTTTCAATATCGATATTGTGGCCGTGGGAATCCAAGTACTGCTGATGGCCATCCTGAACGTGCTATTTTATCTTGACCGTCTCAAACCGGCACTTTGGCTTTGCCTGCTATTTTTGTTAAGCAACCTTGTATTCACGCTACTCAGTCAACTTCTCGGCCCAGTGTTCTACGGTTATGGATACGCACTATCGCTTCTTTTTACATCTTTAGTTGGCTTGGCCGTACTGGACCATGAGTTTGAACATTTGACTTACCAAACGTTTATGCTGCAACCCAGCAAGGGTTAATCTGGAGAGACCGCTAGCGACTGGGGTACGAGCTTACCAAGCCCGTGCAGGGTTCGCTTGAGGGCGCCCTGCTGGGCATTGATTACCGCCAGGCCAGCCTGGCCTTTTTGTTGCGCATCACAGGGATGGTCAAAATAACTCATCAGCATCTCGGCGAGGGCATCGGGGCTATCCACTAGAACGAGGGCGCCGGCGGCTAACAGTGGCTCGGCCACGTCAGTAAAGTTTTCGATTGAGGGCCCGCTCAACACAGGCCTGCCCAGGGCAGCGGGCTCCAGCACGTTTTGGCCGCCCAGGGGGACCAAACTGCCTCCCACGTAAGCCACACTGCCCGCCGCATAGAGCAGCGCCAATTCCCCCAGCGTATCCGCCAGGTAGACCTGGGTCTGCTCCGTTACGACTTGCTGTTCGCTGCGACGGCTGAGCAACCAGCCCTCATCGCGGCACAGGTAGGCAACCTCATCAAACCGCCGGGGATGGCGGGGCACCAGAACTAAAAGCGCGTTTGGATGGCGCTTACGCAACTGAGCATGCGCCTCGAGTAATAGTGTTTCTTCACCATCACGGGTGGAGCCCGCTACCCATACCGGGCGCCCACCCCACTGACGATGTAAGTACTCACCCTCCTCGAAAACCTTATCCTGAGGGGGGATTTCAAATTTCAGCGACCCCACCACGCTGGTTACCTCAGCGCGGCAACCCAGCGCGTTAAAGCGCTCGGCATCTTCCGGTGACTTGGCAGCCAGCCAGCTAACGTTAGCCAGGGCGTCAGTCATCAAGGGTCGCCAGCGCCGATAACGCTGGTAGGCGCCAGACGATAGCCGACCATTGACCACGGCCACAGGCACTGTCTGACAACGGCAGGCGTGTAGCAGGTTGGGCCAGAGTTCGGTTTCAAACAGCAGCGCCATCGCGGGTTTTACCCGATCGACAAAACGCCTGGCCGCGCCTGGATAGTCGAGCGGCAGGAAGCGGTGAACAAGCCGCTTCTGTTCGCTTTCAGGTTGTTCATGGATGAGCGCCTGGGCCTGCTGAGCGCCCGTGGCGGTCATGGTAGTGATCAGCAGGCTGTGCCGGGGATAGCGCTCCAGCAAGCCCTCTATCAGCGGGCGGGCAGCACGCACCTCGCCCACCGAGGCGCAGTGCAACCAGAGGCGCGGCGCTGAAGGCAGTGGATCAAGACACATACCAAGGCGCTGCAAACGGGAGTAAGTAGGTACTTGCTCTCGCCAGATACGCCACATGATCAATGGCGAAAGGGCATACAGTGCCGCTGAGTAAGCAAGCCGAGGCCAGTTGGGTGCCGCCATTAGCGCTCGCGATCCAGGATCGAGCTGATCATCGCTGTGGTTGAGACACCATCTTCAAAGCCCAGTACTTTCACCTCACCGCCATTGGCAATCACCGCTTTTCCACCGACAATATCCTCTGGCCGATAGTCGCCGCCTTTGACAAGAATATCCGGCAGTACGGCTTCGATGAGCGCTTGTGGGGTGTCATGGCTGAAGGGGACGACCCAATCCACCGCCCCCAACCCTGCCAGTACCTGCATACGGCGATGGAGTGGATTGATAGGCCGCGTCGGGCCTTTTAGGCGGCCGATGGAGGCATCGTCATTGACTGCCACAATCAACCGATCCCCCAACCGTTTTGCCTGTTCAAGATAGGCCACGTGGCCCGCGTGCAAAATATCGAAGCAGCCGTTGGTCATGACCACTCGCTCGCCCCGGGTCTGGGCAGCTTGTACGGCCTCTACCAGTTGGGTTGGCTCAATCACCCCGAATTCAGCAAGCTTATCGCCGTGCAGGGCGGTATAAAGCTCGGCGATCGACAACGTAGCAGTACCCGGCTTGGCCACTACCAACCCTGCCCCCAGATTGGCCAGCATCATGGCCTCGGGCAACTCATGGTTTGCCGCCATTGCCAACCCCATCAGGCCAATCACGGTATCGCCGGCGCCCGTCACATCAAAGACTTCCTGAGCACGGGTCGGTAAATGCAACGGTTCATGCCCCTCGTAAATCAACGTCATGCCTTTTTCGCTGCGCGTGATCAATAGCGCGTCCAACGCCAGCTCAAGGCGCAATGCTTCACCACGCTTTGAGAGCTCTGCATCACTGCTACAATGGCCGACTATTGTCTCGAACTCCGTCAAATTCGGCGTTATCAGGCTGGCGCCGCGGTACTTACTGAAATCGCTACCCTTGGGATCGACCAGCACCGGCTTACCTTGGGCTCGCGCCAGGGCGATCAGCTTCTCCACCTGGTTCAAGGTGCCCTTACCGTAGTCGGACAGAATCATCACGTCGCAATCAGGCAGCGCCTGCTCCACCTGGGCCAGCAAATCCGTGGTATCGACACCGTCCAGGCGCTCCTCGAAGTCCAGGCGCAGCAACTGTTGGTTGCGACTCATGACCCGAAGCTTGGTAATCGTGGGTATCTCTCCGCTATACTGAAAGTGAGTACTTACATTCGAAGCCGACAATTGATGCGAAAGCAACTCGGCATTTTCATCTGCGCCCACCAATCCTGCCAGGCCAACCCGTGCCCCTAACGCCGCAATATTCAACGCGACGTTCGCCGCTCCGCCGGGACGATCATCCGCATCCTCGACGCGCACCACCGGCACAGGCGCTTCCGGCGATATGCGCGATGTGCCACCGTGCCAATAGCGGTCTAGCATCACATCACCCACCACAAGAACGCGGGCATGCTCCAGGGCGTTTAAATCAACTTTCATCGGTGGTTCCTGTTGTTGGGCGCGCAGCCGTATGTGTCAGCAGTGCCTCGAACTTGGCAATCACGTCATCGGTTTTGATGAGTCCCATGGCGTCGGCATGGCGAACGCGCTGTCCCCAGCTTACCTCTTCCACCAATTTTTGCTGGTAGGTATACAGCGCCTCCGGGTAGGCATTAACGGCGAAATCTCGCCATAGATAGGGCGCCGCGCGCTGCGGGTTGGTCGTCGCGTAAAGTCCTAGTGTCGGGGTCCCCATGGCGTTAGACATATGCGCAGGACCGGTATCCGGCGAAACCACCGCACGCGCGCCATCAACCAACGCTAAAAGACCTTTTAACGACGTCTGACCAATGGCATTGATCACGCTGCCTGGCTGGCAGAGCATTTCAATTTGCTCCCCGATCTCCCGCTCGAGGGAGCTGCCTCCTCCAGTCAACACGCTTTTCAGTCCGTGCTGTACCCACGCATATTCAATGACGCTTGCATACCCTTCCACCGACCAGTTACGGAAATTACGCAGCCGCACGTTACTGCATGGATTAATCACCAGATAAGGGGCTTCACCGCTGATCAAACGCGCTTCATCATAAGCGGCAGGAGGTACCGCCAAATTCCATTCCAGGGGCCCCTCTTCGACACCCATCAAACGCGCGAAGTCCATGAAAGATTCCAGTACATGAGGATTGGTCCTGGGCGCAATATGCAGTTGGGTAAATCGGTGCTGGGCATCTTTGGCCCGCGCCTTGTCGTAGCCCACACGCACATTGGCCTTCAGACCAAGCGATAAAATACTCGCCCGAATGGCTTGCTGCATATGCAAAAGCACATCGAAACGCGTATCCGCCAGCTCGCGCCATAGGGCGCGCATCCCCTTGAGCCCCGTCGCTTTGTCGTACACAACAAACTCGACCCCGGACAAGCCGGCCAGTAAACTGTATTCACCCTTGCCGATGATCCAGGTAATGCGCGCTTGTGGCCATTGGCGCTGCAACGCTCGCACGGTGGGCACAAGGTTGCAGACGTCTCCTAACGCCGAGAGGCGCAGAATCGCAATATGGTTAGGTTGAGCAGGCAGAGAGGGCTTCATGCGCTTAGCGGCACTCCGGCAAGGAAATAATCTGATTTTACATGATGCAGACAGTTTATGTGACGCTGCCACGTCACACCAACCCGATCCCGCCCTGTTCAGCGCTGAGTACTGGCGATCCCGCGATTTAGTGGTCGGCGAAGCCCCTGGTCGGGGCAGCAGCCTTTTTTTACAGGCCTCCCCTGAAGAGCAATGGGTTTTACGCCCTTACCGGCGAGGCGGTCTAGTCGCCAAACTAAGCCAAAAACGCTATTTCTGGCTAGGTGCTGAGCGCACCCGCGGCTTTCAGGAAATGCGCCTCACGGCCAATTTATTCGAGCAGGGTTTACCTGTTCCACGCCCTATCGCCACCTGCGTGGTTCGCCATGGACTCAGCTACGAAGCCGCCTTGATCACGCAACGCATCACCGGCGCAAAAGCGCTCGCCGAGTTGATCGTCAGCCACCTGGCAGATGAAGCGCTCTTGCAACGCGTAGGTGCCATGATTCGACGCTTTCACCGTGCCAAGCTTGATCATGTCGATCTGAACGCCCGCAATATTCTGGTCGATGCCAGCGGCACGCCATGGCTGATTGACCTGGACCGCTGTCGGTTGCGCCAACCGGGGAAGTGGCAGAGCGCCAATCTGGAGAGGCTTGAGAGGTCCATTCACAAGTTTGATTCCAGTCTATCGATCTCCTCTATTCTGCAAGGATATCGCGCTACGAGTTGATCAAACGCGGCCGTATTGATCCTCGAAGCGAATAATATCGTCTTCACCCAAGTAGCTGCCGGACTGAACCTCGATCAATTCGAGAGGCAGCGTGCCGGGGTTTTTCAGCGCGTGAATCTGGCCGATGGGGATATAGGTCGACTCGTTTTCACACACAAGGTAGGTCGCCTCTCCGTTAGTCACTTCCGCCGTGCCGGATACCAATATCCAGTGCTCTGCCCGGTGATGATGCATCTGTACCGAGAGCTTGGCACCCGGATTCACCGTAATACGCTTGACCTGATAACGCTGGCCCCTATCAACCGATTCGTAGCGCCCCCAGGGACGATAGACAACGCGATGATTGTTGAACTCGTCGCGACCTTCAGCCTTGAGTCGCTCGACGATTTTTTTAACATCTTGCGTCTTATGCCGATCAGCGACTAATACCGCATCCTTGGTTTCGATAATGACCAGGTCTTCCAAGCCTATCGCAGCCACCAGGCGACTCTCGGAACGCAGCATGGTATTGCGAGTATCTTCCTGGATAACATCACCATGATAGCTGTTACCCGCCTCACACTTATCGCTTAACTCCCATATGGAAGCCCAGGCTCCCAGATCGCTCCAGCGCGCCGCCAAGGGCACGACGGCGGCATGCTGTGTTTTCTCCATCACGGCATAATCGACCGAGATGTCCTCGCATCGGGCGAAAGCCTCGTTGTCGATGCGCGTAAAATCCAGGTCATTCTCTAGCTGAGCCATTGCCTGATGGCAAGCATGCAGCATATCGGGGTGGAAGCGCTCCAGCTCTTGCAGGTAGCAGCTCGCTCGAAACAGGAACATGCCGCTATTCCATAGATATTCACCACTTTCCAGGTAAGCAGTCGCCGTCGCCGCATCAGGCTTTTCGACAAAACGCCTGACACCAAAGCCCTGCCCCAGTGATGTCCCCTGCTGAATATAACCGTAACCAGTTTCTGGGAAGGTGGGTACCACACCGAAGGTGACCAAATAATCAAGCTCTGCGAGAGCCTGCGCCTTCTTGATACTGTCATGGAACGGCACAATATCCTGAACCTGATGGTCAGCCGCCAACACAAGCAGTAAAGGGTCATCGCCGTCTTGTGTCGCGGCAATGGCCGCCAATGCAATCGCGGGCGCCGTATTGCGCCCGACCGGTTCCAGCAATATGAGACGATTATCCGACCCTATCTGGCGTAACTGTTCTGCTACCAGAAAACGGTGTTCCTCATTGCATATGACGATGGGCGCATGTGTTTCAAGCCCGTCCAGACGCCCTAGCGTCTTTTGCAGCATGGTAGGCCCACCATCCAGTGACAGGAATTGTTTGGGATGCAATTGACGCGATAATGGCCATAGTCTCGACCCAACACCACCCGCCAGGACAACAGGCAATAATGACATATCAGAATATTCCTAGGGTTATGAGGGCGCCACAGTATTGATTGCCGGGGCTCGAAAAGGTTCGGGTATCAGGCTGTAGCATAAACAATGCATATCAGGGATTTGTCTTTCTTTTTAAAGAAAAAACACTCTTCCCACTCTCAACTTGCCATCCCCAAGTGTTAGTTACCAGCCCTCCTGATACTCGACTATGCACATAGACGTCCAATCCAACCTTCTGAGGGCTTGTTTCGTGTAAGCTGGTTCTATGGCACGCTAACAGATACTTCCTGCAACTTCCCGATATCAGCCTGATGACTTGCTAACGCCCTGGCACCTGTTCTCAAGGATATCTTTCACATCTGTACTGCAATTTCTGAGACACCTGCTGTCGCGATCCACAATTCGCGATGCGCCCAGCGGCTCCAATACAGCCCTATTATGCAACCTCCGCTACACCAAAAGGATTCACCTTCATGAAGGTATTGATTGTCGTTCGTACGTTAAAAATTGGTGGGATGGAACGCGTAGCGGTGAACCTCGCAGACAGCTTTGCAGAACAGGGGCATGAGAGCCACTTGATGTATTTCAAGTCGCGCCCACCCCAGTTGGAACCGAGCAATGACCACGTCAATGTTCATCATTTCGAGCTTGCACGTGCCATGTGGACATCAGGTATAGGCGGCGTCATCGAGATCGCCGCACGCCTGTTCAATAGCGTTTTACGCAAAAGCTATTTTTTATTATCAGGATGGTGGGGCGGAAAACTGTTTAAGCGCGAAATACGCCGCCTAGAACGCCAATACGGCTCTTTTGACCGAATTATCTTTCGTGGTATTGGCACCTTCGAAACGGTTTGGTCTTTCCAGGACACGCGCGCCTGTTACGTTCTGGAAAATATCGTCAAGCCAACCTTAGGCCACAATGCCTGGTTGGAGCGACTGAAAGCACGCTGCCTATTTCATAATAAACATCTAATTACCGTTTCTCACGGGGTCGAAAAACAAATAGCGACGACAATGCAGGCGCTAAAGGTAGAGCCTTTATCATTGAAAACCATCACAAATCCCTGCCCTGTAGCCGCCATCCAGCAGGCCATGAAAGATGACTTCCCGGAGCGACCCAATTTCCCTTATTTACTCAACGTGGCCCGCTTAGTACCGCAAAAGAACCATGACCTCCTGCTGAGGGCGTATGCCAAAATGAAAACGCCCCTCCCGCTTGTGATTGTCGGCGAGGGGCCATTACGCAAAGAACTGGAGGCGCTTGCCATTGAGCTTGGAATTGCTGAGAACGTTATTTTTGCGGGCCGCCAATTAAATCCTTACCCATGGATGCACCATGCTCGTTTGTTTATCCTGAGCTCGGCACATGAAGGTCTTGGCATCGTACTGCTCGAAGCGCTGGCCTGCCAAACCCCTGTTGTTTCGGTCGATTGTCCAGGCGGGGTACGTGATATCATGACCGGTGATTTGGAAGCTTACCTGTGTGAAATGACACCGGAGGCGTTAGCAGCCCGTGTTGATGGCATTCTTGACGCTGGCGGCTACGCTATTGATGAAGGTTGGCTGGAACGTTTTTCACCAGCACACATTACTTCTGCCTTTTTGCAAGAGATGCCTGTTTCATGATATCGGCTAATATTATTGCCTTTAACGAAGAAGCCAATATTGCGGACTGTATTGCTTCCGCTCGCCAGGTTTGTGATGACGTTGTCGTCGTAGATTCAGGCAGCCAGGATCGAACCGTGGCGATTGCGACCGAGTTGGATGCCAGAGTGGTACATCAGGCATACTTGGGCGACGGCATTCAGAAAAATGTTGCACTTGAATATGTCAAGTATGACTGGGTTCTGAGTCTGGACGCTGATGAACGTCTTACCCCAGAGATGGTAGAAGCGATTCGTCAGCTTGAGCTCGCGGCAACCGAGCACGACGCCTTTGCCTTTCGGCGACGCAACATGATTGGATCACGCTGGATCCAGGTCTGCGGCTGGTATCCAGATTACTGTATTCGACTCTACAACCATCGCCATGCACGCTTTGCTGACGTCAAGCAGCACGCAAAAGTCATCGCCGCCAATCCAAAGCGACTTGATGCGGATATGATACACCACTCTTTTGATAACCTTGGGCAACTGTTTGCCAAGCCAGGGCGTAATTTCAGTGGTCGCGCGGCCAAAATCATGTTCCAGAAAGGGAAGCGGGCTAACGCTTTCTCACCGTTTGCACATGGGCTGAATGCTTTTGTGCGTAAATATGTATTACAGCGCGGCTTTATGGGCGGGGTTGATGGCATGACCGTTGCAGTCAGCGCGGGGCTCAATAGCTATTTGAAGTATGCCAAGCTACTCGAGTATCAACGTGATCCCAAAGTGCTTGAAGCGGAAGATTTTAATAAGGTTTGGTGATCAATGCACATTACTCATGTCAATTTGGCGCGCGGATTTCGTGGCGGCGAGCGCCAAACTGAGTTATTAATCAAGACATTGGCAGAGCAGTCACACAACGACCTTTCACAAACACTGGTTTGCCGTCGCGACTCTCCCATGCGTCAACACCTGCATGGCGTAACGAAACTCACGTTTCAGACGGCCGATCATCAGTTGGCCGGACACTTTCATCTCGGCGACACTCAGTTGGTACATGCTCACGATGCAAAAGGCGTTCATTGGGCCTATTTGCACTATCGTTTAAAAGGCACACCCTATTTAATTACTCGTCGTGTTGATGCACCCGTTAGGAAAAAGTGGTTTAACCAGCAAAGTTACTCGCATGCATCCGCCCGAGTTGCCCTTTCCCAAGTTATAAAGCACCTTCTGGAAGACAGCCAGTGGGGCAATGTAACGTTGATACCGAGTGCCTATTCACGTTTGACGCCTAAACTTGAGGCCGCCAACAGTTTTCGTGAGGATTTTAGGGATAAATTCTTGGTAGGCCACGCAGGCGCCGTGGTCGATAGCCATAAGGGTCAGCGAGTGCTACTGAAGGCTGCGCAGATGCTTGAACATCAAGCGCCGGATATACACTTTATTTTTTTAGGTGATGGTAAAGATGCAGAGGCACTAAAAGCAGAGTCGTCGTCGCTTGGCAATGTCTCCTGGCTCGGATTTAAAAGCGATATTGCCAATTATCTGGCTGGCCTGGATATATTTGCATTTCCGTCACGTAATGAGGGATTGGGTTCTGTTATTCTGGATGTCATGCAGCTAGGCATCCCCGTCATTGCCACTGATGTAGGCGGCATACCCGATATCGTCAAACATGAGCATACGGGATTACTTATTCCCTCCAGCGATGCTGAATCGCTGGCTAAAGGGATTATTCGTTTACGTGAAGATCCAGCTCTTCGTCAACAGTTAGCTCAAGAGGCCACTGAGCATTTGGATCAATACAGCCCTCAGTCAATGGCAGCATCTTACTGGCATCTCTATCAATCAATAGTGAATTAACATTATGCTTGCAACGTCTGCAAAAGCACATAAAAACTTTCACAAGCTTAGCTTTTATGCCCGACATACCTTTCACCGCCTGATTCCAGGGGCTTTTCTTCAGCGTCAACGAAAAAACTTGCTTCGCAAGCTTAAGAGCTTTTCAGAGGACGAGCGGCAAATAATACTTAATCGTGTTAATTACTGCAATCAACTGAATGATAACGTTGAACTTCCCGAGCAGGCCATAACGCTATCTAGTTTCAAGCGTGAGAAAAGTGGCACTTATTACTTGGATTTACTCAGCGTATTGCGCTATTTTCCACCTGAGCTACGCTTCTGTCATCGCTTTGGTGATGTAACCACTGTGCCCGACGTGCCAACCTTGGTTAAAAGCCGCCCCATCAGTGACCACAATCAAAACTCTGTTTTACTTAAGTTAAACCGCGTTCGTCATTACTACACAGTAAAAGATCCTTACCGCTATGATGCCAAGCTTGACCTCGTGGTATGGCGTGGTTCTTGCCATCAAGAGCATCGGCGTCAATTCATCCGAGACTTTTACGATCATCCGCTATGTAATGTGGGTGACATTCACAAAAATGCGCTTGGCCAGCCTTGGCATAAACATTTCATGTCGGTCCCGGCGCAATTGAAGTATAAATTTGTGATGAGTATCGAAGGCAAGGATGTTGCAACCAATCTCAAATGGATAATGGCCTCTAACTCACTGTGCTTCATGAGACGACCACGCTTTGAAACATGGTTCATGGAAGGCACATTGCTGCCTGGATATCACTATGTGCTACTCAAGGATGATTACTCTGACCTTGAAGATAAAATCATCTACTACCGGGAACACCCCTGCGAAGCAAAAGAGATTATTCGCAATGCCAACCGTTACGTAGATCAATTTATGGATACCGAAAAAGAACGTTTGGTTGGCCTATTGGTTATGCAAAAATATTTCGAGCGTACCCATCAATTTTTCTCTCATTAACGCTATTATTAACATCCACCGATCTCGCTTCAATTTGATTCTCACTATTTAAATCAGGTAAATGTCATCATTCATTATCGCTTTTTCTCTAAACTGGATAACGTTAGGTTAGCCATCATTGCCATCACCCTGATCGGTCTCTCCCTTGGCTATGCGATCACCGTGCTAACCCGCCTACCCTTGTGGACGCTGTTCCTGTTTGCTCTCGCCTGGTTAAGCGTCGGTATAAAGTTACGCTGGGGGCGGCCTCTCAATGCACGTTACCGCAAAGTATGGCCGTGGTCGCTTGCGCCGTTAAGTCTATGGGGTGTTTATATCTACCTGGCAGACAGCTTCGGTAATGTCGACTTGGGGGCTGTTTTTTTCCATCTCCAGGCAGGCATGGCTGAGCATGGCGGTGCAGGCAAGATGATTACCGCCCTTGTTTATACACTGAGCATGCTTGCTGTATTGGCTTCTGTCACCTGGCTGTCCCGCCATGATCAACGTTGGCGATTGATAGAACGCTTTCTGGCGATTGGGCTTCTCGCCAGTAATCCTTTGCTTTTCGGGCTGGGCCAGCGCAGCGCGGCAGTGGTGGCCGACAACGCTGATTGGCTGGATCAGCGCTATGTAGCCCCACCTACATCTAATCAGAAAGAAGCCCCTAACTTGCTTGTACTTTATTTGGAAAGCATCGAGCGCACTTATGATGCCACCCAGTTTGGCGATGCTTACGATGACCTTAACCGCCTCGGTGAACGGGGCGTTGTCTTTGAGGGTATTCAGCAAATGGAGAATACCGGCTGGACCATGGCCGGTATGATCGCCAGTCAATGCGGTGTTCCCCTGATGCCAGCGGGGCTTCTCCATGACAGTCAGTTCGAACCATTGAAGAGTGTTGTTCCAGGTATTGACTGCCTGGGCGATATTCTAGCCGCCCAAGGATACCGACTCAGCTACCTGGGTGGGGCCAGCACGGAGTTTGCTGGCAAAGGCTTATTCTACCGCGGCCATCAGTTTCAACGCGTTCAAGGCAAGGAAGAGCTCGTACAGCGACTCGATGACCCGGACTACGTCAACAGTTGGGGAATCTACGATGACAGCCTTTATGACATGACAGTTGAAGAAATTCGTCGGCTTGACGAAGCAGATAACGGCCCCTGGGGGGTAGTGACGCTGAGTATTTCAGGCCATGCCCCCAACGGATTTCCTGCCCAGCGCTGTCGCGAACGTCAGGGCCCTTTTGATGAGCAAGACATTCTTTACTCAGTTGAGTGCTCTGCCTGGCTGGCACGCGATCTGATTAATCGCCTGAACAATGAAGGGTTATTGGATGACACCGTCGTGGCGATCATGAGTGATCACCTCACCATGCGCGTATCAGTATGGGACGAGCTGACCACGATGGATCGTGAAAACACCTTCATGCTACTGGGTGACCATTTGCCTCCCCAGCGAATTCAGCGAAATGCCACCATGCTGGATGCCTTCCCCACGATTCTTGAGGCTCTCGACTTCACATTGGATGGACACCGAGCGGGGCTGGGCGTCTCGCTGCTGAGCGATCAGGAAACCCTGGTGGAGCGTCATGGCCTGGATACTTTGAACGAGCACTTACGAGAGGAAACCGCCCTGCAGCACCGACTGTGGGAGGGGCTGGCACCCCAGCGTCAGGAACCCAGTCCCTCTCCACAGGAGCAGGTGATTGAAACGCCGGCAGACCGAACCGATGAAGTCGACATTATGCGTTAACGATCACTTTTTCACGCTGCCGGTCGGCCAAAATTGCCTGATAGACGGATTCTACGTGTAACTTATTCAAGCAGTTAGTATGGCCCAATGGGCAGGTACGCTCAAAACATGGGGAGCAGGAAAGTTCAAGATAATGAATCACCGCATTATCGGTAAGCGGTGGTGTGTAAGCAGGCGAAGAAGAACCATAAAGCGCATGTATCCGCACACCGACTGCGGCCGCTACGTGCATAAGACCCGAATCATTGGTCACGACCTGGCGACAGTCGGCAAGCAGGTCCACCGCATCTGCCAGGGCCGTCTTACCACATAGATTGTGGGCCTGGGGGAGCCCTTTCACAATCGTGTCAGCGCCTTCATGGTCTTTGGGACCACCAAAAACACGTATTTCATAGCCATCGGCAATAAGCTTTTGGGCTAATTGTCGAAAGTAGTCGAGTGGCCACTGTTTCGCCGGTCCATATTCAGCCCCCGGCATCATGCCTATCGCCGGACGGGATGAAAGCATATTGGCCAGTCGTAAATTGACCAGATTGTCCCGGTCAATGGTCAGGCGCGGCTTGGGGATCGCAAAATCCCCTGTCGCCGCCTCATCAAGCGGCAACCCTAACGAGACAAATCGCTTCACGGTTTGATCCAATACTTGCTTATCCAGCTTGCGGCGCTCTTTCAAGAGGCCATAGCGATGCTCTCCGAGAAATCCGATACGCTCAGGAATACGTGCCATAAAGGGCACCAATGCGGCTTTCCAGGACCGGGGCAGCACAATCGCCCGATCAAAACGTCCTTTCAGACGATTGGCAAGTTCGCGCCGACTGACAAGACCAAACTCGCCGTGGCCTACTGCCAGGGGCAGCACCTCATCCACCTCGGGCATTCGTTCCAGAATAGGCTGTGACCATGCGGGTGCGACCACCCCGATGGTGGCATTGGGATAACGTGCTTTAAGGGTCATGAACAGGCTCTGGGCCATCACCATATCGCCCACCCAGGAAGGCCCGATAACCAGTAGCCGCATGGCGGAATTAGCCATTGAGCCACTCCAGATACGCTTTGACACCCTGGGCAACCGTTTTGAATTCGACATCGCAACCGGCTTCCCGCAGATTGCTTATGTCAGCACGGGTATAGCTTTGGTAACGCCCTTTCAGTTCTTCCGGGAAATCGATGTAATCGATTTGCCCCTTGGCGTAGAAATCGATGACCGCTTCACCAATCGCCTTAAACGGTTCCGCGCGGCCGGTACCCAGATTGAAAATACCCGAGGCACCTGGGTTATCCAGAAACCACAGGTTTACGTCGACAACATCGCCTACATACACAAAGTCACGGCTCTGCATACCGGCCTCATAGCCATCATAGGCACCAAACAGTTTCAGGGTTTCACCATTACGGATTTGCAGGTGGTGATGATACGCCACGCTGGCCATCTTGCCTTTATGCTGCTCTCTGGGGCCATACACATTGAAATACCGAAACCCCACAACCTGGGTTGTCAGCTCATCCCAGCGAGTACGCACATGTTGATCGAACAGCAGCTTGGAGTAGCCATACACGTTGAGCGGTTTTTCACACTCAGGCACCTCCTTGAATACCTCGCTACCGCCATAGGTGGCAGCTGATGAGGCATACAAGAAGGGGATTCCCCGCAGCTCGCAGTAATTTAGCAGTACTTTGGAGTACTCGAAGTTATTTTCCATCATATAGTGGCCGTCCCATTCCGTCGTATCGGAACAGGCGCCCTCATGGAAAATAGCATCGATCTTGGGTAGATCGACGCTCTCCCCCCGCAATGCCGCTTTTACCCTGGCGAGAAAATCGTCTTTATCAAGATAATCCGCCAGGGTGCAGTCAGCCAAATTGACGAATTTGGTGCCATCGCGCAAATCATCAACAACCATTACATCGTTCCGGCCGCGGGCGTTCAGCGCTTTGACCAAGTTGGCCCCGATAAAACCGGCACCGCCTGTTATGACAATCATTTCATTCTCCTTACCAAAAACGGCTCTGTTGGCTCTCGTGCCTATAACCTATCTGCTTGGGATTGTATACTTGACGGCTTATGAATTCATGGCCAACGGTGCTTTCCGCGATGAGTGTCTCGACAAACCAATCGACGCCTGATGTGTCGACCTTTCAAGGCTTGATCCTTGCGCTGCAACAGTATTGGGCAGAACAAGGCTGTGTCATTCTCCAGCCGCTCGATATGGAGGTTGGTGCAGGCACTTTTCACCCCGCTACCTTCCTGCGTGCCATTGGGCCGGAGACCTGGAACGCTGCCTATGTCCAGCCGTCTCGCCGCCCTACAGACGGCCGCTACGGCGAAAATCCCAACCGCCTGCAGCATTACTATCAATTTCAGGTGGTCATGAAGCCGTCACCCAGCAATCTCCAGGACCTGTACCTTGGCTCATTGAAACGCCTAGGACTGGACCCGCTGATCCATGACGTGCGCTTCGTCGAGGACAACTGGGAATCCCCTACCCTTGGCGCCTGGGGGCTTGGCTGGGAAGTCTGGCTGAACGGCATGGAAGTCACCCAGTTTACCTATTTCCAGCAGGCCGGCGGTATCGAATGTTACCCGGTCACCGGCGAGTTGACCTACGGGCTTGAGCGCATCGCCATGTACCTGCAAAACGTCGACAGCGTCTATGACCTGGTTTGGGCCATTGCCCCCGACGGCAGCGAAGTCAGCTACGGCGACGTTTACCTGCAGAATGAACGCGAACAATCCGCCTATAACTTCGAACACGCTGACGTTGACCAGTTATTTGCTAACTTTGACCATCAGGAACAAGAGTGCAGCAAATTGCTGGCAGCCAGACTTCCACTGCCCGCTTATGAACAGGTGCTGAAGGCGTCGCATACGTTCAACTTGTTAGACGCGCGTCACGCCATTTCGGTCACCGAGCGCCAACGCTTTATTCTACGCGTTCGGACCATGGCACGGGACGTCGCCACTGCCTATTTTGAGTCGCGCAAAGCTGAAGGTTTCCCCATGGCCCCGGAATCACTGCGCAACGAACTACTCGCCGATCAGGGAGACGCATAATGGCTGTTGATACGCTTCTACTGGAACTGGGCGCTGAAGAGCTGCCGCCGACGGCCCTGGATGCGCTTTCAGATGCCTTCGCGGTCGGGATCGAAAAAGGCCTGCAGGAAGCTGACATTCCCTTTCAGGGCGTTACGGCTTATGCGACACCCCGCCGTCTGGCGGTGCAGGTGAAAAACCTAGCCGACAAACAACCTGACCGTGAAGTCGAGCGCCGTGGTCCAGCCCTGGCAGCCGCCTTCAAAGAGGGAGCGCCCACCAAGGCGGCAGAAGGCTTTGCGCGCTCCTGCGGTGTCAGCGTGGATGAATTGATCCACCTGGAAACCGACAAGGGCACCTGGCTTGGCTTTCGCGAACATCAGCCGGGTGAAAGTGTACAGACGCTACTGCCCGATATTCTGCGCAAAGCGATCAGCGCGCTGCCCGTGCCCAAAAACATGCGCTGGGGTACCTCGCGAATAGAGTTCTCCCGCCCGGTTCATTGGCTTGTGGCCCTTTACGGCAGCGATGTCATTGCCGCCGAGGCACTGGGTTTGCAAGCCAGCCGTACCACTTATGGTCATCGCTTCCACGCCCCGGATGCCATTCAGCTTGAGCATGCCGATGCTTACCTTGGCGCACTGGAAAACGCCTTTGTGCTGGCCGACCGTCAACAGCGCCGGGAGCGTATCCGCGAGCAGGTGCTGGCAGAGGCGGAAGTACAGGAAGCCAACGCGGTAATCGACGAAGACCTTTTGGTCGAAGTCAGCGGTCTGGTTGAGTGGCCCGTGGCACTGACCGGCAGCTTTGACGATCGCTTCTTGGAAGTGCCCGCCGAATGTCTGGTTTCCTCAATGAAGGCCAACCAGAAGTACTTTCATTTACTGGATGATCAGGGCAAGCTCAAACCACTTTTCATTACCATCTCGAACATCGACAGCGCTGATCCTCAGCAGGTGATTTCAGGTAATGAAAAGGTCATTCGCCCGCGCCTGGCCGACGCGGCGTTTTTCTACGACACCGACCGTAAGCGTACCCTTGTTTTGCGTATTCCCCAGTTGGAAAGCGTGGTCTTCCAGCAGCAACTCGGGACCCTGGCCGACAAGGCACGCCGCAGCAGTGCTATCGCAAGCCACATTGCCGAAAGGATTGGCGGTGACGTCACCCATGCCCAACGCGCCGTTGCACTTGCCAAGTGTGATCTGGTGACCGAGATGGTACTGGAATTCCCTGAGCTTCAGGGCATCATGGGGCGTTACTACGCCGAGCAGGATGGCGAACCCGCTGACGTTGCCCAGGCACTTGAAGAACAGTACCTGCCCCGCTTTGCGACCGATGCCATTCCCCATAGTGCGACAGGCAAGGCGCTTGCTCTGGCTGACCGTCTGGACACCCTGGTTGGCATTTTCGGTATTGGTCAGCGGCCGACTGGCGCCAAAGACCCCTTTGCATTGCGTCGCGCCTCTATCGGTGTGCTGAACATCCTGGTCAAAGGCGAGCTCAATCTCGACCTTCGTGAGCTGCTTAACGTGGCCGCTGAACAGTACCGGGATCTCCCCAAGGCGGAAGGACTAATCGATGATGTCCTGACCTACATGCTCGATCGTTTCCGCGCCTGGGGCCAGGAAGAAGGCATCACCGCCGAAATGTACCTGGCTGTTCGCGCCCGCCCGGTGACCAAGCCGCTCGATTTCGCTCGCCGCCTGCGTGCCGTCAAAGCTTTCGCCCAGCGTGAGGAGGCGGCTGCCCTGGCCGCAGCCAATAAGCGTGTTTCTAATATTCTCAGCAAGCAGGAACATGACGGCAGCACTCAGGTCGATCAAAGCCTGCTGCAAGAGCCGGCGGAACAAGCATTGTTCAATGCAGTAACCCGCAGCCAGCAGCAGGTGACTCCGCTGTTTGCCGCTGGTGATTACCAGCAGGCGCTTGATGCGTTGGCAACGTTGCGCGAGCCGGTGGATAATTTCTTTGATCAGGTGATGGTGATGGCCGATGATGAATCCATTCGCCGTAATCGCCTTGCATTGCTTGCCAGTCTTCAGGCGCTATTCCTTGAAGTGGCAGACATCGCCCAATTGCCTCAATAACGCCACCCCAGTATCTGATACGGTTTGAAACACGGAAAGCCCGGCACCCAGGTTGCCGGGCTTTTTTATACCCACAGCACTGTTTCACGTGAAACATTCGCGCTTTTATTGATCCGCTTTTAATCTAAGGCTAAAGCGAAAGCACCACCATCACCCAAGGATACCTATGCCGAGTGCTCACCAGTTGGTCATTCTCGATCGCGACGGCGTTATCAACCATGACTCTGACGCCTACATCAAATCTTTGAGTGAATGGGTCCCCTTACCCGGCGCTATCGAGGCCATCGCCAAGCTATCCCGCGCGGGCTTCACGGTTGCGATTGCCACTAACCAATCGGGCATTGCCCGGGGTTTTTACGATGAATCGACGCTGCAAGCCATGCACGACCATCTTCAAAGTCGGGTAAATGCCAAAGGTGGCCAAATTGCCCATATCGCCTACTGCCCACATGGACCAGACGATCACTGCGATTGCCGCAAACCGTTACCCGGCCTGCTTGCTGAAATACAGGAAAAACTGGAATTGGAGAGCCTTGAGGGCAGCTGGATGGTCGGTGATAGCCTGAGAGATCTTCAAGCAGGTGAAGCGGTTGGCTGTCGACCGGTACTGGTCAAAACGGGCAAAGGGGAAAAAACGCTCTCCAGGAATATAGGTCTGGAGAAGGCACTGGTCTACCGCGATCTGGCAGAGTTTGCTGATTGGCTGTGTGACCAACAACAGATAGTTCCTCAGCCATAAAAAAACGCTGCTCCTGAGCGGGCAGCGTTTTTCATCAGGCAAAGCACCGACTGTTTCACGTGAAACAGCGTGCTAGATATCGATATTCGCCGTCAGCGCATTGGATTCAATAAAGTCACGCCGCGGCTCAACTTCATCACCCATCAAGGTGTTGAACATCATGTCAGCCGCCACCGCGTCTTCAATGGTGACCCGCAGCATACGACGACTATCAGGATCCATCGTGGTATCCCAGAGTTGCTCCGGGTTCATCTCACCAAGGCCTTTGTAACGCTGCACAGAAAGGCCACGCTGACCTTCCTGCATCAACCAGGCCAGCACTTCAGAGAAGTGGGCAACCGGCTTCTGGCGCTCGCCTCGAGCGATATAGGCACCTTCTTCAAGAAGACCGTTAATCGTGCCACCCAGCGCCGCAATGGCGCGGTAATCTGCACTTTCAAAGAAATCCAGACCCCATACATACTCGGTCGTCACACCATGAGCAATGAGCGATACGGCGGGCAGGTGAAGATCACGCTCCGTGTCTTCGTTGAGATAGAACTGATAACGCGGGCCGCCTTCATAGGCCACCATGTCATCCATGGCTTTTTGCAGCTCGGCAATCCAGTTTTCCATGGTAACGCGATCTTTAAGGCTTGCTTCACCCTCAAGAGCGGTGGCGTGAACAGCCTGCTTGAGCACTTCGATGGGGTATACCCGTGCAAGGCGATCAATACGCTTCATCACATTGCGGTACTGGTTAACCAACGATTCAAGCTGCGACCCGGCGATACCCGGCGCATCGGCATTGACATGGAGCCCAGCACCGTCAAGGGCCGTGGTCGTCAGGTAATCAACCATCGCCTGCTCGTCTTTGAGGTAAAGCTCTTGCTTGCCACGCTTGATCTTGTAAAGCGGTGGCTGCGCGATAAACACATGACCGCGCTCGATCAGCTCGGGCATCTGACGGAAAAAGAACGTAAGCAGCAGCGTTCGAATATGCGAGCCATCAACATCAGCGTCTGTCATGATGATGATGGAGTGATATCGTAATTTGTCGGGATTAAACTCTTCGCGACCAATACCGCAGCCCAGCGCGGTTATTAGCGTGCCAACTTCCGCTGACGATAGCATCTTGTCGAAACGCGCCTTTTCGACGTTCAGTATCTTGCCTTTAAGCGGCAAAATCGCTTGCGTGCGACGGTCACGGCCCTGCTTGGCACTGCCACCCGCCGAATCACCCTCCACCAGATACAGCTCCGACTGGCTGGGGTCTTTTTCCTGGCAGTCGGCGAGCTTGCCAGGCAGCCCGGCAATATCCAGCGCCCCTTTACGGCGTGTCATATCCCGCGCCTTACGAGCCGCTTCACGCGCCCGTGCTGCATCAAGCATCTTATTGACGATTGCTTTGGCTTCGTTGGGCTTCTCGATCAAGTAGTCAGAAAATAGACGGCCCATTTCCTGTTCTACCGCGGTCTTAACTTCCGAGGAGACCAGCTTGTCCTTGGTTTGTGAGGAGAACTTCGGGTCAGGCACTTTTACTGAAATAATCGCGGTCAAGCCTTCTCGCGCATCATCACCCGAGGTATTGACCTTGGCCTTCTTGAGCAGACCTTCAGCCTCGATGTAATGGTTCAGCGTCCGCGTTAACGACGCGCGAAAGCCAGCCAGGTGCGCACCGCCATCGCGCTGGGGAATATTGTTGGTGTAGCAGAAAATACTCTCTGTAAAGGTATCGTTCCACTGCATGGCCACTTCCACTTCAATACCGTCCTCACGAACCGCGTTGAAGTGAAACACCGGGTTGAGCACTGATTTATTCTGGTTGAGGTGGTCAACAAACGCTTTCAAACCACCTTCATAATGGAAAAGCTCTTCCTTGCCACTGCGCTCATCCATCAAGCGGATGGCAACGCCAGAATTCAGGAAGGACAACTCCCTTAGCCGTTTCGCCAGAATATCATAGTGGAATTCGATACTGGTGAACGTCTCCGGTGAAGGCCGGAAATGCACTCGCGTACCACTCTTTTCTGTCGTGCCCACAACGGCGAGGGGAGCTTGGGGAACACCGTGGTGATAAACCTGTTCAAAAACGTCTCCCTGGCGCCAGATCGTCAGCCGCAGCTCTTCGGACAAGGCGTTGACCACGGAAACGCCCACACCATGGAGCCCCCCGGAAACCTTATACGAATTATCGTCAAACTTACCGCCTGCGTGCAGGACGGTCATGATGACTTCAGCGGCCGATACGCCTTCACCTTCGTGAATCTCGGTAGGCACACCGCGTCCATTATCGCTGACCGTGACGGATTCATCAGGGTGAATAACCACACGAATTTCGCTGCAGTGGCCAGCCAGGGCTTCATCGATGGAGTTATCCACCAACTCGAAGACCATGTGGTGCAGCCCGGTGCCGTCGTCTGTATCGCCGATGTACATGCCTGGACGCTTGCGTACCGCATCCAGCCCCTTGAGCACCTTGATGCTTGATGAATCGTAAGCCTGCTCGCTCATTGACCACTCCGTCGTGAAGTCTGTCTCTATCCGTGTCGTCTACCCTTCAGGCATTAACTGACTCAATCCATTATCCGCATGTTTCACGTGAAACATCCTTACATGGGTTTGAGCCTGCCATGTTTGCCTTAAAGCATCAGGTTCGACGCTGGTAATAAATACTTGGCACTGCATATCTTCCAGTAATTGACAAAACCTTAACCGATGCAACTTGTCTAGCTCGGCGGGCAAGTCGTCAATCAAATAGATGCAATGCCGCTGTGACGCTCTTTCCAGAAGCCGACCCTGCGCTAGCTTGAGCGCACTCACCACCAGTTTTTGTTGGCCTCGGGAAAGAACTTCTATCGCAGGTTGCTTATTAAGCTTGATGCGCAAGTCTGCTCGCTGAGGGCCTTGCTGCGTAAAGCCCATTTGCTGATCGGTTGAACGGCTAGCCTGCAGTACATCAACCAACGACCTTCTTTTATCCCAGCCTCTCGCATAGTGAAGCGTTAAACCGGGTAGTGGGAGTAGCCATTCGAGGGTTTCTTCAAATACAGGGAGAAACTCAGCGAACCAGTCCCGTCTTAGCGTATCTATTTGCTCACCCCAGTTAGCAAACTCTTGCTCCCAGATGGCAAACTCCTGAGGCTCTATTCTACCATGCCTCAACAAGGCATTCCGATGTTTCAACGCTCGACGCGTTCGCTTCCATATTTCGAGAAAACCATGTTTCACGTGAAACACACCCCAGTCCAGGAATTCACGACGACCTGAGGGGGAACCTTCCAAAAGGCGAAAAGCATCAGGATTGATGAGTTGAAGCGGCATGGCTTCCACCAGATCCGCTAGGCGGGCGTTCTTATCACCCTTGATACGCAGTTCCAGCTCGCTGGTGGCGCGCAAGCGACGGACCCCTAGTGCAACATCAGGCTCTCCGGACAAACGGCCATACAGCGTTACGTGGGGCGCATCCGTTTGAATCGCATGCTTGAGCTGACGTGTCCTGAATGACCTGCCCATGCCCAGGATATGAATGCCTTCCAGCAAGCTTGTTTTACCGCTTCCGTTAACGCCATTAATCACGTTGATACCGGGCGACGGTGCCATATCCACAGGCTGCAAGTTGCGAAGACCATCGAAATTAAGCTGAAGAAGACCCATTCACCCGTCACTTATTTTGTGCGCCCTGAAACATAGCGACGGCGCCCATACGCCGTCACTCGGTAAATTATCGCCAACTGAGGACTTTATAGACGCATCGGCATGACAACGTAGAGTGCGTCACCCCCACCCGGCTCTTCCAGAAGCGCACTGCTATTGGGGTCTGCAAGGGTGATTTGTACGCGGTCTTCATCCAGTACGCCCATCACATCGACCAGATAGCCGACGTTAAAACCAACTTCCATGGCCGAGCCCGTATATTCAACGGCAATGTTCTCTTCCGCTTCTTCCTGTTCAGGGTTATTGGCCATTACCTTGAGGTTATTTTCCTCGAGATAAAGGCGTACACCACGGTACTTCTCATTGGACAGGATAGCGGTGCGGGAAAGCACTTGGCGGAGTTCGGCGCGCTCAGCAATTAAAACCTTGTCACCGTTGCGCGGTACCACACGCTCATAGTCGGGGAATTTTCCATCAATCAGCTTGGACGTGAACGTAAAATCACCGGTGTGCGCCCTCACATGCGTGGATCCTAATGTCAGGCTCACCGGCTCATCGCTATCGTCAAGCAAACGGGACAATTCGAGAATCCCTTTACGGGGAACAATGAGCTTCTGTGACTGATCAACGGTCACGTCCACCGGCCGCGAACACATCGCCAGGCGATGCCCATCAGTCGCCACGGTGCGCAGGAGGTTGCTCTGAATCTCGAGCAGCATACCGTTCAGATAATAGCGAACATCCTGCTGGGCCATGGCGAAGGATGTCGCTTCGATCAGGTGTTTCAGTGTACCACGCGGAACACTCAATTCCTGGCTGCCTTCGGCATCTTCAATAGATGGAAACTCAGCGGCGGGAAGCGTCGACAGTGTGAAGCGAGACCGACCACTCCTCAGGACAGCGCGACCCTCTTCAACCGCTAGCTGTATATCTGACTGATCAGGGAGCGACTTACAAATATCCATCAACTTGCGGGCCGGCACGGTTGCCGAGCCTTCTTGATCCACCTGACTGGCGACAGTGCGGCCAACCAATTCGACTTCCAGATCAGTGCCCGTCAGGGCCACCTGGTCACCGTCTACCTGGATCAGCACATTCGATAAAACAGGCAATGTCTGACGGCGCTCTACCACCCCTGCTACCAAGGTAAGCGGACGTAGCAGCGCCTCTCGGGAAATCGAAAATTTCATCAATACTCCGTTGTCTATCCTGAAAGACCTGCTGAAACAGGTCCGTCCTGGTTGATTAACTGGTCAGTAGGCGTAACAGGTTCTTATAGTCTTCGCGAATATCGGCGTTTTCTTCCTGCAACACTTTCACCTTGCGGCAGGCATGTAACACCGTCGTGTGATCACGACCGCCAAACGCATCGCCAATCTCAGGCAGACTGTGATTGGTCAATTCCTTGGCAAGCGCCATGGCAACTTGACGGGGCCTTGCAACCGACCGGGAACGCCGTTTGGATAATAAATCGGCAACCTTGATTTTGTAATATTCCGCTACCGTTCGCTGGATATTGTCGACGCCCACCTGCTTGTCTTGTAGCGCCAACAAGTCTTTAAGCGACTCACGTATAAAGTCCTGGGTAATGGTCTTGCCCATGAAGTGCGAGTCAGCAATCACTTTTTTGAGGGCACCTTCAAGCTCGCGCACGTTCGATCGAATCTTCTGGGCAATAAAGAACGCCGCATCATGGGGCAAGTCGACTTTGGCCTGATCCGCTTTTTTCATCAAAATAGCCACACGGGTTTCCAACTCAGGCGGCTCAATAGCGACAGTAAGGCCCCACCCAAAGCGTGATTTCAGGCGTTCTTCGACACCACTGATTTCCTTGGGGTAGCGATCCGACGTCAGAATCATTTGCTGACCGCCTTCCAATAACGCATTAAAGGTATGGAAGAACTCTTCCTGAGAGCGCTCTTTACCGGCAAAAAATTGAATATCATCAATGAGTAACGCATCAACACTACGGTAAAAACGCTTGAAGTCATTGATGGCATTGAGCTGTAGTGCCTTCACCATATCGGCCACGAAACGCTCTGAGTGAAGGTAGACCACACGCGCATTTTCACGGCGCAACGCCAGACCATTACCAACGGCATGCATCAAGTGGGTTTTACCCAGACCAACACCGCCATACAAGAATAGCGGGTTATAGGCCCCACCCGGATTTTCGGAAACCTGGCGAGAAGCCGCGCGCGCGAGCTGGTTGGATTTACCTTCCACGAAAGTATCAAAAGTAAAGTTAGGATTTAGCCCGCTGGTATGCTTGAGCCCACCCTCAACCTGAACCTGGCGCTCGTTCGAACGCCGGTCTGAACCACTTCCCTCCTCGCGTAGCTGATCGATTTCACGCTCGTCAGCAATATCGCCCCGTGGCGGCGTATGAACAGCCGCCGACGCACGCGGTGCCGGAGAGGCCGAGACCGGATTACCCAGATCACGGGGTTGGGGGGCAGGTGCTGCTGGCCGTCGACTACCTACCGTGAGGCTAACCTTGGGAGGTTTCGAAGGGGCAAGCTCGCGCATCAGTTCGCTAATCCGCTTGGCGTACTTGTCACTCACCCAATCGCGCACAAAGCGGTTAGGCGCCAACAAGCGCAGCTCGTTAGCCTCACTATCTTCAGCCTGCAGTGGACGTATCCACGTGTTGAACTGCTGCGAACTCAGCTCGTCCTGCAGGTAATTCAGGCACTGTTGCCAAAGCGCGAGTGACACACATCTCACCATCGGTTGAAAAAGGCCGACCATTGTAGCGTCCAACGGCGTGGTTATCCACACAGGACTGGGGCGTTTTAATAAGCTGTGGAAAACTTTTCAGGTGTCGAATTGATAGATATTCCAAGTGCTGATCGACAGCTTACTGTTCATTATCGCTGGGCATTAACTCACAGTTAATCAACCACTTATCATCGTCTTTTCCGCAACTTATACACAACCTCATCTAGCTTTTATATAGTTGAATTTAAAGAAAAATATACAGTTGTTAACAAAATGTATCCCCACTATTAGCCACAAGGCAGCAGAAGACCAATGGCTGGACGCCGGTGCACTTCCCGGCAAGCACCATTGCGTGCTCCCTGACAGGCACCTGCGTGGACAGGCGGTATTTTTTACAAGGAAAAAATTGCACGTAACCCGGGAAGCCTCTACAATTTCCGGTCTTGAATTGAATCTCCCGGCTAGTTCCTCACTGGACCGGGTCTTTTGGAATTTATTTTCCGTCCTAACCACGTGGGAATAACGAGTTATGAAACGCACTTTTCAACCTAGCGTTCTCAAGCGCAAGCGCGCGCATGGCTTCCGTGCTCGTATGGCAACCAAAAATGGCCGCGCCATTATTTCGCGTCGCCGCGCCAAAGGCCGTAAGCGTCTGAGCGCCTGATCTCGGATTGCGTGTGCCACATCAAGGGTTTCCCCGGTGTTTTCGGTTACTTAACGCCGGGGATTACCGCTACGTTTTTGAGCAAGCAGATCTCAAGGTACATGGTAAAGGGATTATGGCGTTAGCACGCCGGAATACCCTCGGGCATCCCCGCCTTGGCCTCGTGGTCAGCAAAAAAAATGTGAAGCTCGCCGTTGATCGAAATCGCTTCAAAAGACTCGTTCGAGAGTCAGTCAGGCTACGTCAAGACCAGCTTCCCGCAGTGGATATTGTGGTACTTGCTCGGCGTGGCGTTCAGGACATGGACAATGACGTTTTATATCGTCAGCTCCATGGCATGTGGAAACGGCTTCGGCGCGACAGCCAGGCAGACAAGGCGCTACCTGCAAGCTCAAAGCACATTACTTGATGGGCACCTCATCGCTCGACCTCGGCCTGCCGCCTGGCAGGCTTTCGTGTGTCATGGGTCGAGTAATTGATACTGCGTCATTAGCATGTTCACCACCCAGCGGGCAGAACCCTCATGGACGTAAAACGACTTATATTACTGATTCCACTTGCCATTCTGGCCTATCTACTGGTTGTACAGTGGAATCAGGATTACGGACAGACGTCTTATCAACCGTCGTCCGAGGTATCGCAAGATCAAACACGCGATAACAACGCATCGTCGGGAAGTGGCGGTACGTCTGGCAATGACGACGCGGAAAACTTGTCGGTTCCCGGAGATAGCACTGCCGCTTCGCAGGACGCGCTAAACAGCGACGAAAGTGATAGCGACAGCCGTGACTTCATCGCGGTGACCACCGACGTGCTGGATGTTCGTATTGATCCACACGGTGGCGATATCGTGTATGCCGCCTTGCCGCAGCATAAACAGGCGCTCGAGTCGGATCGCAGCTATATTCTGCTTTCCGACAATCAAACGCGCAGTTACGTCGCACGCTCGGGCTTGCAACTTAACGGGGAAGCAAATCGCATTGCCTTTACCTCTGAGAAAAGCGAATACCTGCTGGGTGATGACGAAGAACAGCTTGAGGTCAACCTCACCGCCGAGATAAACGGCATTGAGGTCATCAAGCGGCTGACCTTCGAACGCGGCAATTATGCTGTTGACGTCAATTACTACTTGGCCAATAACACCGATGAGCCCATTAGCGCTCGTTTTATCGGCCAGCTCGCTCGGGATAACAGCCCTGACCCGTCAAGCGGCGTCAGTATGGGCATGAATTCCTACCTGGGTGCGGCGTTTTCGACGCCTGAAGAGACCTACGGAAAGATTGATTTTGACGATATACAAGGCGGCAACTTCAATAATCGAGAGGCACAAGGCGGTTGGATTGCCATCATCCAGCACTACTTTGTCTCGGCCTGGGCGCCTTCCCAGGATCAGCAGAACCTTTACTACGTCTCGACAGACTCGCGCGACCGCAATGTCGTCGCCTTTGCTGGCCCCACCAGTGAGCTGGCGCCGGAAGAAGAAGCTTCCTTGGGCGCCACTCTCTATATGGGTCCCAAGGTCCAGGATCATCTTGAGGAAGTAGCGCCTAACCTTCGCCTGACGGTCGACTATGGCTGGCTGTGGTTCCTGGCAAACCCGCTCTTCTGGCTGCTTGACAAGATTCACGACATTGTCGGCAACTGGGGTTGGTCAATCGTCCTGTTGACGGTGTTGGTGAAAACCATTCTGTTCCCACTTTCTGCCAAGGCTTACAAGTCGATGGCACGGATGCGCAAGCTTGGCCCCGAGATGCAGCGTCTCAAGGAGATGTACGGCGATGACCGCCAGAAAATGTCTCAAGAGATGATGAAGTTCTACCAGAAGGAGAAGATCAATCCTCTGGGTGGCTGCTTGCCGATTCTGGTACAGATGCCCGTCTTTATCGCCTTGTACTGGATGTTGCTGGAATCCGTTGAACTGAGACACGCTCCCTTCATCTTCTGGGTGCAGGATCTGTCGGTGAAAGACCCGTACTTCATACTGCCGATTCTGATGGGCCTTTCGATGTTCGTGCAGCAACAGCTTAACCCCACGCCGCCTGATCCCATGCAGGCGAAGATCATGAAGATGCTACCCATCATCTTTACGTTCTTCTTCCTGTGGTTCCCGGCGGGCCTGGTGATCTACTGGGTGGTCAACAACATTATCTCAGTGGCGCAGCAGTACTTTATTACGCGCAAAATCGAGCAGGACCCAAGTATCGGCAAAGGCATGAAAACCAAAAAATAAAGCCGATACCTTGAACACCCAGACCCCCGCCCTTGCGGGGGTCTGGTGTTTCAGGGGGCAAAAACTCACACTACGCTCACTTGCCACCTGCACCTAAAAGAGAAACGCCATGGCAGACCGACTCTATACCCAAGACACCATCGCCGCCCTGGCCACGCCTCCCGGTCGTGGTGGCGTCGGTATTATTCGTGTTTCTGGCCCAGCCTGCCGCGACATTGCCGTCGCCATGCTAGGCCACTGCCCAGCCCCTCGCTATGCATACTATGGCGCTTTCATGGGCGCAGAAGGCAGTATCGATGAGGGGATCGCGCTACTGTTTCCGGATCCACACTCGTTCACCGGTGAAGATGTGCTCGAACTGCAAGGCCATGGCGGGCCGGTGATCATGGATATGCTCCTCGAACGCTGCGTCCAGCTCGGGGCTCGGCTGGCAAGGCCGGGGGAGTTTTCGGAGCGCGCTTTCCTGAATGACAAGCTTGACCTCGCACAGGCCGAGGCCATTGCCGACCTGATAGATGCCACCTCCCGCTCGGCCGCCGAAAACGCGGTGCGTTCGCTGCAGGGCGAGTTTTCCAATCGGGTAGCCGCGCTGGTAGAGCGGCTTATCGAACTGCGCGTCTACGTCGAGGCGGCGATTGATTTTCCCGAGGAAGAAATCGACTTTCTGGCTGATGGCCACGTGGCGAGCCTGCTGGACGAGGTAAACCGTGAGCTTATCGACGTTCGGTCTGCTGCTGGCCAGGGCGCCTTGATGCGTGAGGGCATGAGCGTTGTCATTGCCGGGCGTCCCAACGCGGGTAAGTCGAGCTTGCTCAACGCCCTGACCGAGCAGGACACCGCCATCGTCACGGATATTGCCGGTACCACGCGGGATGTGCTGCGCGAACATATCCACATCGACGGGATGCCGCTGCATGTGATTGATACCGCAGGGCTGCGCGATACGCCGGATGCCGTTGAGCAGATCGGCGTCGCACGGGCCTGGGCAGAGATCGAAGGCGCCGACCGCGTGCTGCTCCTGGTCGATGCGTCAACGACCGATGAAACCGACCCCATGGCAATCTGGCCTGAATTTGTCGCCCGGCTGCCGGACCAGCAGCGCCTGACGCTGGTACGTAATAAAATCGACACCAGCGCCGAACAGGCCGGCATAGACTTATCCACAACCCCACCCACGGTGCGTCTTTCTGCAAAGACAGGGATGGGTGTGGATAACTTGAAAGCGCACCTGAAAGATATCATGGGCTTTTCAGCGACCACCGAGGGGCGTTTTTCGGCCCGCCGCCGCCACCTGGATGCGCTTGACCGGGCAATGAACGCCCTTGAAACCGGCCGCCGACAGCTCGAAGGCAATGGCGCCGGTGAATTGCTGGCGGAAGATCTACGCGATGCGCAGCAGGCGCTAGGTGAAATCACCGGTGAATTCAGCGCCGATGATCTGCTGGGTGAAATTTTCGGTAGCTTCTGTATCGGCAAATAAGCTCTCCCAGACAGCGCTACTCCCCTACCAACCAAGACGCGCAATAGCGGCTCTGTGTGCCCAGCAGTGGTGTCAGCTGGGCCATCGCGCCGGCCAGGCGTTCGTCCAACCCCCAGGGCGGGTTGATCACCAACATTCCACTTCCGTACATACCGCGCTCCTGGGTGTCCGCGTCTCGCAGGCACAATTCGCTACGCCAGATTTTACGGATGCCGCTGCGCTCAAGCGCTTCCAAAAGCACCTTGTGGTTGTTGGCAGGCAGCAATGGATACCAGATCAACACCACCGCGTGACGCGCTTTCGCAAGCGCCACATTAAGGGTATCCGCCACCAACTGATACTCGTCTTTACGCTCGTAGCTTGGGTCAATCAGCACACAGACACGAGGCGTTGCAACAGGCAGACGGTGGCATAATCCCTGCAAGCCATCGCCATGAATGCGTTCTACGCTTTCTGCTAGCGCCTGATCATCGAAATGCTGGTGCTCGCCAGGGTGCAACTCAAACCCGTACAACCGCTCCCTGGCACGAAGCGCCTGGCTGATCCACCAGGGAGAGCCGGGGTAATGGGCCAATTCGTTGGGATGGCGCTGCGCACGGGACAGGGCATCCAGCCAGCTGCACAGCAGCGGGTCGGACACCGATTGAGCTGCTTCCCAGAGAGGCCAGACACCATCCCGATACTCCTTCAAGCGCTGGGTTTCTTCGCTCGACAACGGGTAAAATCCGCGACCCGCGTGGGTATCGATATATGTCACCGGTGAAGGTTTGCGCAGCAGATACTCGATGGTTGCAAATAACGTCAAATGCTTATGTACATCGGCAAAATTGCCAGCATGATATGCGTGTTGATATGACAACATGATAATTCGACAACTCATAAAAAAGCCCGCCATATCAGCATAGCGGGCATTGGGAAGGCTTCACAGCAACATTGCTTAGCCGCCTTGGCGTTGACCTTCTCCGGTGGGCGTTAAGGTAATTTCGACACGGCGATTCTGGCTGCGTCCGCTTTCAGTCTCATTACTGGCCACCGGCTGGGATTCACCATAGCCTCGAGTACTTAGACGCATTGAGGACACGCCATTCTGGTTCAAGTAGCTACCTACTGCCTGAGCCCGGCGCTCAGACAGTCGCTGGTTATAGGCTTCGTCACCGGTGCTATCAGTATGGCCCGCAATGTTGATCCGGGTGTCAGCATATTCACTGACCACATTGGCCACTTCGTTTAACGAGCTGCGGGCCTGGCTGGTCAATTCAGCGGAATCAAAACCGAAAGTCACGCTGCTGGGTATATTCAGCACGATATCGTCGCCGCGGCGATCAATTTCAATGCGCGAACCTTCCAGGTTTTGGCGCAGTTGCTGCTCCTGGCGGTCCATATAAGCCCCTATGCCAGCACCCGCTGCGGCACCTACCGCCGCCCCAATCAGCGCCCGATCTCGGCGGCTGGTGCTACCATCCCCGGACAGCGCACCGGCAGCCGCGCCTACAACGGCACCAATACCTGTGCCGGTTGCCGTCGATGAGCGCTGAGTTTGACCGCCGCCGTAAGGGTCCGAGGTTGCACAACCGGCAACCAGCACAGCGGCCGCTAACGGGGTCAGTAGTCGAGAAATACGCATCGCTCACTCCTTAACATTGTCATCTACTTATGAAGTTACTCGTCGCTTATCAAAGCCAACAACTCGTTCAAGAATAATAGACCTTGAGGCGATGCTTGCAGTCTTTTGGGCATTTCCATCAAAAGTCCTTTTTTCTCGGCATTGTGTAAACGCGCCAACAACACCTCAACCGGCAACCCCGTATGCGCTGACCACATGGAAACAGGAACCCCTTGGGTCAGACGCAGCGCATTCATCGAGAACTCCAGCGGCAGTTCGTTTGCAGCAATAGGCTGCTTGCCTGCAATAAAACCGCGCGGATCATTTACGCGTCTTAAATAGGCATCTGGCTGACGCGTTTTCCAACGCCGCTCAATATGCCATTGCCCCTGTGTATCAACATGACTCAACTTCCCGTGAGCGCCCGCCCCGATGCCCAGGTAATCGCCAAATTGCCAATAATTGAGATTATGCAGGCTCTGTCGATCAAGGCGCGCGTAAGCGGAAATTTCATAACGTTCCAGTCCCGCCTGCTGTAAACGTGAATGGCCCTGATCCTGAATGTCCCAAAGGGTTTCTTCATGAGGCAAGGTCGGTGGATGGACATAAAACGCCGTGTTGGGCTCTAGTGTCAATTGGTACCAGGACAAGTGTTCAGGTGATAACGCCAGCGCTTGCTCAATATCCGCCATCGCCAGTTGAGACGTCTGCTGCGGCAGGCCGTGCATAAGGTCAATATTGAGGTTATCAAAACCCGCCTGACGTGCCTGCCTGACGGCACTGACGGCCTCTTCACCACCGTGAATTCGACCCAATGCCGCCAGCTGTTCTGAATGAAAGCTTTGCACCCCGAGCGAAAGCCGGTTGATACCGGCATCTCGGTAACCGGTAAAGCGGCTTTGCTCAGTCGTACCCGGGTTGGCCTCAAGGGTGATTTCAATCGTCTCTGAAAATGGTAAGCGAGCACTCACTTCGCTTAAAAGGCGTCCATAGAAACCTGGCGAAAGCAGGCTTGGGGTTCCTCCGCCGATAAATATGCTCTGTATGGTTCGCCCCGCCGCCAGCTCAAGATCGCCATCAATATCCTGTAACAACGCCTTCAGGTAAGCGGCTTCTGGTAATTCGTTACGCTTGGGCTCATGGGAATTAAAGTCACAATATGGGCATTTTCGCACGCACCACGGCGTATGGATATACAGCGATAACGGTGGCAACGGCTCAGCCATGGGCCACCTTCAACACGTCGACTAACCCGCTCAGAGCACGACCACGGTGGCTCAAGCGATTTTTCGTTTCGCTGGGTAATTCCGCCACGCTTGAACTCTGATCGGGCAGCCAGAATAGTGGGTCATAGCCAAAGCCGCCCTCACCGCGCGGGTGTGCCAACACTTCGCCTTCCCAGCTACGCTGCACAATAACGGGCACCGGGTCTTCAGGGTGTCGCAGGTAAACCAGAACACACCAATAACGTGCCGTTCGCTGCCCTTCCGGGCAATCCTGCAAGGCTTCAAGCAACTTGGCATTATTACGCTGGTCGCTTTTGGGTTCGCCTGCATAACGAGCGGAATAGATGCCCGGAGCGCCCTGTAACGCATCAACCTCTAGACCTGAGTCATCGGCAAGGGCCGGTAATCCATTTTGGCGGCTCGCTTCACGAGCTTTAATAAGCGCGTTTTCCACAAAGGTCACGCCCGTCTCCGCCACGTCGTGGACACCGTAATCAGCCTGGGTACGCACATCGAACCCAAGTGGCGCTAATAATTCATTGAATTCTTTCAATTTACCAACGTTTCCGCTGGCAAGCACAAGCGTTTGAGTACTGGTCATCCGGCGAGCTCCTAGGGTGAACTACCAGTCTACGCATGCCCCTTGTTCGAAAAAAGCAATCCAAATGTAACGCGATGTATTTCCATCAAAAATTTTTCAAAGATTATGAAAATAATAAACCAATATATTCATATACTTATTCTTAAATCACCAATTAATTTCATCTTATTTGATGATTTTCTAGTAACATACGTTTACATTTAAAAACTATTAGACAACAATAAAATGGCTACCTGCTAATGCGTGATTTCTATGAGGGTCCTCCAATGCCGCAGGAAAAGGCTACAGATACGGTATTTGTCGTTACCGAAAAAAGCCCACAATCACAACTATTTGCTGAATATCTAGGGACTCATACCGAGTGCCAAGTGCATATCCAGTCACCTAATGAACGGATCACGGCCCCGTCATCGGGTAACACCCTGATGTTGATCGATAGCGATCACATAAGCGTTGATACCCTGCCAGACTGGCAGCATCAGCTCCCTGAGACGCTCAATAACGCGCCATTAGCTGCCTTTAACATCCGCGATATGGATCATGCACTTGAAGCGTTGTCCTGCGCGCAGTTGAAAGGGGTTTTCTATCGCCATGAAAGCCTGGATGTCATCTGCAAGGGCATTCATGCGCTGCTCGAGGGCGAGCTATGGATGTCCCGGGAGCTCATGACGCGGTTGATCCTGTTTTATCGCAAATATCAAAACAACGCTTTCAGGCCCGCCTGCGGTCTCACAAACCGTGAAATGGAAATTATCTCGCTGTTGAGTGCCGGGGCTTCCAACCATCAGATTGCTGAAAAACTGTTTCTTAGCGAACACACCGTTAAGTCTCATCTCTACAACATTTTTCGCAAAATCAACGTGCACAACCGTATCCAGGCACTGAATTGGATCCATCAGAATTTGGGCCCCATCCTGCCCAACATTGAAACCGCACGTAGTTTGCAGCGTCGCCACTAGTGCATGGCAAAGGGGATTGACGATGAAAGCAGTGCGCTATAAGACCGCCATCATCTGTTATTTCTTGCTATGGGCAAGTGCGACGACTCACGCCGAAGAAATGACAGAGACCGTATCACCCACTGCCAATGGGCAAGCGGCACTTGCCGAAGAACAAGCCGCAGTCGACGCTATCAACCAGCTTGCTGGCCCAGATGGCGCTAAAGCAGAACAACCCAGCAACGGCAGCGAATTAACCGGCATCATGGTGGACCGCACCATCACGATGGCGGGTAAAACCTTCTACCGCGCCTTCAGCCAGCGCGCCATGGGTAACCCGATTATTGGCAACGCCACTATCACCATCCAGGAACGCCCCGACGCCCGTTGGGGAAGCCAGGTGTGGATCATGGAAGGCAATCAGATGCATTTCCGCACCCAACTCTCTCCCAGAATCAGTGAGGCTGATCGCACAGCGGGGGAAGCCGTACAAATCGTGGAAGAAGCTCTACTGCGTCAAAAGCTGAGTTCAGCGCTATCTTCCGATAAAGACTTAGGAAGTGAGGAGTTACGATAATGAAAACTAACCTAGTACACACCGCGTTATTCGGTTCAGCTCTGCTTACCGGGCTAATCACTCTTCAAGCCCACGCTGGAGAAATGATTTACGAGCCGCTAAACCCTTCCTTTGGCGGGGATCCTTTTATGGGCAGCTATATGCTCAACAAAGCCCAGTCCCAGGATACCAACACCGACCCAAACACGCGTGATATTGATCGTCTTTCTTCTACCGAAAGGCTGATTCAAAGCCTTGAAAGTCGTTTGATTTCGCAGCTGTTATCGGATGTAGGTGATCCCAGCAACGATATCAACCAGGGTAGCTTCGACAGCGATGAGTTCGGCGTAGTGGTAGAAGATAACGGAGGTCAGTTAGTGATACGCGTTATCGATAAACTCACTGGGGACGAAACCAATATCAGCGTCGGGGGCATTTTTAATCCATGAGATAGCCCAACTATCGAAACAAAACTTTACGAACTAAAAAACCAAACATCATAAATGATGGATAAGTCAGGGGATCATCATGAAGATTATAGCTACATTCTTAATTGCGGGTTTGCTTAGCGGCTGCGCGGGAATGGTCGCCAATTCCGAAAACCTGGAAGGAACGGAGGCGACATTAACGCCGCGGGGAGCCACCTACCAGGATCTTGTCTCACTACCGCCACCAGCAGGCAAAATTTTTGTCTCGGTATATGATTTCCGCGATCAAACCGGGCAGTATCGACCTGCGCCCGCCAGCACCTTCTCCACGGCAGTGACCCAAGGTGCCGCTGCGATGTTAACCGGCGCCCTGGCAGATTCTGGCTGGTTCATCCCACTTGAGCGGGTGGGCCTGCAAAATCTGTTAACAGAGCGACGTATTATTCGTGCTGAGTTCGAGCGCTTTAATCAACCCGATACTCTCCCTTCATTACGTGCTGCTTCGGTCATGCTGGAAGGTGGTATTATTGCTTACGAATCTAATATACGAACCGGCGGTGCGGGGGCAGAATATTTTGGGATTGGGGCGTCGGGGGAATACCAGGTTGACCAAGTAACGGTTAACTTGCGAGCGGTGGAAATTTCTACGGGTGAAGTACTTGCCAACGTAACGACAACAAAGACCATCTACTCGAAAGAACTGCGCGCTGGCGTTTATCGTTTTATTGATTTTAGACGCCTCTTGGAAGCAGAAGCAGGCATCACTACCAACGAGCCAGTCCAGATGGCGGTAATGTCCTCTATCGAATCAGCGGTTATCCACTTAATTGCTCGGGGCGTAGAAAACAACCTTTGGAACCTCAGCAACGACGTTAACTTTGCAGACACGGTTCTTGCTGATTACTTGAATGCCCCCATACCCCAGTTGTAATTGGTCAAATAATGGGAAAACATAGATTATCAAATTATTAAGGCCATGCATTCTGCATGGCTTTTTTATTTTAATACTAGAGCCCAAAAAAAGTATTAGAAATATAGTACCAAACAATACGAATATAATTAAAAAAATCGTCTTACAAACCCTAAAACTTACGATAGCGAAGCCCGCCAAATAGTCCAAACTCAACACATAGAATACATTTGGATACAAAATGTTTCAGAGGGCTTCATCATGAAACGGCAGCGCGTCAATAAAGCATCAATGGGGATTTCCCCAGCCAAACACTCAATGTTGTTGGCAACACTATTGGCCGCCAGCATATTTACTGCCGCACCAGTTAAGGCTGACGACAGCCGCATCGAGCAGTTCTTTAACCAGGTTGATACCAATAACTATCGGGGCAACTACAGCATTATTGATCAGGTAGGCAATAACAACAAAGCCAATGTAAACCAATCTTACTCAGCGATTTATCAGCGCGGTAATTTTTCCAAGATAATTCAGTCCGGTAACTTCAATACCGCCAATATCACCCAAAAGGGTGGCAACAATTTTGGTGTGATATCGCAAGATGGCAATGCCCATGAGGCCAGTATTAACCAAGTTGGTGATGCAAGGAAAATCCTTGAAGCAAATGTATCCCAGCTCGGCAGTAAGAGTGATATACAGATTTCACAATCGGGGAGTGGCTACCGCAGCATTAACGTAGAGCAAAGAGCTTTCTCGGGTAATGCACGTCCAGTCACCGTCGAAACCTACTGAGCAACACTGGTTGCCTCAGTAATAACTAAAGCAAGTAAATCGTAAAGGGGAAACACCATGAAAACTCAAATGACTGCTATCGCCGCCGCTATCGCGCTTGCCATGAGTGCATCTGCCCTGGCGCAAACATCACCAGGATCTGAATTCAATGGTTCACGCAATACCATTGATGATATGGCAGGTCCTTCCTATGACGGCAGCGGCCTGGGCAATGACTCATTAATCGACCAGACCGGCGATTTCAACTCAACCAACGTTGTTCAGTGGGGCACGCAAGATTCCCGCATCAAGCAAATCGGTGATTTTAATACCGCCAACGTAGAGCAGGACGATGTGGTGGGTGGTTCAGGAGTGGGTGAAAACTATTCATTAATCGAGCAACGCGATAAAGGAAACCGCGCAGACGTCTCACAAGTTGGTGACAAAAACGACTCCATTATTGACCAACGTGGTGGATTTTTTGGTTGGAGCGCGGCCTATAACTACGCTAATGTCGTCCAAGATGGCGAGCTGAATGATTCATGGGTTGAGCAGGATGGCTACCGCAACAGCTCTAGTGTGGTACAGGACGGCGAGCTAAACGACAGCTACGTTAAGGCTGTAGGTGATTTCAACAAGACCTACACCACACAGACTGGTGACGAACTGGATAGCGATATTATCCTGTCAGGCAACGGTAACTACACTGCTGTTGAGCAAACCGGCTATGGCCACGATTCGTTCGTTCGCTCCGTCGGTAACTACAATTACAATAGCGTCAATCAGAGCGGTGCAATGGGAGATCCTTCTCAGCAAAACTTCTCTCAAATCCGCACTACTGGCTCTTTCAACTATAACTATGTTCAACAAGGCAACTAAGCGTTCATAACGCTGCCTTGATCAAAACCGCCTCTTATCAGAGGCGGTTTTTTATTATCTGATCGACACCGTTAGCGTACCGCCCTTGCCCTGAGTAGACGAACGCGAGCGGTTGCTACCTTTCTGAATATCCACTTCCAGGCGATCACCATCGCTTAACAACTTGACCGTGCCTTCCAGTGCGGTGCCCTCAAAGTTGAATTCCGCCGGTACCGTGCCGTTTTCCTCGATATGTTCGGTAGTTTCACCCTCGTGGGTAATGCGCCAATGGGCGGAGAACGCCGCGCCTTCCGACCCTTCCATGGTAATACGAATCGGATTCATCGATGGTTCCTCAAGCGATTGAGCGCTTAGCGGTAGGTGAAGGGTTAACCCCATTGCCAATAGCGTGGCGCCTGGCCACGTCCAGAGTCGTTTCATAATGGCCTCTACAACGCAAAGAGCCGCTTTTATCAGCGGCTCTTTGAGTATAGCGGAGTTTTCGTTACTTGCTGTTACATTAAGGCAAAGGCTTTCTCGGCAGCATCCAGGGTTTTTTGAATATCTTCTGGCGTATGGGCGCTGGACATGAAGCCCGCTTCGAACGCCGAGGGCGCCAGATACACGCCTTGGTCGATCATCGCGCCGAAGAAGCGGCGAAACGCTTCGGGGTCACAGGCGGTCGCCTGGGCAAAGTTATCCACACGGCGTTGGCCGGTAAAAAAGATCCCGAACATGCCGCCTGCCGATTGGGTCATCATTGGCACATTGGCGGCGTTGGCGCGTTCCTGCAGACCGGTGCACAAGGTTTCAACACGTTGAGTCAGGGCATCATGGAAGCCGGGTACCTGAAGCTTGGTCAAAAGCGCGATACCAGCCGCCATGGCCAGCGGATTGCCGGAGAGCGTACCCGCCTGGTAAATCGGCCCCATCGGCGAAATGTTCTGCATGATCTCGCGTTTGCCGCCGAAGGCGCCGACCGGCATACCGCCACCCACGATCTTGCCAAGGCAGGTGAGGTCGGGGGTCACACCGTAATGAGCCTGAGCACCGCCAAGGGCAACCCGAAAGCCGGTCATCACTTCATCAAAAATCAGGATACTGTCGTGCTCGTTACACACGCGGCGCAGCGTCTCGAGAAAGCCTGGCTGCGGCGGAATGCAGTTCATGTTGCCGGAGACCGGCTCGACGATGATACAGGCAATCTGATCGCCCATTTCTTCAAAGCATGCCTCAACACCTTCGGGGTCGTTATACGACAAGGTAATGGTATGTTCGGCAAGCGACGCCGGTACGCCGGGTGAGCTCGGCTCGCCATGCGTCAATGCCCCGGACCCGGCTTTAACCAGCAGCGAATCGGAATGCCCATGGTAGTTGCCTTCAAATTTGACGATCTTGTCTCGCCCGGTGGCGCCGCGTGCCAGACGGATGGCCGACATTGTGGCTTCGGTGCCAGAGCTGGTCATACGCACCATTTCCATCGACGGAATCATTTCGCAGATCAGATCCGCCATGGTGGTTTCAACCGCCGTGGGGGTACCAAACGATAACCCGTTATCCAACCTGGCACGGACCGCCGCAAGCACATCCTGGTCTGCATGCCCGGTAATCATCGGCCCCCATGAACCCACGTAGTCGACGTAGCGATTGCCTTCAACATCGAACAGATAAGCGCCTTGCGCGCGCTCCATGAATACCGGCGGGCGATGCAGCCCCTTGAAGGCCCGCACCGGGGAGTTAACGCCACCAGGAATATGGCGGCTGGCAAGTTCAAACAATTCAGCGGAAGTCGTCATGGCGTCCTCTTCATTAATTGCGTGGCGTCATCAAATCAAAAACGTGAAGCGCGCGGGGTACGATTGGGTAAAAACTGTCCGCTTGGCGTCTCATAGCCATGTGACAAGCTTTGCCAGGTATAGTGCTGAGCTTGCTCACACGCAGTAAGTAAGCGCTCACCTACAGCCAGGCGCGCAGCAATCGCCGATGCCAGCGTGCACCCTGAACCATGAAATTGTTCAGGTAGACGCGGCCATGGCCACTGCCGGGTATTATCCGGTGAATGAAGCGTCAGTAGCACCTGATCGTCATTGCCGGGTAGCGGATCATCGGTTGCTGACACCAGCACCGCCTGACAACCCAGCGAAAGCAAGGCTACCGCCCTGGCCGTATCGTCATCCGTTGACTGACACTCAGGCGTGAGTGCTGCCAACTCGGCCCGGTTGGGCGTCAGGATATCGACCAGAGGAAGCAGCCGCTCGATATACTGTTGACGCAATTCGGGGGTCGAGAGTTCAGCACCGCCACCGGCTTTGAGCACCGGGTCGGCCACCACCGGCACACCGGGGAAACGCCGGATAATCGATATCGCCGCCTCAAGGGTTGACTCGCTGCTAATCAAGCCAAGCTTGATGGCCGCCACCGGCAGAGTCGCGATCTCATCGACCATCTGGTTGATGAGATAAGCATCCGTGGGCACCACCCGCACTACGTTATGGCAGTTTTGAATGGTCAGCGCGGTGGGCACGGTCACCGCCCAGCCGCCGCAGGCAGCAATGGATTCGCTGTCGGCGATCAACCCGGCTCCGCCGGTCGGGTCATGCCCGGCCAGTACTAATACAACAGGAGGTAATGGTTGTCGCATCAGAACGGTTTCACCACCGCCAGCAAGATAATGCCGATCAGGCCAATCACCGGTAACTCGTTAAACCAGCGGAAAAATACATGACTTTTCGTGCAACGTGCCTGGCTGAACTGCTTGAAGTAAATCAGGCAGACGTGATGGTAGGCAATTAACAGCGCAATCAGCAGCAGTTTTACATGCATCCATCCCTGGCTGAGCCAGGCGGGTGCCAGATACAAAAGCCAGCCACCGAAAATCAGCACGGCAATCATCGACGGCATCATGATGCCCCGATAAAGCTTACGTTCCATGGTCGTAAAATACGTCATCGCTTGCTGATCATCAGCATCGCGTGCCTGGGCATGGTAGACAAACAGCCTGGGTAGATAAAACATGGCCGCAAACCAGGTTACCATCGCGATTAGATGAATCGCTTTGATCCATAAATACATTGTCACTCCTTAGGCCAAGGCTCTTTGTGAGATGAATCATTATCGCGAGGATCGCTGTAATGGTAATAACGCTCGATAGCGCCCCGGGTGATGATACCTGAAATACGCTGTTGTTTCGGCCGATTACCGTGAACCACATAAAGCGCGTCCAGAGCGTCATTCTGCAACGTCAAAAAGGCTTCGGAAAGGGTCGCCTGTAGCGCGATGGGTGCCATTTCAAGCCGCTCCCCAGGTACTTCCAATAAATCGATCAATCCTTCAGTTGAGGCGTTATCGCTTGACGACTCATCGTGTTCAATCATCCAACGCGCCAGGGCAGCGGCTTTTAGCCCAAGAACCGGCTTATCAGAACTGGATCGTTCGATCACCAGCCATATCGGGTTATTTTCCAGTAAGCGGCGCGCCTGATCGGGCGTTATCATCCGCGATGTGCGAACCAGATGACGCTCCATCACCGCTGGTACAGACACCCTGGATAGCGCTTGCATCAGCGGTTGCTGTAGCGGGTGCAGCCCATAGCGCACGCTGCTGATAAAAAACCCTTCGCAACCGGTTAATTGACGCGACGTCAAGCAGGCAACTACCACTGCCAACATTCCCGGCAACATGATACCTGGCGTATGGGTTAACTCCAGCAGAGCCATAAGCGCTGCCAGCGGTGCTTGCAAGACGGCTCCCATCATCGCGGCCATTCCCAACATGGCATAAATGCCCGGGTCAGCGGCTTTGGCTTCCCATACCCAGCCCCCAAAGTGGCCACTCAGGGCGCCTGTGGCGGCTCCTATCACCAATACCGGGCCGATGATCCCGATAGGTACCCCGCCGGCAACCGTCAGGGCCGTCACGGCAAGCTTTACCGCAATCAACGCCAGAAGCACCTGAACCGCCAACTGGTTATTGAGCGCGGCGGCCACACTGTCGTAGCCAATCCCTTGCACCTCAGGAAACCAGAAGGCGGCCACACCGGTTATAAGCGCAACAACACCCAGGCGGCCCCACAAGGGCCACTGCTGAAAACGCTGCAAACGCGATAAATGAATGAACCCGCCCGCCAACAAACCAATCACCAGGCCCGTCATCACCACCCAGGGCAGGTTCATTAATGAACCAAGGGCAACGTCGGGGATATGGAACGCCGGTTGATTGCCGTAAACCACTTGCGCCACCAGCGCCCCCATCATGGACGCCAATATAACGGGCATAAAGCTCATCATCGTGTACTCCATCATCACCACTTCCATGGCGAAGATGACACCGGCAATCGGGGTGTTAAACGAGGCTGAAATTCCCGCGGCGGTGCCGCAGGCAACCAGTACCCGTAAACTGTTGTTGGGTAGACGCATCCGCTGACCAAGGCCGCTCGATGCCGCCGCCCCAAGATGAATGGCAGGCCCTTCGCGACCCGCCGAGAGGCCTCCCAGTACGGCCACGACACCCACCCACCATTGGTTGAGCCAGTTACGCAGCGGGAAACGGCCTTGGTGGTAGGTCAAGCGTTCGATGACATGGGCCACGCCAAGCTTGCGGGCCGTGGCTTTCTGGCGGTAAAGCAAGGCGCCGATCAGGCCAACAGCGATAAACGGAAGCGCCACCCGCCCCCAGGGTGCCAGTGACTCAAACGCTTCAGGATTGCCCTCGGGCATATAAAGCAACGCCCCCGCAGAGAGTAGCAAGCGAAACACGACCATCAAGGCACCGGTAATCAGCCCCGACACCAAGCCCAATACGCATAGCTGCGGCAGCGCATCGACATTGGCCAACTGGCGCCGAAAACTGTCCAGGGTGAAATCAGATCGAGAAAAAAGCGCCACAGGCAACCTTCCTTGCTCTTGTGTCTATACACTCTTGTGTATCATAGCTGGATACGCATAAACAGCTTGGTATCCTATGCTTAAGCCGTTGGCGATTCGTTTTGCGCTCAAAAACTGCAAGGAGTCATTGTGATTAAGGTAGGCATTGTTGGCGGCACAGGCTACACAGGCGTTGAACTGCTTCGGCTTCTTGCCATGCACCCTCACGTCGAAGTAACAGCCATCACGTCACGTTCAGAAGCGGGCGTGAGAGTCAGCGACATGTACCCAAATCTGCGCGGGCACTACGACACGCTGGCGTTTAGCGAGCCCGACGCCAAACAGCTTGGTCGTCTGGATGCGGTGTTTTTTGCCACGCCCCACGGGGTTGCTCACGCACTGGCCAGTGAACTGCTGGATCAAGGTACCCGCGTGATTGACCTCTCCGCGGATTTTCGCCTACGTGACGCCGACGAATGGGCGCAATGGTATGGTCAGCCCCACGGAGCACCTGCCTTGCTTGGCGAAGCGGTTTATGGCCTGCCGGAAATGCACCGTGAACAGATTAAAACGGCGCGCCTTGTCGCTGTGCCAGGGTGCTACCCCACTGCCGTTCAGTTGGGTTATCTGCCATTGCTGGAGGCCGGTTTGGTCGATGCCGGCCGGCTGATCGCCGACTGCAAATCAGGCGTCACGGGTGCCGGTCGCGGGGCTAAAGTCGGTTCGCTATTGGCCGAAGCCAGCGAATCCATGAAAGCGTACGGTGCTTCCGGGCATCGCCACTTGCCCGAAATCCGCCAAGGGCTGACAGACATTCAAGCCGGTGCAGTGAGCCTGACTTTCGTACCGCACCTGACGCCCATGATTCGCGGTATTCACGCCACCCTGTATTCGACGCTCATTGAAGCACCCGGTGACCTTCAGACACTGTTTGAACGTCGCTACGCAGGCGAACCCTGCGTTGACGTCATGCCCCCTGGCAGTCACCCGGAAACACGCAGTGTGAAAGGCACCAATACGTGCCGTATTGCAGTTCACCGCCCGGAGAATAGCGACACGGTAGTGGTGCTATCGGTGATCGATAACCTGGTGAAAGGGGCTTCGGGGCAAGCCGTTCAAAATCTCAATCTGATGTTTGGCTATGACGAAGCCACCGGCCTCAGTGCCCCGGCGGTTATGCCCTAGCCTCCATTGGGTCGGTAATAGTTGACCCTTTTGCTAGGTTTTACTCATAATTAGTATCCATGCAGTCTATTCGCTTCGGGGCGAGCGTCTGTCACTAAAACGACACTCGCCCCATTCGCTCACGGGAGGTAGCCATGAGCAGCGCAGAATCCTTTGTTCCAACGCCACTGTTGTTGTCCGATAGTGCTCAAAAACGCATCAACGCCTTGATGGCAGAGGAAAACAACTCAACGCTTAAACTACGCGTTTATGTCACCGGCGGTGGCTGTTCAGGCTTTCAATACGGCTTCGATTTTGCCGATAACGTTGCCGATGACGACACGGTTATCGAATTTGGTGACGCCGCTCTGGTGGTTGATCCCCTCTCCTACCAATACCTGGTGGGCTCAACCGTTGACTACGAAGAAGGCCTTGCAGGGGCGCGTTTTCGAGTTCAAAACCCCAATGCCACCACTACATGTGGTTGCGGGGCTTCATTTATGGTGTAGCGGTTTCCCTTGAATATCGAACTGCGTCGACCCAGCGTTTATCGCAATTCCCACCCGTGACTTGACGCCCTGATGGTTTCTCGCCAAGGTTATTAGGTCAATAACAGGCTTAAGTACCAGTCGCAAAGCGGTGCACACTGCTTTGCTGGCACTTTGCCATACAAACCACGGGGAAAACCTATGAAATCGCTGCTATCAAGCACCGTACTTTCTTTATCCGCCCTGACGCTTGCGTTGGGCGGCGCTTCTGCTCAGGCGCAAGAGACGCCTAGCGTCAATGTCGCTACCGACCCAAGTTTCGTACCGTTTGAGATGATGGATGAAGACACCGGCGAGATGGTTGGCTTCGACATCGATATCATCAACGAAGTGGCCGACCGGGCAGGCTTTGACGTCAATCTCACCACCATGGACTTTTCAGGCATTATTCCTGCGGTGCAAACCGGCAATCAGGAGATCGCCATTGCCGGGATCACCATTACCGAAGAACGGGCGGAGATCGTTGACTTCTCTGACCCCTACTACGATTCAGGCCTGAGAATCATCGTTCGCGCCGATAGCGACGTTGAAGACATTGATGACCTGGAAGGCATGTCCATCGCCACCAAAACAGGCTCCACCAGCTACGATTTTCTGGAAGAAAAGTTTGGTGACGACGCCGACTATACGCCCTACCCCGGCACTTCCGACATGTACATGGCCCTGCTGGGCCGCAACGTCGATGCTGTCTTCTACGACGCACCCAACGTGGCTTATTTCTCGCAAACCCGCGGTGAAGGCCGTACTAAAGTGGTGGGTCCCCTCTACGAAGGCCAGCAATATGGCATCGTCTTCAACAAAGGCAGCGAGTGGGTAGAACCTACCAACGAAGCCTTGGCTGAAATGCGCGAAGACGGCACCTACGATGAAATCTATGAAAAATGGTTTGGTGAAGCGCCCAGCGACGAATAATTATCGCTGAACGTTATTTGACCATTTCATCAGGGCCGGGCGGCATCGCCCCCGGCCCTGTTCGTTTGTCTTCTCATCTCTCAGGAGAACGCGCGTGGAACCGAGCTTTGAGTTTAATTGGGAAGCGACCATTAACTCGATTCCCCATTTGCTACCGGGGATCCCCTACACCCTGCTGATTTCCTTTGGCGGACTCGCCATCGGTTTTTTTATCGGCATCTTTTTTGGCCTCCTGCGCATAAGTCCCCTCCGCTGGCTGCGCTGGCCCGCCATCGTCTACGTCGAGGTCTTTCGCGGCACGCCGATTCTGGTTCAGGTGCTGTTTATCTTCTACGGCCTGCCTCAGTTGTTGGGAAGCCCTATCAATGCGCTCGTTGCAGGTATTGCGGCCATAGCGGTGAACTCGGGGGCTTATATTTCCGAAATCGTGCGGGGCGGTGTTCAATCCATTGAACGTGGCCAGCGGGAAGCCTCCCTGTCGCTGGGTCTTTCACGTACCCAGTCGTTTCGTTACGTTATCTGGCCTCAGGCATTTCGCCGGATGATCCCGCCCCTGGGTAATCAAAGTATCATCAGCATCAAGGATACCTCTTTATTTTCGGTAATCGGGGTGGGTGAGCTGGTTCGTCAAGGCCAGGTTTATATCGCCAGCACCTTTACCGCGATGGAAGTCTATCTGATGGTGGCCATCATGTACCTGGCTATCACCTGGACCCTTTCAATCATCTTGCGACAGCTTGAAAACAAAGGCTTGGTAGGCCAATAAGGAGACGCACAATGAACGACAATGCTCAGCAAATTGTGCGTATGCAGCAGCTCAATAAACACTTTGGTAGCCTGCACGTACTCAAAAACATTGATATGCACATCACCCCTGGTGAAGTGGTCGTGGTGATCGGTGCCAGCGGGTCAGGTAAATCCACACTGATCCGCTGCATCAACGGACTGGAGGAATTCCAGTCCGGTTCGCTGGAGGTCGACGGTAACGAGTTGCTACCTAACGGCAAGAGTAGCCAGGCACTGCAAACCATCCGTACCGAAGTCGGCATGGTGTTTCAGCAATTCAACCTGTTTCCTCATTTAAGCGTTATCGACAATATCACCCTCGCTCCCATGAAAGTACGTGGCTGGAACCGTTCAGACGCCCTGGAAGCTGCCAAGCGACTGCTTGACCGCGTTGGGATCTCCGACCAGGCGGATAAGTATCCCAGCCAGCTGTCTGGCGGTCAGCAGCAGCGTGTGGCACTCGCGCGTGCACTTGCCATGGAACCGCGATTAATGCTGTTTGACGAGCCTACGTCGGCGCTGGACCCCGAAATGATTGGCGAGGTACTGGATGCCATGCGGGAGCTCGCTAAAGAGGGCATGACCATGGTGATCGTCACCCATGAAATGGGCTTTGCGCGTGAAGTCGCCGACCGTGTGGTGTTCATTCACCAGGGGGAAATCACCGAAGAGGGGCCTCCCGAACAGCTATTCGATGCGCCTCGACACGAACGTACGCAATCGTTTTTAGCCCGGGTACTCAAGCACTGATTTAGCCAAAAAATACGCTTGGTAACCGACATTTGATGGCCTGTGATCACCACAGGCCATTTTTTTTGCCTGTGGATAATTTATTTCTATCGGTTGTCACAACCTGCCTTTAACCTGCATCATGCCGCCTTCGAACTCGATACCAGCGTATTTCCTTCCCTTGTTCACAGTCACGGTAACAACCCTGGTATACACGAGTGGAAAACCCGTGCCTCATCACAGCGGTGGATAAAACAAGCTTTCATCCACAGGCCCAACACGGTTTCTACTCAGTTAGTCCGCCGTTTAATCATGTAGAAGTCAACAATATAACGTATTGATAAAAATGAGATAAAATCGCTTATCAACAGATTTTGTCCACACCAGTAGTAACAACATCAATAGAACTTCTCTTATATAATATTTATGTTGTTATTAGTAAGCGCTGCTGAACAAACGGGGTGTGGAAAAAACTGACGGTTACCCACAAGGGGTTTATACTGGCGGGCTTATTGAATTAAGGTGCGCATGCACCGACTCAACTCATCCGTGCCTGATGGCACAAGACGAGGTGTCTCTTGAATTACCCTGACCGCTTTGATGTCATTGTCATCGGCGGTGGCCACGCGGGAACTGAAGCCGCATTGGCCTCTGCTCGCATGGGCTGTCAAACCCTGTTGCTTACGCACAACATCGAAACGCTCGGCCAAATGTCGTGTAATCCGGCAATTGGCGGGATCGGCAAGAGCCATCTCGTCAAGGAAATTGACGCGTTAGGCGGCGCCATGGGTCTTGCCACAGACGCAGGTGGCATCCAGTTTCGTGTCTTGAACGCACGTAAGGGGCCAGCGGTTCGAGCGACCCGCGCCCAGGCTGACCGCGTACGCTACAAAGCAGCCATTCGTGGCATGCTTGAAAACCAGCCAAATCTGACGATTTTCCAGCAGGCCGCGGGCGATCTGATTGTGGATAACGACACCGTGCGGGGCGTGGTGACGGAAACCGGTATCCGGTTTCACAGTGAATCCGTCGTGCTCTCGACCGGTACTTTTCTCGGCGGTGTTATCCACATCGGACTTGATCAAACTCGCGGTGGCCGAGCAGGCGATGCGCCCTCCAATGCATTGGCTGAGCGACTGCGTGCCCTGCCGTTCCGGGTTGATCGTCTGAAAACCGGTACACCCCCACGCATTGATGCCAAAACCGTTGATTTCTCTCAACTTGAAGAACAACCTGGTGACACGCCAACGCCGGTGATGTCCTATCTGGGCTCAAGGGAAATGCACCCCGAACAGATGAGCTGTCACATTGGGCACACCAACGAGCGCACCCATGAGATCATCATGGCGAACCTCGAACGTTCACCAATGTATTCGGGCGTGATCGAGGGCATAGGGCCACGCTATTGCCCTTCGATTGAAGACAAGGTCCATCGCTTTGCCGATAAATCGAGCCACCAGATATTTATCGAACCCGAAGGCCTGGATACCAATGAGCTGTATCCCAACGGAATTTCCACTTCATTGCCGTTCGATATACAGCTTCAGGTCGTACGCTCGATCAAGGGAATGGAAAACGCGCATATCACCCGGCCAGGCTACGCAATCGAGTACGATTTCTTTGATCCACGGGATTTGCAGCACTCCCTGGAAACCAAATTTATCCACAACCTGTTTTTTGCCGGACAAATCAACGGCACGACCGGTTACGAAGAAGCCGGGGCTCAGGGCTTGCTCGCTGGACTGAACGCGGCACGCCGTGCCAGGCAGTTGGAAGCGTGGTATCCACGCCGTGACGAAGCTTACCTTGGGGTACTGGTCGATGATCTGATCACCATGGGTACCAAGGAGCCCTACCGCATGTTCACGTCACGCGCGGAATACCGTCTGTTGCTGCGTGAAGACAACGCCGATCTCCGGCTCACTGAAAAAGGTCGCGAATTGGGGCTGGTGGATGACATGCGCTGGGCAGCGTTCAGTAAAAAGCGCGATGCCATCGAGCACGAGTCGGCTCGGCTTGCCAGTACCTGGGTTCAGCCGAAAAGCCCGGCCGCCGCTGTTATCGCCGAGCACACCGGCCAGGCGTTGAACCGCGAGTACCGGTTGAGCGATCTGCTGAAACGCCCGGAACTGAGCTATGCGACCTTGACCCATCTTCCCGGTCTGGAAGCTTCTCCGGTGACCGACGAGGCCGTGGCTGAACAAGTGCAGATTCAGGCAAAATATCAGGGGTATATCGATCGTCAGCAGGACGAGATTGATAAACTCAAACGCCATGAGGCGATGCCCCTACCTGCTGATCTGGATTATCACCGCGTTGAAGGCCTGTCCAATGAGATTCGCCAAAAACTCAGCGAAGCACGGCCTGAAACTCTCGCCCAGGCGGCGCGTATTTCGGGCGTGACACCTGCGGCTGTATCGATTTTGCTGATTCAACTCAAGAAACGTCGGCTTATATCGACTCCCGAGGTAGCCAACGGATGAGCGGCGTATCAACGCTGTTTTCCGATTTACCCAGCCAGGTTGAGACCCGGCTGGATGAAGGTCTCAGCGCATTAGGCACCCCAATAACGTCCCAGCAGCGTGATCAACTGCTGGGCCTGCTTGCGCTATTGCACAAGTGGAACCGGGCTTATAATCTCACCGCTGTACGCGATGTTAACGACATGGTATCGCGCCACGTGCTGGATAGTGCTGCCGTGCTGCCGTTTGTCGAAGGGCCCAAGCTGCTTGATGTCGGTTCAGGGCCAGGACTACCGGGACTGGTTCTGGCCATTCTCAAGCCCGAGCTATCCGTGACCCTTCTCGATAGCAACGGCAAAAAAGTTCGCTTTCAGCGCCAGGCGGTGATGGAGCTCGGATTGACGAACGTGACCCCCGTTCAAGCGCGTGTAGAGCAGTTTACCGAAAGCGTCTTTGATCAAGTGATTTCGCGGGCATTCGCCAGTTTGGTGGATTTTGTTAATCTGACGCGTAAACTTCCGACGGACGAAGGACAGTGGCTGGCGATGAAAGGCCCTGGTGCCAACGAAGAACTGCGCGATCTGCCAGGTGATGTTCGGCTCCACGCAAAACACACTTTAAATGTCCCCTTTGAGACGGCCGAGCGACAGCTGTTGATTCTGACCCCACAAGGAGTTGAGTAAGTGAGCCAGATCATTGCCCTGACCAACCAGAAAGGCGGCGTGGGCAAGTCCACTTCAGCCGTCAACTTGGCGGCCAGCCTCGCCGGACTCGACCGTCGTGTACTGCTGGTGGATCTTGATCCACAGGGGCACGCCAGCATGGGCAGTGGTATCGACAAGCACAGCCTTGATAAAAGCGTTCTCGACGTCCTTTTGGGTGAGGCGAGCGCTGCCGATACGATCGTCCGGCAGCCACCCGTGAAATACGACGTGCTACCCAGTAACGGCGATTTGACCGCCGCTGAAGTCGAGCTCATGCATTCAGACCAGCGCGAAAGCGGCTTGACGACGGCGTTGTCGGGCGTTTTGTCACAATACGACGTCGTACTGATTGACTGCCCCCCGTCGCTTAATATGCTGACAGTGAATGCCCTTACGGCGGCTCACGGCGTGTTGATTCCACTGCAGTGTGAATTCTATGCACTGGAAGGCCTTTCGGCACTGCTGGATACGGTCGAGCAGATTAAACAGAGCATCAACCCTGAGCTGGCCGTCTCCGGTATTTTGCGTACCATGTACGATAAGCGCACCAGCCTGACCCGGGAAGTCGACAAGCAATTGCGCGATTATTTCGGCGATGCGCTGCTGAAAACCACGATTCCGCGTAATGTTAAAGTGGCTGAAGCGCCCAGCCATGGCCTGCCGGTTACCCAGTACGCGCGGTTTTCGCGCGGCAGCCAGGCCTACCGTGTGTTAGCGAAAGAGCTAATTCGTCGACTCGCGCTATAATCACCACGACTGATCTATTTATCACGAGGTAATGCCCATGACGCGTAAGCCCGCGCTAGGACGTGGCTTGGATGCTCTGATTGGTGCTGGTGCACGTCGCCGCGATAGCCTTGAATTGGCGGCGGGATCATATGCACCGGCTGACAGCGATGGTGCTGAGGATACAGCTGGCCCGCAGAGTCAGGAACGCCTTGAGCGTTTGCCGCTCGGCCAGCTATCAAGGGGTAAATATCAGCCGCGCCGGGATATCCAGCCGGAAGCGCTGGAAGAGCTAGCCGACTCGATCCGTGCTCAAGGGGTCATGCAGCCCATCGTGGTCCGCCCGATCGGGGAAGACCGCTACGAGATTGTAGCCGGCGAACGTCGCTGGCGGGCGGCTCAGCTTGCTGAATTGGACGTTATCCCCGCGGTCATCCGGGACGTCAGCGACGAAGTTGCCTTGGCGCTGGCATTGATCGAAAACATCCAGCGCGAGAACCTCAATGCTATCGAAGAGGCACTGGCATTGAAGCGGTTAGGCGACGAGTTTGAAATGACCCAGCAGCAGATGGCGGATGCCGTCGGTAAATCGCGCACCCAGGTGGCTAACCTGTTACGTCTGCTGGCATTGGATGAAGAAGTGCAAACGCTGCTTGAGCGGGGTGACCTGGATATGGGGCATGCACGGGCGTTATTGACACTCAACAGCGCTCAGCAGCGTCAGGTAGCCCATGAAGTGGTCAATAACGACCTGACCGTTCGTGCCACGGAAGCCTTGGTCAAGAAAGTGCAAAGCCAACCGGTAGCACCTACACCAAGGCGTGAGGCAAAAACCTCCGACGTGGCGCGTCTGGAAACTCAACTGGGGGAACTGCTCGGTGCCCCTGTGTCCATTGACCATGGTCAGAGAGGCAAAGGGAAGGTCACGATTCGCTATACCAGTCTGGAAGAGCTGGACGGTATCCTGGAGCATATTAAATAGCCTGCTATTGTTTTTATAAATAGCAGGCTTATTAAAAATTGCGAAATAAGGCTGTTTTTTCACTCTTTGGTCGCATATCGGCGCTTGAGGGAGTGAAATACCCACAACTTCGGTTGAAGGTCTCATAGCCCTTCCCTATAATCGCGCAAGATTTGTGCAGGCTGCGCAAGGTTGTTCATTGCCTGTAAACACGGGTTTTGACATAGCTTGATAGGCTGGAATGACATGCAGCGACTGGAAACGTTACGACGACAGGCTTATGTCATCCGGTTAACGATTGCTCAATTGTTGGTCGCACTGGTTGGGTCGTTACTAGCGTTGGTCGCCGCCGGTAACGGCAGCGCAACATCTGTAGCGCTAGGGGCATTGGTTGCTTTTCTGCCCCAAGTGTTTTTTGTGCAGCGGATGGCGATTTTTAAACAACGTGCACCCGCTTCGCAAAGTGCACTCAGGCTTTTTCGCGCCGAAGCAGGCAAGTTTGGTTTGACGGTGGCACTGTTCGCAGTCGTTTTCATTACCGTACCCCCCTCAAACCCCGCTTTCTTTTTTAGTGCTTACGTCGCGGTTGTTCTAATGCATTGGTTAGCACCCTGGCTGATGCCTAGAAAATTGCGCAACTTATCGAGGTGACAAGTCCATGGCCGCAGGAAACGAAGTCTCATCGACTTACTATATCCAGCACCACTTGCAGAATCTGACCTTTGGAAAACACCCGGAAAACGGTTGGTCGTTGGCAAGTTCTGCCGAAGAAGCTCGCGAAATGGGCTTTTGGGCGATTCATCTGGACACCATGGGATGGTCGATTGCCATGGGACTTTTATTCATCTGGGTGTTCCGCAAAGCAGGCAAAATGGCCACCACAGGCGTACCGACTGGTTTGCAGAACGCCGTTGAGATGGTGGTTGAGTTTATTGAAAACCTGGTCAACGGCACATTTCACGGCCGTAACCCGTTGATTGCACCACTTGCCTTGACGCTATTCGTGTGGATTTTGCTCATGAATACGCTAAAAATTATACCGGTGGATTATTTTCCAGAGCTATTCGCCCGCCTGGGCGTCGATTACATGAAAATCGTGCCGACCACCGATCCCAATGCCACTCTGGGCATGGCATTAGGTGTTTTCTGTTTGATTATCTTTTACAGCCTGAAAGTCAAAGGCGTAGGGGGCTTTGCCAAAGAACTGTCGCTGACGCCGTTTAATCACTGGGCTTTGATTCCCTTTAATCTGGTGCTCGAAATCATTGGTTTGCTTGTGAAGCCTCTAGGCCTTGGTCTGCGTCTATTCGGTAATATGTTTGCCGGTGAGGTTATCTTTATCCTGATCGCCCTGCTGCCGTTTTGGGCTATCTGGTTATTGGACGTGCCATGGGCGATCTTCCACATCTTAGTGGTAACGCTGCAGGCCTTTATTTTTACTACGCTTTCGGTTGTATACCTGAGCGCAGCGCACGAACATCACTAACCAAGCAATGTCGTTTTCATTAACCCTCAACCCTTAACCAAAACTTGAAATCAGGAGCAACATCATGGAAATGGTTTATCTCTCCGCTGCAATCATCATCGGTCTGGGCGCTCTGGCTACCGGTATCGGCTTCGCTCTATTGGGTGGCAAACTGCTTGAGTCCACAGCTCGTCAGCCGGAAATGGGTGACCAGCTGCAGACCAAAACCTTCATCATGGCGGGTCTGCTGGATGCGGTACCGATGATCGGTGTTGGTATCGCGATGTACCTGATCTTCGTTGTTGCCGGTTAATGACAGCTTAGCCGAGCGGTATTCCGCTCGGTTTTGTTTCACTCCGGTCGCCACGAACTTGTCAGAGGTACATTCCTGTGAATATCAACATGACGCTAATTGGGCAGACGATCGCCTTCGCGATCTTTGTCTGGTTTTGCATAAAGTATGTGTGGCCACCGATCAGCAACGCGCTCCATGAGCGTCAGAAGAAAATTGCTGATGGCCTGGACGCAGCCAGCCGTGCTTCTCGCGATCTCGAAGTCGCCCAGGAGAAAGCCGAGCAAACCCTGCGTGAAAGCAAGGAGCAGGCTTCTCAAATTCTTGAGCAGGCCAACAAACGTTCTGCTCAGATCGTTGAAGAAGCTCGCGATCAGGCTCGCGCTGAAGGCGAACGTCTGGTGGCAAGCGCACGTTCCGAGATTGAGCAAGAAGTGAACCGTGCTAAAGAGGATCTTCGTGCCCAAGTCTCTCACCTTGCCATTATCGGTGCTGAGCGCGTCTTGGAAGCGTCGGTCGACGAACAAGCCCATCGCAAGTTACTCGATGAGCTGGCTGCCGAATTGTAAGGAGGTGAACCATGGCGGAATTACTGACCGTCGCTCGTCCTTACGCTAAGGCGGCGTTTGAATACGCGCGTGATCATGAGGCGCTGGATAGCTGGTCAAAAGCGCTTGCATCTTTGAGTCAAGCCGTCACGGACAGTGACGTGCATCGTCTGCTGGGTAACCCGAAACTACTGGCCGAACAGAAAGCTGAGTTGCTTGCGGGTGTCTTGCCCGAGCAAGGTGACGATGCTCAACGGCGGTTTCTTGACACCCTGGCAGATGAAGGTCGGCTTAATGCCTTGCCGTACATCGCTGATCAGTTCGAGCGCCTGCGCGCCGATCATGAACAGCGAGTCGACGTCGTGGTGTTATCGGCCTACAAGCTAGATAGCAAGCAGAAGACCAAGCTAAAGAACGCGCTCAAGAAACGTCTGAATCGCGAAATCTCCATTACCACTCGAGTGGATAAAACGCTGATTGGTGGCGTCATCCTGCGTGCCGGCGATACCGTCATTGACGGTTCGGTACGTGGACGATTGAACCGCCTTTCCGAAGCGCTAACCGCTTGAGTCTGAGGGACATGGCATGCAGCAACTGAATCCTTCCGAGATCAGCGACATCATCAAGCAGCGAATTGAGAAGCTTGACGTCGCATCTGAAGCCCGCAATCAGGGCACCATCGTTAGCGTTTCCGACGGTATCGTGAAAGTTCACGGCCTCGCAGACGCGATGTTCGGTGAAATGATCGAATTTCCCAACAGCGTTTTTGGCATGGTACTCAACCTGGAGCGTGACTCCGTGGGTGCCGTGGTGCTGGGTGACTACCTGTTGCTTGAAGAGGGCATGACCGCCAAGTGTACTGGTCGTATCCTCGAAGTACCGGTAGGCCCCGAGTTGATTGGCCGCGTTGTCGATGCGTTGGGTAACCCCATCGACGGCAAAGGTGACATTGACGCTAAGATGACCGACGCTGTCGAGAAAGTGGCGCCGGGTGTTATCACACGTCAATCTGTTGATGAGCCGATTCAAACCGGTCTGAAGTCGATTGACTCCATGGTGCCGATCGGCCGTGGTCAGCGTGAGCTGATCATTGGTGATCGTCAGATTGGTAAATCCGCCATTGCCATTGATGCCATCATCAACCAGAAAGGCAAGGGCGTGACCTGTGTCTATGTGGCGATTGGTCAGAAGCAGTCGACCATTGCCAACGTGGTACGCAAGCTAGAAGAACACGGCGCGATGGATCACACCATCATCGTCGCTGCTGGCGCTGCCGACCCGGCACCCATGCAGTTCCTGGCGGCCTACTCTGGCTGCACCATGGGCGAATATTTCCGTGACCGTGGCGAAGACGCAATGATCGTCTATGACGATCTTTCCAAGCAGGCCGTGGCTTATCGTCAGGTATCGCTGTTGCTGCGCCGTCCGCCGGGTCGTGAAGCCTACCCGGGTGACGTTTTCTATCTCCACTCGCGTCTGCTGGAGCGGGCTGCTCGAGTGAACGTCGACTACGTCGAGAAGTTTACGGGCGGCGAAGTGAAAGGCAAGACCGGTTCCTTGACCGCACTGCCGATCATCGAAACCCAGGGTGGTGACGTTTCTGCGTTCGTACCGACCAACGTGATTTCGATCACCGACGGTCAGATCTTCCTGGAAACCAACCTGTTCAACTCGGGTATTCGTCCGGCGATCAACGCGGGTCTTTCGGTATCGCGTGTGGGTGGTTCGGCGCAAACCAAGATCATCAAGAAGCTCGGCGGTAGCGTGCGTCTTGCCCTGGCTCAGTATCGCGAGCTGGCGGCATTCTCGCAGTTTGCGTCTGACCTGGATGAAGCCACGCGCAAGCAGCTTGAACATGGTCAACGCGTCACCGAGCTGATGAAGCAACACCAGTACTCGCCGATGTCGGTAGCCGAGATGGCGCTTACGCTTTATGCCGCCAACGAAGGTCACCTGGATGATGTCGAAGTCAACAAAGTGCTGGACTTCGAGCGTGCCCTGCACGACTACATGAAGGCCGAGCACAGCGATTTGCTCGACAAGATCAACCAGACCGGCGACTACAACGACGAGATTCAAAACGGCTTGAAGTCGGGTCTCGAGAAGTTCAAGGCAACTCAGAGCTGGTAATGTCTGGCCCGTCTGTATTGGGCGGGTTTGCATGCTTTCTGAGAGCCACGAACGAAAGGTAGATCGCTATGGCAGCTGCAAAAGAGATACGCACCCAGATCGGGAGCATTAAAAATACGCAGAAGATCACCAGTGCCATGGAAATGGTCGCTGCGTCGAAAATGCGTAAAGCGCAAGAGCGGATGAAGGCCAGTCAGCCTTACGCCAGGCAGATTCGCAATGTGGTCAGCCACCTTGCCGACGCCAACCCCGAGTACAAGCACGACTACATGGTCGAGCGTAAAGAGGTGAAGCGCGTTGGTTATATTGTGGTCTCCACCGACCGCGGTTTGTGTGGTGGTCTGAACCATAACCTGTTCAAGGCCGTGGTGAAGGATGCCAAGGCTTGGCATCAGGAAGGCGCTGGGCTGGACTTCTGCGCTCTTGGCGCGAAGGCCAGTGGCTTTTTTCGCAACTATGGGGGCAACCTGGTTGCCGCCAAGAGCGGGTTAGGCGAAGCGCCATCTGTCGAAGGCCTGATTGGCAGTATCAAGGTCATGCTCGACGCGTACGATGAAGGCAATATCGACCGCTTGTACGTGGTGCATAACGAGTTTATCAACACCATGACGCAACAGCCGGTGGTCCGTCAGCTTCTTCCGTTGACGACTGATATTGGCGAAGACGCAGAGCAAGACGACGAAAACGCCCGTCCCGGAAGCTGGGACTACCTGTATGAGCCGGATGCCAAGGCGTTATTGGATAGCCTGCTGGTTCGTTTCATTGAATCGCAGGTGTATCAGGCGGTTGTGGAAAACGTGGCGTGCGAGCAAGCCGCCCGGATGATCGCCATGAAGAGTGCGACCGATAACGCGGGCAATCTGATTGACGATCTGGAAATGGTTTATAACAAGGCCCGTCAGGCCGCCATTACCCAGGAAATTTCCGAGATCGTCGGCGGCGCTGCCGCCGTATAACGCCTAGGGAGCCGACGCTTAGCGGCTCCCGGCAGACAGGTTTCATTTGCAGGTTTTTGAGAGGAACCAAGATGAGCGGACGTATCGTACAAATCATCGGCGCGGTGATTGACGTAGAGTTTCCGCGGGACTCTGTGCCCAAGGTCTACGACGCGCTGAAGGTCTCTGATGTAGAGACCATCCTCGAAGTCCAGCAGCAGCTGGGCGACGGCGTGGTGCGCACCATCGCCATGGGCTCCACTGAGGGCTTGAAGCGTGGCATGGACGTGGCTGACACAGGTTCTGCGATTTCGGTCCCCGTGGGTAAAGCCACGCTGGGCCGTATCATGAACGTACTCGGCGAACCGATTGATGAAGCGGGTGAGATCGGTGAAGACGAGCGCATGCCGATTCACCGCAAGGCCCCCGGCTATGCTGACCAGGCAGCGTCTGAAGAGCTGCTGGAAACCGGGATCAAGGTTATCGACCTGGTCTGCCCGTTTGCCAAGGGTGGTAAAGTTGGCCTGTTCGGTGGTGCCGGTGTCGGTAAAACCGTCAACATGATGGAGCTTATCCGCAACATCGCCACCGAACACAGCGGCTACTCGGTATTCGCCGGTGTCGGTGAGCGTACGCGTGAGGGTAACGACTTCTATCACGAAATGACCGAATCCAACGTTATCGACAAGGTATCGCTGGTCTACGGTCAGATGAACGAGCCGCCGGGCAACCGCCTGCGCGTGGCGTTGACCGGCCTGACCATTGCCGAAAAATTCCGTGACGAAGGCCGCGACGTACTGTTGTTCGTCGATAACATCTACCGCTACACCCTGGCGGGTACCGAAGTATCGGCCCTGCTGGGTCGTATGCCGTCAGCGGTGGGTTATCAGCCGACGCTGGCCGAAGAGATGGGTGTTCTGCAGGAACGTATCACCTCGACGAAGACGGGCTCGATCACCTCCGTACAGGCGGTTTATGTACCGGCGGATGACTTGACCGATCCGTCGCCGGCCACCACCTTCTCGCACCTGGACGCAACCGTTGTATTGGCGCGTTCCATCGCCGAGTTGGGTATTTATCCGGCGATCGATCCGCTTGATTCCACGTCGCGCCAGCTCGACCCGCTGGTGGTCGGTGATGAGCACTACAACGTGGCTCGTGGCGTTCAGGGCGTTCTGCAGCGTTACAAGGAACTCAAGGATATCATCGCGATTCTGGGTATGGACGAGCTGTCTGATGAAGACAAGCTGGCCGTTGCCCGTGCGCGTAAGATCCAGCGCTTCCTGTCGCAGCCGTTCTTCGTGGCCGAGGTGTTCACCGGTGCACCGGGTAAATACGTGTCGCTGAAAGACACCATCCGTGGCTTCCAGGGCATCCTCGAAGGCGAGTACGATGACTTGCCGGAACAGGCCTTCTACATGGTCGGCTCCATCGACGAAGCAGTCGAGAAAGCCAACCAGATGAAGAAGTAATCCCGTCCATTAGGGGGATTCGCTATGGCGAATAGCTTCACTTGCAATATCGTCAGCGCTGAAGCGTCCATCTACTCGGGAACGGTCGAGATGGTGGTTGCTTCTGGCAGCACGGGCGACCTGGGGATTCTACCCGGTCACGCGCCGTTGCTGACGGAACTCAAGCCGGGGCCGGTACGGGTGATTCACGATGGCGGCGAAGAGGAACATTTCTTCGTGACCGGCGGCTTCATGGAAGTCCAGCCAGATATCGTGACCGTGTTGGCCGACGCTGCCACGCGTGCCAGCGACCTCAGTGAGGCGGCTGCCGAAGAAGCGCGTCAGCAAGCGCTGAAAGCCTTTAGCGACAAGACATCCGAGCTCGACTATACGCGGGCTGCTGCGGAACTTGCCGAAGCTGTTGCCCAGTTGCGTACGATCCAGCAGCTGCGCAAAAAAGCGGGTAAAGGCTAAAACCGTCACGCTTGGCGTGAACCACAACGCCCCTTGAACCCGTGATTAGGGTTCAGGGGGCGTTTTTTTTGTCTGGTAGTATATAAAATAGAAACCGAATGGCAGCCACAATGCAAGGATAAGGAATTGTCGCCACTTGGCCTTCGCAAGCGTAAAAGGAGAATGCCGTGTCATTAAATGATGAAACGCTGCAAGCCATAAAAACCGAGCTGCTTGACGAGCTTGAAAAGGACGCACCGAACACGGCAGTGTTTGCTGAACGTCTAAGTGAGATCCGGTCGGCAGATATCGGTGAAATCCTCGAAGATCTGATCGAAGAGGATGACGCCTTGGCCGACGCGTTGGCGTTACTCGATGTCTTGTCCACTGAACGCGCCGCCAATGTCTTGGGTTATCTACCCGGCGAAAGCCAGTTGGAGATCATCGGCAGTCTCCCGGATACTCATGCACTCAAGCTGCTGGAAGAAATGGGCTCCGATGAGCGGGCCGATTTGTTCAACCTGCTCGATGAAGACCGCCGTGAAGCCCTGCTGCGGCGCATGGCCCACAGGGAGCGTGAAGACCTCAAGCGGTTGGCAAGCTACGAGGAGGGCACAGCCGGGGCCATCATGACCTCGGATTACGTCGCCATTGCCAGTGGCATGACGGTCTCTCAGGCCATGATGCGGGTGCGCCAGACCGCGCCTGACGCTGAAACGGTCTATCAGCTCTATGTGCTCGATAGCGAAGGTCAGTTGATAGGTACCATGTCGTTGCGCCAGCTAATGGTGGCCCGCCCGGGCGCGCTGGTCGACGACATCATGATCAAGGATGTGATCAGTACACCAGTGGATAAAGAGCAGGAAGACGTCGCCAAGATTGTGGCGCGCTACGATTTGCTCGCCCTGCCGGTGATCGATGCTGATGGCCGGATGGTGGGAATAGTCACCCACGATGACGCCATGGACGTGGCCGAGTCGGAAGCGACAGAAGATATCCACAAGGGGATGTCGATCGGTCAGTTGGAGGACGGCGTTAGCCGGGTGCCACTTTGGACGCTATATCGCAAGCGGGTTTTCTGGCTGGTGTTGCTGGTATTTGCCAACCTGTTCTCCGGTGCCGGCATTGCCTATTTCGAGGACACCATTGCAGCACAGGTCGCCCTGGTGTTCTTTCTGCCGTTGCTGATCGGCAGTGGTGGTAACGCGGGCGCCCAGGCCGCTACCTTGATGGTTCGTGGGATGGCAACCGGTGATGTCGGCGTGAAGGACTGGGGAAAAATGCTTGGCCGTGAGCTGTTGGTGGCCGGTTCGCTGGGGATCACCATGGCGATTGCTGTGGCACCTATCGGGGTACTTCGCGGTGGTGAGGCGGTGGCGATGATTGTCGCGCTCAGCATGGTGACCATCGTCATGTTTGGCAGCCTGATCGGCATGTGCCTGCCTTTCGTGCTGGAACGCTTTCGGGTTGACCCTGCCACGGCCTCGGCGCCGCTAGTCACCACCTTGATTGATGCCTCTGGGGTGCTGATTTACTTCAGCATTGCCACCGCTGTGCTTACTCCTTTGTCGTAGTATGAACAGCGCCGGGCTCAACGCATGGTGTGACTGGCGGCGCGGGTAATAAACATCACTTCCACATGCCCGAGCCATTCGATATCGCTGGCCAGCGCTTTTAGCTGGCTGGCAAGGCATTGGGGCGGCTGGTGAACGGGGTCGCTTATAATCAGTGATACTGAGATTTTTTCGTTCAGGTAGTGAAGTTGTAGCTCGTTGAGCGTGCGCCAAACCGGGTGCTTGTACCACCGCGCATCCAGCGCTGCCTCTACTTCCGGGCGCAGGGGCAGACCTGGAAAGCGGCTTGGGTCGCCTTCGCCAGCGTCGTCTTCAGGGTCGATGTGAAAGATGACGTCGGTTAATGCAGGGAACTGGTGACGCAGGCGGCGGCTGACCTCATTGCCGATTTCATGGGCTTCCGAGACGGTGATCTTGGGGCCGACCACAACGTGTAAATCGACCATTACCCAGCCAGCGGATTGGCGGGTACGCAGGTCATGAACGCTATCCACGCCAGGTACGCCGCAGGCGACGTCATGCATCTGCTGTTGGGCGTCTTCGGGCAGAGCGGTGTCGACCAGTTCGCGAGCCGACTCCCATAACAAGTCCCAGCCGACTTTACCGACCAGCAAGCCGACAATGATGGCGGCAACGGCGTCCAGCCAACCCAGGCCAAACTGGGCACCGAGCAGGGCAATCAAGACGACTGCGGTGGAGAGGGCGTCGCTGCGTGAGTGCCAGGCGTTGGCTTCAAGCAGTTTGGAACCGACCCGTTTGGCGATTTGCATGGTATAACGGTAGATCCACTCCTTACTGAGCAATGCAATCACCGTCACCACAATGGCGAACACGCCCGGCGCATTAACGTCAGCGCCACTAAACAAACGATCCAGGCTGGACCAGGCAATACCCCCCGCGACGAAAATCAACACACTTCCTAGCAGGAGCGTGGTAAGGGTTTCGATCCGGCCATGACCATAGTGGTGGTCTTTGTCCGGTTCCTGGCGGCCGTAATGAATGGCCGCCAGGACAAAACCATCGGTGACCAAATCAGATAATGAATGAATGCCGTCAGCAATCAACGCCGCGGAACCGACCATCAACCCGACGACGACCTTAACGATACTCAGCAGCCCATCCAGCCAGGCACCGATATAGGTGACACGCTTTGCCTCGCGGCTTTGCAACTGAGTATCTTGAATAACCGATGAGTCGACGCGCTGAGTCATGAGGTACCTTGCAGGGACGCCCCTTGGCGAGTAGGTGCCCTATTGTAGCGCACTCACCGGTGTGCTCTATAGTCCCAAGCGGCTGGAGAATGCCAATGGCGGACAAGTTTGCTCAGGATGTGTATCCTTAAGCGCCAATATGTACCCCCTCAACCGAGAGTAGATGAGGATAAGCAATGGATTGGCTTCAGGTCGTGGTATTAGCACTGGTGCAGGGGGTGTCCGAATTTTTGCCGGTGTCCAGTTCGGCGCATTTGATTCTGGTGCCTGTGCTCACCGAATGGCAAGATCAGGGATTGGCATTCGATGTGGCGCTGCATTTGGGCAGCCTGTCAGCAGTCGTGGCCTATTTCCGTGCTGAGCTGTGGCAGATGATGTTGAGCTGCGTTGCCGCGTTGAAAGGTCACCACGTCGACCGCGACGCACGTCTGGCTGGTTGGGTGGTCATCGCCACGCTACCGGTATGCGCCGTGGGCTTTTTAATGCGTGATGTGATCTCGGAATATATGCGTTCGCCGCTGATTATCGGCATCAGCTTGATCGTTTTTGGCCTTTGGCTTGGCTATGCCGACTGGCAAAAACGTGGGTCGCGTAGCGAATATCAGTTGACGTTGAAAGATGCGCTGTGGATTGGCGGGGCTCAGGCACTGGCACTGATTCCTGGCACGTCGCGCTCAGGCGTTACCATGACCGCCGCGTTGATGCTGGGAATGAGCCGCGAAGGGGCGGCACGCTTTTCCTTTCTACTTTCCATTCCGGTCATTGTGTTAGCGGGTGGTTTAGAAACAATAGAACTCATTGGTCAACCCAACCCGGTCGATGGATCAGCAATGTTGGCCGGTACGCTGCTCTCTGGATTGAGCGCCTATCTCTGTATTCATGTTTTTCTGGTGCTGATCAAACGGTTGGGAATGCAGCCCTTTGTGTTATATCGCGTACTTTTGGGCGCTTGGCTGCTATGGTTTTTTCATGGTTAAGGCGGAGTAACAACGATGCGACAGGGTCGTCATTTGTGGCGCTATTGCGGCGTGATCGTGCTGCTAACGATAGCGTTGATAGGCTGTTCGGAAACCGATCGGCCTCTGGAATCGCCGGTTAAACTGGAAGGCAATATATTCGGTACCTTCTATCAAGTGACAATGGCCGATTCGCTCACCCAGGGACAAGTCAACGACATTGAAGCGGGTATCGAGCAGGAACTGGAAAGCGTCGATCAATCAATGTCGACCTACCGCGACGACGCCGAGTTGATGGCCTTCAATCGATCGCCATTAGGCGAGTGGCAGCCGTTGTCTGACGGACTCATCGACGTATTGGCGATTAGCCAGTCGATTGCCGAGTCAAGCGACGGTGCTTTCGACATTACCATCGGCAACCTGGTCAATCTTTGGAGCTTTGGTCCTGAAGCTCGACCTGAAGAAGTTCCGTCAGATCAAGAGCTCAGAGAGCGGTTGGCGCAGGTGGGTTTTGACGCTATTGAGCTGGATACGCAGGCGCTCGAGGCGCGGCGTATCCGTGACGTGTTCGTTGACTTGTCGGCTATTGCCAAAGGCTACGCGACTGACCGCGTCGCCGCCTATCTGGATCAGCAAGGGGTTGAGAATTATCTGGTCAATTTGGGGGGAGATTTGATTACCCGCGGCGTTCGAGACCAGGATGAACAGACCCCGTGGCGCGTCGGCATTGAAGTGCCAGAGAACGGACAGCAGCGCGCCCAGCATGTACTGCCGCTTGATTCAATCTCGGTGGCGACATCAGGCGACTATCGAAATTACTTCGAGGTTGACGGCCAGCGCTATTCGCACACTATTGACCCACGTACTGGTCAGCCGATTACCCACGACCTGGCTTCGGTGTCGGTTTTTCACCCGTCCAACGCCTGGGCTGACGGCTGGGCGACCGCGCTGATGGTAGCGGGTAATGAGGACGGTATGGCGATGGCCCGCGACCAGAACCTGAATGTTCTGATGCTGATACGCGAGGGGGATCAATGGCGAAGCGTCGCAAGCCCTGCCTTTGCGCAGTACTTCGGGGATGAGCTCATTGAGTCGTTAGAGATAGAGGTTGCGTCTGCCCGTGCGGACGACCGTGAAACCGCGACAGGTAATTAACATGCAAGAACTCGATATTGTTATTCTCGCAGCCGGTAAAGGCACGCGAATGCGTTCTCAGATTCCCAAGGTACTGCATACGCTGGCGGGTAAGCCGATGGTTCAGCATGTGCTGGATACGGCCGCCGGACTACGTCCATCTCGCACTCATGTCGTGATCGGCCATGGTGCCGATCAGCTGCGCGAGGCACTGGTTGATTATCCCGTGACGTTTGCTGTTCAGGCCGAGCAAAAAGGCACTGGTCATGCGGTCGCCCAGGCGCTACCGCAGTTGGGCAGTGGTAAAGTACTGGTGCTGTACGGTGATGTCCCATTGATCCATCGTGATTCGCTTTCGGCGTTACTGGCCCAGGTGGATGATCAGCATATGGGGCTTTTAACCGTCACGCTAGGTGACCCCGCTGGCTATGGGCGTATCGTGCGCAATTCAGAAGGCGAAGCGGTGGCGATTGTCGAGCAGAAAGATGCCAGCCAGGAGCAACTCGCCATCACCGAGTGCAATACGGGCATGATGGCGATGACCAGCGAGCAATTGAAACGCTGGATGCCTCGGCTCTCGGCGGATAATGCCCAGGGAGAATATTACCTGACCGATGTGATTGCCATGGCCAAAAGCGACGGCGTTGCGGTTTGCACCGCTCAACCTTCCACCGCCATTGAGGTTGAAGGCGTCAATAATCGCGCCCAGATGGCGCGCCTGGAGCGTGCCTACCAGGCCCAAGTCGCCGAGAAACTCATGGAACAGGGGGTGGCGTTGGCTGACCCGGCCCGGTTTGATGTGCGCGGCAGCCTCACTTGTGGCCATGATGTGTTTATTGACGTGGGCTGCGTGTTTGAAGGCGAGGTCGAACTAGGTGAGGGTGTGCGTATTGGTCCCTACTGCGTGATTAAAAACAGTACGATCGGGGCCGAGAGCCGCGTGGATTCGCATAGTATCATCGACCACACGGTGGCAGCTGGACTTAACCAGATTGGGCCCTTTGCCCGGCTGCGCCCGGGTACCCGGCTAGCGGTCAAGGCGAAAGTCGGTAATTTTGTCGAGACAAAAAATGCCGATGTTGGTGAAGGCAGTAAAATTAATCACTTGAGCTACGTGGGTGATGCGCGTCTGGGGCGTGGTGTCAATGTCGGCGCGGGTACGATTACCTGTAACTACGATGGGGCTAACAAACACCTTACCGAAATTGGCAATCATGCCTTTATTGGTTCCAACACGGCTCTGGTGGCACCGGTGAGTATTGGGGAAGGAGCCACGGTGGGGGCGGGCTCGACTATCGCCAAGGACGTCAGCGATAATGCGCTGGCCGTATCGCGGGGGCGTCAACTCGAGAAAAGCGACTGGCAGCGTCCACTCAAGCATCACGACTGAAAAGGGGAAAGTCTATGTGTGGCATCGTCGGCGCCGTTGCCCAGCGCAACGTCCAGGGTATCTTATTGGAAGGGTTAAAACGCCTCGAATACCGCGGTTACGACTCGGCCGGCATGACGGTTTACGATGGCTGTTCGCTGACCCGCCACCGGGCGATAGGCAAGGTGGCAGCGCTTTCAAGCAAGCTGGATGAAGCGGCATTACCCGGGAAATCAGGGATTGCCCATACCCGCTGGGCCACACACGGAAAACCCTCTGAGGCCAACGCCCACCCCCACCAAAGCGGTGATCAGGTTGCCGTTGTACACAATGGCATTATCGAAAATTACGAAGCCATCAAAGATCGGCTGCAAGCCAGCGGCTACCGTTTTACCTCTGAAACCGATACAGAGGTCATTGCTCACTTACTCGCCGAGAAACTGGATAGCGGCCTTAGTTTATTTGATGCCACTCAGCAGATCGTCAACGGCTTGGGCGGTGCTTATGCGCTGGGAGTGATGAGTGCCAACTCTCCAGGCGTTGTCGTCGGTGCACGGCAGGGCAGCCCTCTGGTGGTTGGCGTCGGTATTGACGAAGCATTTTTGGCCTCCGACCCGCTGGCGCTGTTGCAGGTTACCGACCGGTTCATTTATTTGGAGGAAGGTGATCTGGTAGAGCTGCGTGAGCAGGGCGCTATTCGTATCGTTGATCGCCACGGAAAAGCAGTTGAACGACCGGTTCAGACATTTGAGCATGGTGACGGCGCGGCGAGTAAAGGTAACTATCGTCACTTCATGCTCAAAGAAATCTTTGAGCAGCCCGAGGTAATCCGGGCCGCGCTTGAAGGGCGCTTGAGCTATGATCACGTCTTGGTTGAAAGCTTTGGCCCCGATGCCCCGGCTATTTTTAAAGCCACCCGGCAAATCCATATTATCGCCTGTGGTACCAGCTATCACGCTGGCCTGGTGGCACGCTACTGGTTAGAGCGTTATGCCGGTATTCCCGTACAGGTGGAAGTGGCATCCGAGTATCGATACCGCTATCCCGTAGTACCCGAGGGCACACTGTTTGTCACGCTTTCCCAGTCTGGTGAAACCGCCGATACCCTGGCGGCACTACGCTATGCAAAACAACTGGATTACGTGGGCACCCTGGCCATTTGCAACGTGCCGGGTAGCTCATTGGTGCGTGAATCGGATGTGACTCTGATGACCCGGGCAGGGCCTGAAATCGGTGTCGCATCGACCAAAGCGTTTACCACCCAGCTTATCGGACTGATGTTGCTGACACTGTCGATCAGCAGGGTACATGGCCGCGATGATCATCACGCTGATATCGTATCGGCATTAAAAGCTTTACCCGCACTTTGCCAACAAGTGCTGGCATTAGATCCGGCAATCGAAGTGCTGTCGGAGGCATTTGCCGAAAAACATCACGCGTTGTTTTTGGGACGTGGCGCGCATTTTCCGGTGGCCCTTGAAGGTGCACTCAAACTTAAGGAAATTTCCTATATTCACGCGGAAGCCTATCCGGCCGGAGAGCTGAAGCATGGGCCGCTGGCACTGGTGGATGCTGATATGCCGGTGATTTCGGTGGCGCCCAACGACGATTTGCTGGAAAAACTCAAGTCCAACCTTCAGGAAGTACGCGCGCGTGGGGGAGAGCTGTTTGTGTTTGCCGACGAGCAGGTAGGGATTGAGGAGCGCGACGATCTTCGAATACTGCACTTGCCGCATATCCACGAAGCGCTGACCCCATTGCTGTACACCTTGCCGTTGCAACTTTTGAGCTACCATGTTGCGGTACTTAAAGGCACCGATGTGGATCAGCCGCGTAACCTGGCGAAAAGTGTCACGGTAGAGTAGCGTCTGGCAAAGGGGCATCCACAAGACAATGGCTGCCCCTTTTTCATAAATGTTATTACCCTCCTCCTTTAATAATTCAGTCAAGTTTTCCCAGTGGCTTATACGTCATGACGTATGTTTTTAAGACTGTTCTAATCCCAGTCAAAGAATAAGCGATATTCCTCAGAACTTCTCTGCCGACTTGATAAAAGCTTCAGGGCCAGTGACTATCTCATTGGTACTTTCTTTATCAGCCAAAAAATTATCTATCTGATCAATGATCCCGTCATTTTTTCCTTCCTTAGTGTAACGTTATCGTTGCACTTTATGGAATGTTGTTAATTAACTGTTTTTAAATAGAATGCTCTTAAATTTAGGGCTTTTATCGCTCAACTGTTCCGCGGATGAAACACTAATCATCAAGTTACAAACGCCCTGGCAAGGCCTAGAGGGGATTAAAGTGTCCATTATTTAAAAATTTTCTTTTCTTGTAATTGGTTACGTCCAGTTGGGTTTCAACTGGCATAGATCATGCTCCTGGGTTGTTGGCTGCGAGCAAGGTGCGTTATTCGAGGGTCCAGAATTAAGCGTTAGGGACGATGGCGAAAGTTCGCAGGCTGCAGCAGACAATTCAAACGGAGACATGAACATGAAAAAGTATCTCGTAGTAGCAGGAACGCCTCTACTGGCCATTGTGATGGCCATCTCTACGGCGCATGCCAACCCTAGCGCAGGATTAGCCGAAGAGGTAGATCAGACGGTGGATTCAAGCGCCTCCGCGACGGGTGGCAGCAGTGGAAGCGCAAACGGTGGCAGTGGGTCTGGTCAGGGCACCGGTGGCAGTGTCTATGCCAATGTCGACGGCGACTTTGATGAAAGTTCCGATGACAATAACCTCACCAGTGGTAACGGTACCGGTGGCGCTGCAAGCGGCACCGGGATGGGTGGCACCGGAGGGACAACGGGGCGTGGTGGGGATGCGTGGGCAATGAGCGAATCCTACAACACCTCGACCAATGTCATCTCGATGCAGGATATGAGCTCCACCGTCAGTGGCGCAAGTATCAATGTCTATGGTGGCAGAGGAGCTACCGGCGCTGCTGGCGGTGATGGCGGTGATGCTTATGCCGATAGCTATGGTGAAGGCACCGGCGGTGATGGCGGCCAGGGACAAGGTGGCTACGGCGGTAATGCCACTGCCGATGGTGGTGATGGTTACGAAGGTGGCGATGGAGATGGCTATGCCGAAGGCTACGGTGACGGCTATGGCGAAGGCGGTAATGCGGATGCTGCCAATGGCAATACCGATACCCAGGGTGGCACAGCCGAAGGCTATGCATCTATCACAGCCGATGATGTCGATGACGACAACACCAATACGGCCACCAACGGTGATAGCACCAACGGTGACGCGACCGGCAGCTCTGCCGTGGCGGGTGGAACCGGAGGTAACGGTTCCGGTTCGGGTTCCGGCACCGGTTCGGCTTCTGGCGTCGGCGGTGATGGCGGCGATGGCGGTCTAGCGACAGCTAGCGGTGGTAACGGCGGTGCAGGCAGCGGCGGCAACGGTGGTAGCGGCCAGGGAGTTGGCGGTGACGCCACTGCAGTTGCCGGCAATGGTGGCAATGGTGGCAATGGTGGCAATGGCGGTGCTGCAAGATTGGCAACCGGCGCAGCCAGCGTTTCCGTAGCGGCTGGGGTGTTCGGTGGCATCAACAACATGAACGTGACCACCGGCTTGTACAACGCTCAGGTATCGGGTACCAACGTCGCGGCTCACAGCAATGTGAGTATCGGCAACTGATTTAGAGCGCTAATGCGCTTTAATGAACCGGGAGTCGGTGGGCGCAAATCCATCGGCTCCCTTGATGAACTGTTCGTATGGATAGGGTGCCGGGAGCCAATGCCATGAAGGAGTCTTCAGTCAGTTCAATTCAATCCGAGTTACTTTGTCCTCAGCGTACGCTGATCGTCATTACGCTCGTTTCTTTAATGACCTTCCTGGGAATGACAGAGAGTCAGGCCGACGATAGTCATGTGCTTAACAGCAATGGTTTTGAAGCGATGCAACGGATGGATATCGAGGAAATGGATAGGGCGAGGGCAAGAGAAGGTGAGGCGATCGTCAATTTCAATACGGTAAAAAGCATCCAGAACATGAAAGCATCGGTGACAGATACCTCCTTCAATATTGGCGGAAATATGGTCTCAGGCAATATCAGCTTTGCTTCTGATGCCTTGGGGAGCTATAGCGGAACAGGCATTTTCAGTGCCGTGACGGGTAATGGGAATTCCATCAACAATGCCGTAGGCATCAGTGTCTTTATTGCCAACTGAGCCTTGATCGGGTTTTCCACAAGGAATGATGGCCATGAAACTAGATAGAAAACTTTGCAGTGGCATGGCGTCACTCTTTCTTGTTGGCAACGTGATGGTTGCCCATGCCGGACAGGTCGCCATATTCAATCGTTTCGGTAGTTTTCAGGTCGAGGCCCAGAGTCTGCAGGAAAAGGGTTGGGACAGAGTGGTTCGCCAGCAATACGATTTCAGCTGTGGTTCTGCGTCTGTTGCGACCTTGCTGACGTTTCATTATCAGCGTGAGACCTCAGAAGCAGAGGTGTTTGAAAGCATGATTCGAGCCGGGGATGCCGAGCAGATCCAGCGACATGGCTTTTCCATGTTGGACATGAAGCGATATCTGGATGCTCAGGGGCTCAACTCCGATGGGTTCAGAATCAGCCTGGATGACTTTATTCGCATTGGTGTGCCCGCCATTACGATGGTGAACACGGCGGGTTACAAGCATTTTGTGGTTGTAAAGGGTGTGGATGCCAATAATATTCTGATTGGGGATCCCGCGGCAGGTACCCAGGTGGTGCCCAAGGATCATTTCGAATCGCTGTGGGACGGAACGGTTCTGGGCGTGCGCGAGGAAATCGAGATTGCCCGGAAAAACTTCAATAACGAGCAGGATTGGGCCGTGCGCCCCGATTCACCTCTGTCGGTAGGAGTGAACCGTTCAAGCCTAGGTGCCAGTCTGCTGACCCTTCCCGCCAGAAATGAGATGGGTCGATGATGAGGAAATACGAAAATGCCATCTCAATCAAGCACCATGCTGAGGCGAAGGGGCGGGCGATGGATCGGTGCAGCGCTGATGATAGCCGCGACCGGCACTGGGGCAGCTTCCCCACCGGCAAGCAATGCAGCGTCAGAATCATCAAGTAGCCATTGGGAAGCTTCTTCAGGTTATCCAGTACCCGTGAGTCTTTACACTGAGGTTGTATCCTCATTGGCTGTAAATGATGAATTTAGTCGAGGCGTCGTTATTGCAGAGATAGAGCTCGATCAATTGCGAGCGGGATTCAGTCTTGGTGGGCTCGATGTGGACTTCGGGGCCAGGCTACAGACCCTGATCGATAACAGCATTGAGCTGGTGTCGGTTGTCAACTTCACCAGGGCGGGCGTCGACGTTGTGTCCCAGACATTTCGCGCCCCTTCTGGTTCAGTCAGTCAGGTGGGGCCTGGTACGGGATTGCTCGTCACTGATATGACACCGAGAGGCCTAGATCTATCGGGTCTGGCGGGTTTTTCTGGCGTTACCTTGAGCGATGCCAAAGGCTTTACGGCAGCCTTGCAAAATATCACTCGTGACGCCATCGTCAGTGGCGTAGTGAGCAACGCTTCTGGACGGAGTATACAGCAGCGGATCGATGTTGATGTTCAACTCAACAACATTGGAGCATTGAAGGTTGCCAGGCAACGGGCTGCGATTGTTGATTCCTTTGCAGGTATCCTGCGCTGATACGACAGCTGCCGATGAGGCAGCTGTCGAGTTTCTTCCTTCAGCTAAAAAATACCCATGCCGATAGGCATGCGTAGTGTCAGGGTAGTATCCGGTGCATCATCGGTGATACCCAATTCCAGGCCCAGGTTGAGCGAGACATCCGGGTTCAGCTGGTAGGACCACCCGAGTAGCAGGGAGCCAACGTTCAGGGTGTTTGAGCTGACCTTAACCGTGTTGCCGGTACTATTATTGACAAACTTCGTTGTCGTCTCGCCGATGAAGTCGTTTTTGTAGCCCAGCGTAAAGGACGTTTTTGGATTGATTGAGTAGGCCATGCCGAAACTCAATCGAATGGTATCTCCGGGATCTACCTCATCTATGATCAGGTCGTCATCATCTTGAGTAACTTGCTGATTGACATCATCTTCAAGATTGAAGACATAGCCAAGGTTAGCGAAATAGACAGCGGGCGCCGAGGGGACCAGCATGGTGAGGCTGGGCTCGAAGGAATGAAAGCCGGTGCCGGTGGTTAATTCCAATGGGGTGCCGGCGCTGTTACGACGAATATCGAAGGGGCCTTCACCGGTGGTGCTCTTGTAGCGCAGATTACCGATGAAGTAGGGCATACCATTCAGGCCACGGTTCAACTGGTAGTGGGCGGCTAATTCGATATCGCCCAGCGCATTATTAGATAACTCACGGTTCAAGGTAAAATCGGGATTAACTTCCGAGACCGTGACACGGTTCGACTCATCCCGATAGACGTAGGGCACTTTCATCTCGAGTTCCAGGCGGTCGGTAAAACCCAGCCGTCCCGTCAGAGAGGCCGTATAGCTATCACGGTCGACATCCTGTGCGGTAAACACCCCGATCAGCAGGGTGCTCAATACTTCGATACCCTCGAAGGTCGTTCGGTTAATGCTCTCGTGAGAGTACTGGAATTCGGGCTCCAGAACCAACCTGCCCTTGGGGGTCAAGACGCCTCCATATTCCGCCATTGCCTGGACGTCTGGCTGCATCTCCTGCTGGTCGGGCCCCTGTCCAACGGGTTGGACCTGTGAGTCCTCGGTTGTCTGTTGAGCCAGCACCGGTGTACAACTGATAAAAGATGCCAAGCCGGCGGTATAGAGGATGTTAGTGCCACGTGGAGTCATGGTTTCTTTCCTTTTTTCTTTTTTGCGTAGTGCCTCGTCCTAGCGGGAGGAGGCATGGATCGATTGCCGTTCGTCGGGACAGCCATTCTTTTCGATACCGTGCTTTTCGATTAATCGATATAAGGTGACGCGTGAGACACCCAGTTCGAGCGATGCACGCAGCACATTGTGTCTGTTGCGTGCCAGGGCGGCCCTGATGGCCTCGAACTCTGCCGCATCGCGAACCTGCTGAAGGGTATCAACATCCCGGAAAAGTCCATGTCGCCTTTCCAGCCCCATATCGGCAGGTGTAATGAGCCGGTGCTCGCACATGACCATGGAACGTCTAACCCGGTTGACCAGTTCGCGGATGTTGCCTGGCCAGTGATGCTGACGCATGACAGTGATACATTCGTGGCTGAATCCACCGACTCGGGTTGGTTTTTCGGTCGAGAACTTCTGGAAGAAAAAGTGGGCCAGGGCTTCGATGTCTTCAGGGTGTTCTCTCAGCGCCGGTACCCTGACTTGAAGCACATTGAGCCGATGATAGAGATCTTCACGAAAATCCCCCCTGCTAACGGCCTCATCAAGGTCGACGTGGGTGGCGGCCAACACCCTGACATCGACAGGGATCTCTTTAAGCCCACCGACTCGAAGCACTTTGAGGTTTTCCAGAAAGCGAAGCAGGTTGACTTGTAAATCCAGCGGCAGATCCCCGATCTCGTCGAGAAACAGAGTACCTCCCTGTGAATTCTCTATGATGCCGACCTTGCGCTGATTAGCCCCAGTGAAGGCTCCTTTCTCATGCCCAAAGAGTTCTGACTGGATAAGACCGGAGGGTAGAGCGCCACAATTGACAACGTTAAATGGGCCATGGCGTCTGGGTGAATGGGTATGAATGGCATGAGCCGTTAGTTCCTTTCCCGTGCCCGACTCTCCTGTAATCAGCACAGGTGCACTGGTAGTAGCCACTTTGGCGATCGTTCGATAGAGCAGTTGCATGGTCGGGCTATCGCCGACGATACGATATTCATCGTCCACACAGGAAAGTGTCGGGATGGGGGGAGTGCCTTTGAGGTTGGCCATTGCCAGTGCACTCTCCATCAAGGTATCGAGTTTTCTCGCATCGACGGGATGGACCTGATAGGCATAACAAGTATTAAAAATCCGCTCGCGAGTCTTCTCGTGACTTAAACCATTACGTTCGATAATGGCTACCCAAGAGATGTCTGCCAGCCGGGGGCTACTATCGATTTCCAAAGGAAGGATGGATGTTGATGGATCGATAGCCATCAAGCCAACTCGACAAGGCTTATTGTCGAGCAATTCTATTGCTTTATGAGCATTAACAGCATGGTTAATTGACCAGCCATACCCTAAAAGCTGTTTTACGGTGTTCTGAAGAAACGTCGTGTTTCCGGCTGTTATGAGCTGCCTGGTTGGCTCGATCATGACGTTACCTCGTGGTTGCTGGCAACCACTGCTAATAGTGATCAGGCCCTGCGTAAGGCAAATTTTTGCGACGGCGTTGCAACCGCGCATCATCATTTTTCAAGCCCCGATAGAAAGCACCCTTTTCAAGTTTTAGGCGGAGAATGAATGGGTGAGGATTTCTAACATACGACACTATCGCAGGCTGGGGTGTGATTAGTGTTGGTCGATCCTGGAGGAATGTAAAGTCAAGTTACAGTGTGTTAAAGAGAGGGGTAAAAGTATGAGATTTCTCAGTACTTACATTAAAGATATTTTTTAACAAAGCGTTATAGCAAATTTTGCTATCCTGGAAGAGTAAAAGGAACGTCGGGTTCATTAATAAAATGGTACCTGCACTTGAGTTCCTGACCCATGTCATCGACCAAACGAAGCATCTTATCCTGCTGACCTACCCGTTACGCTTCGTTGACTGCAATGTTGCATTGCTCCATTCTATTAGTCGGCTTATTATTATGGCGGTTTATTCCTTCCTCCGTTCTACCGCAGGGACTTCTTCGCCATGAAACCACCCGATTACCACATCGCCGGGCGCTATAGCCGCCGAGCGATGTGCCTGTTGTTTGCATTCTGCTGCCTCGTTGTACCTTCCTTATCTTATGCCGCTGCCGGGTCGCTCGACCTAACCCGTTCTATCGCCGGTATCTTATCTGTGGCCATATTTGTGCTCGCCTATGCGTTAGTCATGGCTGAAGAGCTTTTGCACATGCGCAAATCAAAGCCAGTATTGGTGGCTGCTGGTTTGATCTGGGCATTGGTGGCTTGGGTATACGTCCAGGCGGGATTGCCTCAAGAGGCGGAAACGGCATTTCGTGAAACGCTGCTGGAATACACAGAACTCCTCTTGTTCTTGCTGGTGGCGATGACCTATATCAACGCCATGGAAGAGCGGCGGGTGTTTGACGCTCTGCGCGCATGGCTGGTGCGCAAGGGGTTTAGCTACCGTAGCCTGTTCTGGATTACCGGCATCCTGGCATTCGGTATTTCGGCGATTGCCAACAACATGACCACGGCGATGCTGATGTGTGCCGTGGTGCTGAAAGTGGCCGAGGGCGATGATCGGTTTATCAGCCTTTGCTGTATTAACGTGGTGGTGGCCGCCAATGCGGGGGGCGCCTTCAGTCCCTTCGGCGATATCACGACGCTGATGGTCTGGCAGGCTGGCCAGGTTGCCTTTGGTGATTTCTTCCAGTTGCTGGTGCCGTCAATCGTCAACTTCATGGTGCCAGCGGTGATCATGAGTTGCTTTATTCGCAATCGAAAACCTGAAGCATTGTCGGAAAACGTATGGTTGAAGCGCGGCGCGCGGCGTATTGTCGTGCTGTTCCTGGTCACCGTGGCGATTTCGGTGCTCTGCCACTCTGTGCTGCACTTGCCGCCTGCCATGGGCATGATGTTCGGTCTGGGTCTGCTGCAGTTCTTTGGTTACTATCTGCGCCGCAGCTTGCCGCGCTCCCTGGAGCGCAAGCGTGAGCGCTATTCCCGCCGCGGCGATTGGAAAAAACTCGAGCAACTGGGCGGTGTTGTTCCCTTCGATATCTTCAGCCGGATTGCCCGCTCAGAGTGGGACACGCTGCTGTTTTTCTACGGCGTGGTGATGTGTGTGGGCGGCCTGGGCTTTATCGGCTATCTCGGCCTGCTGTCGGAGACTCTATACGGCAGTTGGAATCCGGTGTGGGCCAACGTGGTATTGGGGTTGATTTCCGCAGTGGTGGACAACATCCCGGTGATGTTCGCGGTGCTTTCGATGGAACCGGACATGTCGTTGGGCAACTGGCTACTGATCACGCTGACGGCAGGTGTTGGGGGCAGTCTGCTATCCATGGGCTCTGCCGCGGGCGTGGCCCTGATGGGACAGGCCAGGGGTATTTATACCTTTGCTCGTCATCTGCGTTGGGCGCCAGCCATCATGCTGGGCTATATCGCCAGTATTCTTACCCACCTTTGGTTAAATGCCGGGTTGTTTTAGCCCCGTATCAATACAACCGCCCGTGCGTTGACACGCGCGGGCGGGAGAATGAAAGCTGTGTTGCTTAAATATCGTGGCCTGTTATGACGTGGCAGATATCCGCAAAGCTTTGTGCCCTCGGGATGGTATTGATCGTCTTACCGATCGCCGCTTGAATATCGCTGGCTGAAATGATGCCTCGAATGCTGGGGTTGTGGTGGTCATCATGTTCAATAATCAGCAAATGCTGATCTGTAAAGCTCTCCATCGATATCACCAAATCCTCGATGCTCAGCGACGAGAGCTGGTTAAGTGGCATAGCGCTTAATTTGTGCCAGGGCGTCATGATCATTTCGGCCGTGATGTCCTCTTGACTCAGTTGGCGTTGTTGCATGGCGATATTGATCCGCCGCTTGCCAATGATCTCTTTGGCCGTGATCACTCCAATACAGTGCTCATGGCTATCCATGACAAACAATAACCGCACTCCCGCATCGCGCATCTTTTGGTGGGCCTGATCAACCGGGGTATCGCTATCAACCCATTGGGGGCGTACCTGGCTAAAATCGGTCAGAACGCTGATAGCCGGGCTTTGTGGCGATAACGACGGCTTCTTCGGGACAACCAGCGTTGGCGTTGACCCCAGTTGGATTAAAGGTTTGGGGGAAAAGATTATCTGGTTCATCAGAGTACCTGCGTTAAGTGATGTATTGGCAAACAACAGATGTCCTGCCGTTACGTCACATTTGCACGGTATTCTTATGACAACCTTAAGAATCGCCGGGGGCAATCAAGGTCATTCCGTGGCGAGAAGGAAAACGCTGAAGTGTAATGCATACGCGCAGTCCTCCTTGGGGTGCGCTGGTCATGGTGAACTCACCGTTGTGGCGTTTAACGACACGGTCAACGATGGATAGCCCCAAGCCTGCCCCGGCGCCAGGCCCTGCACGCTGGAAGCGTTCTCTCACCTTTGAGTATGCCTGTTCTGGGATGCCGGGCCCCTGGTCATCCACGCAGATTGTGACGTGATGAGCGGTAGCGGTTAAGGCGATGTCGATAACACCGTTAGTGGGTGTGTGCTGGAAAGCGTTACCCACAATATTCTGCAACACGGTTTCAATGGCACCGGGCTCTGCTTCCATCTGCCAGTCCAGCGCTTCATCGGCATGCAGGGTTACCTGCTGTTGGCGTTCGGCGGCTAGCGGCGAGAGTTCAGCGAGGGTTTCACGTGCTTCGATGAGCAAGTTGGCTGGACGGTAGTGGCGCTGTATCTCGGTTTCCGGCGCCAGACGAGCCAGGGCAAGCAGCTGGCTGACCACTCGTGTAGCGCGGGTAACGCCGTCGCGCAGGTGATCAAGCGCCTCTTTACGGTCTTCATGGCTATGGGCGCTCAACGCATTTTGCGCGTGCAGGTCCAGTACGGCGAGTGGCGTACGTAATTCGTGGGCAGCATCAGCGATAAAGCGCTCTTCGCGGGTGCGTATCTGACGGATACGCGCCAGTAATTGATTTAACGCGCTGGCGATCGGGGCTAACTCTTGAGGCAGTGACGTAAGTGATAGAGGCTGAAGGTTTTGGGGGCCGCGGGTCCGTGTCTGCTCGGCCATTCGCGACAATGGCGCTAACCCCCAGCCAATACACCACCACAACAGCAAGGCGACCAGGGGCAAGCCTATCAGCTCAGGTAATAAGGTGCGCAGGGCGACCGAACGACTCAACTCACCGCGGCTGTTTTCGCGTTCGGCGACGACGATTCGTTGATTAGTCTCTGACTGCTTCAAGACATAAATCCGCCATGCCTGTTGATCAATGGTGAGGTCCGCATAGCCCGTATCCTGCTGGCGGAGGGGGATATCGGGCGCATTTGAGGAACCTAGCAATAGCTGATCGTTTTCCCACAGCTGGAAGGCGAGCTGGCTTGAGTAGCGGTGTCCGTAGGGCGAATCGGCCGATTCGGTCTGCTGTAATGCGTTTTCAATATTGCTCAGCATCGTTTTGCGATCATCACCCAGTCTGGACGCTTGCGCCATGCCTTCGAGAAGCCGGGCATGTTGTGCAAGTCGAGCATCTGAAAGCTCGCTTATTTGATGCGCGGCATAGCGGTAGCTGATCACCCCGATCACCAGCGTACTGATGCCAAAGACCAGGAGCACCAAGGTGAGGGTGCGGTATTGAATCGAGCTCATTCGGGGTTATCCATCACGTAACCGATGCCACGTACGGTACGTATGACATGGGGAAAAAACTTGCGCCTCAAATGATGAATATGGACTTCAATGGCATTACTTTCGACATCCTCATCCCATCCGTACACCAACTGGGTTAAGGTGTCGCGTGTGAACACACGTCCAGGGTGACTCATGAATTCCTGCAACAGCGTCAGTTCGCGGCGTGAAAGTGACACCTCTTGTCCTTGATAACTTACCTTGAGAGTGACCGGATCAAAGCGTATCCCCTGACACTCCAGCAGCGAGCGTGCCTGCCCATGGCTGCGTCTTAATAAAGCGCGCAACCGGGCAGTAAGCTCGGTGACATCGAACGGTTTGATCAAGTAATCATCGGCGCCGGCGTCGAGGCCAGCAATTCGCTCATCGACCGCATCACGGGCGGTCAGCACCAGGATGGGTACCTGGTTACCTTCCCGTCTCACGGCTTTGAGCACGTCGACGCCATCCAGGCGGGGTAACCCCAGGTCGAGTATCACGGCATCGAAGGGCATCCCTTCCAGCAGCGTTGAGCGGGCACTCACCCCATCGCTGAGATGGTCAACCGTGTACCCTTCAGGTTTAAGCGCCAGGCGTATTCCAGACGCTAAACTTGAATCGTCCTCTACCAGTAGGATGCGCATGATGAGGGATGGTGTCCTTGGGTGAGTTTACCTATTCAGATGAATACGATGGTCATATAAACACAATGGATGACAACGATAGTAGCGTCTATGGCACATACCTCAAAGATTATCCTATGCCCGCCTGAACATCGCCGCGAGGCACTTCTGCATCTGGCCAAATCGCAGTCTTCGAAGGGACAGAAAGCATTGACCGAGGCGCTAAAGCCGATGCTGAAGGAACCGGAAACGGCTTGGCAGAGCTTATGGGTAAGCCTGGATAGAGGGCGTATCAACGGCGTTGTTTGGGTACAGCGGCTGCCACAGAATATGGCGCAGTTGTGGCTACCCAATGCGCAAGGTGAGCAAATAAGCGCGTTGATCGAGACGGCGCGGCATTGGGTCATGCAGCAACGTTTAACGCTTTGTCACATTGAGCTAAACCCAGAAGCGACCCACCAGCGAGCGCAATTGATCGCCCATGGCATGCAGCCGCTCGTATCGCTGCGCTGTTTGAAAGCGGGCGTGGGCCAGCGCTTTCCTGCCGCGGCGCCGTTCACCCAACTGCATTGGGCACCATGGGATCGACTGACAGCGGCTCAGGAGCATGCGTTGATGACCGCGGTTGGGCATGACTCGCTGGACTGTCGTGGATTACGCGACATCTTATCGGTCAACGACTTACTGGCTGGTTTCTACGGGCAAGACCACCACGCACCCGTTCACTGGCATGCGCTGTATGTGGATGAATCGCCGTCGCCCATCGGCGCCTTGCTGTTGGCACCGCGGAGCGAGATTAACCGTTGGGAGCTGATGCTGATGGGACTGGTGCCTGAGTGGCGACGTCGTGGTTTGGGCGGCCATATTCTCAACCATGCCTTGGCCCTCGCCCAGCAGGCGGGTGCATTGGAGCTATTGCTTTCGGTGGATCATGAAAACCTGCCGGCATTTAACCTCTACAGGCACGCTGGCTTCAGCGAATATGCAAAGCAGTACGTCATGGCCTGGCGCGGCTAGCCGTCAAGGCGTCGTTGCCGCGTTGACCCGGTAGGCGTGGTGGGTTTTGTGGCACTTTGAATTACCACTATACTGCTAATATTCATTAAGTAGGCGTATTGGTAGCCTTTGATCTTCAGCCGCCCAGACGCCGACAATAATAAATTAGAGGTGGTGCGAGTGAACGTTAAGCAGATAGCAAAAGGTCTTGTTGCACTTGGGGTTGCCATGCTGAGCGGGTCGGGTGCCGTCGCTGATGCCTCCCGGGAGGCGATTGCGGAGCGGCTGGCGCCGGTAGGTAGCGTTTGTTTACAGGGCCAGGACTGTGGCACCCAAGCGGCGCAAGCAGAAGCCGAAACCAATGCGGAAAGCGGTGATGGTGAGTTGGATGGTGCCTCGCTGTATAGCAGCGTCGGCTGTGCGGCGTGCCACGATAGCGGTGCGGCGGGAGCACCGGGGCTAGGGGACTCCGAGGCGTGGGCATCCCGTATCGAGCAAGGCACTGAGGCTCTCTATCAAAGCGTGTATGAGGGTAAAGGTGCCATGCCGGCACGCGGTGGCAGTAGTGCTTCCGATGAAGAAATCCAGGCGGTTGTCGACTACATGGTCGCTGAGGCTGAATAAACGGGGTTGCTCCTTGTGCGTATTTGAATTGTCCACAAGCGGTTGTCACTGAACGCCTGTGGATAATTTATAAGCGCTGAACACGCGCTCGTACTTCTGGTTTAACGGACACCTCAGCCAAGTAAAGACCGTAGCCCCGCAATGGCATCCTGCCCCCGGGCCTGCTTTTTCTCCGGGTCTTCCTTATCGGCGCGGCCTTCCCATTCCAGATCGTCAGCAGGCAATTCTTCCAGGAAGCGGCTGGGCTGGCAGTCCATCAACTCGCCGTAGGCCTTGCGCTGGCGGGCAAGCGTCAATGTCAGCGTGCGCCGCGCGCGGGTAATGCCTACGTAGGCCAGGCGACGTTCTTCTTCCACTGTGCCCATTTCAATGGCATTGCGGTGGGGCAACAGATCCTCTTCCAGGCCCATCAGATAAACGTGGGGGAACTCCAGCCCTTTGGAGGCGTGCATGGTGAGCAGTTGCACCCGGTCGGAGTCGTCTTCTTCCGCCTGTTGCTCCAGAATATCGCGCAGCACCAGGCGTGATATCGCCGCTTCCACGCTATCGGTTTCGGTGGCTTCGGACGCTGTATCGTCTTCCGGGTCGCGGTTGAGCGATTTTTCCAGTTGGTCGATCAATATCCACACGTTGGCCATGCGTCGCTCGGCGACAGTCGGCGCGCTGGCGTTTTGGTACAGCCACGCCTCGTAATCCATGTCCCGCAACATGTCGCGAATCGCGGCAATGGCATCGCCCTGGTCCATACGCTTGCGCACGCCATCGATAAAGTGGGTAAAGCGCGACAGGCGCTCCACCGCCCGGGTGGGCAGAACCTGCTCCAGGCCGAGCTCATGGCAGGCGGCAAACAGCGAAATCGAGCGCTCGGTGGCGTAGTTGGCAAGTTTCTCGACGGTACCGGGACCTATTTCACGGCGCGGCACGTTCACGATGCGTAAAAAGGCGTTGTCGTCGGCGGGATTAATCAGCAGCCGCAGATAGGCCATGGTGTCCTTGATCTCGTTGCGCGAGAAAAACGACGTGCCGCCGGACAGCTTGTAGGGGATTTGGTAATGCTGCAGCTTTAACTCCAGCAGCCGGGCCTGGAAGTTACCCCGGTAAAGCACGGCAAAGTCCCGCCATTCGGCTTTTTCCTTGATCCGCCGGGTAAACATTTCGCTGGCGACTCGCTCCGCTTCGGCTTCCTCGTGGCGATTGACGATGACTCGAATGGAGGCGCCATCGCCCATCTCCGACCACAGGGTTTTTTCGTAGACGTGGGGATTATAGGCAATCAGCGTGTTGGCGGCGCGCAGGATCGTGCCGGTGGAGCGGTAGTTCTGCTCCAGCTTGATCACCTTCAGGCGCGGGAAGTCTTCGCCCAGGGTAATCAGGTTTTCCGGCCGGGCACCACGCCAGGCATAAATCGACTGGTCATCGTCGCCCACCACGGTAAAGGTGGCCCGTTCGGCCATCAGTAGTTTCACCAGCAGGTACTGGGACACATTGGTGTCCTGATACTCATCCACCAGCATGTAGTGGATCTTGCGCCGCCAGCGGGCCAGGGCTTCCGGGTCGCGCTGCAGCAGGACCACCGGCAGCAGAATCAGGTCGTCAAAATCCACCGCGTTATAGGCTTTCAGATGGCGAACATAGGCTTCGTAGACCCGTGCGGCAAAGTGCTCGTCGTCATCCGCCGCAAACGACAGCGCATCGCTTGGCAGCATCAGGTCGTTTTTCCACTGGGAGATTTTGCTCTGCACGGCGTTGATCTGTTCGGCGTCTACCTGGGCGTCTTTATTCATCAAATCGCGCAGCAGCGCCTTGGCATCCTCCGGGTCGAAGAGCGAAAAGCCGGGTTTGTAGCCCAGGGTTTTCAGCTCACCGCGGATGATGTTCAGCCCCAGGGTGTGGAAGGTGGAAACCGTCAGTCCGTGGCCTTCCTTGCCGTGCAGCATTTGCCCGACGCGCTCTTTCATCTCCCGGGCGGCCTTGTTGGTAAAGGTCACCGCGGCGATTTTGCGCGCGCTCATGCCGCATTCCTGCACCAGGTAAGCGATTTTGGTGGTAATCACGCTGGTTTTGCCGGAGCCTGCCCCTGCCAGGACCAAGCAGGGCCCATCGATATAGCGCACGGCTTCCTGCTGGCGCGGATTGAGCCCGTTAATGCGGCTAAGGATGCTCTTTGGCGGCTGGGGCGTCATGGCGACGGGTAACCTCTAAAGTGTTGCAGGGCGGTTTCGATTATAATCAGCGGCGCTGGGTAGACGCATAATGGGCTAACAATAGGCAGGTGTTAATGTTTGAAGTCGCTTTATTTGAACCACGGATGGCGCCCAATACGGGCAATATCATGCGCCTGGTGGCCAACAATGGCTGCCGATTACATCTGATCGAGCCGCTGGGCTTCGACCTGGAAGAGAAAAAGCTGCGCCGGGCCGGGCTGGACTACCGTGATCTTGCCAATGTGACGCGCCATGCTGATTTTAGCGCCTTTCAAAGCGCCATGCAGGGACGCACCATCTGGGCAATCACCACGAAAGGCACCCGCGCCCATAGCGACGCTCCCTATGCGCCAGGCGATGTGCTGCTGTTCGGCTCGGAAACCGCCGGGCTCTCGCCCGAGGTTCACGCGGCGTTGCCTGCCCAGCAAAAGCTGCGCATTCCCATGCAGCCCAATAACCGCAGCCTCAATCTCTCCAACGCGGTGGCTATCGTGAGCTATGAGGCGTGGCGCCAGCAAGACTATGCGGGCGCCCTGTCACGTTAGCGCCGTTTAGTCGGCAATTCCGTAGCGGTCACGATAAGCCCGAACGGCTTCGGCGTAGGCCAGCATCTCGCCACCGGCATGCTCTTCAAGATAGGTAAGCACCTGCTCAAGCGTCACGATGCTGACCACCGGCATGCCGTACTGAGCCTGCACTTCCTGAATTGCGCTCTGTTCGCCCTGGCCACGCTCCTGACGGTCCAGAGCAATGATCACGCCCCCTGCGCGAGCACCATTCTGCTCGATCAGGCTCATTACCTCGCGTATAGCGGTGCCTGCGGTAATCACGTCGTCGATAATCAGAATATCACCGGCAAGCGGTGCGCCGACAATGTTGCCGCCTTCCCCGTGGCTTTTGGCCTCTTTGCGGTTAAAGGCGTAGGGGATGTCGCGGTCGTGGTGGTCCGCCAGGGCCGCGGCAGTTACCGCCGCCAGGGGAATGCCCTTGTACGCCGGGCCAAACAGCACATCGGCCTCAAGGCCGCTATCGACGATCGCCTGGGCATAGAAGCGGCCCAGCTTGGCGAGCGCGCGGCCAGTCTGGAACAAGCCCGCATTGAAGAAGTAAGGACTTACACGCCCGGATTTAAGCGTGAATTCGCCGAACTTGAGCACCCCCTGCTCAATGGCAAAAGCAATGAAATCGCGCTGGTAGGGTTGTAGAGTGGTGGCCACGGCGGTCTTCCCTTATCGATCAAAAGTTGGGGCAAAGGCAACAATAAAAAGCAGGTAAATAGCAAGATTTGGTTTGTCTATTTACCCAAACGTCTAAACGTCGGGTATCATACAGCAGCGACGCAAAAGGGACGATTTATGAAAATTGCCAGCATTAATGTCAATGGTATACGTGATGCCGTCGACCGTGGCTTCCTGGACTGGCTGGCTCAGCAGGATGCCGACGTGGTCTGCGTGCAGAACATCAAGGCAAAAAGTTTTGAATTGAGCGATCATATTCTGTATCCGGAAGGCTATGAAGGCTACTTTCTGGATGCCGAAGAGGATGGTTTCTCCGGGGTGGCACTGTATTGCCGTCAAATCCCCAAGGCGATCATGTACGGCCTTGGCTTCCCCCAGTGTGACCACGAAGGGCGCTTTCTGCAGGCGGACTATGACCGTTTCAGCATCGCGACCTTCCTGATGCCCGACGGGAGCGACCAAAAAGCCAAACAGGCGTTCATGGATCAATACCAGGAGTACCTGACCAAGATGTCGCGCAAACGCCGCGAATACATCATCTGCGGTACCTGGAACATTGCCCACAAGACCGTCGACCTGGCCAACTGGTCCGACAATCAGCTCACCTCGGGTTTCCGCCCGGAAGAGCGCGCCTGGATGGATCAGGTACTTGGCCCAACCGGGTTTATCGACACCTTCCGCGAAATCAACCGCGACGCAGGTGAATATACCTGGTGGCCGAAGCTTCACCAGGAAGTTCCCCGTGAGCGCCAGGAAGGCTGGCGAATCGACTACCAACTGGTCGGTCCCAACTTCCGCCGCCACGTGGTCGATGCGTGGATCGATTACGATGCGACCTTCTCCGAGTTCGCCCCGCTGATCGTCGAGTACGACCTGGCGCTTTAGGCGCGTACTTCCCGCGTCGCCGTCCGTCCGTAGCTGACACGTCATAGGCCGACCCTTGGGTCGGCATGTGGCGTTGTGGCTAACGCTTATCAGCCTCGAATACCCAGCGCTTCGCGCTGCTTTTCACGTAGCTCGTCGCCGGCTTTCTCGGCGAGATCGAGCATGGCATTCAGCTCGGCACGATTGAAGGCGCCTGCTTCGGCGGTGCCCTGCACTTCAATCAACTCGTTGCTTTCGGTCATCACCACGTTCAGATCGGTGTCGGCCTTGCTGTCTTCCGGGTAGTCCAGGTCCAGCACCGGCACGCCTTTGTAGATACCCACCGAAATCGCGCTGACCAACTGCTTGAAGGGGTCACCTTTGATCTTTTTATCGCGCTGCAGGTAGCGGATCGCATCCACAAGCGCGACGCAGCCACCGGTAATCGCTGCGGTGCGGGTCCCGCCGTCGGCCTGGATGACATCGCAATCCAGCGTAATGGTGAACTCGTCCAGTTTCTTCAAATTCACTGCGGCGCGCAGGCTGCGGCCAATCAAACGTTGAATCTCCAGCGTACGGCCGCCCTGCTTGCCGCGGGTGGCCTCGCGGCCACTGCGCGAGTGGGTCGCGCGGGGCAGCATGCCGTACTCGGCCGTTACCCAACCCTGATTCTTGCCGCGCAGCCAGCGCGGTACGCCTGCTTCCACGCTCGCATTACACAATACCTTGGTATCGCCAAACTCCACCAGTACGGAGCCTTCCGCATGGCGGGTGTAATCGCGGGTTATGCGAATATCACGCAGCTGGTCGGCCTCGCGACCGCTGGGACGCACAACATCAGGACGCTTAGCACTGCTCACAAATAGTACCTCTCAATCAACGTGTCACTAGGAAAAGCCCCCATTGTACACGTCTGGGCGTGCGCTGATTGGCCTATCGGGTAGACTGTTGGCAATGCATCATTAATCGTTTTTGACCAACAGGATGAACCATGGCCGCTTCCAGTCGCGTACACAGCATGACCGCCTTCGCCCGCGCCGAGCAGGTTGCGCCTTTTGGCACCTTGCAGGTGGAAATCCGCTCGGTGAACCAGCGTTATTTAGAGCCCCATTTCCGCCTGCCCGATGCCCTGCGCGACCTGGAGCCGACGCTTCGTGAAACACTGCGTACCCGCCTGGCACGAGGAAAAGTCGAGTGTAGCCTGCGCTTTGAGGCCACCGAGGCCCATCAGGCGCCCGCCGTGAATGCTAAGCGGCTAAAAGAGATTGCCGACGCACTGGCGGCTATTCAACAGCAGGTGCCCAGTGCCGTGCCGCCGACTACCCTTGCGCTACTCAACCAGCCCGGCGTCATGGAAACCCAGCACCTGGATCAGGAGGCCATTACCTCGGCTGCCAAGGCGCTGTTCGACCAGGCGCTGGATGAGCTCATTGACGCCCGCGCCCGGGAGGGAGAGAAACTCGCCGTCATGATCACCACCCGGCTTGCCGCCGTAAGCGAGCAGGTCGCCACCGTGCGCAGCCTCCTGCCGCAGATTCTTGAGCGCCAGCGCCGCCTCCTGCTGGAGCGTTTAGAGGTCGCCAAGACCGACCTCGATCCCCAACGCCTTGAAGCTGAGCTGGTGCTGGTGGCGCAAAAGGCCGATGTGGACGAAGAACTGGACCGCCTGACGGCGCATGTCGACGAAGTCAGTCGTCAACTGAAACAAAAAGGCCCAAAAGGCCGTCGTCTGGATTTCCTGATGCAGGAACTCAACCGCGAAGCCAACACGCTCTCGTCTAAATCCGTCGTCGCCGAGACGACCCGCTGCGCGGTCGAGTTAAAGGTGCTGATCGAGCAGATGCGGGAACAGATCCAGAATATCGAGTAGCATCCACCAAAGGCCATCAAAAACCATTAAACTATTGTTTTTCAAAGAAAAAAAGACATAAGAAGTCCACCAAGGTCCACCAACCCCTCCGGAAATCCAGATCATATCGGGGAGTAATCCGGGGAGAAAAAGCATTGCCTCTCCTCCCTCCGACACATACCCTTACAGATACTCCCCAACCATGTCGATCCGAGTGCATGACCGGGAGAAAGTGGGGGAGGTGCCCGCTGGCACTCTAAATGCCGTTGCAAAAAGGTCCACTGGGCGCCAGTGACGAGCTCATATGACATTGAGCCGCCTATCTAGCCCAAGCCTAGCCCGAGCAGCTATCAAACGGTCGTTTGTTTTATTTTCAACGGGGGACGAGAGGAAATAATGGGAAGCCTTACCGCCAAGAAGAGCCAGTCGCTTGTCAAGGAGGGTAAAGCAGGGCGCTACAGCGACGGCAACGGTCTGTACCTGATGATACCGAGGAAAGGAACTCCTTACTGGATGTTGCGATACACGCTGTTTGGCAAGCGGCGTGAGATGACGCTGGGCAAACATGCCCACCTCTCTCTCGCCGAGGCTCGGACGAAAGCGGTTGAAAACCAGAAGTCTATACGCGAAGGCCTTGACCCCATCGAGGAACGCAAACGCGATAGCCAGGCCTTGATCAGGACAGTGGAGGACCTGTTTGCTGACTGGTACCCGGAGCTAGAGAGAAGACTCAAGCACCCAGCTATTCCAAAGCGGATATACAAAAAAGAAGTGGCGCCCCTCATCGGGGGTAGATCGCTGGATGCTGTCACCCCAATTGATATCCGTGAAATAATTAGACGAGTAACAAATAGTGGTAGGCCGACAATAGCTAATGACACACTGATGTATCTTAAACAGATGTTCAACCACGCCATAAAACTGGGAATTTTAACCTACAACCCAGCATCAGCCTTCAACGTCAACGACGCAGGCGGTATTGAGAAAAGCCGCGATAGGGTTTTGAGCCTCGATGAGATTCGCAACGTTTTCCAAGCCTTCAGAGACAATAGCGACAGCTTCAGCCGCGACAACTACCTCGCCTGCGCGCTACTGCTCGTCCTGGGGGTACGTAAGACCGAACTTACCGAAGCCCAGTGGTCAGAATTTGACCTGAAGAACGGCCGGTGGAACCTGAGCGGTGAGCGCAGCAAGACAGGCGCCGGGATCGTCATTCCCCTCCCACCGCAAACCATCGGCTGGCTGGAAGAGCTCAAGATCCGTGCCTGCGGCTCGGACTATGTCTTTCCTAATCGCCGCAGCAGTAAGCGGGCCCACATGGGCAAAGACACGCTGAATCGTGCCATTGCCAAGCTATTTGGCAAGGAGCCTGGCAAGAAGCCGCAACCAGAGAACCGGATGGGCGATATCACCGAGTTTACTGTGCATGATCTGCGCCGCACCTGCCGCAGCTTACTCGCTGCGGTTGGTGTACCGGGGCATGTCGCGGAGCGTTGCTTGAATCACAAGCTCAAGGGCGTCGAAGGCATCTACGACCGTTACGACTACTTCGACGAGCGAAAAGAAGCGATTATCAAGGTCGCAAACCTTCTTGGCCCTGCAATAAATCTTCCCTAACTCACAACGTAAATTTCTACACACCAACAACATCTCATGAGCCAATTTTGGAGAAAGCGCCATGAGACTAATCAAGCTTAAAGATGTCACCAGCCTTACAGGTCTTGCACGCTCCACCATTTACAAATACATTTCCGAAGAAAGATTCCCAAAACCAGTATCCTTGGGAGAAAGAAATGTCGCCTGGGTAGAGGAAGAAATTCAGGACTGGATCCTAGAAAAAATAGCCGAAAGAGACCTTGCATAAACAGGGTAAAAAAACACGCTCGTCATTCCACCTAGCCGCAACATTCCCGCCGACTAAAAAAATACCGCTCCACCAGCCGACACAGCTTCCTAAGCAGGAAGCTGTGTCGGCATTATCATGTTATTTTTTCAACGGCATCCCCTCTCAGCGAAGGACACTACCTCCTCACTGCCAACCACTAGGTGTGTAAATCCACCAGGTTTTCATCAGGCATCAGGCCGCCATGACCATGGCCATGCGACGATCAAGCTCCTCGTAGAAGGCCTCAACCCGCTTGGCAATGGTGCGGATCATCGTCTCGTCCCGGTAGGCACGCTTCACGAACAGCGGCATGCCCGGCCAGTAGCTGACGAAGTCGATCCACTCCCGCTCGCTGACCCACAGCCCGCCTTGGCACTGAGCGACGTGCTCCTGGGGCAGCTCGTCGGCCAGCAATAGCTCGATCTGGTACTTGGGCAGCTTGGTCTTGATTTCGACCAGGCCATTGCTGTCGACCAGGCAGTCGGGCGAGTAGCCCACCCCGTGGTTGAGGATGATGCCGACCTGCTCCAGTTGGGGCAGGCCGGCGGCCTCGTGATAGAGCTCCCGGGCCACGGGTTCCAGCTCATGACCGCGCTGGGTGTGAGCGTTGCCCTGGAAGGCATCGGAGGGCTCGCCGGTGATGCGCTCGCCGATCAGCTGATGCATGTAGCTCATCGCACCGGTACCGAAGCCTCCCGGCCCCTTGCCCTTGACCAGCAGAGTCTTCAGCTCGGACATGGTGACGATGCCGAGACGGGCGGCATGCCACTCGGGCGTGCCCTGTTCCAGTGTCAGGATCTGCATGACGATCTCCTTCTCGATGACACGGCATAGGCCAGAGAGGGGAGGCCCCTCGCCGGCCGGTCAGTGATGTTGATGGTTGGGCTGCGCCCGCTTCTGCAGGGAGGCACGCAGCTTGTCGAAGTCGCTGCGCGGTACCTGCTCGGCCTCGGCGTACTTGCCGACGAACCATTCCTGAGTCGCCGGGGGACAGGCGGCGATCAGCTGCCGGATCTGTCCGGCCTGGAAGGGTGTGACCAGCTTGACCGGGGTGGCGGCGTGACCGTTGTCCTCCTGGCCGCGGGTAGTGATGTTAAGCAGGGCGCAAAGTATGTAGCGCTTGCCGTAGCTGGTGGAGGAGCCGAAGGCCTGCACGGCGTTCTTGCTGCCGCTGGTATCGGCCGGCAACAGCATGCTGGTTTCTTCACGATGACCGTCCTGGTGCATCAGCACGCCGGTCACCTGAATGCCGCGTTCCTGGGTCTGAATACGGAAGCTCACCGCGAAGCCGTGCTTCTTCATGATCGGCCGCACGGTATCGACGATGTCCTCGAGGGTGGCGTAGTGGCCGTTGTTAGTCTTGCCGCGTTCGGCGATGCTCGGCAGCTCAGTCTGCATGGCCGCCATGGCGGCGCTATAGGCCATCAGCGCCTGCCGGTCGAGCACCCGCTCCTGCATTTGCAGCAGGCGCTCCATCTTGTCGATGTCGACCTCGGGATTGAGGGCGGCCCGCTCGATCACCTGGATAATCGCGGTGCTGTCCTGGGTGGTTTGAGCGATCGGTGCCTGCTCGGCGGTCTTGGGATGAATGTGGGTTGCCATGATGGCCTCCGTTATCGATAGCGTTGGATGACTTCAGGGAGCTCCTCGGTCGGGACCGGCTCCAGGGACACGGCCACGCGATAGACCTGGCCCTTGGCCAGCACGTGGGTCTCGGTCGATTGCTCGCGAGCCTCCAGCAACTGACGCGTCAGCTGGGTCAGGGCATGGCAGATCTCGAATGTCATGAGCGGTTGCATCGGTACCTCCAAAAACAAAAACGCCCGGCCTTTGAGGGGCCGGGCGCTATGCCGTGGTAGGGAAAAGGCGAGGTAGGGAGAGCTTAGGACCCCGTTCAGGCCACCAGCGCAAGGGCGGACTCTAACGCTTTGTCCTTGAGGCCGGCGCCCTGGCCGAACCAGGCGCAGTCCATGCGATAGTCGTTGCTACGGGCGCGCTTCTCGTGATCCACGTACTCTGTGACCGCGTTGAGTAGCCCCCAGGCGGTGCCTTGCGCCGTGCACAGCCGAGAGCCCCGCCCTTCACCCTGATAGAGCTTCTGGGCGCGGTTGAGGGCGCGAACGTTGGGCAGCTTGGACGGATCCTCCAGCGGCGCCTCGGCGTTGCAGATCACCGACTGGAAGTAGGTCCTCGCCTCCTCCTGGCTAACCTTGCGCTCGGCCAGGGTCTTCAGGCGATACATGAAGTCGTCCCACTGGGACACGGAGATACCCAGCTGCTGCTTGACCAGCTGCGGCCGAAACTCAGTGCTGTGCGGCACCTTCACTCCTTGCGACATGCCGTCCACGGCGATGGACAGAGTGTTGTTGCAGACCACCCGCACCGAGGTCGGCATAGCGACGGTGGCCAGAGAGCCATCGCAGGACGTCGCCAACAGCAGGTAATCGTTGACCTGGTCCTGCCCCTTCAGGGCGGCACCCAGGCCGCTGCGGGCCAGTGCCCAGAACTTGCGACCGCCCTTGAGCACCCCGGCGGTCTCGAGCTCATAACCCGCGTATTCGGTCAGATCACGGTAGAACTCCAGCACCTCTTCCGGCTGCACCACCTTGTAACGCTGGGAGACGACCGACAGCGGATCCTTGGTATCGGAGCGGTAGAGCACCTTCTGCTCCGGGAAAGAGTGGATGCTTCCCAGGTGGCCCGCGCCATCGGCAATGAAACGCACCGGGGATTCATCAATGTGCCAGTCCATGCCAGCTTGCTGCCGCCAGACCTCTAGTGGTTGATGACGAGACAGTTGCTGTCCCAGCCCATGCCAGGGGGTGTCACCGACGTAAGCCATGTGTTCGATTTGATGTGCCATAGCTATAGCTCCTTGAGAGACGAACACGGCATAACGGCCCGCTCTCCAAAGAAAGCGGGCCAACCGTGAGCATGTTGAGAAAGAGATTCGAGGGGCCACCACCAAAGCAGTGATGGAGGCGCGAGAGCTTGTAATGAGGGATCAGTCGACGTGGGGGCGAAAGGTATGGCCGCAAGCGCGGCACTCGAGATTGTCGAGCATCTGGTTGTCCAGCTCGCTACCCAGACGAGCCCCGGCGACGCCACCCGCGGTGCCGCCGATCAGTCCACCAAAGACTGCTCCGGCGATGCTGCCGACGGCGATCCCTACCGGACCACCGACTGCGCCCACCAGGGCACCGGCCTCGGCGCCACTCCAGGCACCGGCTGCTCCACTAGCGGTACCGGCCACCGCCCCCGTGGAGCCTCCTACCTTTCGCCCATGATGGCGCGACACCACCCGCGACGCGCTACAGCTGGGACAAGACATGGACATGACACTACCTCCTCCATCGGGAAAGACATGAGAACGAAGCCGTCCGTTTGGGGCTTCAAGGAGGTAGTACAGGTTTAAGATTCGGTTGAATCGACAACGGGCAGAATCCTGGGCGACACACCCGCTGGATCATCGGGGTATACGTCAGCTACGGAAAAAAGCCGGGGTTTGCGGCCTCCGCCGGCTTCCTGAACATGTTTCAGAACATCCGCCCGATGGATTCCAGGATGACGAGTCGGGACGACGTAATGTTTTACATCGCTGTGAGATGAGGTGCAGCGAAACCGTGACGTCATCGCGTCGCGGTGTCTTGTACGGATCGAAAACGGAATTTCCCGGAAAAGTGAGTGACACCTCATTCGCCAGGAAACTGGGGCGATTGGCATATCCAGGGATAGGGTTTCCCTGGGATTTTGACATGCGTCACTGACGGGTAAGTATTATAGGGAGATTCACTAGGCACATAACAGGGTCTACAAGGATGGGTTACTTGGCCATGATGGGCTCACTTGTGAAAGCCCATCCAGGATCATGGAAGATCATCCAAGGAGTGGTCCCACACAGACCACTCCCTATAGAATCATCATCCAACATAACCTTCTAGGATTGACCTGACAGACATCTGGAAAACGCCTGACGTGAAGCTCAGATGATCGTCAGCATCATGTCCATGTCAACGCCTACAATTCCCTATCATCTCCCTGTCGACCGACAAGACCATCGCTGCGGAATCTTTCACCATTCCCACAGCGAGGTATCTCCTCATGTCTCAACATCAACCCCTTCGTCATCCACTCAACGACAAGCTGCGCCTGTACTATGAAGATACCTATCGTGGATTTGAGGTGCAGCAGGAAAAAGGTGACCCTTTAATTCTGGACTATCTCGAACGCTCCTACCAAACACTTGATACTGTGACACGAATCAACACCACCACCTTCGCCTTTCGTGTAGACCTTCGCTTTCCAGGTAAGATGCCGCGCCTGCTCATGCATGAGAACAACTGCGTGCTGGCACGGTTCTTCTACAATTTTCGCTACGAGCTAAAGCGGCGGAAGACCAAGTTCCCCACCCAGCTGCATTACCTATGGGCACGTGAACAGGTCAACAGCGACAAACCGCACTACCACCTGATGATCCTTCTCAACAAGAATGCCTACGATTGCCTTGGATCTTTCTCGCCAGATGGAGACGGGGCCTACTCGCGAAACAACCTCTACCACCGCATGATGCGCTCCTGGTTGAAGGCAATGGGCTTCGATCATGATGACCCACGTTTCCGTCAGCTGATCCATGTCTGCAAAGACCCAGTCACCAAAGAGCCCTGGTCCTGCGTCCTGCATCGGCATGACCGAATAGCCATGAATGAGGCGATGTACATGGCCAGCTATCTGTGCAAGGCCTACAGCAAGCCATTCGGCCAGAGGGCTCACGTCTTCGACGGCAGCCGCTTTCCAAAGCAGTCGTCTTTGATCACTGAGTGACATGGTATGGGTCCGTCTTGGGCGGACCCGTTCTGACTCTTCCAACAAGGTGCCTGATGATGTTTCCGACTTCGATGTTTCCTTCCCTCTCGATCCCTCACAACACGCGTGACAGCCAAGCAGGATCGTCATCCCACGATCCCTGGGGTGATCGTCGTCTCGCCCGGATGGAACGCAAGGAACCCACCCGTCGACTGCTACGTGACGTCATGGCCCTGCGCCGGATTCGTGGCATGAGCCAGACAGCGCTGGCGGCTGAGCTAGGGGTCAGCGTGCGGACCCTGCAGGAGTGGGAGCAGGGTCGACGTCTGCCCTCGGGGGTCGGCCATGCTCTGCTCAGACAGTGGGTAGAAACCAACCATAGCGATGGAGATTGAGACATTGCGATGGAATATAAGCCAGCATGCGCACCTCTGGATGCCCATATTCATGTTTTTTAAGTTTTAAAAGTCACAATGTCTAACCCAATACCAGCTTTCACGCTCTAAGTAGCCCATCGCTACTGCTGGCGAGAGGCATCGCATGAGGCACGCCAGCGCCCATAGGGGCCACGTTTCTCAAGAGGGACAAGCTGAATCCCGAACGTCGCAAGCAAACTCCTGCTCTGCTTGAACTTGGCCGCCAACCCTCGGGACGTGACAGGCCAGGCACCTGAAGGATCAGGCTCAGGGCGATACCCATCGAGCAGCACAAGCCAATCCTTGACCGTGGCCTCTATCCGTCCATCCTCCGACGCATCAATGAGACGTTTCACGGCCATCGCGACAGGATTCTCCTCCAGCTCATAATCGCGACGACTTTGCTGGTTGGCATCGAGTTGTTGCCAGAATTCGGCAGTATCCCGACCCAAAGCATCAGCCACCAGCACACCTATCCGGCATAGGTCTCGCAAACCGCCATAGCGGTCGAATTGACGATCATTTTCAACATGGCTCCAGAACTGGTTAACATGGCCAAATACTTGGAGGAGGCCATGAATGATGGTTCTCTCCGCCATGCTGCGATCCTTCACAGCATTTTGAGGGTTGCCCCCTCCTGCATCATCCAGCTCAATGCTCAAGGTAGCATCGGATAGCGGCGCATAGGTCACTATGCTCTCACTGCTATTCAGTAAGCACACGCAACGAACGGTGAGATCAACCCCAGAACGCTTCGCTTTGGTTCTCCACTCCACTGTTTTTCCCTGCGTGATCGAAAGCAGGCCTCTCTGCTGATTTTTTGACAGCGTATCCACTTGATGAAAACTCAACAGGTAATGGCACTGCGCCCGAATATCAAGCTGTTTTATCGTATTGGGAAACTCGCTTTCGAGAAGGGTGCTAGCCGGATCTATGATGGTCTTTAGCATCTTCTGTGAGTCAATCAACTCAGAATTCGCCTCACCTAACAACTCGAGCAATACGGGCGAGCTATCTGAGCGCCAAGCCATGACCATCCAGGCGATTATCAGCAGGTCACTATCTTTCGGTAGCAAAGTGACATCGAACAATATAGATATCGATTGAGGGCGAATATTCCCAACATTATCGGGCAAGTCAACCGCCCAGCTTTCGCGAGGCATGACATGGGGAATCCCAGCCAAAACCTCATAGCTCGATAAACCCGGCGAGAAAACCAAGCAGCTTTCTCCAAGTACCAGCGCGCGTCGCCCGGTGTTAAATTCGACGCCCGCACGGCCGTAAACCGGCAACACAGATTGAGGGGTAGCACCATCAACGAAGTTGTTGATAGCAGACTTAATAACACCGTAGGAGACATCCTGATGACTGCCAGAGGATGCTCGCCAATACGCTCCCTTCACACGATCAAGGATCACTGGATCCATATACGGCAAGGTTTCGCCCGTCGCCTTATTGGTCAGCAGAGGGCTTCTCGTCTCATTATGAGTGAGAAAAAACTGCCCCTGGAGCATGGAAATAACATCTTCTACTTGCTTATCGCGGCGAGATTGCTTGGGCGCTTGGTTTGTACCAGGAAAGGCAAAACGAGCAGCAGCAGGCTCATTGCTTAACACAGGTTCCGATGGGCTGTAGGGCCAAGGTGCATTGAGTACGCTCTGAGTTTCGGGGTCGTGAAAGAGCGACTTCACAGTGACCGGTGGCTCATCATCGTGTGATGCATTGGGAAACGAAAAAGAGGTTCCTGTATCGGGCATAGGTGAAGTCTCTGCGGCATCATCAAGCTCATCAGAAGCCACCTTCCTAGCTTGCTCACGCCAATGCTCACTCAGGCCAAACCTCTGCCGCCGGTGCTTGGTACTGGCTCCCTCGTGTCCCACTGGATGAGACTCGTGGTTATCCTGACTATGATCCGTCATTCCCTACCTCGTGCCTTTTCGCCATCGAATATCTCGCAAAGCCTATCACACGGACCTCTGGCACCCGCTCTTCCCGATCCCCCTCGTTAGCGGTGATACCTCAAGCTTCTCAAGCTAGGCGACTACAAGGCCAAGACAGTAGAGGCGACTTATCGTCTCGATCACCACCCTCTGTCCCACGAAATGGCGCACAGCGGCCCAGGGCCGCTTTTATGCCGTGAGATACGGAAATCATTAGGTAGCGACATAAAACGCCGCACAAGGCGGCATGGCGCAATAACGTCGCCATCTCTATCCACAGCCCACTAACCAGCGAGGCCAAGCATGAAATTTTCACCCAACAGACGTATCAACTCCATCATGGACGCCCTGCTGGCCGCCAACAGCTGTCAAGGTCTTCGCTGCATCGCATGTCGGAGTTCTTCAAGACTGTGAGTTTCAAAAGATGGCTGCACGGAATGTCAGAAGCTGGCAGCACCACATCGACAAGCCCCTGCATGACCTACCAGTCATGCAGGGCAGCGATCAACGGGCACGACACCTTCCCTTGATGCACATGGCATTCATCGACCAGCCGGGCTAAGGCGACCTCGACGCGGGTCAGATCAGCCAGCCGGGCGCGCACGTCGTCAAGCCGCTGTGACGCCAGTTCCGCCGCCTCGCTGCAATGAGCACCATCCTCCAGAGTCAGTAGCTGCCCGATCTCGTCCAGGCTGAATCCCAGCCGCTGCGCCGCTTTCACGAATTTCACGCGCGCCACGTCGGCGCTGCCATAGCGCCGGATGCCGCCAGGAGGGCGCTCCGGCGTCGGCAACAACCCCCTGTGCTGATAGAAGCGGATCGTCTCCACATTGACCCCGGCCGCTTGGGCAAAGGTGCCGATGGTCAGATTTTCCGGTGCCTCATTCATCGAGCTTGACTCCGTAGTTGACTACGGAAGTAACGTTAGCGTATCGGCCAAGAATTCAGAAGGACAACCTCATGACGGAATCCAAGAACGGTCGTGGTGCCCTGGCAGCCGGCGGCCTCGCTGCGATCCTGGCCTCAACCTGCTGTCTCGGGCCGCTCATGCTGGTCGCGCTGGGCTTCTCGGGCGCTTGGATCGGCAACCTGACGGCCCTGGAACCCTATCGCCCGCTCTTCGTGGGAGTGGCACTGGTGGCATTGTTTTTCGCCTGGCGCCGAATCTACCGGCCTGCCACCGCTTGTAAGCCAGGCGAAACCTGCGCGATGCCACAGGTTCGCACGACGTATAAAGCCATCTTCTGGATCGTCGCTGCCTTGGTGCTGATCGCGCTGCTGTTTCCTTATCTCCTGCCCCTGTTCTATTAAGAGGAGAACGCCATGAAACGACTCGCTGCCTGTATTGCGCTTTCCGCGACGCTCGCCACGTCAGCTTGGGCCGCCCCGCAGACCGTGACGTTGTCGGTGCCGGGCATGACCTGTGCCGCCTGCCCTCTCACCGTCAAGGCCGCCCTCAACAAGGTAGACGGCGTCTCGCAAGTCGATGTGAGCTACCCGGATCGTGAGGCGGTGGTCACCTTCGACGATTCACGAACGTCCGTCGAAGCATTGACCGACGCCACCACCAACGCCGGCTACCCCTCAACCCCGGCACCCTCGGAAGCGGATCGGGAGTGACCATGAAGAACCCCAAGACCCTGCTGCGCGCAAGCGTGATTGGCACCGTCCTGGTGGCGCTGTGCTGCTTCACGCCCATCCTGGTGATCCTGCTTGGCACCGTTGGCCTGGCGGCACTGACCGGCTACCTGGACGTGGTACTGCTTCCTGCCCTGGCCTTCTTCCTCGGCCTGACCCTCTATGCGCTATGGCGCAAGAAGCAATACGACGCCTGTGGTGACAACACCCCTAAAGATTCAAGGAATTCCCCTCATGAGTGATGACATGAACCTGCACATCGTCGTGATCGGCAGCGGCGGCGCGGCCATGGCAGCCGCGCTGAAGGCGGCCGAGCGCGGCGCCCGCATCACCCTGATCGAACGTGGCACCCTCGGTGGCACCTGCGTGAACGTCGGCTGCGTGCCCTCGAAGATCCTGATCCGCGCCGCGCATGTCGCCCATCTGCGCCGGGAGAGCCCCTTCGACGGCGGTATCAGCGCCTGGGCGCCGGTGGTAGATCGGGCCAGGCTGCTTCAACAACAGCAGTCACGGGTTGAGGAACTGCGCGATGCCAAGTATGAAGGCATACTCCGCGACCACCCGGCCATCACGGTGCTCAGCGGTGAGGCCCGGTTCGTCGATGCCCATACCCTGAAGGTCAAGCTGACTGCGGGCGGCGAGCAGACCGTTCGCTTCGATCGCGCCTTTATCGGCAGCGGCGCTCGACCAGCAGAACCGCCGTTGCCGGGGCTGGCCGAGACGCCGTACCTGACCTCCACCAGCGCGCTGGCACTGGACAGCATCCCCGAGCGGCTGATCGTGATCGGCGCGGGGTTTGTCGCCCTGGAGCTGGTCCAGGCCTTCGCTCGGCTGGGCAGCCGGGTCACGGTGCTGGCCCGCAGCCGCCTGCTCTCCCAGGAAGACCCGGCGGTGGGTGAGGCCGTGGAGGCAGTCTTCTACCGCGAGGGCATCGAGGTGCTCAACCAGACCCAGGCCAACCGCGTGGACTACACCAATGGCGAGTTCGTGCTGGACACCAACGCCGGGACCCTTCATGCGGACCAACTGCTGGTGGCCACCGGACGGACACCCAATACCGAGGCTCTGAACCTGGCGAGCATCGGCGTGGAAACCGTGCGCGGGGCGATACTGGTGGATGAGCACTTGCAAACCACGGTACCAAGCCTCTATGCCGCCGGTGACTGCACCAACCAGCCGGAATTCGTCTATGTCGCCGCCGCCGGGGGCAGTCGGGCCGCCGTCAACATGACGGGAGGCGATGCCAGGCTGGACCTTAGTGCCATGCCGGGCGTGATGTTTACCGACCCCCAGGTGGGCACCGTCGGCCTGACGGAGGCCGAGGCACTCGAGCAAGGTTTCAGCGTGGAGTCCCGCGTGCTTGACCTGGAGAACGTGCCGCGTGCGCTGGTCAATTTCGACACCGAAGGATTCATCAAGATAGTGGCCGAACGCGAAACGGGGCGGTTGCTCGGCGTGCAGGCCGTGGCAGGAGAAGCCGGTGAATTGATCCAGACGGCGGTGATAGCGCTACGCGCCCGCATGACGGTGCAGGACATCGGTGACGAACTGTTCCCTTACCTGACCATGGTGGAAGGCCTCAAGCTCTGTGCGCAGACCTTCACCAAGGATGTGACGCAATTGTCCTGCTGTGCGGGGTAATAATTTCAATATTGCATGAAATCATTGTTTCATCTAAAGTTGAATTATGAACCAATATGATGATGATCTCGTGGCAGCCAAGCTAGCAGCTCTTGCTCACCCCGTCCGCCTGGCGGCCATTCGTCAGCTAGCGGCGGCAGGGCCTGCCGGCCTGGCGGCAGGCAAGCTCGCCGAGCGGCTGGGTACGGCGCCGAATGCACTGACCTTCCACTTGCAGAAACTCGCGGTCGCAGGCCTGGTTGCGTCGCGCCGCGAGGGCCAGTTCGTCTATTACCGCGCGGAGTTCGACGCCTTGCTGGCAATGACGGACCACCTGGTCGGCGCTTGCTGTCGTGAGTCAGACGCCAGCTGTGGCCCCCGCTGCCCCACCTCCGGCAGCCGGTAAAGTGCCGCCGGTTTCTCAAAGATCACTCATCAACGTCATCAAGAGGAGCGCAAGATGATCCAAACCACTCGCGCCAAACCTTCTTGGCTCAGGTCTATCGGCATCGGCATCGCGGTGTCGGCGCTGACCGCCATCGTGATGGTGGCATTGCTGAAAGCCGGGGTATCGCCTTTTCCAAAGCCGCCCTCCCTGGCCTTCGCCGAGACTCTGCTGGGGCGGTCTCTGCCGTTGCCAGTCGGCCTGCTTTTCCATACGGCCTACGTGACTTTCTGGTCGGTGGTGTTCGTGCGTTATTTCCCACGCAAGACCTTGCTGACTGCGCTGGGCCTGGCCGCCGTGCTTTGGGCGGTGATCCTGGTGGTGTTCTTTCCCGTGGTGGGCTGGGGTATCGCGGGTCTGGCGATCAGTCCCAAGCTGATCATAGCGTCCGCCGTGCCGCACCTGCTGTTTGGCCTACTGCTTTGGGGATTGGACCGCTACCTTGTCAAGCCGTCTCAAGCCTGAGACCGGAGCTTCACCATGCCAACGATCGATACCGCGACCCTCCGTGACTGGCAGGCCCGTGGCCTAACTTTCCTCTTGGTGGATAACCTGCCGGCCGATAGCTTCGCCAAGGGGCACTTGCCGGGGGCCATCAACATCGTCTCCGACGACATCCTGGACGAAGCGCCCCGCCGGCTACCCGACAGGCAAGCGACCATCGTCGTGTACTGCGCTAGCGAGGATTGCAAGCGGGCCGGCCGTGCCGCCAAACGCCTGGCCCGCCTCGGCTACACCGAGGTCTACCACTATGTGGGTGGAAAAAGGGCCTGGAAGGCTGAAGGCTTGTTACTGGAATACTGAGAAGGATCTTTATCCCATGCGCGATTGGATGGAACGGCAGCAATCCTGGATCTATCTGATATTCATCCTGGCTGGCCTAGCCGTCGGGCTGAGCCAGCCGGACACGACATCCTGGCTGGAAGCCATTCTCTGGCCACTGCTCGGCGGGCTGCTCTACGCCACCTTCACCCAGGTGCCCCTGACGCGGATCGGCCAGGGCCTCAAGGATTGGCGCTTCCTGGCGGCCCTGCTGCTTGGCAACTTCGTTGTGATTCCCCTCGTTTTGGGCGGGATGATGACCTTCATCCCCCTGCCACCCGTCGTGCAGGCCGGCGTGCTGCTGGTGTTGCTCGTTCCCTGTACCGACTGGTGTATCAGCTTTACCCACCTCGGCAAGGGCGATGCCGGCCGGGCCATTGCCGCCACGCCAGTGCTATTGCTCGTGCAGTTGCTGGCCTTGCCCGTCTATCTCTGGCTCTTCCTGGGCGTGGAATGGTTTCAGACCGTACTCAGCAGCCACCTGCTCGGCGCGTTTGCGGGATTGATTATCACCCCCTTGGCCCTGGCCTGGGTGACCGAGCGTTTGGCCGAGCGTCACCTCAATGCCAGACGGTGGGTTCATGGCTTGGGCATGCTGCCCGTGCCACTGCTTGCGCTGGTGGTCTTCGTCATCGCGGCATCGCAGGTGACGACCGTGGCCGGCCTCAGCGGGGTGCTACTGCAGGTGCTGTTGATCTTCGTCGTCTACTTGATCTTCGCCGCTTTCCTGGGCAAGACCCTCGGTAGACTGTTTCAGCTGCCCACGCGCTCGGCCAGAACCTTGACGTTCAGCTTCGGCACCCGCAACTCCTTCGTGGTGCTGCCCATCGCCTTGACGCTGCCCGAGGCCTGGCAGGCCGCCGTGGTGGTTATCGTCTTCCAGTCGCTGGTTGAACTCTTCGGCATGGTGGTGTACCTGAGATGGATGGGTAAATTGATCCCGGAGCTCTCTCACACATAGCCCTTGCAGCTCTCTGACCCAATTTCCAGGAGTGAAAGGTGATCGAACGTGGTGTTCAGCTGCCTCAAGGCGCAACGACGAACCTTGCACCGTACTCCTAGGTAATCCCCATCCCGATCCTCGACGGAAGATAGGGGCGATGGACGGTGACTACTCAGGCACCGCTGGCAAGCCTTCCAAGGTCGGCAACCACGGCCTCCATGGGGTCGCTGTCGCGGATCAGCAGGCGCGCCTCTCCCTGGGCATTGAAGGCGAAGACAGCGCTGGAGTGCGACACATCATAGTTCCCTTCGCTGTCTTCTTCGCCATACCCGTAGGTCACCCGATAGCGGCGTGTCAGCTTATCGAGTGCCGCTTTATCCCCCGTGAGGCCGATGAACTGGGGGCCGAAGGCGTCGGTGTAGCTATCCAGTGTCTCGGCGTCATCGCGGCGAGGATCCACCGAGACGAAGAGCACCTGGATTTCATCACGCGCGGTTTCATCCATGCGTTGGGTGGCCGCGTCGAGACGCGAAAGGGTGGTCGGACAGACATCGGGGCAATGGGTGAAGCCGAAGAACAGCAGCGTCGTCTTGCCGAGGAACTGATCGGCGCTCACCGTATTCCCGTTCTCGTCGATGAGTTCGAACGCCAGGGAAGGCATCAGCCCCGAGATATCCTTGGTCTGCCAGTCTGGATCGCTGCAGCCCGCAAGCCATAGCGTCACGAATAGTGCCATGATGCATCGGCGCATCCTGCTCCCCCTACTGTGCTGTCGGCGCCACGGCGCGGAACGTGTCACGCTGTCGCTGATTGCCGGCGAAATGAAGATTCACCTCGACGTCGTCACCAACGACGAGGGGGCGAACCCGCTTCATGAGCATGAGATGGTAGCCACCCGGGGCGAATTCGACCTGCTCCCCCGCCGCCAGCTCCAGTTGGGCGACGGGCTCCATGCGGGTGACGCCATCCTGATTGACACTGCGGTGCATCATGACATTACCGAAAGCGGGGCTATCCGCTCCTGTCAGGGTGACGCCCTTCTCGCTGGTATTGGTGAGGGTGAAATAGCCTGCCGCGGGCAGGTCCCCGGGTAGGAGCCGCAGACGCGCCTCGCTGACCTCCAGTTCGGCAGCCGCCAGCGTGCCGGACGTCGCGATCAGCAGCAGGAAGGTCGAGCACCAGCCCTTCGCTAGTCGCGGCAGACTAGGGTGTGGCGTGAGAGACATCAGCGGCATCCTCCTTGCGGGCATCACGGAACAGAAAGCTGAGAATGATCAGAACCCCGATGGCACTCATCATCGTGGCCGGTACCCAAGTCAACAGGCCACCGAGGAGCTGGTCAGTCAGAGGGTCCAGCGGCCAGGCGCGCCCGCATACCTCATAGACATCGAAAATGACACTCCGGCTGAAGACGATATAGGCCCCCAGCACGATCTGCGGCGGAATCACCACCAGCAGGATGGCGATGCGCTTGCCGTAACCGAGGCCGCCCTGCTGCGGCGTGCGGCGATCCAGGATCAACCACCAGAACAGCAACCCATCCAGCGCCATGCTCCAGTTCATCACTTGATACAGGTCGGTACTCAGCATCGCATCGAAGTGGACCTCGGGAATCAACCAGAAATAGATCAGCCCGACGAACAGTACGGGAGCGATCAGTGGATGCTGAAGCGTCCGGTATACAGGGCGCAGCAGGCGCGCGACCGGCCTCCATCCTGAAAAGTGTCTGATTCGGGTCGGCAAGCCGTCCGTCAGTACCGGCAGGGGGGCGGCCAGGGCAATCAGGAAGGGACCGGCGTGATGCAATACCAGATGCTGAGCCCGATGGGTAAAGAACATGTACTGGGCGAGGTAGTCGTAATGGGTCTGAGTGACGCCATAGATGGTGGCGACACCCAGCAGGTAGGCAAGGACTCGACCTGCGCCGGTGGCCTCGCCTCGCCGTCGGCGCTGCCGGAGGCCACGCAGGTAGAGCACGATGGCCAGCAGGCAGGCCCCCGACCAGGCCAGCGAGAACTCCCACGGCAGCAGGTAGCCCAGAGCAACGTCGAGGTCGATAGCCCGTCCCTCCCCAGAATCGGCATGCAAACGGTGAGACTAGGAGCCCACCGCGCCATGCGGCAAGGTGGGGCTATAAACGCAACGCCAATGGTCATGTAGAGCGCTATAGATCCTGGATCATCCGCGACCGACGTCAGCGTCACGAGACTGACAAGACTCGCCATGTTGTCGTCGTCATGGCCTGCTCAGCGCGATTTCTGCGTAGATACCCTGGTAGTCTGTGTCATGCGTTTTATCCGGATCCGACGCGGGCTCCGGCTTGGGATTCAGGGCTACCATGCGACCACTGGGGGCATCCAATAGGCCGCGAAGCTGTTCATAATCGAAGCTCCAGCCCTCGGCCTTGTGTTGGTTGAGACGGGTGATGGTCTCTACCAACGTGGACATGCTGTTCCCCTCCCCCTCCAGGGGCGGGAATGCCTGAACCAGCGGTTGCCCTTCATGCCAGCCGATCTTGATGGGCTGGTTGACGATTCGGACCTGGGTGCCGGCGGGCACGCGGTCGAAGATCGACTCGATGTCCCCAGGGAACATGCGAATACAGCCACGACTGGCACGCATGCCGATACCATCCGGCTGGTTGGTCCCATGGATCAAGTAGCCATCGAATCCAAGGATAATGGCATGGTCTCCCAGCGGATTGTCCGGGCCTGGGGGCACCACGCTGGGTGCCTCTTCACCACGTGCCCTGGCTTCACGCTGGACCGACTCGGGTGGGTACCAGGCGGGGTTCTTGATGTTCATGGTGGTCTTGGTCACACCGAGGGGCGTATCGAAGCCCTCGCGACCGATGCCGATAGGATAGGTCTCGACACGTGGCGTCTCGTCGTCATCCACCTCGGGATAATAATAAAGGCGCAGCTCGGCGATGTTGATGACGATGCCAGTGCGCTCTGCAGGGGGCAGGATGAAGCGTCCGGGTATGGTCACCTCGGCACCCTCGCCGGGAATCCAGATGCTCACGTCCGGGTTGGCGCGCACGATCTCCCTGTACCCCAGGTTGTGCCGCCTGGCGATATCGAGCAGGGTATCTTCTCGATCCTCCACCGTTATGCGGTAGGTGTCGCCGATCACATTGCCTTGTTCAGGCAGCGGATAGTGGCCGAGGGGCCAATTGTTTTCCTCCTGGGCCTGAGCAACGCCGATGAACGCAAGCCAGCCTGCCAGCGCTCCCACCAGTGTGCGTGTTCGAAGCTGCCACCATGGAGATTTCCTCGCTGTGCCAGAGTGGGATTCGGATAACGCCATCATTCTCTCCCTTTTCGGCTGGACCCTTATCATCCAGACCGACGTGTGTTGAATCGCCATCCAGGCAGCACCAGTAAGGCGGCCAACAGCCAGGTGGGCCAGCTACCGGTTCGGGTGAACGGCGTGTTTCCCACCATGGGCAGCACCTCACCGCGAAGGCTCGTCGCCTGGAACTGTGGTGCACGGGCCATGACACGGCCCTGAGGATCGACGATGGCGGTCACGCCGTTGCTGGTGGCGCGGATCAGGTACCGGCCGTTCTCCAGCGCACGCAGGCGGGCCATCTGCAGATGCTGCAGGGGGCCGATGGAGCGGCCGAACCAGGTGTCGTTGGAGACCGTCAGCAACAGCTCGGCATCGCGCGCCTGCTCGGCGACACGATCGGCATAGATGATCTCGTAGCAGATGGCGTTACCGATGGTGGTTCCGGCGGCGTGGATCGGCCCCTGAGCCTCGGCCCCGGGGGTCATGGTCGGCATGGGCAGGTCGAAGAAGGCGATGGTGTCGGCGAACAGGCGCTTCAGCGGCAGGTACTCGCCGAAAGGCACCAGACGCACCTTACGATACTGGCCCTCGGCGTTACCCAGGCCGATCACGCCGTTGTAGTTGTCGCCGCCGTCGCGCTGCAGGATGCCGGTGAGCAGGGCGGTGTCGGGCGACAGGTTGGACTGTACCCGCTCCAGTATGGGCCGCGCTTTCTCCTCGAACATCGGCAGGGCCGCCTCCGGCCAGACCATCAGGTCGAGCTCGTCGGGCTGCTTTCGTGCTAACAACGTGTAGATGTTGACCGCCTCGCGCTGGCCTTCGGGCGTCCACTTGATCGACTGAGCCAGGTTGCCCTGCAGCAGGGCGACCCGTAGCGGCTCGCCGGCCGGCGAGGTCCACTGGGACGGCAGGGCCAGGGGAGTCAGCCAGAGAGCGGCGATGGGCGCCGCGGCCCACCAGCGGCGGCGCAGGAGCTCCACGCCCAGGGTGCCTGTCAGGGCGGTGATCAGCGACAGGAAATAGACGCCGCCCACCGGGGCCCAGGCCGCCAGCGGCGAGTCTACCTGGGACGTGCCCAGCAGCAGCCAGGGAAACCCGGTAAACAGCCAGGTGCGCAGCCACTCGCTGAGTACCCAGGCGCCGGCGAAGCTGAGGAAGGCCAGGCGTGGGCCCGTGACGCGGCGATAGAGCCAGAAGGGCACGGCATAGAACAGCGCCAGGCTGGCCACGAACACACCGGTGAGGAAGAGCGCCAGGAGCGCCCCCGTATCGCCATAGTCGTGGATCGCGACGAAGACCCAGGAGGTACCGGAGCCGAACAGGCCCACGCCATAGCACCAACCGCGGAGGGCGGCTTGAGCGGGTGTCAGGGCATGGATGCCGACATAGACCAGGGCCACCGCCACCGGGCCCAGCCACCACAGCGTGAAGGGCGCGGCACTAAGGGTGGTCAACCCTCCGGCGGTCAGGGCCAGCAAACAGCCGAGGACCGGAGAGAGCCGTCCGAAAAGCGTCATGTCCCGGACTGGCGGGTTCTGTGCATCCATGCCGTCACTCGGACAACCTGGGGAGGGACGTTCATGCAAGGCCGCCATCGCAAAGGTAATGACACCCAGGAACAGGGCGATATCCGCCAGGTTGAAGGCGGGCCAGTGCCACTCTCGCCAGTAGATGTCCAGGTAGTCCACCACATACCCTCGCGCCAGGCGGTCGATGCCATTACCCAGCGCGCCACCCAGCATCAAGCTGTACCCCAGCGCCTCCAGGCGGGGCCTGGGCCTGCACAACAGGAACGTCAGCACGATAGCCGCTATTCCTGTCAGGCAGAGGAAGAGGTAGCGCTGCCAGCCACCTGAATCGGCGAGGAAGCTGAAGGCCGCCCCCGTGTTCCACCAGTGACCCCAGTTGAAGAATGGGGTCAGCGGGATGGTCTGGCCATACGGCATCAGCGCCTGCACCAGTCCCTTGATGACCTGGTCGGCCAGGCCGACCATAACGGCCAGTGCCAACCAGTAGCGGCTCTGCGGCGCCATCGCTATCCGTTTCGTTCTCATGACGTGGCTGCCTGGTAGCGCGGGCTTGCCGAGCCGCTCATGGCGGTCCCTGGTGAGAAGCGATAGCCCAGCAGCCGCATGGCGTTCAGGGTCACCAGCACGGTGGCACCGGTATCCGCCATCACCGCGATCCACATGCCGGTGATGCCCAGCGCCGTGGTCACCAGGAAGATAGCCTTCAGGCCCAGCGCCAGGGCGACGTTGGTCTTGACGTTGCGCAGCGTGGCCCTAGACAGGTCGATCAGCTCGGCGATGCCGGTGACGCGGTTCTTGAGCAGGGCCGCATCCGCCGTTTCCAGTGCCACGTCGGTGCCGCCGCCCATGGCGATGCCGACATCGGCCGCCGCCAGTGCCGGGGCATCGTTGATCCCGTCGCCCACCTTGCCGACCGGCCCGCGTCCGGTGGCCTGCCATTGCTGCACGCGCCGGGCCTTGTCCTCGGGCATCAGCTCGCCATGGGCCTCGATGCCCAGCGAGCCACCGATGGCAGCGGCGGTACGCGCATTGTCACCACTGAGCATGACGGCCTCGACGCCGAGACGTGACAGGGCGGCGAGCCCCTCCCGGGCGTCCTCACGCGGCTCATCGCGAACGGCGATCAGTCCCAGGGGACGCTCGCTCTCGACCAGCAGGGCGAGACTCTTGCCGGCACCCTCCAGCTCGGCGATCCGGACGTTCAGGTCATGATCCAGCGTGACTCGCTCGGCCAGGTGGCGAGGCGTGACCAGGCCCAGCTCGCGCCCCTCGACCCGGCCGGCGACGCCCAAGCCCGACAGGGCGCGGCTCTCGCTGGCCAGGGGAAGCGACAGGCCCTGTTGCTGCGCATGGGCGAGGATGGCCGTGGCGATGGGATGGCTAGAATCACGTTCCATCGCGGCTGCCAGCCTCAGGATCTCGTTTTCGCCCTGGCCGGTGGCCCAGTCCTCCACGTCGGTGACACGGGGAGTGCCGGCGGTGAGGGTGCCGGTCTTGTCCAACGCCACCGTGCGCAGCTTGCCCAGCTGTTCGAGTACCGCGCCGCCCTTGATCAGCAGGCCCCGCCGGGCGCCCGCCGAGAGGCCGGCAGCGATCGCCGCGGGGGTCGAGATCACCAGGGCACAGGGGCAGGCGATCAACAGCAAGGCCAGGGCGCGATAGACCGATTCCGACCAGGCCATGGTCGAGACCAGCGGCGGCACCACCGCCATCAGCAGGGCGAGCCCCACCACCGCCGGCATGTAGTAGAACGCGAAGCGATCGATGAAGCGCGCCACCGGCGCCTTGGCGGCCTGGGCCTCTTCCACCAGGCGGATCACCCGGGCGATGGTGTTGTCCTCGGCGCCGCGGGTTACCTCCACCTCCAGGGCGGCATCGAGGTTGACCGTGCCGGCAAAGACGTCGTCCCCCGGGGCACGCGAGCGGGGCACCGACTCCCCGTTGATCGGTGACTCATCCAGGTCGGATTCGCCGGTCAGAATACGCCCATCGCAGGGCACGCGGTCGCCCGGTCGCACCAGGACTCGCTGCCCAGGCGTGAGCGAGGCGGCCGAGACCTCACGAGTATCCCCATCCTCCATCAGCCTCGCCGTGGACGGCGTCAGGTCCGCCAGGGCCGAGATGCTGCGTCGCGCCCGTGAGGCGGCCACGCCCTCCAGCAGTTCGCCCACGGCGAACAGGAAGACCACCACCGCCGCTTCGGCGGCGGCGTCGATAGCCAGGGCGCCCAGGGCGGCGATGCTCATCAGCATCTCGATGGTGAAGGGGTTGCGCATCTTCAGCGCACCCCAGGCGCCTTGTGCAATGGGCACCAACCCCACCAGGGTGGCCGCGACGAAGGGCCAGTTGCCTAGGCTAGGCCAGACCAGGCGGAGAACGAAGGCCAGAGCCAGCAGCCCCCCCGTGACGAGCACCAAGCGTCCCTTGGCGGTCTGCCACCAAGAGGCCGGAGCGGCATCCGCCTCATCTCCCTCATCATCGGTGGCAAGCTGGTAGCCGAGCTCGTTAAGGATCCGCTCGATCGCCTCATGAGAAGGCGTCGTATCCTGTTGAGGGTGAATCCTCACCGATCCGGTGACCGAACTGGCCGACACCTCCCCGATGCCCTCCAGGCGGCCCAGAGCGGCCTCTACCTTGCGCTCGCAGCCGCCGCAGTCCATGCCTTCCACCTGCAGTGTCAGCGTCGACGGGATGGTGCCTTGCGTTGGTTCGGTCATGGCGCTGCCTCTCCGAATGTCTTAATCTTGTCCGGAAGCATAATCCCTGTAGCAACTACAGGTTCAAGTCATGCGAGAGGAGCATCAGGATGCCGGAGATTAGCCCTACCATCGGTATCGGCGAGCTGGCACGGCGCGCCGGCTGCAAGCCTGAAACGGTGCGCTATTATGAGCGCATCGGGCTGGTGGGCGATGCATCGCGTACCGAGGGTGGGCAGAGGCGCTACGGCGAAGAAGCCGTCAGGCGGCTGACCTTCATTCGCCATGCCCGAGACTTCGGCTTCTCGGTGGATGCGGTGCGTGAGCTACTGGCGATGTCAGACCAGCCCGACATGCCCTGTCAGGAGGTCGATGCCGTTGCCAAGCATCACCTGGAGGAAGTGGAGTCGCGGCTGCAGCGGCTCTCGGCACTGCGTGACGAACTCAGGCGGATGGTGAGCCAGTGTGCCGGCGGCAAGGTCGAGAGCTGTCGCATCATCGAGGTGCTGAGTGATCACCAGTTGTGTATCAGTGAGGCAGCCCACAAAGGCGCTCACGATTTGGGATAACCTCCTGTGCGTCCCAGCGTGCCCTAGTTGAGACATTCAGGAACAGCATGATCACCAACTTCATAGAGAAGCCCAGGGTCGCCTTGTTCTGGTGACCGCTGCGGTGGGCCTGGGGAATGATCTCGTGGCTAATGACATACATCATCGCGCCGGCGGCGAGGCTGCCTAAAACCCCCAGCGTGACTGGCGAGACACCTTCCATAACCCCTGCCCGTGTGAAGTGAGTGCCGCTGAGGCTGTAGCGTCACGCGACGCTAGGTACATTGTGCCCACCGAGGCGTGTTTCACAGCAAGTCCACCTAAAGGCTTGTCAGTTCTCCAATGCGGCCAGATCGGAAGCAGCGGACGTTCCGATGGCTTTTTGCAGACGTGTCCGAGCCTCGAACAGTGCGCTGCGATACTCCTGGCGTGTGGGTGACTCACTCAGAATGAGGCGCTGCCCTTCCTCGAGGGGATCCACGGGGCGGTCATCCACCCTCACTTCGTAGTGCAGGTTGGGCCCCGTGGCGAGTCCGGAGGCCCCTACCTCACCCAGTTTGTCGCCGGCCTTGATAGAGTCCCCGACCGCCAGGCTGGCGGCGAATCGGTTGAGATGCGTATAGCGACTGATGGTGTCCGTATCATGTTCTACCTCGACAACACGTCCATAACCTCCCCGGCGACCGATGAAGGAGACGCGCCCCGGCGCCGTCGCCATGACCGGGGTGCCGCGAGGCGCGGCAAGATCGATACCGTCATGACGTCGGACCCCGCCGTACACGGGATGGCGCCGGTTGCCGAAGGGGGATGTCAGGCGTGCGCCGAAAATCGGGAACTGCAAGGTGTCTTGGAGGCTACCGTCCTTAAAGAGCATCACGCTGGCTCTCTGGTCCGCCGGCCATACCATCTCCAGCCGCTCCGCCTGGTCAGCCAACCCCATATAGGTCAGACGGGGAGACCCGACTCGAGTGCCATCCTCACGGCGATCTTCTTCCCACAGTAACTGCAGACGCTCGCCACCCGAGATATCCCGGCGTGTGTCCATGAGTCCGCCCAGCAGCATGTCAAGCTCTGCTGCGAAACGCCTGGGTATCTCCTCAGCCTCCAAGGCGGCATAGAGTGACGTCTTGACATCTACTTCACGACCCAGGGTCAGGGTGTCGAGGCGAGGCTGGACAATGCGCGTCGACGGACGCCCACCCAGCGTGACCACGTACTGAATACCCGAGTCACGCTCGATGGCCACCGACACCGGCTGTCCCGTCGCCAGAGAGGTGAAAGTGATACGATCTCCGGGCCGCAATCGTCTTGGGTCGAACCTGTTCGCCAGCGAGGTCGCCGCTTGGGCGCGCAGCTCGGCATCCACACCAAGCTGCTGCAGCAGTGCGTCCAGGGTATCCCCTGGTGCCACGGTGAGCTCTTGGGCGACGCGACCCACCTTCGCGATAGCTTGTGCCCTGGCCGGTGCCGGCTTGGCCAGTGATAATCCGGCACGCTCTTGCCAACGGGCTTCGGCCAACACGGGGCTAAGGACCATCAGTCCCACTAGCAACCAGCGTCGTGTCATGATGCATCCTCTTCGCCGGAGACCTCGGCTACCTCACGGTTAACGGCGTCGACCAGCTCCTGCATGCCGAAGGGGTCCAACAGCTCGCCATTGACGAAGAAGGTCGGCGTCTTGCTGATCTGGTTGGCCTCGACGTCAGCCTTGTCCTGGTCGAAGACCGCCTGTACCTCTGGTGAATTGAGCTGCTCTTCGGCTACGGTTCTGTCCAGTCCGGCCTCGCTGGCGATCTCCATGATCGCTTCCTCATCGACACTGCCATGAGCCGCCCACTGGCTCTGCCGAGCCAGCAACGCCTCCAGCACCGGCTGGAATACGTCCTGGCGCCTGGCGACTTCCAGCACGCGAATGGCGGTTTCGGATACGTCTCCGTGGAAGGGCGTGTAGCGCACCACCAACCGCACCTTCTCGGGGTAGGCTTCCAGGATGCGCTTGGTCAGCGGATAGAAGGCACGGCAGGCCTCACAGGCCGGGTCGAAGAACTCCACGATGGTCACCGGCGCTTCTTCCGGCCCCAGAACAGGCGAGTGTGAGCGCACCAGAGAGTTTTCGGCCTGAGCGCCATCCTGGCTGGCCGCCTCGGCGCCCATGCCCAACAACGAGGGTCTCGCTACGATCACGATGAGGGCGGTCAGCATCAACGCGCCAACCAGGATAAACGTCGCTTTTTTGTACATTGACTTCTCTAATTCAAGTGGTTAAACGGAAAGCAAGACCAGAGGACTGCTGAGTGGATCTCAACCGCTGTTGGGTGCCTAAGTCGGCGAATAGTGGCGTGTTATCCATGCCCATAAAGATTGGCTCCCTGATGCGCATGATCAATATGCTCGAATTCCAAGCTGGAGTGGCCAATGTCAAAGCGCGCTTTCAGTTGCGCCTTGATATCCGCCTTGATCGCCTCGAGCTGCTGCCAGCCTGCTTCCGTCGTCACCACGTGGCAATCAAGTGCGGCGGTATTCTCCTGCATTTGCCATAGGTGAACATGATGCACATCCTCAACCCCTTCGACGCTGCGCAGGAGATCAATGACTGATTGACCATCGACATCGGGAGGCGAGCCCAGCATCAGTGTCCGGATAGGGGTACCTATTTCCGTAAAGGCAAGATAGAGAATATAGAGTGCAATACCGATCGTGATCGCGGGGTCTACCCAGCGCATATCGTATAGCAGAATCAGCGAGCCCCCAATGATCACAGCGATGGACGCAAACGCATCAGACAGGTTGTGCAGGAAGAGAGCCCGAATGTTGACACTATGTTTTTGCATCGACCAGGTGAGCAAGGCCGTTAGCGCATCGACAAGAAGAGCGACAATCCCGATGATGACGACTATCCAGCCTTGAATCTCTGGCGGGTCGATCATGCGCATCACGCCTTCATAAATTAGATAAAACCCAACAAGAATGAGAGTAGTGTAGTTGATCAGCGCTGCGACAATCTCGATTCGTCCATAGCCAAACGTCATCTGAGAGTCAGGTGGTCGCCTCGCGATCTTGCGGGCAGCAAAGGCAATGACAAGGGCAGCCATGTCGGAAAAATTATGCAGCGCATCCGCGATCAGCGCGAGGCTTCCCGCCAGGATACCCCCCACTATCTGAGCAACGGTCAATATCCCGTTGGCCCAGATGGCGATGCTCACCCGACGGTCACCAGAGGTGGGGTCAAGGTGGGGATGATCGTGATGATGTCCCATGCGTCATCCTTGTGGTGTCACCTGTAGACCCGGCAGTATAAAACCTATAGCAACTCAAGCTTCAAGCCCGAATTCTAATGAAGACCGAGCCAAGGCTAAGCGTATGGAACTTTGCATAGTGGGCGCTGTACCAGACATGGTTACCATCTCCCATGCCCCGGAAGGAGCCCATTGTGATACCTAAGCCTCACCCGCACACCTGGCTGATGAGCCTAGCTTTACTCTTGATGCTGGCGACGCCAGCCCTCGCCGAACCACGGCTGCCAGACTTCACAGAGTTGGTCGACAAGGCCGCGCCAGCCGTCGTCAACATCTCCACCTCACGGGAGATCGAGAGGTCCATGACATCCTCTCGGCAGTTTGGGGGGCAGGAGGTGCCGGAGATCTTTCGAGAGTTCTTCGGCGACCGCATCCCGATGCCACCCGGCGGTGCGCCCAATCGCAATGAGGAGCCACGTCAGTCACTGGGATCGGGCTTCATCTTCGATGAAGACGGCTACATCATGACCAACGCCCACGTGGTCAAGGACGCCGATAAGATCCTGGTGCGCCTGAATGGCCGGCGTGAGCTCGAGGCTGAGCTGGTCGGTGCTGATGAAAAAACCGACGTGGCGGTCCTCAAAGTCGAGGCGGACAATCTGCCGACCCTGGAGCTCGGTGAGTCCACCGATCTCAAGGTCGGCCAGTGGGTCGCCGCCATCGGCTCCCCCTTCGGCTTCGATCACTCGGTGACGTCCGGGATCATCAGCGCCATCAACCGCACCCTGCCTCAGGACGTCTATGTCCCCTTCATCCAGACCGACGTGGCGATTAATCCGGGTAACTCCGGAGGACCGCTCTTCAACCTGGATGGTGAAGTCGTGGGCATCAACTCCCAGATCTTGACCCGCAGCGGTGGCTACATGGGCCTCTCCTTCGCCATCCCCATCGATGTAGCACTGGATGTCGCCAACCAGCTGCGCGAAGAGGGTTACGTGAGCCGCGGCTGGCTGGGGGTCAGCATCCAGCCGGTGTCCAAGGACCTGGCGGAGTCCTTCGGCATGGAACAGGCCGAGGGTGCCTTGATCGCCGAGCTTGAGCCCGGCAGCCCTGGGGCGGAAGGCGGCCTCAAGGCCGGTGATGTCATCCTTGAGGTGAACGGCCAGGAAGTGGACCACTCCACCACGCTGCCGCGCCTGGTCGGTCAGACGAGTCCGGGGGAAGAGGTCGAGCTCAGGGTGCTGCGCGATGGTCAGCAGGAGACCATCACGGTGGAAGTTGGCGAGTGGCCGGATGCCGGTGCCGATCAGGCCGAGGGCGACCCGGTGCGCCTCGGGATCGTGGTTCAGCCGCTGAGTAGCATGGAGAAGCGCCGGCTTGGCATTGATCACGGGGTGCGCATCGCCAAGGTCGATCCGACCGGCCATGCCGCTGCCGCCGGCATTCGCCCCGGCGATGTGCTGGTCAGCCTGGGCCAGCAACCGATAGAGAGCCCGGAACAGCTGACGGAGTTGCTTACCAACCTGCCGGACGACCAAACGGTGCCGGTTCTTCTCAACCGCGACGGCCGTGCCTATTTCGTGGCCCTGCGAGTGGGCAATGGTGACTGACCGCGACTGAGTAGCGTTCAATACATCAGCACAGCGGCGCCCTGGCGAGTAGGATCGCTGGGGCGCTTCTTCAGAATCTCGTGCATTCTAATGCGCAGCTAGGTGGCCTACTCATTAAAAGAGTACCGCCAACCATCCGGCGGTGTTTTAGTTCAATTTTTTGTGCCCCAATGGCTGATTTCTTGTCAAGCTCCCACGCCACAGGGCACGTTCCTGCAAAGCCATGGTTCAAGCAACATCGAGGCCTTCCCAGGGCCCAATGTAGGCGTGATTTTGCTATGTTGTTGCCGTTTTGATCTCTCCCTTTTTGGTAAAGATCAACCCCGACTATGTGCTGGATGAGTGGTTATAAAAAACCTTAAACCATGACTGATAAGATGCGTACTCTCGGGGCATTTAGCCGATGATGCCGCGCTTTATTTGAACAATGAAGCCGATATCTTCAAGGTGCTTTAGGTACTCCCCAGGCGTTTCTCGCTACGGCTTTACTTTGCATATAACCCAGTTCCGGCCGCGACCGGGCAACATGCGATCCCACCAGCAGTTCCTGTATCGGTTGCGGCTGGTGCGGGTGAAGTGGCTGAGATGCCGTCCTAGCGAGCCTACGCCTCGTGGGCAAAACCGGACCAGCTGTTCCAGCTACTGCTCTTACCTGCTGCGCGGATCATGCAGCCGTGCTGAGCCTTCAGCGAAAGTGAAGTGATGATTGAAGAGCCGAGTGCGCTAATCCGAGCGCGATAAACTACAATGCTTATCAGAAGCATCCTTGTTCACCTTAGAGCGATAAGCGATGACAGGACGGCGTTTCGACCGCCGGGGTTTCCTCAAGGCGGGGGGCTGGGGCCTGATGTCAGCGATAGGCCTGTCGTCGGCCCGCGCAGCCACCGTTTCGGCATCAGTGACGACCTCTTCCTCCCCTGCCGGAAGCCACGGGGCTATGACGGGCAACATGATCACCCAAGGCGAGGTCGACCATGCACGCAATGGCTTCGATCCGACCGCCATGCTCACCGACTGGGATACCGGCAGGGTCAGCCGGCTGGCGAACGGGCAACGGCTGCGCGAGTACACGATCACCGCCATCGACAAGGAGATCGAGATCGCACCAGGGCTCTTCTTCCCGGCCTGGACCTACAATGGTCGGGTGCCGGGGCCGTCGCTGAGGGCCACCGAGGGCGACCGGATACGCATTCGCTTCGTCAACGCCGGCAGCCATGTGCACACTCTGCACTTCCATGGCATCCACTCGGCGCGGATGGATGGCGTGCCAGGCGCCGGCGAGGTAGCACCTGGGGAAGCCTTCACCTACGAGTTCGATGCCGAGCCCTTCGGCTGCCACCTGTATCACTGTCATTCGTTGCCGTTGAAACGCCATATCCACAAGGGTCTGTACGGTGCCTTTATCGTCGACCCGGATCCGCAACGGCATCCCGAGCATGAGCCGGCGGCTCGCTCACGCCTACTGGGCAGTGAGGCGAACGCGCGCTGGCAGGAGTTCGTGATGGTGATGAATGGCTTCGACACCAATTTCGACGAGGAGAACGAGATCTACGCGGTCAACTCGGTGGCGCATGCCTACGTGAATCGGCCCATTCGCCTCGAGCGGGCTCGCCCGGCACGGATATACCTGATTAACGTCACCGAGTTCGATCCAGTGAACTCCCTGCACCTGCATGCCAACTTCTTCGATTACTACGATCATGGCACGACCCTGACGCCGACCCTCAGGACCGTGGATACGGTGATGCAGTGCCAGGCGCAGCGGGGCATCCTGGAATTCTCCTTCGCCGACCACGAGCCGGGGCAGTACATGTTCCATGCCCACCAGAGCGAATTCGTGGAACTCGGCTGGATGAGTCTGTTCGAGGTGGTCTGATGCACCCGCGACTGTGGTTCTCGTTGCTGCTCCCCCCGCTGATGCTCGGCTTGGCGCTCCTGTGGTTCCAGATGACGCAGCCACTCGAATGGCTCGGCGTATCGCCACCGCCGCTCGAGGAACTGACCGTCGAGCGCACCATCATCGACGACGACGGCCTCGCCCTGAAGGTACGCGCGGGGGGATCGGAACCCATGCGCATCGCCCAGGTGCAGGTCGATGGTGCCTACTGGCGCTTCCACCAGGAGCCAGCTGGTGAGCTGTCCAGGGGGCAGGCCGCATGGCTGCAGATCCCCTATCCCTGGGTGGAGGACGAACTGCACGAGGTCACCCTGGTCACCGGCACAGGGGTCACCTTCGGGCACACCATCGAGGTGGCGGAGCCAACCCCACAGCCGAGCATCGAGCAGTTGTCCGGCTATGGCGTGCTCGGCCTCTTTGTGGGGGTCCTGCCGGTGGCGCTGGGCATGTGCCTGTTGCCGGCGCTACAGCATGCCGGCGCGAAGGGGTTCCAGTTCACCTTGGCCCTGACCTTGGGGCTGCTGGCCTTCCTGCTGGTGGACACCCTCGAGGCCGGGCTCGAACTCGCGGCCGAGGCGGCGTCGCTGTTCCAAGGGCCGGCCCTGGTCTGGCTGACGGCGCTGGTCGCCTTCCTGGCGCTGCTGGGGGTGGGGCGGCGCCACGGCCTGCCTCCGGAGGGTCGCATTCTGGCGTGGTATATCGCGCTGGGCATCGGGCTGCACAACCTGGGCGAGGGCCTCGCCATCGGTGGCGCCTTCGCAGCCGGTGCCGGGGCGCTGGGCACCTTCCTGGTGATCGGTTTTACGCTGCATAACCTGACCGAAGGCGTCGCCATCGCTGCTCCCCTGACGCGCCTGTCCATACCTGCCTGGATGTGGGTCGGACTAGTGGCCCTGGCCGGCTTGCCCGCGGTACTCGGCACTTGGCTGGGGGCCTATGCCTTCGCACCGCATTGGTCGGCGCTGTTCCTGGGGCTGGGAGCCGGCGCCATTCTACAGGTCTGCGTCGAAGTCGCAGATTATCTACGGCGAACCGCCGTGGCTGAGGCGATGTCGCCAGTCTCCGGCATTTCAGTGCTGGGTGTCACGGCCGGTGTCGGGATCATGTACGCCACGGCACTGCTCGTGCAGGTGTGACCTCGGGGCCACCTGTCCACTGATCGCCTCATTACACGAGGCTCGATCAACGGGGAGCAGCGACTCCCCAGAAATTGAAGGGCAAGCGGATTAAATGGTTGATCTTACCTTTGCATGAGAGTGAGACAAACCGGCATCTCATCGGATTATCTGGTTGATGCTTCACCTACTGCTGGTGCATGTTTCCTTCGCTAATTCCAGCAAGAACCCCACACGCCTCAACTTCCCGGTCATCGTTGCAACTCGCTCTCAGTGAAACGAGTTGTTTCTCAAGCGCTTGCAGAGCGGTTATCTGCGACCGCACATGAGAGATGTGATCATCGAGCAAGGCGTTGACGGCGGTACAAGGCTGATGAGGGTCGTCCTGATAGCTCTGTAGTTCGTGAATCTCAGCCAGTGACAGGCCCAGGATTCTGCAGCGACGGATGAAGGCCAGCCCCTCACCATGCTTCTCGGTATAGACACGGTAACCGTTGTCCTGCCGATCAGGCGGCGGCAACAAGCCCTGCTGTTCATAGAAGCGGATCGTCTGTGTTTCGACCCCTACCAACTGCGCCAACTGACCAATGCGCATCAGCCTCCTCCCCAACGGATTCTTTACTCTATTGACCTTATAGTAGCTTTATAGTTTTAAATGGTACCACAACATTGTTCAAGTGGAGTCGTATCATGAGCAAATCCTGTGGTGGCGCCTGTGGCGGTGATGCAACGTCCGCAGCGGATACCGATATACAGGCCTCCTCCGAAGCGCCGGGGAGATGGGTCAGCGTTTATGCCGTGCCGAAGATGGACTGTCCATCAGAAGAGCGAATGATTCGCCTAGCCCTGAACGGCTTTGAGGAGGTTCGAGCGCTGTCCTTCGACTTGTCGAACCGCCGGCTGAAGGTCGTACATGACGGCGAGGTCGAGCCCGTCACCTCGAAACTGAAGACCTTGGGGCTAGGCGCCTCGCTTCAGGAAACCGTCGCTGCAAATCCGGAGACCATCAAGGCCGCCGAGTTCTCGGCAGCTTCTGCTAAGCAAGAATCCGGGGCCCTGCGCTGGTTGCTCGGCATCAATGCACTTCTGTTCGTGGTGGAAATGACTGCCGGTCTGATCGCCCAGTCCACCGGCCTGATTGGAGAATCCCTGGACAATTTTGCCGATGCGGCGGTGTACGGGCTTGCCCTTTATGCGGTTGGACATAGCGTGAAAATGCAGGTACGTGCCGCGCATCTTGCTGGTGTACTGCAACTGATCTTGGCTGTGGGCGTGCTCGTAGAGGTGGTGAGACGCTTTGTATTCGGTAGTGAGCCTGAATCGCTGGTGATGATGGCTATCGCATTCGTCGCATTGATTGCCAATACCAGTTGTCTGCTGCTCATATCCAAACATCGGGAAGGCGGGGCGCACATGAAGGCAAGCTGGATATTCTCGGCCAACGACGTGGTGATCAACCTGGGGGTCATCACCGCCGGCGCCCTGGTCGCGTGGACCGGTTCCAATTATCCGGATCTGATTATCGGCACCATCGCGGGGGGCATTGTACTTAACGGTGCCAGACGCATTTTGGCGTTGAAGGGTTAAATAATGCTCATTGTTGGCAAAAAGCTCTCGCCGTATGCCCTATTGTCCATATCGGGCCTGCTGGCAGCGTCTGATCAGGCTGTAAAGTGGCTGGTGCAGCAATCAATGGCCTATGGCGAGTATGTTTCGGTGACCCCGTTCTTTAACTGGGTGCACCTATGGAACACCGGTGCCGCATTCAGTCTTTTTGCGAATGGTGGAGGCTGGCAGCGCTACTTTTTTATCGGAATCGCGGTGGTGGTCTCGATTTTTCTGATCAAGCTGATCCTTGAAAATCGTCATAAAGGAGAAGCCATCGCTTACAGTCTTATCCTCGGTGGCGCCATGGGCAATCTGATTGACCGGGTCTTTCGCGGCTATGTTGTGGATTCCTTTGATTTCTATTGGCGAGACTGGCATTGGCCGGCCTTCAACCTGGCTGATATTGCAATTGTCCTCGGTGCCTTACTTTTCGTTTCCGGCAGCTTGTTGGGTAAAAAAACAAACACCAATGCCGAGCCGGATGGATCTGACTGACACCTACGCCTATACAACACCATGCCCGAACTTCCCGACAACATCCTTCACCTGCCGCAATACCAAGTACTGGGCTGCAAATCAACCGACGACGAAATGCACTTCCAGGTGGACGTGCCCGATCCGATCGCCTGCGAGGAATGCGGCGTGCAGGGTGAGTTCGTGCGGTTCGGCAAGCGTGATGTTCCCTATCGTGATCTGCCCATCCAAGGCAAGCGGGTCACTCTCTGGTTGGTCCGCCGCCGACACACCTGCCGGGCCTGCAAGACAACATTGAGTCTCCGGGAATCCCGGTACGGTTCGCTCAATCTCAGCCCGTTCACCCGGCACAGCAGGACAACTGCGTCACGTCTTTGGTAAAAGTTTGGGCACAGAGCTTGATGCCTTCCACCATGGTGAGGTAGGGGAACAGTTCGTCGCCGATGGCCTGCACCGTCATGCGCGCGCGCAGCGCCAGAACCGCCGTCTGGATCAGCTCGCCGGCTTCGCCGGCCACCGCCTGTACCCCCAGCAACCGCCCCGTGTCGCGTTCGGCCACCAGCTTGATGAACCCACCGGTGTCGAAATTGACCAGCGCACGTGGCACGTTCGCCAGCTCGAGCACGCGGGACTCTACGCTGAAGCCCTGCTCCAGTGCTTCGGCTTCCGTCAGGCCGACGGTGGCCACCTGGGGGTCGGTGAAGATCACCGCCGGCATGGCACTGAGGTCCAGGGTGGCCTCGCCGCCGGTCATGTTGATCGCGGCGCGGCTACCCCCGGCGGCGGCGACGTAGACATACTCCGGCTGATCGGTGCAGTCACCGGCGGCATACAGGCCCGGTACGGTGGTCTGCAGATGCTCATCCACCAGAATCGCGCCACGCGCGGTCTCCACGCCGATGCTCGCCAGGTTCAGGGCCTCGGTGTTGGGTGTGCGGCCACTGGCCACCAGCAATTGCTCCGCCTGCAGGGTCCCGGCGTGGGTCTGCAGGGTGAACAGCTGGCCGTCGTGGCTCACTTCGCTGGCCTGTGTCTGCTTGAGGACCTCGATGCCCTCACGGCGAAACGCCGCTTCCACGGCCTCACCCACCGCCGGGTCTTCCTGGGACAGCACTCGGCTGCGGGCCAGCACAGTGACCCGGCTGCCCAGACGGGCGAAAGCCTGGGCCAGTTCCAGGGCCACCACCGAGGCCCCGATCACGATCAGCCGCTCGGGAAGGGTGTCCAGTTCCAGCGCACTGGTGGACGTGAGATAGGGGGTCTCGGCCAGCCCCGGCACCGGCGGTTCTGTCGGACGAGCGCCGGTGCCGATGAAGGCGCGATCGAAGCGGACGGTCTGCGCGCCGCCCTCATTCAGCTCGACCGTCAGGCTGCGGGCATCGACGAACCGGGCCTCGCCATGCAGGACCGTGATGGCCGGGTGGTCGCGCAGAATCCCCGCGTACTTGGCATCACGCAGTTCCTCGACACGCCCCAGCTGTTGCCTGAGCAGCTGTGCCCGGTCCACCACCGGTGCCTGGGCGCTCAAGCCGGCATCGAAGGGGCTCTCCTTTCGCAGATGCGCAATATGCGCCGCGCGGATCATGATCTTCGAGGGCACACAGCCGGTATTGACACAGGTACCGCCGAGAGTGCCGCGTTCGATCAGGGTGATCCGGGCGCCGCGTTCGGCGGCCTTCAGGGCCGCCGCCATGGCAGCGCCGCCACTGCCGATCACCGCGATGTGCGGGGCGTCTTCATCACGGCCCTTGGAAACCGATGCGCCTGTCGGGGAGGGTGTTTCACTGTTGGCCAGTCGGGCCTGATAGCCAAGTCGGGTCACGGCGAACGTCAACGCCGAGGCCGGTGTGCCCGGATCAACGGCTACCGATGCCGTCCCCTGAGGATAGGAGACCTCCACCGACTGTACGCCGGGCAGCTTCTCCAAGGCTTCCCTGACATGATCCGCACAGCGGTCACAGGTCATGCCACTCACGTTGAGTTCAATCATCACGTTTCTCCGAGTCTTTATGAGTAAAGCCGGCATCCTGCTTCCGCTTGTGGTGTCGCGCGTAGAGAGGCAAGCCGATGACGATGGCCAGGGCCAGGGCAGCGAAGAGCACGTAGTCGAGATAGCCTGTCAGCGCGGCCAGGCCCGCCGTGCCGGACAGAATCAGGACTATTGGCACGGCGCAACACAATCCCATCAGCATGCTGCCAAGCACGACGTTTGAAAATTTCCTCGGACCTTTCACACTTATTCCTTCACCGTCGAGGGATAACCTACATTGGCCGTGGCCTGGAGCAGGGCCTCAACCGTGGTCTTGGCATCATCGAAGGTGACCACGGCCTCACGATCCGGATAGCTCACGTCGATTTGCGAGACGCCGTCCACCTTGTTGAGTGCAGCCTTGACGGTGATCGGACAGGCGGCGCAGGTCATGCCCGGTACTGAGAGCGTCACGGTCTGCAGGGCCGCCATGGCGGGAGAGCTGAGCAGGGCGAGTATCGCGATGAGGGCGAAACGAGCTTTCATGGAGAACCTCCTCTCAATAGAACCAGGGCAAGGTGTAGGGAAAGACCAGCGCAGTCAGTACCAGTAGCGACACAATCCAGAACATGACCTTGTAGCCCGTCCTGACGCGTGGCACGGCACAAAGCTCACCTGGCTGGCACTTTTCCACTGGCCGGAAGATCCGGCGCCAGGCGAAGAACAGTGCCACCAGCGCCATACCGACGAAGAGTGGGCGGTAGGGTTCCAGGGCCGTCAGGTTGCCGATCCAGGCGCCGGAAATCCCCAGCATGATCAGCACCAGCGGGCCGAGGCAGCAGACCGAGGCAAGGAGGGCAGCAAGCCCACCGGCAGCCAGAGGCCCTTTCCCCGTTTTCGATGTAGACATTGCGCTTGCACCTTTCATGACCTTGTTTACTGGGATAAGGTTACATCCGTAGTCAGATACGGAGTCAAGCGTCATGAAGAGACAGGGGGATAGAGTAGCGGGCACTATGACCATTGGTGGCCTGGCCAAGGCGGTTGGCGTCAATGTCGAGACCATCCGGTATTATCAGCGCCGTGGGCTACTCTCAGAGCCCGAACGTCCTGCCGGCAGTATTCGCCGCTATGGCACAGCCGACGTCGCGCGGCTGACCTTCGTCAAAACCGGGCAGCGGCTGGGCTTCAGCCTGGACGAGATTGCCGAGCTGTTGCGATTGGAGGATGGCACTCATTGCCAGGAGGCCAGCACCCTCGCCGAGCATAAACTGCGGGATGTCCGTGAGAAGGTCGCCAGCCTCCAGCGTATCGAGCGGACACTGGACGAACTTGTACAGGCGTGTCATGAACAGGAGGGAAGTATCACCTGCCCGCTGATTGCGTCCTTACATGAGGGCTCGATCACAGGGGAACAGCGGCTCCCCAGAAATTGAAGCCAGCGAACCGCGGAACTTTCGGTAGATAGCCCGTCTCCATTCGCTGGATACGGAAGCCAGCGTGCTCGATGAGCTCGGGGATGGCACGGTTGAGATGGCAGCCCCCCGCCACCTTGCGCCACAGGGGGTTGACGCGATCCTGCCACTGGCGCACGGCCTCATCAGGTGCCGTGCCGTGTTCGCAGAACAGCAGTTGGCCACCCGGCTTGAGCACGCGACGCATCTGCTCCAGCGCCCGGTGCCAGTCCGGAATCGTGCAAAGGGTGTAGGTGAGCACCACGGTATCGACACTGTTGTCGTCGAGAGGAACCTCCTCGCCCGGCAGGTCCAGCCAGCGCACCTCGAACGGTGCGCCGATGACGTTGTGGCGGGCCTTGCGTCGCATGCCTTCGGAAGGCTCGAGCCCCCAGACCAGCTCGACCCGGTCCGGATCGTAGTGGGGAATATTGAGCCCGGACCCCATACCCACCTCCAGAACACGGCCCCGGGCGTGCGGCACCACGGCCGCCCGCTGACGATCGACCACCGTGTTGCCACACGCCAGGTGGAGGAAATGCGGCAGAACACGATTCTCGTAGAAGGACATCTGTATCGTCATCCCGTGTGGTTGCCAGGTGATCGAAATACGGTGTGATCGAAACCAGACCGGTTCGTTATGCCACCACCTTGAAGTAGCGCATCATACCGGCATCCTCATGCTCCATGTTGTGGCAGTGGTACATGTAGAACCCCTCGAAGTCCTTGAAGGTCAGAGCGATGCGCACCCGTTCCTCCGGGAACAACAGCACCGTGTCATGCAATCCCGCGTCGATGATCCCATCGTGCAGGTCCGTGTTGCCACCCGCCGATATCCGCTCCTGAACCAGGAATTGCAGTCCATGAACGTGCATGGGGTGCGGCATCATGGTGTTGTTGACGAACTCCCAGATCTCCGTCTGCCCCAGCCGGACGATCTCGTCATCTGCCACCGTCGCGCCCTCCATCTGCCGGCCGTTGATCGTGAACCCCTGCATCATGCGCATGCCCAGCTCGAAGCGGCGTACTGGCGCATCGGCCTGAACCGGGGAGGCCGGCAGGTCTTGAGCCAGGCGTTCCGGCAGGGTTCCCGAATCGTTCGCCCGTGCGACGACGGCGAAGGTAACTAGCGAGAGCCGCTCGCTTCCCATCATGTCGCGCATCATGCCTCGACCCATCATGCCGTCCATCCGGTCGCCCATCATCCCTCGATCCATCAAGCCGTCCATCATCCCTCGGTCCATCATGCCACCACCGCCCATCATGCCGAGTTGGTACTCCTCGCTCACCAGCTGTACGGAGTCTCCGGGCTCGGTGTCGCCAAAGTCGACCCACAGATCGATCCGTTGGGCCGGCGCCAGTGTGACCGAGCGGCGCCGCTCGGGCTTGGCGAGCAGGCCACCGTCGGTGCCGATGACGGTCACCGCCCGGCCATCGCTCCAGGCCAGCTTGTAGATGCGCGAGTTGGAGCCGTTGAGCAGGCGCAATCGATATGGCTGCGTGGACACCTCGCGTCGCGCGTCCGGGTGGCCGTTCACCAGTACCCGCTCCCCGCGAAAGCCCTGCATGCGGGTCATCATCGCCCCCATGCCACCATCGTCGATGTACTGAAGCTCATTGCCATTGCTAAAGGTGCGATCCTGCAGGATGAGGACCAGTTCCCGCTCTCCGTCAGGGAGCTCCAAGGCACGCTCGGCGTTGTCGTTGATGATCAGTGGACCGGCAAGGCCGGCGTAACTCTGAAAGCCGACCCGGCCACCGTTGGGGCCGTGAGGATGGGGGTGGTACCAGTACAGACCGGCGCGATCCACGACATCGAAGGCGAGCGTCGTGCTCGTCGCCGGCGCGATCGGCAGGCGCGGCTGACCGTCCATTTCTGGCGGCACGTGCAGCCCATGCCAGTGCACGGTGGTGTCTTCGGGGAGATCGTTGTCGATGCGTACCCGCAAGCGCTGACCACGACGCAGGCGAATCAATGGCCCCGTATAACTCTCACCCACGGGCGTCAGGGTATCTTCAGGCCCGACGATTTGCTCGGCCGTGTAGCGCCAGACGTCGCTCGGCGCACCGGGCAGGATAGCCACCTTGTCGGGATGGACTCGCACACGCAGGTCGACGTCGAAGGGCCCCTCCATGGCCGTCGACGCGGACGCCGCCCGCAGAGCGGGGCGATATCCCCCGGGCCATACCCCGGCCCCCACCAGGGTCGACAACGCCGCCATACCGCCGAGTCGGCGCAATACGCTACGTCGCTGCAGGTCGACATAAGCCATGATGCTCCCCCTCTTCTATGGTTGTCGGCGGCCCCGGCTCATAGCTTGGCGGCGCGTAGCCGCAGTGCGTTGGCGATGACCGAGACCGAGCTCAGGCTCATCGCGGCGGCGGCGTAGATGGGACTGAGCAGCCAGCCGGTGAACGGAAACAGCACCCCGGCGGCCAGAGGCACCCCCAGGCTGTTGTAGACGAAGGCGAAAAACAGGTTCTGGCGGATATTGCGCATCACCCGGCGACTGAGATGGCGGGAGCGAACAATGCCGGAGAGATCCCCTCTCACCAGGGTCACCCCCGCGCTCTGGATGGCGACATCGGTCCCCGTGCCCATGGCGATACCGACGTCAGCCTCGGCCAGGGCGGGGGCGTCATTGACGCCGTCGCCGGCCATGGCGACCACGCGCCCGGCCTCGCGATGCTCGCGCACGATACGCCCCTTATCTTCCGGCAGTACGTCCGCTTCAATTTCGTCGATACCAAGTTGGCGCGCCACGGCTTCGGCGGTGGTACGGTTGTCGCCGGTGAGCATAACCAGGCGCAGGCCATCCTCTTTGAGCGTCCGGATCGCCTGTGCGGTGGTTTCCTTGATCGGGTCCGCGACACCGATGAGTCCCATGACCTGATCATCGGCCACCAGGAACATCACGGTTTGCCCTTCGGCTTGCAGTGTCTCGGCACGCTGCGTCCATTCCCGCGCCTCCACGCCGCGTGTTTCGAGCAGCCGGGCATTGCCAAGCGCGAGCTCGCGTCCTTCGACCCGACCGGTGACCCCCATGCCGGTCATCGCCTCGAAATCGCTGGCATCGCTCAGCTCGACATGATGCTCTTGCGCGGCACTGACGATGGCCTCGGCCAACGGATGTTCGCTGCCTCGCTCGAGGCTGCCGGCAAGTTGCAGCAACTGCGTTTCATCGCTGCCGGAAACGGGTTCGAGGGATACGACCCGGGGTTTACCCTCGGTGAGGGTACCGGTCTTGTCGACGACCAGGGTGTCGACCTTCTCGAAACGTTCCAGTGCCTCGGCATTCTTGATCAACACGCCCGCCCGGGCCCCGCGACCGACCCCAACCTGGATCGACATCGGCGTCGCCAGGCCGAGCGCACAAGGACACGCGATGATCAGCACCGATACCGCGGTGATCACCGCGTAGGCCATCGCCGGCGGTGGCCCCCAGAGCCCCCAGGCAATAAATGCCAGTATCGCCACGGTAACCACCGCGGGGACGAAGTAGCCGGCGACCACGTCGGCAAGCCGCTGCACGGGCGGCTGCGAACGCTGCGCTTCGGCCACCATCTCCGCGATCTGCGAAAGCACCGTGTCCTCGCCGACCTTGTCGGCGCGCATGACGAAGCTGCCCTGACCATTCACGGTGCCGCCGATGACCGTGTCGCCCTCGCGCTTCTCGACGGGAAGGGACTCCCCGGTCACCATCGACTCGTCCAGCGTGCTGTGGCCCTCGAGCACCTCGCCATCGACCGGCACCTTGTCACCGGGGCGTACCCGTAGACGGTCACCGGTACACAGCTCGTCGAGCGAGACCTCCTCGTCATTGCCCTCGGCATCGATGCGTCGTGCGGTCGGCGGCGCGAGATCGAGGATCGCGCGCAGCGCACTGCCGGTCTTCTCGCGGGCGCGGGCCTCGATCACTTGACCGAGCAGGATCAGCACGACGATCACCGCCGCCGCCTCAAAATACACGCCGACCGTGCCATCGGCGTCACGGAAAGTGGCCGGGAAGACCGCCGGGGCGAGCGTGGCGACGACACTGTAGCCATAGGCCGCCCCCACACCGAGGGCGATCAGCGTGAACATGTTGAGGTTGCGGGTGACGAGGGACTTCCAGCCACGCAGGAAGAATGGCCATCCGGCCCATAGCACCACGGGCGTGGCAAAGATCAGTTCGATCCAGTGACCACCGCCGGCGGGTAGCACCTCGTCCAACCAAGGGCCGATACCGGGCAGCACGCTGCCCATGGCGACGAACAACACCGGCAGCGTCAGCAGGCCGCCCACCCAGAAGCGTCGGAACATGTCGAGGAACTCGGCGCTGCGTTCCTCTCCGGAAACGCGGGTGGGCTCGAGTGCCATGCCACACTTGGGACAGTCGCCGGGCTCATCCTGCCGCACCTCCGGATGCATGGGGCAGGTATACTGGACCCTCGACGACGGTTGCGGCTTGACGGGTTCCAGCGCCATGCCGCACTTGGGACACTCCCCCGGCTCGTCGCTCTCCACGCCAGAACACATGGGGCAGAAATAGTTGGCCTTGCCACTGGGCTTCGACGCAGCCGCCGAGGTGGCGGCAAGCACGGCGTCCGGATCCTCGCGAAAGTGCTCGGCGCACTGCTTGCTACAGAAATGGTAACGCTCACCGCGATGCTCGACGCTCTCCGCCGAGGCGGGATCGACGCTCATGCCACAAACGGGGTCTTTTGCCATGACGAACCCTCCATTGTACAAAAGGTTCCTGTTGCGTGGTCGGTCGCCTTTCTCCTCGCTGATATAAACAGGTTACACCTTGCCACCGCCGTCGACCCGACTATCCCAGTGTCGCCAGCGAGGGAAACAAGTCGACCATGATGCTGGAAAGCCGCGTCATGGTGCCCGAGACGATGGCGATGCCCATCAGGATGACGATCGTGCCGGCAACTGGGCGAGCATAGGCGCTCCACCTACCCAGACGTTGCCGATGCAGGGCGAATCGATTGATCAGCAGGGTACTTGCGAGAAAGGGTAGCGCCAGGCCCGCCGAGTAGGCGCTGAGATAGAGCATGCCGGCCTGGACACTGGCGGCACTGGAGGTGGCCATCAGGATGGCGCCCAGGATGGGGCCGATGCAGGGGGTCCAGCCGATGGCGAAGGAGACCCCAAACACCGTCGCCGACAGCGGGGAGCCACCCTGGACGTTCGGTGTGAACTGCAGAGTGCGCTGGAACAGTGACAACCGGAACACCCCGGTCATGAACAGGCCCAGCACGATCACCACCGTGCCGGCGACCCAGTTGAATTCCTGGCGATACCCCCGCATCAGTTGGCCGATACCGCTCGCGCCGAGCCCCAGCAGGATGAACACGATGCTGAAGCCGAAGATGAAGAAGACGCTGAGGATCAATGCCTCCAGCCGCCTGTCGGCCTTGCCGGCACTACCACCCGTGACCACCGACAGGTAGGCCGGTAACAGCGGCAGCGTGCAGGGCGAGAAGAAGGAGACCAACCCGCCGGCGAAGGCACCGATCAGACCGATAGAAGAGAGAGATTCCAAGGCGTTACGCTTCCTGGGGGCAAGGTGCTCGATGCGAAGCAGCCTGGGGCCAGCCGCCTACTTCGGACATGGTTAGGCAGAGGATTCTAAAGGTTGCGCCTACCTCAAGGTCAACCATGAATAAATACCTTTGGATATAACGCAAAAGAATATACTCCTTTCCTCGAAAGCCCTTGACCTTAAAGTTGACTTCAAGGATATCGTGCGTAGTGCATCATCTGACACTTAGCAGAGATAAGGAAAGCGAGATGACCCTACAGCTAGGGGAGATAGCTCCCGATTTCACGGTCGAATCCACCGAAGGCACGCTTGGCTTTCATCAGTGGCTGGGCAAGGACTGGGCCGTGCTGTTCTCGCACCCCGCCGATTATACGCCAGTCTGCACCACGGAACTGGGCGCATTTGCCAGGCGTAAGGACGAGTTCGCCGCGCGTGGTGTCAAGCTGGTGGGGGTGTCGGTCGACCCCCTCGCTTCTCACCACGACTGGGCGGAGGATATTAAGCAGACCCAGGGCGCGGCCCTGAACTACCCCCTGCTGGCAGACGCGGACCAGGTGGTGGCTCAGTTGTATGGAATGATCCATCCGAAAGCCGACCCCAAGGTGACGGTGCGTACCGTCTTCATTATCGATTCCGACAAGAAAATCCGCCTGACCTTGACCTACCCGCCCAGTACCGGGCGTAACGTCGACGAGATCCTGCGGGTCATCGACTCGCTCCAGCTAACCGACAAGCACAAGGTGGCCACCCCCGTCGACTGGCAAAACGGTGACGATGTCATCATCTTGCCGTCGCTCTCGGATGACGACGCTAAAGAACGTTTCCCCGAGGGTTGGAACGCCAAGACGTCCTACCTGCGAGTCGTGCGTCAACCGGACTAACGGAGCCACGGCTCGCGAATCAGGCCGCCTGTCCCAGACGGCCTGTCGGAAGCTCCGATTCACAGTGTCGTGAGGTGAAGCCATGCAAACACTCAGTATCGGCGAGCTTGCCGAACGCAGCGGGGTCGCCAGCCAGGCGATTCGTTTCTACGAGAAAGAGAAACTCATGCCCGCCCCCCAGCGGACGGACGCCAATTATCGGCGTTATCCCCTGGATGCCGTGGCCAGGCTGCAATTCATCGTCCATGCCAAGCAGTGGGGCTTCACGCTCGAGGAAATCCGTGAGCTGTTGATCCTCCAGGATGCCAACGGCGACCGGGCGCAGGCCAAGCGCATCGCCGGAGAGAAACTGCACAAGATCCGCGAGCAAATTCGACATCTCTCGCGGATCGAGGCCGTGTTGTCGAAAACACTCGACGAATGTGCGGGCGAAGGGCCGATGCAGGAAGGCTGCCCGATAGTCGAGGCCATCGCCGAGAAGGCCGAATGAGCGACATCGTCGCCTCCGGCAGTGTAACGCCGGAGTCCCGAAGCGCGCACGCCGGGCCGGCAGGTAACTAAGCCAGGAGACCACAGTAATGACGGAAAACGTCGATATCGAGATTCGGGGTATGTCCTGTGCGTCCTGCGTCGGACGGGTGGAGCGGGCCCTCGGCCAGCAGCCGGGCGTGATTAACGCTCAGGTGAACCTGGCCACCCAGAAGGCGACGATCCAGATGGAGGGAGGCTCCACGACGGCCAGCCTGCTCGACGCTATCGAAACGGCGGGCTATCAGCCGGTGGTGGAGAGCCTCGAGATTCCCGTCACCGGCATGAGCTGCGGATCCTGCGTCTCGCGGATAGAACGAGCGCTCGGCAAGCTGCCCGGCATGGTGGAGGTGAGTGTCAATCTCGCCACCCAGAAGGCCTTCGTCCGTTTCCTGCCGGGGACCGTATCGCTGGCACGCATTCAGCATGCCATCCGCGAGGCGGGCTATGAACCGCAGGAAACCGAGTCGCAGCAGCAGGCGGACGACGAGGATCGCGAGGGACGACAGCTTCTCCACCGGGTCATGCTCGCGGCAGTGCTCACCATCCCGGTGGTCATCATCGCCATGGGAAAAGTGATTCCCGCCTTTGATGCGCTCTTGGCGAGCATGATGCCGCATCGCGGCTGGATGGGCGTCGAGTGGCTGCTGACCACGCCCGTGCAGTTCTATGCCGGGGCACGCTTCTATCGCGGTGGCTATGCCGAACTCCGGCATCTCAACCCGGGCATGAACAGTCTGGTCATGATCGGCTCGAGCGCCGCCTACTTCTATTCGGTCGCCGCCCTGCTGGTGCCCGGCTTTTTCCCGGCTGGTACCGCCGTGAGCTACTTCGAGGCGGCAGCGGTGATCGTGACGCTGATCCTGTTGGGACGCTACTTCGAGCACATCGCCAAAGGCCGCACCTCCGAGGCGATCAAGAAGCTCCTGCAGTTGCAGGCAAAAACCGCCCGCGTCATTCGCGATGGTGAAGCGGTCGAGGTGCCGATCGAGGCCGTCGTGCCCGGTGATCGCATCCTGGCCCGCCCGGGCGAGCGCATCCCGGTGGATGGCATCGTTGAGGAAGGCCATTCCTTCGTCGACGAGTCGATGATCAGTGGCGAACCGGTACCGGTTGCCAAGCAGCAGGATGCCGAAGTCGTCGGCGGCACCATCAACAAGAACGGCGCGCTTACCTTCCGCGCCACGCGGGTCGGTGCCGACACCGTGCTGTCGCAGATCGTCAAGATGGTGGAAGCGGCCCAGGCCGAGAAGCCCCCGATCCAGCAACTGGCCGACAAGATCGCCGGGGTGTTCGTGCCCGCAGTGATCGTCATCGCCCTGATCACTTTCGGGGTGTGGTTCGCCTTCGGGCCGGCCCCGGCGCTGTCCTTCGCCTTCGTTACCACGGTGAGCGTGCTGCTGATCGCCTGCCCCTGCGCGATGGGCCTGGCCACCCCGACCGCGATCATGGTCAGTACCGGCAAGGGGGCCGAGATAGGAGTGCTGTTTCGCAAGGGCGCGGCGCTTGAGACGTTGGCCAAGATGGATACCGTCGTGCTCGACAAGACCGGCACCCTGACTCAGGGGCGACCCGAGCTGACCGACTTCGAAGTGATCGAGGGGCACGAGAACGAGGTGCTTCGCCTTGTCGCGGCGGTGGAAGCCCAGAGCGAACACCCCATCGCCGAGGCCATCGTGCGTGGTGCCCGAGCACGTGGACTCGAGCTGCCGGCCGTCAGCCATTTCAGCGCCGAGCCGGGCTACGGCATCGAAGCCGACGTCGCCGGTCACCGGCTTCACATAGGGGCCGATCGCTACATGAACCGGCTCGGGATTGGGCTCGGCAAGGCGGAAGAGCGCGCCAAGGCGCTTGCCGAGGATGCCAAGAGCCCCCTCTATGCCGCGGTGGACGGCCGACTCGCCGCGGTCATCGCGGTGGCCGATCCGCTCAAGGAGGGCTCGGTCGAAGCCATTTCAGCACTCAAGGCGCAGGGGCTGGAGGTGGCCATGCTCACCGGCGACAACCGTGGTACGGCCGACGCCATCGCTCGTCAAGTTGGCATTCAGCGCGTACTCGCCGAGGTGTTGCCTGACCAGAAGGCGGACGAGATCAAGCGACTACAGGCCGAGGGCGGCAAGGTCGCCTTCGTGGGCGACGGGATCAACGATGCCCCGGCGTTGGCGCAGGCCGACGTGGGCATCGCCATCGGTACCGGGACGGATATCGCCATCGAGGCCGGCGACGTAGTGCTGATGCGTGGCGACCTGAGGGGAATCGTCAATGCCGTGGCGCTCTCCAAGCGTACCCACCGGACCATCATCGGGAATTTCGTCTGGGCCTATGGCTACAACGTGGCGCTGATCCCCGTGGCGGCGGGCGTGCTCTATCCGTTCATCGGCGTATTGCTCAGCCCCATGCTGGCGGCAGCCGCCATGAGCGTCTCCAGCGTCTTCGTGTTGACCAACTCGTTGCGGCTACGCCGCTTCACGCCGGATATCGATGACGCTTCGCCGGTGACGAGCGGTGAACCCCAGACAGGTCAAGTCCACCAGGCCTAAGCAGCGAAAGTCAACAGGAGACCAGGATGATGGGAAGCGAAGCATGCACGTGGGGGATGGCGGGGATGGGGCTCATTTCCATCCTGCTGATTATTGCGTTGGTGCTTGGCGTCGCCGCGCTCGCCAAGTATCTGTTCTTCGGAAAGAAGCGTGATAGCTGACAACCAATCGCTACGACAGGTTCGATTCCCCGGGTTGATCAGAGAGCGATGAAGAGGCCGTTCATGAAGAAAATCATCTACTCCACTTATTGCCTTGCTGTTGTAGGGCTGTTCGGTCTCATTACGCTCCCCGCTCTGGCGGAGGAAACGGGGGGCGATTCTCTTGAAGGCCACCAGGCCATTAGTACAGCCGATACTGGAACACCCCTGCCCGCATCGATTACGGCATTATTGGATCAAGGACTCAAATTACACGGAACCTTTAATGCCCCGGGAGATATACAAGGTTATGCCTTGTCCTATGATAATGAGCCCGTGGCGGCTTATATTCCCTCCACTTCCGACCACGCCATCATCGGTACCTTAATTGATCCTCAGGGCAACGCTGTAATGGAAAATCAACTTCAAGCTCTGGTGCTGGAACCGATGCTGGAAGCTACCTGGAGCGCGTTCGAGGACACTCGCTTTATTCCGGAAGGACCTGATAGTGCGTCACATATCGTGTATACGCTGACCGACCCCAATTGTCCCTACTGCAATGCGCTGTGGAAGAGCTCACGGTCTCTAATCGATCAAGGTGAGCTTCAGCTTCGTCATGTGCTGGTCGGCGTTCTGTCAGAGGACAGTCTCCGCAAGGCGGCCGCGATCCTTGAGTCGAATGACCCAACCAAAGCCCTCGAAACCCATGAATTGAACTTCCGCAATGGCGGCATCAGTCCGGTGGTGCCGTCGGAGGAGAGTCGAGCGCTTCTTAGGCGGCATGCCCAGCTCATGCGCGAGGCCGGCGCCACGGGAACGCCGACCAGCTATTACCGCGATGAAGAAGGTAATGTGCAGCGCATCAATGGTGCGGTGTCGACCGACCGGCTTCGCAACATATTGGGTGTCGAATGACACGCCATAACGGCACAGGGGTGACATGAGATGTCATCTCACACAACTGAGATGAGTATGGCAAGCACGCTCGGTGTAAAGCACAGGCTCATATTGGGAGCTTCTGTGCTGATTGGCTTGGTGACCCTCTATTGGATCCTGATGGAGACCGGTGCCTTATCGACGCTCACCAATAAGCAGGCTCTGCGTGAGTGGGTTGGCCAGTTGGGGGGCTGGGGGCCATTGACCATTATCGCCATGATGATAGCGGCCATTGTCATGAGCCCGATACCCAGTGGGCCGATCGCCATGGTGGCCGGTGCGATCTACGGCCCTCTATGGGGGACGGCGTATGTGGTCATCGGTGCCGAGGCCGGCGCGTTGCTCGCCTTCGGCATCGCCCGCCTGCTCGGCTACGAGGTGATCCATCGCTGGTCGCGTATACGTCCCATGTTGGACTGGCTGGGAAAGGAGCGCTCTCAAACCGGGTTGATGCTCGTCGTATTCGCATCGCGATTGGTGCCATTCATTTCGTTCGATGCCGTCAGCTACGCGGCGGGCCTGACACCGCTGGCCTTCTGGCGTTTCTTGATTGCCACGCTGGCCGGGGTGGTTCCGACGGCTTACTTGATCGTCATATTCGGCGAAGTCCTGATTACCGCCGACTCCCGTGGCCTCACGGTCGCGCTGATCCTCGCGAGTGGGGTCACGCTCCTGCCGCTCCTGGCGAGAGTTGTGTGGACTCGGCATCGAAAGCGACGGACTAGCTCCAATTGACGGCTGCCGATGCCGATTGCCTCGCCCGGGTAAGCGGATTAAATGGTTGATCTTACCTTTGCATGAGAGTGAGACAGACCGGCATCTCATCGGATTATCTGGTTGATGCTTCACCTACTGCTGGTGCATGTTTCCTTCGCTAATTCCAGCAAGAACCCCACACGCCTCAACTTCCCGGTCATCGTTGCAACTCGCTCTCAGTGAAACGAGTTGTTTCTCAAGCGCTTGCAGAGCGGTTATCTGCGACCGCACATGAGAGATGTGATCATCGAGCAAGGCGTTGACGGCGGTACAAGGCTGATGAGGGTCGTCCTGATAGCTCTGTAGTTCGTGAATCTCAGCCAGTGACAGGCCCAGGATTCTGCAGCGACGGATGAAGGCCAGCCCCTCACCATGCTTCTCGGTATAGACACGGTAACCGTTGTCCTGCCGATCAGGCGGCGGCAACAAGCCCTGCTGTTCATAGAAGCGGATCGTCTGTGTTTCGACCCCTACCAACTGCGCCAACTGACCAATGCGCATCAGCCTCCTCCCCAACGGATTCTTTACTCTATTGACCTTATAGTAGCTTTATAGTTTTAAATGGTACCACAACATTGTTCAAGTGGAGTCGTATCATGAGCAAATCCTGTGGTGGCGCCTGTGGCGGTGATGCAACGTCCGCAGCGGATACCGATATACAGGCCTCCTCCGAAGCGCCGGGGAGATGGGTCAGCGTTTATGCCGTGCCGAAGATGGACTGTCCATCAGAAGAGCGAATGATTCGCCTAGCCCTGAACGGCTTTGAGGAGGTTCGAGCGCTGTCCTTCGACTTGTCGAACCGCCGGCTGAAGGTCGTACATGACGGCGAGGTCGAGCCCGTCACCTCGAAACTGAAGACCTTGGGGCTAGGCGCCTCGCTTCAGGAAACCGTCGCTGCAAATCCGGAGACCATCAAGGCCGCCGAGTTCTCGGCAGCTTCTGCTAAGCAAGAATCCGGGGCCCTGCGCTGGTTGCTCGGCATCAATGCACTTCTGTTCGTGGTGGAAATGACTGCCGGTCTGATCGCCCAGTCCACCGGCCTGATTGGAGAATCCCTGGACAATTTTGCCGATGCGGCGGTGTACGGGCTTGCCCTTTATGCGGTTGGACATAGCGTGAAAATGCAGGTACGTGCCGCGCATCTTGCTGGTGTACTGCAACTGATCTTGGCTGTGGGCGTGCTCGTAGAGGTGGTGAGACGCTTTGTATTCGGTAGTGAGCCTGAATCGCTGGTGATGATGGCTATCGCATTCGTCGCATTGATTGCCAATACCAGTTGTCTGCTGCTCATATCCAAACATCGGGAAGGCGGGGCGCACATGAAGGCAAGCTGGATATTCTCGGCCAACGACGTGGTGATCAACCTGGGGGTCATCACCGCCGGCGCCCTGGTCGCGTGGACCGGTTCCAATTATCCGGATCTGATTATCGGCACCATCGCGGGGGGCATTGTACTTAACGGTGCCAGACGCATTTTGGCGTTGAAGGGTTAAATAATGCTCATTGTTGGCAAAAAGCTCTCGCCGTATGCCCTATTGTCCATATCGGGCCTGCTGGCAGCGTCTGATCAGGCTGTAAAGTGGCTGGTGCAGCAATCAATGGCCTATGGCGAGTATGTTTCGGTGACCCCGTTCTTTAACTGGGTGCACCTATGGAACACCGGTGCCGCATTCAGTCTTTTTGCGAATGGTGGAGGCTGGCAGCGCTACTTTTTTAGGGTATACGGATTTAATGGTTGATGGGGCACCTTCACCCCATCAATCATTAAATCCGTATACCCGAAATCACGCGACTCAAGACGGAATCACCATGCTCGTCAAAATCATTCCTGAACTCGGTCTCTTCGCGCTGATCATGGCGCTGGGCCTGGCGTTTATACAGGCGCTGGCTCCGTTAGCGGGTGTCACGCTCCGCCGCCCACTCTGGATGGCCTTCGCCGAGCCCATGGCATGGGGGCAGTTCGCCTTCTTGCTGGTGGCCTATGCCAGCCTGACCGCGAGCTTCCTGCTCGATGATTTCAGTGTGTCCTATGTGGCCAACAACTCCAACTCGATGCTGCCGTGGTATTACAAGCTCACGGCGGTGTGGGGGGGACACGAAGGCTCGGTGCTGCTATGGAGCCTGATCCTCAGCGGCTGGGGCTTCGCCGTCAGCCTGTTCTCGCGCAACCTGCCGCGTGACATGCTGGCCCGTGTCTTGGGGGTCATGGGCATGGTCAGCACCGGATTCTTGCTGTTCATCCTGATCACGTCGAGCCCTTTTGAACGTCTGCTGCCGGGAGTGCCTCAGGACGGCGCCGATCTCAACCCGCTGCTACAGGACGTCGGGCTGATCTTCCATCCCCCCATGCTCTATATGGGCTATGTGGGCTTCTCGGTGGCCTTCGCCTTTGCCATCGCTGCCTTGCTGGGAGGACGGCTCGATGCCGCCTGGACACGCTGGGTGCGGCCCTGGACCAATATTGCTTGGGCCTTCCTCACCATGGGCATCGCGCTGGGTAGTTGGTGGGCCTACTACGAGCTGGGGTGGGGCGGCTGGTGGTTTTGGGACCCGGTGGAGAACGCCTCGTTCCTGCCCTGGCTGACCGGGACGGCGCTCATCCATTCGCTGGCGGTCACGGAAAAGCGTGGCACCTTCAAGAGCTGGACCGCCCTGCTGGCGATCTTTACCTTTTCGCTGTCGCTGCTGGGCACCTTCCTGGTGCGCTCCGGGGTGCTGACGTCGGTGCATGCCTTCGCCAATGACCCGTCACGGGGCATCTTCATTCTGGCACTGCTGGGGTTCACGGTGGGCGCTTCCTTGCTGATCTTTGCCCTGCGTGCGCCGCGGATGAGCGGCAATGTGGGCTTCGGCTGGCTATCTCGTGATGCGCTGTTGCTGATCAACAATATCCTCTTGGTCGTCATGACCGTGACCGTTTTGCTGGGCACGGTCTATCCGCTGATTCTCGATGCCCTGGGGCTGGGCAAGATCAGCGTCGGCCCACCGTACTTTAATACGCTATTCGTGCCGCTGACCGTGCTGCTGTGCGCCTTCATGGGGCTAGGCCCCGTGGCGCGCTGGAAGCAGATGGCGGGGCGCGAGTTGATGCGCCGACTACTTTGGTCCGGCATCGCCGCGCTGATCATGGCGGCGGCGGTTCCGTTCATCTACGGCGGAGAATGGAACGCCGCCGTGGCGCTGGGGCTGGTCATGGCCCTGTGGGTCGTGCTGGCGTTGATCCGTGACCTGTTCGACAAGACCCGCCATGCCTCCTCACCCCTGGCCGGCTTGCGCAAGCTGTCGCTGGCGCATTGGGGCATGGTAGTCGGCCATCTGGGCATGGCCATCACCATCGTGGGCGTGGCCATGGTGTCGAACTATGCCATCGAGCGTAACGTACGTCTTGCCGTGGGGGAGCGTGTCGAGATAGGCGGTTACAGCTTCACCATGACCGACCTGAGCGAGCGCCGCGGTCCCAATTTTCTGGCCGATACGGCAACCCTTGAGGTGGCACGTGATGGCCAGCATGTCACCACCCTACGGCCCGAGAAGCGATTGTATATTGCCCGCGGTCAGCCCATGACCGACGTCGCCCTGCGCCCTGGGCTGCTGCAGGACATTTACGTGGCGCTGGGCGAAGACTTGGGTGACGGTGCCTGGGCCATGCGAATCCAGATCAAGCCGTTCGTACGCTGGCTCTGGCTGGGGGCGTTGTTGATGGCCACTGGCGGTCTGCTGGCGGTGGCGGACCGTCGCTATCGGCGTCAGCGCTCAGTGCCAGCTGACTCCACTCTCCTCCGTGAGGTCCATACATGAAACGGCGACTGTTACTGCTTTTCCCCTTGCTGGTTTTCCTGGGACTGGGTTTCTTTCTCTACCGAGGCTTGGCCATGGATCCCAGTGCCCGCAATTCGGCACTGCTAGCCCAGCAGTTTCCTGCCTTTTCCCTCTCGACACTGAAGGATCCCGGTGCCCGGGTCGATGAGTCGCTGTTGCACGGGCAGGTCACGCTGGTCAATGTCTGGGCCGAGTGGTGCCCGACCTGCAAGGAGGAAATGCCCCAGCTGCTGACACTCGCTGAGCGCGGCGTGCGCTTGGTCGGCATCAACTACAAGGACACCCGCGTCAAGGGGCGGGAGTTTCTCGACGAGTTCGGCGACCCCTTCGAAGTCAATATCTTCGATCCGGATGGCGATCTGGGGTTCGAGCTCGGCGTCTACGGTGTGCCGGAGACCTTCCTCGTCGATGCCGAGGGCATCATTCGCTATAAGCACACGGGCTATATCACTCCCGAGGATGTCGAACGTGTCGTGCAGGAGGTGGGCAAATGGCGTTGATGACCCGGGCCGGCCTGCTGTTGCTCTTGTTGATAACGTCGGTCCCTGTGCTGGCGGATTCGGCTATCGAGGTGCGTGACTTCGAGAGGCCAGTAATGGCCGAACGCTATCGTGATCTTACTGCCTCATTGCGCTGCCCCAAATGCGATGCCCAGGCCATCGACAGCTCCAACTCTCCGGTGGCTGCCGACATGCGCGAACGCGTTGCAGATTTGTTACGCGAAGGGCGATCCGATAAAGAAATCCTCGATTACATGGTCGCACGCTTCGGCGAATTCGTGCTTTATAACCCGCGACTCGACGAGCGTACCTGGCTGCTATGGGGATTGCCGTTCGTGCTGGTGATGATCGGGGCGTTTATCGTGGCGGTCTTCGTCCGCAAACGAAAGCATGCCCAGGCTCGAGCGCTCAGCGCCGAGGAGCGCGAGTACCTCAATGCCCTGTTTAACCGCGAGGGGAGCGAATGAATCTGCTCTGGTTGGGCATCGCCCTGTTACTGTTGCCTGCCCTGTGGCTCGTGATCCTGCCGCTGAGACGGACCCGCCCGCTGCACGATGCTCAGCAGGCCTTCGAAACCAAGCAGCGCACCGATGCCCAGAACGTGGCGGTCTATCGTCAGCGCCTGGCCTCGCTGGAAACGGCCCATGCACGCGGCGAACTCGACACCGCGCGAGTCGAGGAGGGTCGGCTGGAGCTCGAACGCAGCCTGCTCGAGGATACCCAGGTACGCCGACGCACACCGCTCAACCCCCCCCAGGCCGGACGGTTGTTGGTGCCGCTGGTGATGGTAGCGTTGGTGGTGGCCAGTCTGCTCTGGTATCAACGGGAAGGCGCCGAGGGCGATCTGGCACTGTATGCCGTGCATCAGGAGGTGCGCAACTCGCCTGACGGCTCGTTGGCGATGCTGATCGAGCGGCTCGAGGAGCAGGCCAAGCGACAGCCGGACAATCCCAAGGTGTGGATGTCGCTGTTTCCGCTGTACCGGGACAGCAATCGGGGACGTGATGCCATCGCCGCGCTCGAGCGCCTGATCGAGCTGGAGGGTCGACAGCCTTCCCTGCTGGCGCAATTGGCACAGATCCAATTCTTCGTCGCTAACCGCTCGCTGACCGACGAGGTCCAGGCACTGGTCGACGAAACCCTCGGTCAGGATCCACGCCAGCCCACCGTGCTCGGCATGCTGGGCATCCATGCCTTCGATCGCGCCCGCTATGAAGAGGCTATCGATTACTGGCGACGCGCGATCGCCGGCTTCGACGACCCCGGCTCGGCGGAAGCGCTGCGGGAGGGCATTGCCGTGGCACAACAGCGCCTGGACGCCTCGTCCGACCAGGTCGATGCCCATCAGGCCGCGCAGGACGGCGCGTCGCTCGCGGTCAGGGTCGGCCTCGCCGAATCGCTCCGCGAGCGGGCCGCACCGGGCGACACGGTGTTCGTCATCGCCCGCGACGTGGCCGGTGAATTGCCGCCACTGGCGGTGGAGCGGGTCACGGTTAGCGACCTGCCACTCAAAGTGACCTTGGGCGACAACAATGCCATGACACCCCGGGCGCGACTCTCCCAAGTCAATGAGGTGCGCCTGACGGCGCGCGTCTCCGCATCGGACGAAGCCACCCCGCAGCCAGGCGATCTTGTCGGCGAGGCGGGACCGGTGACACTCGGCGAGTCGGACTCGCCGGTCGAAATTTCCATCGATCGCATCGTTGACTAGCCAGGCTGATCGTAAACGCAGTCTCGGCAACGCGACTTGGCTGTCAGAGCATTAAGGAAGAACCATGCTGCAATACCCTCAGATTGATCCCGTGGCCATTTCCCTTGGTCCCGTGCAGATTCACTGGTATGGCCTGATGTACGTGGTCGGGCTGGTCGCCGCCTGGTGGTTGGGGCGTCGTCGTGCTCACCGCCTGGGCCTAAGCCACGATGATATCGGCGATCTGATCTTTTACGGCGCCCTAGGAATCATCCTCGGTGGTCGCCTAGGTTATGCGCTGTTCTACGGGCTCGAGCAACTTCTTGCCAACCCCTTGTGGCTCTTCAGAATCTGGGACGGCGGCATGAGCTTTCATGGCGGCCTGGCCGGCGTACTGATCGCTTCACTATTGTTTGCCCGCAAGCACCGCCTGGCCTTCTTTCAGTTGACCGATTTCATCGCCCCGCTGGTGCCGATCGGCCTGGGGGCTGGGCGCCTCGGCAACTTCATCAATCACGAGTTGCCGGGAAGGGTCAGCGAGGTCCCTTGGGCCATGGCCTTCCCTCCCATGATGGGGCTGGGGCCGGAACCGCGCCACCCTTCAGCGCTTTATGAGTTCGCCTTGGAAGGCGTGGTGCTGTTCGCCGTGCTGTGGTGGTTGTCGCGTCGACCCCGCCAGCGAGGCCTCATCTCGGGGCTGTTCCTGCTCCTGTACGGCGCCTTCCGCTTCGCCGTGGAGTTCGTGCGCCTGCCCGACCCCCAGCTGGGGTTCATCGCCTTCGGCTGGCTGACCATGGGGCAACTGTTGACCCTGCCGATGCTCATCGCGGGGCTGGCCCTGGTCGTCTGGTCAATGCGTCAGCCAGTGGATAGGGCGAAAGCGGCGGCGGCCTCATGAACACGGCCTTCACCTTTCTGCTGGTGCTGCTGTTCGTCGCCACACCGGTAGCGGCCCGTGGAGAGTTTCCCGCGGGCAGTGGCAAGAGCTCCCCCTTCGGTACCTCGGCTCAACGGGAATTCCTGGCGGCTAAAGAAGCCTTCCGGGCCAGCGCCTGGCGAGACGATAGGCGGCTCTACGTCGGTTTCGTCATTGCCGAGGACTATTACCTCCACCGCCATCGGTTTGCACTGGAAAGTCGCTCTCCGGGCGTCAGTTTCGGTGAGCTGGCAATTCCCCCCGGCGAACCCATGGTGCACGCGTCTCTGGGGGAAATCGAGGTGTTCTATGACCAGGTGGTATTCAGTGCGCCCATCGAGGCGAGCGACACCGCTGCCGAGCCGCTGGCCATCGCGGTGACCTTTCAGGGGTGTTCCGACCGGGGACTCTGCTATCCGCCCGAGCAGGTCGAGCTCGACGCGCTGTACGGTTCCCCTCCGGCAGCCTTTGATTCTCCCCCTGGTGATACTGGGGATAGCGAAGAAGGAGCGCCTTGAATGGATCCCACCGACCTGAGCCTGCCGCCGCTGGCGGCGGCCTTCGTCTTCGGCCTGCTCGGAGGGGCGCACTGCATCGGCATGTGTGGCGGCATCATGAGTGCCCTGACCTTTGCCGTGCCCCCCAGCATGCGGCAGCCGGGACGCCTGGCCGGCTTGTTGCTCGGCTACAATCTGGGTCGCATCATCAGTTACATGATCGCCGGCGCCCTGGTGGCGCTACTCGGCTCAGTGCTCAATCATGCCCTGGACGGCATCGCCCTGGTGCTGCGTATCCTGGCGGCGGTCATGCTGATTCTGATGGCGCTGTATATCGCCAACTGGTGGAAGGGGTTGCTGCGTGTCGAGGTCCTGGGTCGCTCGCTGTGGCGGCGTATCGAACCGCTTGGTCGAGGCTTGATGCCCGTCGTGAAGGTGCCCCAGGCCTTCGCGCTGGGCTCGATCTGGGGCTGGATGCCCTGCGGGCTGATCTATTCAATGCTGGCCTGGAGTCTGGCCGTGGCCGAGCCGCTACGCGCCGCGGCGATGATGGGGGCCTTCGGTCTCGGCACCCTCCCCGTCGTCCTGGCGACCGGTATGGCAGCCCGCCGCGTCTCGCTATGGATTCGCCATCCAGCGACCCGCACGCTGGCGGCGCTGCTGATCATAGCGTTTGCCGTCTGGCAACTCTGGCATCTGCAGTCCATGACCGGCATGGACGATATGGCCAGCATGGCGCCGTCGCATCACTGATGGCATCCGCACGGGCCATCCGTGACGATAGCCGGTTGCGCCGATCCCAGCGATTCGATCAGTTGCTTCAGGCTGGGAGCTTCGGAAGCATTATCGTGGTCGATGCTTTCCAGCCATCGCGCTATCGCCTGGAGTTCATGGATCCGCGAGCGAATGTATGGCCGTTGTTCAACCAGGGGAGCGTACGTATCGCTAAGCGGAGGGCTGCCTTGGTCCGCCCAGGTCAATATCTTCTTGATGTCTGGGAGACCGACTCCCAACGAGCGAAGGCAATCAATGAGACGCAGGCGACCCAGTGCCTCCTCGTCATAGAGTTGATAGCCGTTGCGCGGGTCCCGTTGCGGTCGTAACAACCCCTCACGGGTGTAGTGGCGTACCGTTTCCGCAGTGACCCCACCAGCCCGAGCCAGTTCAGTGACTCGCATTGCCTTTTCCTCACCTACTCATTTGCAGTCAGCCTACAACCGTGCGGCCGCCCAAAGGTCAAGGCCTGGTTATAGCGCTCAATGGGTGGCCGCCCGCATGACGCGGGGACGCCAAAAAATAAGGGCTTGACCTTGAAGTGGGCTTCAAGGATATCTTTCCAGCAAGCAGCGCCGCTGCCGGGTGAAAATCGAAGCCAAGCCGTCCATCAGCCTTGCTGGTGGAACGGTGATTCCCAGGAAGATAGAGGAGAAGAGTCATGCGGAAACGTCACACGGCGATCTTGACTGCCGCCATCATCGTCGCCAGCGGCTTCGGTGCCGGCTCGCTTCTTGCGCAGGAAGAGAATCAGCAGGCGCCAATGGAGGGCAAGGGCATGCAGGGCGATATGATGCAAGGGGGTGGCATGATGGGGATGATGAGTGAAATGAATACCATGATGAAAAACTGCAATGCCATGATGGAAAGCATGCAGCAGGGTCATGAGGGCGATAGCAACGCCTGAAGTGGCATTGGCCGGGGCTGCTTCGCATAGGAGCGGCCTCCGCTAGGATTGGGTGGCGCGAGGGGAGGACGGTACGTGAAAAAAGAGCTCTATACACCACTACTTGTCTTAGCATTGATGACCAGTTCTCCTTCCTTTTCCCATTCCCTCGAAGATGCCGAGGCAGAGCTGCAAGAGCGGGAACGCTACGCCCAATTCGTCGACCAGCCAGCGCCGGCATTTTCGTTGACCGATACAGACGGTAATACCGTGTCGTCTTCCGACCTGGAAGAAAGCGTCGTGGTGCTCAATTTCATCTACTCGCGCTGTCAGGAAGCTTGCCCGGTGCATATGAACCTGATTGCCGAGGTGCAGGAGCGAGTCAACGATACCGGCCTACGAGATGATGTTGAATTTATCACCATCGCTACCGACAGCGAGGATTTTTCCGGCACGCACAACAACATGCGGGCCTACGGTGAAAATTTCGATCTGGACCCCGCCAACTGGCGTTTTCTCTATCGGGCCGAAAATGAGCCTGCCGAAACCACCCGCCAGGTCGCGGAGGCCTATGGCCTTCGATTCGATGATGTGGCCGAGGGCGTCCAGGCGCATGGCGTCGTGACTCATGTCATCGACCAAACAGGACGGATGCGGGCCCGCTTTCATGGGCTCAAATTCGATCCGGAGCACCTAGTTTCCTATGTAAAGGTGTTGGCAGAAGGACCAGAGGAATTATCCACCGGTGCGTGGGATCGTATTCGCCATACTGTCGTCAACACCTTCAATTAATACTGTGAGATATAGCGATCTTGCTATCAACTGTTCTCGCGAGCTCAATGGAGGTTCAGCGTATGAAACACCTGAAAACATTCACCCTGGCTGCGCTGCTGTCCTTTCCCTTATCGGGACTGGCAGCCGAGACGTCGGCAATCCTCTACAAGAACCCCAACTGTGGCTGCTGCGCCGAATACGCCAAGTATCTCGAACGAAGCGGGTTCGAGGTGGAGACAATCGATACTCACGATCTCGCGAAGATGAAAGCCGAGCACGATGTCTCCGAGGAACTGCAGGGTTGCCATACCACGCTCATCGACAATTACGTCTTCGAGGGCCACGTTCCCGTGGAAAGCGTCACCCAGGTACTCGAAGAGAAACCTTTCATCAAAGGCCTGAGCGTACCCGGCATGCCGCTTGGCTCACCGGGAATGTCGGGCGAGAAACAGGGTCCACTAGAGGTCTATACCTTGGCCTTCCAGCCAACCGATAGCCCCGAAATATACGCCACCCACTGAAGGTGAGCCTTGGTGATGAGACAACTGATCGGGACCAGTTGGGTAGCGGTGGCATTGTGGGGAATGATCACTTCTTCGGCCGTCGCCGAACCACCCAAACGTGTGGGGCCGAATGGGTTTCTTCTCTGGGAAAGCCCACGCGAGGTGTCGGAAATCAGCTTCGAGGCTGGCGACGGTACCCCGCTGACGCTGACCACCTTCGGAGGAAAGCTGATCCTGCTCAATATCTGGGCGACCTGGTGTGGTCCTTGCCGCGAGGAAATGCCCACCCTGGATGCCCTCCAGACCGAACTGGGTGGAACGGATTTCGAGGTCGTTGCGCTCTCGATCGACCGCAAGGGCATCGAAGTCGTCAACGAATTCTATCAGGAGGTGGGTATCGAGCATCTCGCCCCCTACGTCGATCCAACCGGCATGGCCAGCGCTAACCTGGGTGCCGTGGGTATACCCACGACACTTCTGCTCGACCGCCAGGGCAGGGAGATCGGGCGCCTGGTCGGAGAGGCCGAATGGGATACCTCCGAGATGATCGACTTTCTTGCCGAAATCATAGAAGCCACCCAAGAGGAAGCGCCATGAGTTGCTGTGACGACAAGCCCCAAAAAGGCCAAGAGAAAGCCGGACTGAAAGGCCTGGTAACAGGCCCGCGCCGATGGATGCTGCTGGGCGCCGTGGCGGTGGCCGGTGGCCTTGCCATGGGCTGGGATCAGTTGGTCCTGCTCGGCCTCGCGCCTCTCCTGGTGAGCCTCTTGCCTTGTCTCGTCATGTGTGGACTGGGGCTTTGCATGATGAAATGCAAGGACAAGACAGGCAAATCAACTGACCCGAGTGAAGCCACCGACGCGCAAGCCGGGGTGGAAGCCTCCACAGCGGTACCCACGGAGACGGCATCCGCCAATCGTCTATCAGCGGATCACCAGGTGCCGTCCGAGCGGCCCATATCCAAGCTCCAAGCCTAGCCGCGGGATAAGCGAGGATGCTGGAGCTTGCCAATATCGGCCTGGCGACGGCCTTTCTGGCGGGCCTGATCTCGTTCGCTTCGCCCTGTGTCTTGCCGCTCGTACCGGGCTATCTTTCCTTCGTCGCCGGGCGCTCGCTGGGGCAGATACGAGAAGCGGATCGACGGGAACGACTCCGGGTGTTGACCCAGTCGATCTGGTTCGTGCTCGGGTTCACCACGATATTCCTGATGCTGGGCGCCAGTGCCACGGCCATTGGGCGCCTGCTACTGATCTATCGCCAGGAGGCGAACCTGGTCGGCGGCCTCATCGTCATCCTGTTCGGTGCCTTCATGACCGGGCTCATTCCGCTGCACTGGTTACAGCGAGAATGGCGGTTTATCGGCCGGCTCAAGGAAGAGGGTGGCGTGCCCGGTGCGGCTTATCTGCTGGGTGTGGCGTTCGCCTTCGGCTGGACCCCCTGCATCGGCCCGATTCTGGGCGCCATTCTGACGGTCAGCGCCTCGACGGCCAATGCCTCGAGCGGTATGGCGTTGCTCGGCATCTATTCGCTGGGCCTGGGGGTGCCCTTTCTGTTGACGGCGGTGTCGCTCGATCGCTTCCTGCACCACCAGCCATTCCTGCGCCGCTGGGGCCGAGCCATGCATCTGACGGCCGGGCTGATCATGATCCTGATGGGTATCCTGATGGTTACTGGCAAACTGTCCGAACTGTCCTATTGGTTATTGCGCACCTTCCCTGCGCTGGGCAGCATCGGCTAGCCGTTATTCGAGGAAATATTGCAATGAACAAGATCACGAGTCGCTTCTGGCGTGCCCTGTCACTGACGAGCTGGGTCATGGCCAGTCTGAGCTTCGTCAGTATGGCCGGGGCCACCGAGGAGGCATTGCCGTCGCTGAGTTATGACCAAACAGGCGAACGGCTGCTCAAAGTACAGGCCAACCAGCTTTTCGAAAGCACGGATGGCCGGGCGGCCTGGACGATGATTCCATTGCCCGACGAAGTAGCGGAGGGACGGTTGGTAACGGTATCGGCAACCGCCGAACAGGCCCTCTATATCGCCGGCCCCTCGATCGGGGTGCAGCGCAGCATCGATCAGGGAGAAAGCTGGCACGAGATCGATGAGGGACTGCCTAGCCAAGACGTTATCGCATTCACCGTGCATCGTAACCAGCCAGAAACGCTTTATGCTGTGGTTGTCGATGACGGCCTCTACCAGAGCGAAGATACCGGCACGACCTGGAAGAAGATGGATAGCGGTCCTGCCCAGGCCGTTCGTCGGCTCATCCACTCCGATATGGAGGGTAGCATGCAGACCGGCTGGCTCTATGCGGTGTCCGACGATGTGGTTCGCCTGTCGATGGACTGCTTCTGCGGCTGGCGACCGACCGGGGATCTCAATGCCGGCAGGGTCTATGATCTGGCCTACAAGCTCGACGATCCCGAGCACGTCTATGTAGCCACGGAGCAAGGACTGTGGCGCAGCGACAATGGCGGTCAGGAGTGGCAGCAAGTTAGGGGTAATGCCCCGACGCTCGTTGCGCTTACGCTCGCGCCGCAGGGAACGCTCTATGCCCTGGATCGTGAGGGGGAACTCATGCGCAGCGAAGATCAGGGCCAAACCTGGACACCCCCCGATGCGTAAGCGCTGGATCCTCGTCACAACATGGCTGCTGATGAGTGCCGCGGGGCAGGCCATGGCGGGGGGTGGCCCCTCTTCGCGCGATACCTCTCGGCTGGAAGAGGGAGAAAGGATCTACCAGCAGTACTGTGCCAGCTGCCACGGCAGCGAGGGCGAGGGCCAGCCGAACTGGGAGCGCCAGAATACCCAGGGCGAATTACCCGCCCCCCCACACGGGCCGGAGGGGCATACCTGGAAACACTCCGATGCGATGCTCTACCGGATCATCGCCGAGGGGTGGCGCGATCCCTGGAACAAGACCGAAAGACTCACCATGCCGGCCTTCGAGGATGTCCTGACCCCCGCCGAGATTCGCTCTGTGATTAATTTCCTCAAGTCGTTATGGACATCGGAGCAACGACACCACCAGGCGGAAGAAAGCGTAGGAGCTTCATTTCCGACGCAAAGTGAGTAGCTGTGGGGCTGGGGAAGCGCTGCGTAAACACCTCCGCAGCTGACGGAGAGTCAACCGCAGGGTAAAACCTGGCTTTCTTGCCACTGTCTGACCAAAGCCAACCGATGAAGCAGATTTCTGTCGCTCAGGCTCAGCAACAGAACAAGAAGAAGGTTCCCCGCAGCGAACGGTGTCTGGGAAGCCTTGAACAGGACATCATGCACGCCCCCAAGGTCAGTAGCGGCATTTTCACCACTACGCTGCTGACATTACTCTCAATACCAGCCCAGAGATGGTGGACATTTCATCGCACGCACGAAGCCCCCTGCGAGAGCGTCACCTTGAGCTGATTGTGGTAGGTTTGCATTTGCTCTCAGCTAGGACTGTCTCTCTCCTACCAAATGGAGAGTAAGATGGGTAGGAACAAATAAAAAACTATGCACAAAATAAAACTAACCAACTGTTTTATAATTAAAAAATACATCAAATTACATCTTCAGATTCAAAATATTGAGTGAGGGATATGAGTCGAGCTACACCCTGGAGTTCAAGTGAGGTAGAGGCGACCGTCGCCACCTACCGGCAGATGCTGGTGGCGGAACTAAGCGGGCAAAACTATAACAAGCGCGAGCTCAATCGAGCGCTGATGGCACAGCTCCACGGTCGCTCGGCCAGCGCTATCGAGTTCAAGCACTGCAACATCAGCGCGGTGCTGCGCGATGCCAACTGCCCCTATGTCGATGGCTACAAGCCGCGCAGCAACTATCAGCAAAGTCTGGTTGAGGTTGTCGAGGAGTTGTTGCTGCGAAGCGAACTCGTTGATCGCGCGGCGCGTTTGGCCGCCGACCTGCCGGTGGTTGATACTACCGGCCTCTTAGACGAGCGTATCATCGTAGAACCTCCTAGAACGACACTACCGCAAAAAGGCGTTCGGGAGTTCCATGCCGACTATTCAGTTCGCCCGCCGCAAAAACGTGACTACCTGGCCCGGGAAACCCGCAACCGGGAACTTGGCCTTGCGGGTGAGCACCTTGTGATGCGCTTCGAGCAACAGCGCTTGATAAAGGCAGGAAAAGAAAAGCTCGCCGAGCGTCTAGAGCATGTCGCCATCACGCAAGGTGATGGACTAGGGTTTGATATTCGCTCGTTCGAGCCCGATGGCCGAGACCGGCTGATCGAGGTCAAAACTACGGCGTTTGCCAAAGAAAGTGCGTTTTTTATCACGCCTAACGAACTTGCCTGCTCGCGTGCTTACTCTGAGCATTATCACTTGTTCCGGCTTTTCAACTTCCGCAAAGGGCCGAAGCTTTTTTGCCTGAAAGGCGACCTTCAGGGGCAACTCTGGCTCGAACCCGACAGTTATCGGGCGGGCGTGCGTTGATTCAGTAGAGATTGATCACATCAAATGCCCGATCTTCAACTGATTAAAATCCCCATATTCTCCTGCCAAGCCTCGTTCAATCGCTGGGTGATCAGCTTGACCGTGATGGCTTTCACACCAAGGTCTTTTGCCACAGCCGGTAAGGTGCCAATAACGTCCGCGATCTCCTGAACGTGCGGCTGTGCCTGTTTCCAGTTGGCAAAGCCTGCATGGGTGGCGAGCTGTTGGATGGCTTTTAGCGAGGGCTGCTTGCCAAAGCCCATATAGGCAGTGGCGTGTACTGCAAAAGGGTGGGGGCTAAAGGTCACATCATAAAACGGTGCTGGTTTCCATTGGCCGTGATCATCCTGCAGAAACGCCCAGTTTTTACTGTGGTCGTCCTGGTTGCAGGCAAATAAGTTGAACAGTGCGCGTCGGAATTGCAGTTGGCCTACGGCGGGGGATTGACACAGCTGGCGGCTTGCCTTGATCAGGTCGGTGTAATCAAGGCTAGGGGTTCGGAAATCGGCATCCAGCAGCCCGCAGGCGCTGTGCATATGGAGGCGCCCCGCAGGGTTTGTCTGATGGATCCAATCAAACCGTCTGATGGCAAGCCAGGCGCGCTCACCCTGTGGCGTAGGTATGCGTAGTAACTGCCATTCGGGCGGCTCAAGGCCTGCTGTTTTAGCCATTTCCAGGTATGCCGCTTCGCATAGCCCCTCTTCATGACCCAGTGGCAGGTGTTGAGAGGTAAACTTGACCAGCCAGGCGTCATCCTCTGGCTGGGCATAGGTTCGGCACTTTTTCGATTGGCCGTGCGGCTAGAAAAGCTGTGCCTTCGGCCTTGCCCCGCCGGCGCTACCCGCTGCGACCAAGGCGCTGAGCACATCTTCCGTTTGCCCATCGAAAACGGCCTGTGCCTGGAGGCCGAGTGTCGCCAGGTCTTCGTTATCGCTCTGTGTCGGCGCTGCCTCTGATGCTGGCTCAAAGGCCAGTGCGCCCATACCACGTTGGCCAACAAATGCCAGCCGGTCCATCGCCGTAAGCTGCGTAGGTCCTATGCCATGCTGACGAAAGGCGCGGTCCTGTAGCAGCAGACCCCAGCCATCGGCTAAACAGTCGCCAAATACGCCATGAAGCCCTTGATGCGGCGTTCTAGGGGCGGGTTGAAGTGTCAGGTCGTCTTCTAACGTAAAAGGCGATAGATTGCCATGCTGTTCTAGATAGCCTTCCGCGTACTGAAAGAATACCCCTTGGCGGTTTTGTGCCAATACGCCAGCCGCGACCTGTTCACCGGTTGATAGCGTGCGCGTCACGTTCAGCCGTTGCGTAGGCTTAAAGGCCATCTTTGAGTACCTCATCGATAGAGGAAGGTATCTTTTCGTTGAATGCGTCGTGCTGGGTCAGCGCGTATAGCCGCGCCAAGTCGTCCAGGCTTTGCCATAGCAACAGCAGCTGGCGAAACGAGATTTGCCCGGTGAGCTCAAATTTTTTGATGGTGGGGGCGGGCACACTGCTGCGCTGCGCCAGTGACGCCCGGGATAGCTTGGCATGTTCGCGTAACCGACGCAGGTGAGCAGCAAAGGCTTGCTGAACATCGGTATCGTCCAACAGCAGAAAACGGTGCATAAGTTAACATTCTTAAAAAGGATACCTCTGTACCTATTATAGATGTTTTAGGCTTTTTATGGATATTATTGTGTCTATTTTTATTGCTTTTCGTGCTGTAGCCTGCTGCTGACGTTGTTCGACTGGCCCCTCCCCAACTGCCTCGCTCACAGCCCCAGCAACTCCCCAGCCGGCAAGTGGCTTGTCGCCTTCATTTCCCGCAGAGAGATATTGGAGCGGATGCTCGATACCCCCGGCAGCTGGCGTAGTACCTTTTCCACGAAGCGGCTGTAGTCATCAAGGTCGCGGGCGATGACCTGCAAGAGGAAGTCCGCCTCGCCGGTGGTGTTATGGCAACTGAGCACCCGGGAGCTGGCCTGGATAATGCGTTCGAACTCCGCGGTGGCCGCCTCGCTGTGTTGCGTACAGGTGATCTGCACAAAGGCCAGCACGTTGCCGCCAAGCTTTCGGCGGTTCAGCGTGGCTTGATAGCCTTCGATCACGCCCAATTCTTCCAGGCGTTTATGACGCCGCCAGCAGGTGGCTTCGCTCATTCCCAGCCGCTCGGCCAGCTTGGCGATGGATAGCCGACCATCGGCTTGAAGGCTATCGATTAGTTGGGCGTCTATGTTGTCCAGTTGGCTCATTTGAAAATCTCTTTCAGGTTTATGCGTATAAAAGAAAGAATGATTCAAAATTAGCCTGTGTGTCCATCCATCAGAAAAGTAATTTCAGGGGCGGTTGGTTATAGTAAAACAATGGATACCGCGCAGGAGTCGTTTATGAAAGCCGTTGTTTTTGAGCAGTTTTCCGCCCCTCTCCATATACAGCAGTTGCCAGATCCGGCGCCAGAATCGCATGGCGTGGTGGTTAAGGTAATGGCGAACGGGGTATGCCGCAGCGACTGGCATGGCTGGGTGGGGCACGATACCGATATCCAGCTCCCTCATGTGCCGGGGCATGAGCTGGCAGGCGTTGTCGAAGCGATTGGCAAGGACGTCAAACAGTGGCGCATTGGCGATCGCGTCACGGTGCCGTTCGTCGGTGGTTGTGGCACTTGCCCTGAGTGCCATGCCGGGAACCATCAGGTGTGCGATAGTCAGTTCCAACCCGGCTTCACGCACTGGGGGTCTTTTGCCGAGTATGTGAGTATTCACTACGCCGACGTCAACTTGGTCGCGCTGCCCGAAACGCTCGACTTTGCCACGGCAGCCAGCCTGGGCTGTCGGTTCGTCACCTCCTTTCGGGCGGTGGTCGATCAGGGTCAAACCTCGGCCGGTCAGTGGGTGGCGGTTCATGGCTGCGGGGGTGTGGGTCTATCCGCCGTGATGATTGCCAACGCCATCGGCGCTAACGTTGTCGCTATCGATATTTCGGAAAAAGCGCTTGCTCTGGCCCGCCAATTGGGCGCGACTGCCACCGTGAATGCCGCCAAGGTGGCCAATGTGGTAGAGGCGGTGGCGGACATAACTCGGGGAGGCGCTCACGTGTCACTGGATGCGCTAGGGCACCCGACGACCTGCTTTAACTCCATCAGCAACCTGCGTAAACGGGGCAAGCATATTCAGGTCGGGCTGATGTTGGCGGAGAACAGCACACCGGCTATTCCCATGAGCAAGGTGATTGCCAACGAGCTTGAAATACTCGGCAGTCATGGCATGCAGGCGCATCGTTACGGCGCCATGCTGGCGATGATTCAGTCTGGCAAGCTGGCGCCTGAGCGGCTTATCGGTAGGCGCATCACCCTCGAGCAGTCCATTGAGGCGCTGATGAACATGGATAAGTTCGAAGGGGTGGGCGTGACGGTAGTGACGGCGTTTTGAGAAAGCGTGCTCAGGCGTTGCGCCTGATGAGGAAGCTATCCTTGCGTTGAATGGGGCTGGCTGGGTCAGCGCGTATCGCCGCGCCAAGTCGTTTAGGCTTTGCCATGGCAAATGCCTGTCGCGTATTGAATCGGGAAGGTTGGTGAATATCACATGCCTATTGCCGTTAGCTTGGCCAATGCTTCATCAATGATTGAAGGACAATCCCCATGCCCACCCTTCGCCACATAATACTAACCCTACTCCTTGCCATAATGGGCGCGCTGCCGCTCGGTGTTCAGGCAAACGAGGCCATCTGGCAGTCGCTTGAAGAAGGCGGTCTGGTGATGCTGATGCGCCATGCGCTGGCGCCGGGCATCGGCGACCCGCCCGGGTTCGAACGTGGCCGCTGCGAGACCCAGCGCAACCTGTCTGGGGAGGGGCGTGCCCAGGCGCGGGCGATTGGCGAGGCATTTCGCGAGCGGGATATTCCCATCGGTGCGGTGTACGCGTCGCGCTGGTGTCGGGCGCTGGATACCGCCGAGCTCATGGAGCTTGGCGACGTCGAGCCTGCGCCGTGGCTGGACTCGTTCTTTCGCGGACGCGGTGATCGGGACGTCATCACCCAAGCTGCTCTTGAGCAGATAGCCGCCTGGGAAACGTCAGGCAACATGCTGCTGGTAACCCATCAGGTGAATATCTCGGCGCTGACCGGCCGCGGCGTGGGGTCGGGCGAGATGGTGGTGGTGCGCCCGACCGCGGATGGGCTGGAGGTGGTGGGCCGACTGGACGTTCGCGCGCCGTAGCCGGTTTCTACCAATTTCCTTCAATGAAACGAGGCAAATTATTCGCTCCTCATGGGGGCGTTGAGGTTTTACGCTGGGGGATATTAATAAGGAGATGGTTATGTCCTCGAATAGCACCCAGCAAGCGCGTCATGTCATCGCCCAGCACCCGGCCAGGCGCGACGATATCGGCGATCTGGTCACCCGGCGGCCCTTGCCGGGACCGCAGCTCGAGCAGCTCGATCCGTTTCTGTTTCTTAACCACCACGGCCCCCAGACGTATCCGGCCCATAATCAGGGCCTGCCGTTCGGCCCACACCCGCACCGGGGCTTCGAGACGGTCACCTTTATTCTCGAAGGCTCGCTTGCCCATGCCGACAGCACCCAGCATCAAAGCGTGATTCACGCCGGTGGCGTGCAGTGGATGACGGCAGGCAGTGGTATCGTGCATGCGGAAATTTCGCCTGAGGAGTTTCTACGCGACGGTGGCCCGCTGGAAATTCTGCAGTTGTGGGTCAATCTTCCGGCGCGCTTGAAGATGAGCAAGCCGCACTACGTGGGGCTCCAGCATGACGACATCCCTTCGCTGGCGCTGCCGGGGGGCGGTGAGCTAAACCTGATCGCCGGTGAATGGCAGGGCAGCGTTGGCCCTATCGAGACGCTGACCGGTGTGTTTATGTCGACGCTGGGGTTGCCTGCTGGATCGCGAGAACAGCTACCGGTAGCGTCTGGGCGGCAGGTATTTCTCTATGTAGTGGAAGGAAACGTTGAGGTGGGCGGCGAACCCGTTGAGCCTCACCATCTGATCGAAGTAGACCGCGCAGGCGATAGCCTGGTGATTGAAGCCAGCAGCGATGCTCGACTGTTGTTTGGTCACGGTGATGTCATCGACGAACCCATCTATTCTCACGGCCCCTTTGTGATGAACACCCGCGAAGAGACTGTTCAGGCGGTTGAGGACTATCAGAACGGTAAATTTGGCGGGTTAGACGCCTAATGGTAATGGTGTTGCAGGCGCGTATCTACACCGGTTCACCACGATAGTAGTGCCACAAGAACAGCGACCCCACCGTGCGCCAGGGTGCCCAGGGCTCGACCAACTGACGCGCCTGCTTGGGCGTGGGTTTGTCATCCATACCTTTCAAGCGGCCGAGTGCCACACGCAACGCCAGATCGTCGGCGGGGAAAATATCCCGGCGCTTAAGCGAGAACATCAGGTAAATCTCGGCGCTCCAGCGACCAAAGCCGCGCAGTTGGGTAATCGCGGCGATGGCGTCGTCGTCACTGAGGTGTTCAAGCCCATCGGCACTAAAGGTGCCCGCCAGCTCCGCTTCTGCGAGCCCCTTGGCGTATTCGATCTTGCGCCAGGAGAGCCCGGCATCACGCAGTGCTTGGCTGTCGATATCGATCACCGCCTGGGCATGGAGCTCGGGGAGCAGCGTATTGATACGGCCCATGATGGCGCGGGCGGCCTCGGTGGAAAGCTGTTGACTGACAATGGTACTGAAAAATGTCGCAAAGCCCTGATCGCGCTGGCGTGGTTCAGGCGCACCCACGAGGGGGTAAGCACGGGCGATATCCGGGTCGGCCTTGGCGAGGGCTGCCATAGCCTGTTCGATGGTATCTGGGTTCATCAGCGTCTCGAGTATTGAGAAATAAAAAACACACTAACAAAGCTAGGACACTAATGGGATTAACCCCATGCGGAGTTTCCCTTTCGCCCGCTAACTTTTAAGCGCAGTATGTTTCTACTTTCGTCTAATCCTGCGATCATTTGCGCCATCGCGATACCATCGGTCGGTATCCCAAGGAGATAAGCATGCAGGAATCGACGGCATCATCGTCTCAAGGGCTGGCGCGTAACCCGCGGCTGGCTGAATTTGTATTGGCGCTAGGCGGTTTTGGCATCGGCACCAGCGAGTTCGTCATCATGGGGTTGATGAATCGCATCGCGGAGGATCTGGCCATCACTGTGCCCCAGGTGGGCTATGCGATCAGCAGCTACGCCCTGGGCGTTGTGGTCGGTGCGCCGCTGATTTCTGCCCTGGCGGCAAGGGTCCCCAAGCGAGCGCTGCTGATCGCGCTGATGCTGGTGTTTGCCGTGGGCAATATTGCCAGTGCCATGGCGCCGGGCTTCTGGTCGTTTGTGGGCCTGCGCTTTATCGCCGGGCTGCCTCACGGCGCCTACTTTGGCATTGCCGCTCTGGTGGCCGCCGGGGCGGTGCCCGTCGATCAGCGGGCACGGGCGATTGCTCGGGTGATGATGGGCCTGACTGTCGCGATTCTGGTGGGCGCCCCCCTGGGCACCTGGGCCGGGAGCTTTTTCGGCTGGCAGATTGCCTTTGCCGCAGTGGGCGGCATTGCGCTGCTTACCGCGCTGTTGACCCGGTTCTACGTACCGGTTCAGCCCGTTGATGCCCTGGCGAGCCCGCTGCGTGAGCTGTCGGCGCTGGTCAAGCAGCGCGTGCTGGTTACCTTGGCCATCGCCTGTATCGGCTGCGGCGGCATGTTCGCCATTTTCAGTTACGTGATGCCGACGCTGACCCAGCAGGCGGGCATGAGCGAAGCGCTGGGGCCCTTGGTGCTGGTAATCTTCGGCCTGGGCTCCATCGCCGGGAATTTGATCGGCGGGCGTCTGGCGGATAAAAACCTGATGCGCGCAATTCCGTCTATTCTGCTGTGGTGTGCGGTGATCCAGGGGCTATTTTACTTCGCGGCGAATAATGTCTGGTCGGGGCTGCTGTTTGTGGGGCTGGTGGGCACCAGCATGGCGCTGGCGCCTTCGCTGCAAACCCGTTTGATGGATGTCGCCGAGGATGCCCAAACCATGGCGGCATCGCTCAATCACGCGGCCTTCAACGGTGCCAATGCGCTGGGGGCCTGGCTTGCCGGGCTTGTCATCAGCGCGGGCTTCAACTGGTCGAGCACCGGCCTGGTGGGAACCGGGTTGGCGCTGTGCGGGCTCGTGCTGTTTGCCGCCGGGCGCTGGCTGGAGAAACGTTATCCCCCGGCCCGCATGGCGGACGCCACCTAACGGCAGAGGCGAAAGCCGCGCATCCCGAAATGAAAGTGGTCGGCGTGGGCGGCGTTGTAGTCGGGGCCCAGGGTGTTGCCGAAAAAGTCGCAGGCATCGTCGCGTATGTCGCGCAGAAACGCTCCCGCTGGCCCATCGTTGCCCCAGTCCTCAAGCAGGGTAATGCGCTCACCGTTGGCGAGGTGAAAGCCGGTCACGTCAAGCGCCTCGGCGGTGGCGTGTTCGCTGCGCCGTCCGCTTTCGCGACCGTACACATTGCGGCAGGCAAAACTTCCCACATGGTCGACTTGGCGTACCCGGGTGCCGAGAAGGGTCTCGGCGCTGGGTTGCAGCGCGTGGCGCTCGAACATTACCCAGGCAAGCGCCAAGGGGCAGCTGGCTACAAACGATTGGTTGAAGGCGACGCTGCTGGCTTCAAGGCGCACCACGTTCTCAAGCGGGCAGCTATCGACGGGGGTGTAGTCGGCCAGAGGGGAATAGTGCAGCGCATCATCCGGCACGCTGTCCAGTGCGGCCAGGCAGCCGTCACGGTCATGTTCCAGGCGGCTCAGTTTTAGCGACGTGACCGGTGTTATCGGGTCGTCGACGTATAGCGGTGCCCAGGGTGACCAGTGGCGGGGAATGTCGATGACGCCCTTTTGCAGGGCAACGGCTAACGCGATCAGTGCCAGTATCAGCCAGCTACTTCGCATCGTGACCTCCCTGTTCTGCGAAACGCTACAGTCGTCGCGACGGGTGTGCGATACTGCGACCCTTTTCTACACTGCTCTAATTGCATGAGTTTACCTCGCCAACAAGGGAAGCGCGTATGTCCCAAGGTACACTGTTTATCGTTTCTGCCCCATCGGGGGCGGGTAAAACCAGCCTGGTGCGCGAGCTGATCGAAAGCCTCGATGGCATTCAGGTGTCGGTATCGCACACCACCCGGGCCAAGCGCGAGGGGGAGGTCGATGGTGTGAATTACCACTTCACCGATGCGGCAACCTTTGAGGCGATGATTGCGCGTGGCGAGTTTTTTGAGTACGCCAAGGTTTTCGATAATTATTACGGTACCTCGCGCCTGGCCGTCCAAACGGTACTTGATGCCGGCCAGGACGTGATTCTCGAAATCGACTGGCAGGGCGCGCGCCAGGTGCGCGAACAAATGCCCGAGGCCGTGTCGATTTTTGTCCTGCCACCGTCGCGCAGCGAGCTGGAGCGTCGCCTGGCCAGCCGTGGAACCGATGAGCACGCCATCATTGCGCGACGCATGCGTGATGCGATCAGCGAAATGTCGCACTACGACGAATACGACTACCTGGTAGTCAACGATGACTTCACCACTGCCCTGCAGGAATTGCAGTCGCTGGTCATTAGCCGCCGCCTGGCGCGCCCGTTAATGAGCGAACGCCACGCGCCCTTGCTGGCAACGCTCTTGTCACAGGCGCCCGGCGTCGAGTAATCTACACGGTTCTACTACCCTCTTTAGCTGGATCGGCCCGTTTGATCTCTCTCGGACGCGATTCAGCATCGTTATTACAGGAAGGCACCCCATGGCTCGCGTCACCGTTGAAGATTGTCTTGATCATGTAGAAAACCGTTTCAAGCTCGTGATGATTTCCACCCAGCGTGCCCGTCAGCTGGCGCGGGGCACCCGTGACTCACAGTTACCCTGGGAAAACGACAAGCCCACGGTCATGGCGCTGCGTGAAATCGCAGCGGGTCTGGTCGATCACACGGTACTGGACGAACCGGTTGAAGCACCTGTTCGCGCTCGTCCAGCAATGGCTCCCAGCGCACAAATCGACGAATAGGATTCACGACCGATTAGAGGCGCGGTGAATGTTTACCATTGATGACCTGGCCGACCGACTCGGCGGCTACTTACCCCCCGACGAGATCCAACAGGTCAAACGCGCCTTTTATTACGCTGAACAGGCCCACGATGGCCAGCGGCGTCGCTCCGGTGAACCTTACGTTACCCATCCGCTGGCGGTGGCCAACATCCTGGCGAACATGCACATGGACCATCAAAGCCTGATGGCCGCCATGCTGCACGATGTCATTGAAGATACCGGGGTGTCGAAACAAGCCCTAGGCGCCCAGTTCGGTGAGCCGGTGGCAGAACTGGTCGACGGGGTTTCCAAGCTGACCCAGATCACCTTCGAGGATAAAGCCGTCGCCCAGGCGGAAAACTTCCAGAAGATGGTCCTGGCGATGTCCCGGGATATCCGCGTGATTATCGTCAAGCTCGCCGACCGGCTGCATAACATGCGCACCCTGGGCGCGCTGCGTCCCGATAAAAAGCGCCGCATCGCCCGCGAAACCCTGGAAATCTATGCCCGCATCGCCGGGCGGTTAGGCATCAACACCATCCGCGTCGAGCTCGAGGACCTGTCCTTTCAGGCGATTCATCCGATGCGTTCGGAGCGTATCAAGCGCGCTGTTTCCAAAGCGCGTGGGCATCGGCGCAGTGCCATGCGGGAAGTCCAGGCGACGCTGCAACAAAGCGTCGACGACGAAGGCTTGAGCGGTACGGTCGTCGGCCGCCAAAAGCATCTGTTGTCGATTTATCGCAAGATGCGCGACCAGCGCAAACCCTTTGTCGAAATCATGGATGTGTTCGGTTTTCGCATCATTACCGACGATGTGGCCAGCTGCTACCGCATTCTGGGTGTGGTGCATAACCTATATAAGCCGGTGCCGGGCAGGTTCAAGGACTACATCGCGATTCCCAAGGCCAACGGCTACCAGAGTCTGCATACCACCCTGTTTGGCGCGCGGGGGATGCCGATAGAGGTGCAGATTCGCACCCGCGAAATGGAGGCCATGGCCAATAACGGCATTGCCGCCCACTGGTTGTATAAAGCCGGGCAAACCTCGCACCCGATCGCCGAAGGCAGCCACGCCCGCGCCCGCGCCTGGGTGAAAGGGCTTCTGGAGATGCAGCGCCACGCCGGGGATTCCCTGGAGTTTATCGAGCACGTCAAAAACGATCTGTTTCCCGACGATATCTACGTGTTTACCCCCAAGGGCGATATCATGGAGCTGCCCCAGGGCGCTACGGTGATCGACTTCGCCTATACGGTGCATACCGATATCGGCAACCACTGTATCGCCTGCCGTATTGATCGCCATCTGGCGCCGCTTTCCACGCGTCTGGAGAGCGGCCAGACGCTGGAAATTATCACGGCGCCGGGGGCGCGCCCCAATCTGGCGTGGCTGAACTTCGTCACCACGGCCAAGGCGCGCTCGGCCATTCGTCATGCCCTCAAGCATCAGCGGCATACCGAAGCGGTGATGCTCGGGCGGCGGTTGCTGAACAAGGCACTGGCCCCCTTCAATACCAGCCTGGAAGAGCTGGAATCGACGGTATTAAACCGCGCCTTCGAGCAACTCGACGTGGCGTCAGAAGAAGCGCTACTGGAGTCGTTGGGCCTTGGCAACCGCGTTGCCCACGTCGTGGCACGACGGCTGGTGGATGTGGCGGACGGCCATCCCAACGAGCTGATCAATGAGGGCACCAGCCAAAAGGCGGTGGTGATAAGCGGCAGCGAGGGCATGGTGATTAACTTTGCCCGCTGCTGTCACCCGCTGCCCGGTGATAGCATTATTGGCCATCTTTCGATGGGTAAAGGGCTTGTGGTTCACCGGTCTGAATGTAAAAACCTGCTGGACAGAGACGACCCTGACAAAGTCTTTGCGCTGGAATGGTCAGAGAACATCGACGAAGACTTCCCGGTTGTCCTGCGCATTGAAATCGAAAGTCGCCGAGGGATCGTGGCGCAACTCGCCGGGCTGGTCACCGATGCGGATGCCAACATCGAGCGCATCGGGATTGAAGAGCGCGATGCGCGCCTTGCCACTGTGAACCTCACGCTTTCGGTAAAGGGTCGCGTTCACCTTGCCCGCATCATGAAACGTATTCGCAACCTGCCTAACGTCAGCAAAATAACCCGCATGGCCAATTAAGTGCCCGCTGTGGCAACCTGCTGGCCCAAGGCTGGCAGCGTTAGCGATGGCGAGACCACCATGATCAACGTTGAGTGCACCAAGGAGCATGACATCCAATGAGCAACAAAGCTGTTATCAACACCGAGAAAGCCCCCGCCGCTATCGGCCCTTACTCTCAGGCGGTTAAAGCAGGCAATACCGTGTACCTGTCGGGCCAGATTCCGCTGGATCCGGCCACCATGGAAATCGTGTCAGACGATTTTGAAATGCAGGCTCGTCAAGTATTTACCAACCTTCAGGCGGTCTGCGAAGAAGCTGCCGGGACGCTTGGCGATATCGTCAAACTGAACCTGTACCTGGTCGAGCTGGATAACTTTGCGATCGTGAACAAGGTGATGGAAGAGTTTTTCGACATGCCGTTCCCGGCCCGCGCCGCGGTAGGGGTAAAAGCGCTGCCGAAGGGGAGCCAGGTGGAAGCCGAAGCCGTCATGGTCATTGGCGATTAAGGCAGAAAAAACACCTGCCATGAGCAAGCTGGAGACTCATGGCAGTGTTGTGAGCATGTGGCGGACGGTTAAGCCTTTTGCACGCGCCAGAAGCCACCTTTTTTCAATACCTGAGCGTAGCCCTCGCGGAACGTTGGGTAGCGGAATTGATACCCGGTTTCCAGGATACGCCGGTTATCGCAACGCTTGCTGGTGCGACGACGCAGCGGCGATTGCATCGTGTCCGTGGACGTGACTTTGAGTTGCTGGGCAATCCAGTCCATCACGTTGTGCATCGTGACCGGTTCGCAATCGCTGCCCAGATAGAGGTCCGCCAATGGCTGGCTGTTTTCCTGGCAGTGAATCAGATGGGCCAGAATGCCGGTACAGTCGTCGCGGTGAATGCGGTTGGAATAGATCACCGGGGTGACCGCGGCGATCCGGCCTTCGGCGACCTGGTGGATAAGCCGGTCGCGGCCAGGACCGTAGATGCCTGAAAAACGCACCACGGTGCCGGGTAGCGGGTGGTTGATAAGCGCCTGCTCGGCTTCGCACATCAGGGTGCCGGAGAAGCTTGTCGGTTCGGTTGGGCTTTCCTCGTTGACCACCTCGCCTTCCTGCTGGCCGTAGACGCTGGTCGACGACACGAAAAACACGCGGCGGGGCGGTGTGGCGTGTTGTTCCATGACGCTCAATACCCGCTTCAAGCCCTCGGGGTAAGCACTCTGGTAGGCACTTTCTTCAAAGTGGTCGGCGCTTACCGTGTAAATGACGTAATCCGCCTCGGGGAGTGCCTTGGCGTCGGCGTCTTCGAGCTCATTGAGATCCAGTGCCAAGGGCTCGATACCGGTATCTTGTAGAGCATCGACATGGCGACGAACCCCAATCACGCGATGTCCTTCGCTAAGCAGTTCGCGACCGAGCGTTATGCCGATATCGCCACAGCCAATAATCAGTACGGTTAGCGTCACTTGCTCGCTCCTGTTGATAAATAATCCCTATTAGATACAAGGTCCCTGATCTACAATTCCTTATATATAGAAGCAATCGTAGAGACGACATCGTCAGCAGGGCTTGTTTGTCCGTTGCCTACCCGCTAACTGTCGCGATCGCTAGTCACAAGCTGCTACGAGAGGATGCCACTGGCACCACTATGACTTTAACAGAACTTCGCTACATCGTAACCCTTGCCCAGGAGCGCCACTTTGGCCGTGCCGCCGAGCGCTGCCATGTTTCCCAACCCACCTTGTCGGTGGCTGTCAAAAAGCTCGAGGATGAACTGGAAACGCCGTTGTTCGAGCGTTCCAAGGCGACGGTCCAGGTAACGCCGTTAGGTGAAAAGATCATTGCCCAGGCACAGCGTGTGCTTGAGCAGAGTAGCCTTATCTTTGATATGGCCAGTGCGGGTAAAGACCAGCTTGCCAATCCACTGCGGATCGGGGCCATTTACACCATCGGCCCCTATCTGTTCCCGCACCTGGTACCTGAGCTTGCCAAGGCTGCGCCGCAAATGCCCCTGTATATTGAAGAAGGGTTGACTGGCGGGCTACGCACCAAGCTGCGCAGCGGTGAGCTGGATGTCATCATCGTGGCGTTGCCGTTCACCGAGACCGACGTGGTGACCAAGCCGATTTACGATGAAACCTTTGAAGTCCTGCTGCCTGCCAAGCATCGCTGGGAAGCGCGGAAGGCGATCCATAAAGAAGAGCTATTGGAAGAGCGCCTATTGCTGCTGGGCGAGGGCCACTGCTTCCGCGACCAGTTGTTGGAAGCCTGTCCCGCGATCACGCAAAAGCTCAATAACCCCGATAACACGCTTATCGCCGAAGGTGGCTCGCTGGAGACAATCCGGCATATGGTGGCTTCCAAGCTGGGCATCACCGTACTGCCTCAGTCGGCGCTGGGTACCGACCAGTATGAAAACGCCATGCTGGTCAGTCGCCCCTTTGTCAGCCCCGCGCCTTCGCGAACGGTCGCGATTGCCTGGCGGGCCAGCTTTCCGCGCCCCAAAGCCATTGATGCGTTGATCAACGCCATCAATCATTGTCGTCAGCCAACCCAGGCGTCGACGGTTGCCTCATGACGGCGCTTTCGGCACCGGTCACCGCCCTTAAAGGCGTTGGTGAAGCACTGGCGCTGAAGCTCGGCCGCCTGGGGATCGAGCAGGTCAGCGACTTGCTGTTTCATTTGCCATTGCGCTATCAGGACCGCACCCGGCTGACACCTATCGGCGAGCTACGCGCGGGCAGCGAGGCGGTCATCGAGGGCGAGGTCACCGCCTGCGATGTGGTCAAAGGGCGCCGACGCAGCCTGCTGGTGAGGCTGCGCGATAATAGCGGCATTTTAAGCCTGCGTTTTTTTCATTTCTCCCCCGCCCAGCAGCAACAACTTAGGCCCGGGGCCACCGTACGAGCTTTTGGCGAAGCGCGCGCTGGGGCGACGGGGCTGGAAATCTATCACCCCGAATATAGGCTGAGCGGTGGCAGCGAAACGCCGGTCGACGAGTACTTTACGCCGATTTATCCCACCACCGAAGGGTTGCATCAAACGCGCCTGCGCGCGTTGACCCAGCAGGCGCTGGGACTGCTGGAAAATCAGCCCGAGGCGCTGCCCGACGTTATTCCCGACGCCCTGCGCCAGCGCTTTCAGCTACCCGGACTGCACGCCAGCCTGAAGCTTCTCCACCAGCCGCCGCCGGATGCCGACCTGGAGCAACTCACCCACGGCCAGCACCCGGCGACGCGGCGTCTGGCGTTGGAAGAGCTGTTGGCTCACCAGCTAAGCCTGCGTGAGGTACGTTTGCGCATTCAGTCAGATGGCGCCCCTGAGTTACCTTCCGGGCGAAGCCTTCAGGCGCGTTTTCTTGCCCAACTGCCTTTCGCTCTGACGGGTGCCCAGGGGCGGGTGCTGGAAGAAATTGCTCTGGACCTTGCCCGTCCTGCCCCCATGTTGCGATTGGTACAAGGCGATGTGGGCTCGGGCAAGACCGTGGTCGCCGCCATGGCGGCGTTGTCGGCGTTGGCAGGGAACTGCCAGGCGGCGATCATGGCACCCACCGAAATCCTCGCCGAGCAGCACTACCGCTCGTTTAAAGCCTGGTTTGAGCCACTGGGCATCGAAGTGGCCTGGCTGGCGGGCAAGCTCAAAGGCAAAGCGCGGCTGGATACCAAGGCGGCGATTGCCGATGGCCGTGCGCGCATGGTGGTGGGCACCCATGCGCTGTTTCAGGACGATGTGCATTTCCAATGCCTGGGGCTGGCGATTATCGACGAGCAGCACCGTTTTGGCGTGCACCAGCGCCTGGCGCTGCGTGAAAAAGGCGAAGCGGGGGGGCTGACGCCGCATCAGTTGATCATGACCGCCACGCCCATTCCCCGCACGCTGGCCATGAGTGCCTACGCGGACCTGGATGTCTCGGTGATCGACGAACTGCCTCCCGGCCGCACGCCGGTAAAGACCGTGGTGGTCTCCGACGAGCGCCGCCCGGAAGTGGTCGAGCGTATCCGGCGCGCCTGCAGCGAAGGCCGCCAGGCCTACTGGGTGTGCACGCTGATCGAAGAGTCCGAAGCGCTGCAGTGCCAGGCGGCGGAAGTCACCCGCGACGAGCTTACCGAGGCGCTGCCGGAGCTTGCCATTGGCCTGGTGCACGGGCGCATGAAGTCCAGCGAAAAAGCCGAGGTGATGGCGGCGTTTAAAGAAGGCGAGCTGGACCTTCTGGTCGCCACGACCGTGATCGAGGTGGGCGTGGACGTCCCCAACGCCAGCCTGATGATTATCGAAAACCCCGAACGCCTGGGGCTTTCCCAGTTGCACCAGCTGCGCGGCCGCGTGGGGCGCGGCAGTACCGAGAGTTTCTGCGTGCTGCTCTACCACCCGCCGCTGTCCAAAACCTCCCGTCAGCGTTTGGCGGTGATGCGCGAAACCACCGATGGTTTCCGCATCGCCGAGAAAGACCTGGAAATTCGTGGCCCCGGCGAAGTCCTCGGCACCCGCCAGACCGGCCTGGCGCAGATGAAAATTGCCGATCTGGAACGCGATGCTGACCTGCTGGACCAGGTCACGGCGCTGGCCCAGGCGCTGCAAGGCAACAAGGACATCACCACCGTGCTGGTGCGCCGCTGGCTGGGCGAAGCCGCCGGGCGCTATGGGCAGGTTTAACTCAAGCCAGGGTCGTCGGTTCCGTTAGTGCTGATAAGACGACTCGCCGCGTCGCTCAGCGGTGCCAACTGGTTCGCAATCAGGCGCAGTTGGCTCTGGATCGGCCGGTAACGTGTGACGGCGTTTTCCTCTTTGGGCGGGCCTTGCTCATCGAGCTGCGCGATCAGCGCCTCGGCCTGGGCCGACAGCGGGGTTATTGGCTGGCGGTTTTGTAGCTGCTCGGCGAGTTGGTCGAGCAGTTCGCACATGCGCTTGGCGGCGGGCACGGACGCACTGTCGTCCTCGTCGTCGGCTAGCTGGTGGCGATGGGCGCCGAGGGCCGAAAGGTGGCTCAGCAGGGTGTTGGAAAGCACCAGAAAGCGCAGCCCGTTGTCGGCATCCTGCTTACGGTAATGCCCCGGCTCGTGAAGCATATTGGTCAGCAGCGTGGACAACGCCGCATCGGCATTATGCGCATTGCGTCGTGCCAGGCGATACGCTAAATCGTCCTGCTTGCCTTCTTCGTACTGGTGAATGATTTCTTCCAGGTAGCGGCGATGGTTGGTCAGCGCATGTGCAGCCTCACGGTTAAGCCGGCGCCCTTGCCAATCGGGCAGAATAAAGAACACCGCCAGGCCGGCTATCAGGGCGCCAATCAGCGTATCGAACAGGCGCGGCCAGATAAGATCGAAGCCGTCACCTACCTGATTGAAACTACACAGCACCAGCAGGGTGATCGAGGCGGTGGCGATCACGTAGTGCTTTTCACGATTGGCAAAAAACGACACCCCCGCCGCCACCGCGATCATGCTTTGCACCAGCGGGTGGGGAAACAGGCTGATGGATGCCCAGCCGACGACTAACCCCAACACCGTGCCGATGATCCGCTGAGAAAGAAACCGTCGTGTGGTGGCAAAGTTGGGTCGGCAGACAAACAGCGTGGTCAAGAGGATCCAGAAGCCCTGCTCCGGATCAAGCCAGTGCAGTAGCCCATAGCCTGCCACGAGCGCGGTACTCAGCCTGACGGCGTGGCGAAAGGTGGGCGAGCCCAGGGTAAAGTTGAGCCGCACTCGTCTCCAGGCTTCCAGCAGGCTAGAGGGTGAGCGGTCGTAAAGCGCACTGTCACGGCGTTCGCTGCCGGTATCCGGATTGTGGGCGCTGGCAATCTGCGCTTCCAGGGTGGTCAGGTTATCCGCCAGGGCGTTGAGCGGGCGCATAAGCGGTTGCCACTCGGGTTTCCCTTGGTCGCCCAGGTTATCGATCGAGGCGCGCAAGTCGGCCAGTGCCTGTTCGCTCTGTTCGTGGCCGAACGGGCGGTTGAGCAGCAGCGACTTGGCTAACTGACGGCAGGCACGACCCTGTTGATCGAGCAGCCGCTGGCAGCGAAATAGCACGTCATGGTGAAAGAACGCATCGGTCAGGGCGCTATACGGGTAGTGGGTTGAGCTTGCCCGTTCGTGGATATCCTGGGCGATAAAGTAGATGCGTAGATACCGGTTGAGCTTCTGGTCACCCCGCTGGCCTTCCAGGCGGCGAAAGATCATCTCCTTGGCCTGATTAAGCGCGGTAACGACCTTACCGTTCTGGCGTGCCAGCGCCACGCGGCGGGCTTCGACATCCACACCCCGGACCGGCTCGAACAAGGCCGACTTCAAGATCAGAAATTCGCCCAGTGCCTTGTATACCCTCGCCATGCTCTGCTTGACCGGCTGGCGCGAAAAAAGCGCGCACCAGATGACCGAAATGACGCCGTACCAGGCAGCACCCGCCAGGAGCAGAAGCTGGCGGTAGGCGACGTCTTCATCCACCCCGCCATGCTGTTCAATGTTGATCATCGAATAGATCGACAGAATCAGCGTACCCGAGGCGATGGTGGCGTAGCGTTGGCCAATGGCCCCGAGCATGATCAGAGTAAACGTCGAAATCGCCAGCCCCAGGGCAAACAGCCACGGCCACGGGAACAGCCACTGCACGATGAACGACGCCGAGGCAAAGCAGGCAAGTGTGACCAGCAGGGCCTGGAAGCGGCCCTCCCAGCTGTCGTCGGTTTCCGACAGTGCGCAGGCGATAATGCCCAGAAACAGCGGGATGACCAAGGCGACATCGCCCAGCAGCGCGCTGAGCAGTAGCGCACCGCTGAAGGCGATAAACACGCGCACGCTGTAGGCGAACTTATCCAGCGTCCAGAGGCGGCGCAGCGGTAATGCAATGGGCATAGGGTCTCTTGGTGGTCGCTTTTATTAGACTTTAGTCGAGACCATAGTATAGAGGGTTTGGGTAGCGCCTGTCTGCAACGCTGATCTATCAGTGACCGGCGAGGGGGTAACCTAGCAGCGGGGTGGGCGAGTCACCGGCGGTATCCGGACAGGGTGACGTGACTGGCCCCTCGAGCGCTAGCAGTGCTGTCGGGGCCGCAAACTACAAATGCTTGAGCAGTTTCTGTAGCTTGTTCATATCGGCAGAGTCGCCTACCAGGCGGACCTCGCCGTTGATCATGCCGTCGAGGAAGGCTTGCTGCGTGGGCTTCTTGAGGATGCGTAAAGCGGCCTCGTCGTCGCGAAAGCGCAGTTCAAGGTCCAGGTCGACCGGCAACCCTTTACCACTGGTAACGCTGGTTGGCGTCATCCGGTAGTAACGGGCAGTACTCAAATCTTCTGTGGCAATGCCCCAGTCCAGGCCGCGCATGCGTTCCAGCTGTTCGCGAAAGCGCGGCTTGCGGCGCAGGGCACGTTTGAGCAAGAAGCCCAATAGCCACAGCGTCAGTTTGAGCTTCATCAGGAAACAGCGTCCTTGAGCGCTTTACCCGGCTTGAAGGCGACATTTTTGCTGGCCGGAATCTGCAGCGGCGCACCGGTCTGTGGGTTTTTGCCGGTACGCGCAGCGCGTTCGCGGACGGTAAAGGTGCCAAAACCGATCAGGGCAACGTCTTCGCCTTTGGACACGCTGTTGGTAATTTCATCAAGGATGACGTTGAGGACTTGGCCCGCTTTATCTTTGGACAGATCAGCATTTTCCGCAATGGCGGCTGCAAGTTCAGGTTTACGCATAAGGAAACTCCCTTTGTTTAATGATCGTGCAAGATACACTGTCGTGTTGTTGGTAAGGACACTGTAGGCGCGGCCGTCGTTTCAGCCAAGCCGCGAGCGCCGCGGAATTCAGCCTAGCAGCGTAGGGGCTGCTCTGGAAAGCTCCACTTTCCTTCTCACGCAGTTGCCTGTCAATGCAAAACCAATCAAACGTCTGTCTTTATCTTCAGCGATTGCCGTCATATCACCGCCTTCGCCTTCGATCCGCCAACGTTCAGGGGCCTCGACCGGTGGGTAGGCAACCACCGGTAGCAGGGGCGTTTTGACGATCACCGGCCAGGCCCCGAAGCTGACCTGTGTGGGTGTGCCGACCAGGGTGGCGGCGAGCGCCTGGGCGCTGGCTTGCAGGGGCTGAACGTACATGGCGTTGATGCCGTCGACGCAGGCAACGTCGCCCAGCGCATCGATATCCGGGTGAGAGGTGCGCAGTTGCCGGTTCACCAGAATACCGCTGGCGGAAACCGTGAGCCCTGCTGTCTCAGCCAGAGCGGTACGCGGGGTCAACCCCGTCGCCATCAAGATGACATCGACGTTGAACGTGTCGTCGTTATCCAGCGTCAGCGTCACGCCGGGGTCATCATTAAGGGCCATGGTCTTGATGGTTCTGCCCAGGGCAAGGTGGATGCCTGCGTCAACAAACGCCTTGCCGAGTGCTCGGCCCAGGGGGCCAGGCAGCAAGCGGGAAAGCGGTGTGGCATCGGGGGCAATAACGGTGACGTCATGACCGCCCGCGTGCAGATCATTGGCAAACTCGCAGCCGACGAGGCCTGCGCCGATCACCGCCACGCGAGCAGGCGCTGTCCCCAGCGCATGATGAAAACGGCGATAGTCGTCAAGATCGTTGACGGTAAAGCAATGCGCTTTGACGGAATCGGGTATCGCCATGGGCACCCTTGGCTCGGCGCCGGTGGCTAACACCAGGCGGTCGTAGCCAAGCGCTTGGTCATCTTCCAGCCGCAGCGAGCGGTTAGCCACGTCAATCTGGCGGACAGGGGTGTGGGTGATCACTCGAGCGTCAAGTGATTCGGCAAGCGCCGCGGCGTTGCGCTGTGCGAGCTTTTCGGGCGGGAGGCGTTTGGCGAAGCCGGTAGACAGCAGTGGTTTGGTATAATCGTCGCCGCTATCGGCGCTGATCAAGTGCAGGGTGCGCGTATCGCCTTTGCGGCGCAGCGCACGGGCAAGACCAACGCCCGCCATGCCAGTGCCAACGATAACGAGCTCAGCGTGTGATGAGGGCATCCGGGTATCCAGTGGTCAGTGGGACAAAAGCCTGTAAAGCCCACATGTTACACTAGGTGATCGTTTAATTGCCTGGAGGCTCTGGTGTCGCGTCACTGTGTTGAAACTGCCCCTGACTTGCCATGTTGGCGTCCCATTAGAGCGCTGCGTCCGGCGATGAGCGCGCCGTGGTGGCAATGGGTTGCCTCCACGGACTCACTCACGGCGCGTATTGTGTCCGCAGGGGGCGAGCGGCCTTTCCGCGTGCGTCTGTTACGCCAGGGGGTTGGCTTTCCACACCCGCATGAGGCCCTGGCGCTGGGTATGGCCGCCCGGCGCTATGCGTGGCGCCGGGAGGTCGCCCTGTGTGTGGATGAAACACCATGGGTAGTGGCGCGTTCGGTGGCTCCCCTCAAGGCGCTCAGAGGCCAGTGTCTGGAAAACCTGGGTGAGCGTTCATTGGGCAGCTGGCTGTTTCGCCAGCCGGACCTGGTGCGTGGCCCGCTGTACGCCACGCGTCATGCGCCTGGTTTTACCTTCCCTGGCGATGCCAGCAGCCTGTGGGGGCGCCGCTCGGTATTTCAGCACGGCTGTCAGCACGGCGGGTTATCGCTGCTGGTACAGGAATACTTTTTATCGACCATGGCGGATGATCTTGCGCTGCCTTCGCGCTAGGCTAACGCTGCGTCTCTTGGATGGGTGAGGTAAGCATGGATCGTTCTTTATTACGGCCAACCGGGTTGAGTCGGCTGGCGGATTTTATACAGCTGATGCGTCTGGATCGGCCGATCGGTACCTGGCTGCTGATGTGGCCAACGCTGTGGGCCTTATGGGTCGCCGGCGAAGGGGTACCCGGGCGCAACGTACTGCTCATCTTTATCGCCGGGGTATACGTCATGCGCGCAGCGGGCTGCGTGGTCAATGATTATGCCGATCGTCACGTCGATGGCCACGTCAAACGTACCCGACAGCGCCCGCTGGCTACCGGGCGGATCAGTGAAACCGAGGCCCAACTGCTGTTTATCGGGCTGGTGACGGCGGCCTTCATGCTGGTGCTGTTGACCAATTGGTTTACCGTGTTGCTGTCGGTGGGCGGCGTGGTATTGGCGTTTATCTACCCGTTCATGAAGCGCTACACGCATTTTCCCCAGGTAGTGCTAGGGGCGGCGTTTTCCTGGGCGATTCCGATGGCGTTCGGTGCGGTCCTTGGCCATGTGCCGGTAGAGGCATGGCTGCTGTTCTTTGCCAATGTGCTGTGGACGGTTGGCTATGATACCCAGTACGCCATGGTTGATCGTGACGACGATATCAAGATTGGCATTAAATCGACGGCCGTGTTGCTGGGTAATGCCGACCGGCTGGTGATCGGGCTGCTTCAGCTGGCCACGCTGGCATTGCTGGCCTGGGTGGGCGCGCGCCTCGGGCTGGGCGGTTTTTTCTGGCTCGGCCTGGCGGGGATGGCGGCGACGTTTATTCACCAGCAGCGCTTGATCCGTCACCGTGAGCGGGATGCCTGTTTTCTGGCGTTTCTGAATAATCACTGGTCGGGCCTGCTGGTGTTTGCCGGTATTGCGCTGAGTTGGTGGCCAACGGCTGGCGAATCTCTGTCAATGTCATAGAATTGTCATCAAGTCATGGTGTGATCGTCATGTACCTGTCACTGGATTACTTTCTATCGGACACCGTGAGGCTCTGGAATGACCGCCAAGACCGTCTTGATCGTCGATGATGAAGCATCCATTCGCGAGATGATCGCGGTGGCGCTGGAAATGGCCGACTACCGTGTTCTTGAAGCGGACAACGCTCAGGATGCCCACGCCATGGTCGTTGATCATCAGCCTGACCTGCTATTGCTCGACTGGATGATGCCCGGTACCAGCGGCATCGAGTTGGCTCGGCGCCTCAAGCGCGAGGAAACCACCGCCGAACTGCCGATCATCATGCTCACCGCCAAGGGTGAAGAAGACAATAAGATACAGGGGCTTGAAGCGGGGGCCGACGATTATATCACCAAGCCGTTTTCGCCCCGTGAACTCGTGGCACGCCTCAAGGCCGTGCTGCGTCGTGCGACCCCACGTGGCGTGGAAGATCCCATCGAAATTAATGGGTTGCTGCTTGATCCGGTGGGCCACCGGGTAAGTGCCTACGGTAAAGCGCTGGATATGGGGCCGACCGAATACCGGCTGTTGCAATTCTTCATGACCCATCAGGAAAGGGCCTACACACGTAGCCAGTTACTCGACCAGGTGTGGGGCGGTAATGTGTACGTGGAAGAGCGCACTGTGGATGTTCATATTCGTCGGCTACGCAAAGCCCTGGGCGACGGACATCAGAACTTGATCCAAACGGTACGCGGTACGGGCTACCGCTTCTCCGCTCGAGCTTAACCGTGCGTTTGTGGAGCCGTGAGCTTTGGCGTTTGCTAGGTTGGGCGGCACTCGGCATCTGCCTGGGATGGCTACTTGGCCTGCCGGGCCTGGGGTTGGCCGGTGGCTTCGCGATGTGTCTGGTCTACCACTTGCGGCAATTGCGCGCCGCTTACCGCTGGCTGACGCAACGCCCGCAGGATGAACCGCCGGCCGCAGGAGGACTGTGGGGCGAATTGTTTGATCGTTTGTACCGATATCAGAAAAGCCAACGGATTACCCAGGGCCGTCTCCGCTCGACGCTTGCCCGCATTCAAGAATCCTCGGAAGCCATGCGCGATAGCGTGGTGATGCTCGACCGTCACGGCGACCTGGAGTGGTGGAACAGCGCTGCCAGCAATATGCTGGGGCTACAAACCGCTCACGACCGTGGACAACATATTACCAATCTGCTTCGCGACCCGCGGTTCATCAGCTATTTCAACGCCCGCGACTACAGTGAGCCGCTGACGCTCACGTCGCCGATCGATGAGCGTCGCATTTTGCAGTACCAGATTACCCTTTATGGTGACGACGAGCGCCTGGTCATGGCGCGCGATATTACGCGCTTGCATCAGCTAGAGCAGATGCGCCGCGACTTCGTTGCCAACGTCTCCCATGAGCTGCGCACACCGTTAACCGTGTTATCGGGCTATCTCGAAACCTATGGCGAAATGGCGGACCAGCTTCCACCCCGATTGGGGCGCAGCATTGGGCAGATGCAGGCTCAGACACAGCGCATGCAAAATCTGGTCAACGACCTGTTGCTGCTGTCGCGATTGGAAATTGATCAGGGCGGACAGGATCATCAGCCAATGGACGTGACGTCCCTGCTAAACAGTGTCGGGGCCGATGCGCTGGCGCTTTCCGAGCATCAGCACACGCTCACCATTGAAGGCGACTACCCCGCGCAGTTGGTGGGCAGCGAGCAGGAAATCCGCAGTGCCATTTCTAATCTGGCTTTCAATGCGGTGCGCTATACGTCTGCTGGCAGCGAGATTACGCTGTGCTGGAAAGCGTTTGGCCAAGGTGCCTGTATCGAAGTGTGTGACGATGGTGAAGGGATAGACCCTGTGCACATTCCCCGCCTCACCGAACGGTTTTATCGCGTCGATAAAGGCCGCAGTACCGCTACCGGGGGCACCGGGCTGGGCCTTGCGATTGTTAAGCATGTGCTGTTGCGCCACGATGCTCAGTTGCAAATCGACTCGCATCCGGGTGAAGGTGCCCGTTTCCGCTGTGTTTTCCCGGCGGCCCGCCTTAGCACGCCTTCCACGCCCCCGCGTAGTGTCTCCTCGGTTACATAGCTGGCTGTGTCGCTGAGTAACGGCGTCACATGTGCCATTGCGACACATATCCAGCGTATCCAAATGACACCTCCTGGCGATCAATTGGCATAGTGAATGTAATTTAACTCATTGTTATTAATGGCTAATAAGTGAAATAGCGAAAAGCTGGCATAGAGGATGCTCTTCTATAGGCAAGACAGTATCTGTCACTGTAAGATGCAGAAAACTGTTGATACTTTTCTTTACGAAACAAAGAAAAGTAACTACGCTTAGACAGTAGCCCAATGCCGAGCAAGGATGTTCTGCATTAGCAGGGATGATTCAAGATTCATTGGATGAGTCTAGAAGGCGGTCACACTGCCAGTCAGGGTAACGTCCACGGTTGGAGTCCCGCAAAAGGATTGGAAGCTGGTAAGCACCACCGCCTAAAATGATCACTGTCGAAGACCCCGCCTTGGCGGGGTCTTGTTTTTGTCAGCCTTTTAACAACGTCAGCTTTCCCTTCTTTCAGCCTCTGTATACTGGCCTTGCGCATACGTCAAGAACGCTTGGTCACCGACCGGGCATGGCGATAATGGTAATCCCACATCAGCACCGCCCCGGCCACGGCACCGGGAATCAAAAACAGGTTGGCCAGGGGGATCCACGTCAATAGCGTGACCAGACCGCCGTAGCTTAAGCTTTGCCACCAGCGAGCCGATAGGCGACCGCGCATATCGCGAAACGCTACCTTGTTGTTATCCATCGGGTAATCCAGATAGGTGATGGCCATCACCCAGGCGGAAAACAGCGCCCATAGCAGGGGTGCCAACAGGTTAAGACCTGGAATCCAGCCAATCACGAACAGCAGTGCGGCACGGGGCAGGATATAACCCAGCTTGACCATTTCGCGGCCCAGCGCATCAATGGTCGTTTTGACCAGCCCCCGATCATCCAGAGGCTCATGCCCGGTGACCTGAACTTCAACTTTAGCGGCCAAGAAGCCGTAAAACGGTGCCGCAATCAAGCTGGTCACCAGCGTGAAGGTAAAAAACACCACGACCAACAGGCTAAGCACGAAAAGGGGCCAGATAAGCCACGACAGCCAGTCCAGCCAACTGGGCACCATACTCATCCAATGCGCCAACCAGCCCTCAAAGCGGTTTATCACAAAGCTGAACATGCTGACGTAGACCAGCAGATTGACCAGAATGGGTAAAAAGACATAACGCCTCAGTCCAGGCTTATAGACACAACGTGTACCCCGGCTGATGGCAGTGAATGCATCTAGCATGAAAACATGTGACTCCTCAAAGATGACAATGCCCTGGCTGCCGTGCAGCCAGGGCGTATTGCATGAGGAATCGGGGGGCAGGTCAAGACTTTTTCGGTGCTGCCTGCTGGTCCAGTGTCTCAGGGTCGGTATGGCGAATATCCAGCCCCTTGACAAGGTAGACGACATGCTCGGCCAGGTTATTGGCGTGGTCACCTACCCGCTCCAGTGCGCGCAGCACCCACATGATGCTGAGTACCGAGGTGATCGAGCGCGAATCTTCCATCATGAAGGTCATCAAGGAACGCATGGCGCTGCCGTATTCACTATCGACAAACTCATCCTCACGCACGACCTGCATGGCCAGTTCGGTGTCGAAGCGGGCAAAGGCAGTCAGCGAATCGCGCAACATTTTACGCACGTGCTCGCTGATATGGCGCACTTCCACCAGCCCGCGAAGGGGATTGCTGCTCTCGCTCAGGCTGAGCGCATTGCGGGCGATCTTGCTGGCTTCATCGCCGATCCGTTCCAGGTCAGAGGTAGCACGGATGACGGCGAGCACCAGGCGCAAATCCGAAGCGGCCGGCTGACGACGCGCGAGAATACGCGTGCACTCGTCATCAATCTGCAGTTGCAGGTCATTGACCTGACGGTCGTTGTCGCGGACTTTCTCGGCCAGCCGCGAGTCACTTTCCAGGAGCGCGAAGACGGCGTCCTGGACCTGTTTTTCCACCATGCCGCCCATGGCCATCAGGTGGGTCTTGAGTTCTTCCAACTCATGATTGAATTGGCGCGAGATATGCTGGCTGTGAGTATCGCTGGTAATGTCCATGGAGCCCTCCTGACGGGGTTGCGTCAACCTAAGCCATACGGCCGGTTATATAGTTTTCGGTTCGTTGTAGACGAGGATTAGTGAAAACGTGGTCGGTGGGTCCGTACTCTACAAGCTCACCCTGTTGCAGGAAGGCAGTGTAATCAGACACACGGGCCGCCTGCTGCATATTGTGAGTCACCAACACTAACGTTAGCTGAGATTTCAGATTTCGAATCAACTCTTCTATCTTGAGGGTCGAAATCGGGTCAAGCGCCGATGCGGGCTCGTCAAGCAGCAGCACGTCGGGCTGCACCGCCAGCGTCCGCGCGATGACCAGGCGTTGCTGTTGCCCGCCTGACAGCTGCCAGGCGGAGCGATGCAAGCGGTCCTTGACTTCATCCCACAGGGCCGCCGAAGTGAGCGCCCACTCGATGATGTCATCCCGCTGGCGCTTGGCGAGCCGCTTCTGCAAGCGCAGGCCAAAAGCGACATTTTCGTAGATCGACATCGGAAAGGGGTTCGGTGTCTGGAATACCATGCCCACCCGACGGCGCAGCTCGGTTACGTTCATTTCCGGCGCATGAATGTTATGTCCCTCAAGGCTGATCTCACCGCTGTGGCTGACCGATTCATTAAGGTCATGCAAGCGATTGATCGCTCTCAAGAAGGTCGACTTGCCACACCCGGAAGGGCCAATGAAGGCCGTGACCCGATGGCGCGGCACCTGCAGCGTGAGCTGCTGCAAGGCTGGTTTCCCTGCGTAGGCCAGGCTGAACTGGTTGATGTCCAGACAGCACAGATCTGCTGGGAAATGCGCCACATGTGCTTGCGTGGCGTGGTCGACGTGTCGAGATGCTAGCATTCGCTTCCTCGCTGACGACGTAGATGATGACGCAATAATATGGCAGTTAGGTTAAGCACCAACACAATCAGCACCAATAACAGCGCTGTGGCATAGACCAACGGGATCGCTGCCTGGACGTCCTCGCCGTGAAAGGCGGTGTCAAACAGATGATAGCCAAGGTGCATAAACTTGCGTTCCAGATGCAGGTAGGGGAATTCTCCGTCGAGGGGCATCTGTGGTGCGAGCTTGGCGACCCCGACCAGCATCAACGGCGCGACTTCACCAGCGGCCCGGGCCACGGCCAAAATGACCCCGGTCAACATCGCCGGGGTGGCCATGGGTAATACGATACGCGTCAACATTTCAAACCGGGTGGCGCCAAGGGCCACCGCGCCTTCACGTTGAGCATCGGGAATGCGCGCCAGCCCTTCTTCGGTCGCGACAATCACGACCGGCAGCGTCAGCAGGGCAAGGGTCAGCGATGCCCATAACAGGCCACCGGTACCAAAGGTGGGCGACGGCAAGGCGTCGTCGAAGAACCACGCATCCAGCGTGCCACCAATGCCATAGACAAACACGCCCAGCCCGAAGACGCCGTAGACAATGGACGGTACCCCCGCGAGATTGCGGACGCCTATGCGTACCAGGCGGGTGAGGGGTCCCTGATGGGCAATCTCATTGAGATAGATGGCGGCCAGCACGCCAAAAGGCGTGACGATCACCGACATTAGAATCACCATCAGCATGGTACCGAAAATAGCCGGCCACACCCCCCCATCGGTATTGGCGGCACGCGGTCCCTGGCTTAAAAACTGCCAGACGTCCGTTGCCCAGCGCTGCACTTTTTGGCCAACGTGCATGGCATTGGGCGCTTCAATGCTCAGCACGGTGGCAAGCGGCTGGCGCAGGGTTTGCCCCTGGGGCGTACGCAAGGTGAGCTGATAGCGAGCGCGCTCGGGCGCGGACAGCTGGAGCGCCTGCTTTGCTTGCTGCAGGGCAGTATGGCCGCTAAAGCGCTCGCCGTTTACCTCAATGGCTTCCAGATAGCCGATAAAGTCGCCCCAGGTGCGCCGTTTCAGACGCAGCAGTGCCGCGGGCTGGGTCTGTTGTGCAATGGTGTCAATCGCCACCCAGCGCCAGCGGGCGTCGTCGATGTCACGATTGCCCGTAAAGTAGAGGCGTTCGCTACCTGCCCGGTTGGGAAGCGGCATATCGCGGACTGCCTCGCCTGCCACTACATCGCCATTGTGCAGGGTGATTTCGTCCAGTGTTGCCGGCCAGAAATGGCCCAGGCCACGTGTCAGCAGTAACGCCAGCAAGGCGCCCAGCATGAGCAAGGAGAGGGCTACACAGCCCGCGCACAGCCACGGCCAGATGCCCTGCTGTACGGCACTTTTCAGCCACTTCACGAAGCCCCCCCCAGTCGCTGGTAGCGACGGCGCAGCCGTTGGCGAACCAGCTCGGCCAGGGTGTTGACTAAAAAGGTGAACAGGAACAGCAACAGGGCTGCGAGCACCAGCATGCGATATGGAGTACTCCCCGCAGTGGCTTCGGGCAGCTCAATGGCGATAGCGGCGGCCATGGTACGCATGCCTTCGAAGGGACTGGCGCTGAGCAGTGCCGTATTGCTGCTGGCCATCAGTACGATCATGGTTTCCCCCACCGCTCGGCCTGCGCCGATCATGATGGCGGAAAACAGCCCCGGCCCAGCTGCGGAAAGCGCGACTTTAACGACCGCTTGCCAGCGGCTGGCGCCGAGCGCCTGAGCGCCTTCCATCAGCGGGCGAGGCACCTCGGTGAGCGCATCTTCGGCCAGCGAATAGACGCTGGGAATCACGGCGAAGCCCATTGCCAGGCCGACAATCAGGGCATTACGGGTGACGTAATCGAGTCCAAACACGGCATAAAGATGCTGGCGAAGGTCGCCATCCCAAAAGGTCTGCTCCACCAGTGGCGTTAACCACAGGGCGAGGATGAACATGACAATGAGCCACGGAATCAGCCACAGAGCTGCCCACGAAAGCGGCAGACGACGCTGCCAGCGGCGGCTTGCCAGGTGCCAGACCAGACCGGCGAGCCCGGCACTAAGCGGCAGCCAGACGATGACCACCAGGGTGCTGGCCAAGTGGCGCTCGACCCAGGGGGCGAGCAGCATACCGGCGATAAAGCCGATGACCACCCCAGGGATGGCTTCCATCATTTCCAGGGTTGGTTTGATGCGGCTGCGTAGTCGGGTCGACATGAAAAACGCTGAATAGGCGGCCGCCCCCAGTGCGAGCGGCAACGCAAACAGTAATGCCATCAGGGCGGCTTTCAGCGTTCCCCACGCCAGCGGCGAGAGCATGGCAAGCGAGGCGTTGTCGCCATCCAGCAACAAGGGGGCTGCTTCCCAGACCAAAAATACCCCAATACCCAATATCGCCAGCAACACACCGATACCACCGGCGGTGATAAGTCCGGTGGCGATGCGGTCCTGCAAGTGGCGAAGCGGCTGATGAAAGAGCCGAGCGCGAGTCATTTGACTATCATGGGCAAGTCAGCGGTAGGGTCAGCGTTTGGGGGTACATGCATGCTCCTTACGTTACGTGACCAATGTGACAATTAAATGACAGATTCCGGCTACCATGCCCGCTGAGCCTCCAGATCGTCCAGGGGCAGGGGAACGAAACCCGACGCCCGGGTAATTTTCTGACCTTCAGTCGACATGATGAGATCCAGAAACGCCCGCTCGGCGGCAGGTAGCGATTCGTCAGGCGGCAGGTTGACGTAGATATACAGGTAGCGGGAAAGCGGATAGTCGCCGCTTTGAATGGCGGTTTCGCTGGGCGGCACGGCGTTACCCTGCGTAGTGGTCAGTGAGAGTGCCTTTACCGATGGCGTCAAGTGGTTATGACCAGAATAGCCCATTGCTCTATAGGACTCGCCTACGGCCGCGACGACCGCCGATGCGCCCATGTACTCGCTGATATCGGGGCGGAACTCACCGTCGCACAGCGCGCGTTGACGAAACAGGCCGTAGGTGCCCGAGGCCATATTCCGTCCGTGCAAGGCGATGCGACCGCTTGGCGCCGTCGCGTCCTGGGTCAATGTTTCCCAGCGAGCGATCGATTGTTCGCCACCACAGGCCTGGGTGGTCGAAAAAACCGCATCCACGTCCTGACGTGAGATCGCCGACAGTGGGTTGTGACGATGTACAATCACGATAAGCGCATCGCGTGCCACGCGCAGTTCCAGCGGTGGGTAGCCATAACGCTCGATAAAAGCGTTGCGTTCCTCGTGGGTCATGCGCCGGGACATGGGGCCGATGCGGGTAGTGCCCGCCAACAAAGCCGGCGGTGCGCTGGCAGAGCCGCTGGCTTGAAATTGCACGTTGATTTCCGGATATTGAGTGGTAAGCGCTTCGCCCCAGCGCAGCATCAATCCGGCCATGGTGTCCGAGCCAACGGCGCCCAGGGTGCCGCTCACGGAAGGCTGCTGGGGCTGTGCCCAGCCGACAAGCGGCAAACTCAAGAGCAGCCAGGCCAGGCCCAGTGCCGCGCGATATTTCATGCGAAAAGCGAAACCGTTACTATTCAATCGGAAGCTCTCTTGTGATTAACTCGTTATTTATTGCAATGCAGCAAGGCGCGCCTCAGATGGCGACCTGATTTTCACAATAATAAACCGACAAAGCGACCGACACATGACACTGCTGGATACCGATTTGGACGATGTGCCTGCCCCCCAAGGGCAATTGACCCTCAAATTACTGGCTTCGCGCCAGGATACCAATGTTTACGGTGACATTTCCGGCGGATGGCTGGTGAACCAGATGGATCAGGCGGCCGAGCTGGCGGCTGGCCGTGAAGCCGGCGGGCGAACCGCCACCGTGGCCATTGAGGCAATGGATTTTTTAAGCCCGGTGCGGGTCGGGTCGATGGTGAGCGTGTACACCCAGCTTCAAGAGGTGGGGCATAGCTCGATGAAGATCGATGTGGAGGTGTGGGTACGTGCCCTACACGAACAGCATCTGGACGAGCGCCAAAAGGTGACCGAGGCACGCTTTGTGATGGTGGCGCTGGACGACAATGGCCGCATCCGCGCGGTGCATGACTAAACAGGCCCTATAGCGACTCTAGAAACATGACTCTAAACATCAAGGGCGCTTGAGTCAGCGCCCTTTATGCCTGTCTGCGATCTAAACGCCTATGAACCTACGTTATCACGGCTTTTCAAATAGGCGTATTCGCCAACATCGCTGAAGGGACGGACGATTTTCTGGAACGCCGAATAGGACTCATACACCCGGCGCGATGCTTCGTCGTCTTCGACCTGACGCTGGATGGCTTTCTGAGAGCTTTCATAGAGCGCCGCCATGACCTCCTCGGGGAAGGTGCGTAACTGTACATCGTGTTCGTCCACCAGGGCTTCCAGGGCCTGGGCGTTACGAAAGGCAAACTCGCTGTACATCGCCAGATTTGAGGCGCGTGCGGCTTCGGTGACGACGGCTTTCAGGTCGTCGGGCAGCGCGTTCCAGGCGTCGAGATTGATGGTGCCCTCAAGCGCGGCTGTTGGCTCATTCCACACCGAGGTGTAGTAGTAGTCCGCCACCTGATGCAAGCCGAAGGCCAGGTCGTTATAGGGGCCGACCCAGTCGGCGGCATCCAGTACGCCGGTTTGCAGCGAGGTGAAGATCTCCGACCCCGGCATGTTGACGGTGCTCACGCCGATGCCGTTCATGGCTTCACCAGCTAGTCCCGGCAAGCGCAGCTTGAGGCCCTGCATATCGTCCAGCGAGTTGATCTCTTTCTTGAACCAGCCCGCCATTTGCGGCCCGGTATTGCCGACAGCAAAGGGCTTCAGGTTGTGCTGAGCGTAAATCTCATCCCACAGCGCCTGGCCATCACCGTGGTAAAGCCAGGCGTTCATTTCGGTGGTGGTCATGCCGAAGGGCACGGCCGTGAAAAACTGCGAAGCGGCGACTTTTCCACGCCAGTAATATGACGCCGAGTGGCCCATTTCCGCAGTGCCCGCCGCCACAGCATCGAAGACTTCAAGCGCAGGTACCAACTCGCCCGCGCCGTGGACGGTAATTGTCATGCGGCCGTTGGAAAGCTGCTCCACCCGACGGGCGAAGTCATTGGCACCGGTGCCTAGCGCAGGAAAGTTTTTCGGCCAGGAGGTGACCATGTCCCAGTTGTAGGTTTCGTTGGCGTGGGCCTGGGAGGTGGACACGAAAGGGGCGGCGGCGGCCCCTGCGACGCCAAGGCTGGCGGTTTTGAGAAAGTGACGGCGTTGCATGATGAGCAAGACTCCAAACGTAATGTTGCTATTTTTTATGGGGCGCACGGGCACCGATTCCGCCCGTCAGTATGCGTGAGGGCGAATTTTGCCCGCAAGTTTTCCGATCAATCGTCGCTGGCATCTTTCATGCGGTTGGCATGGCGAACCAGCCAGTAGCAGCCCCCAAGCGCCAGCACTGCCGCGGCCAGCGAGGCAATCTGCCAGGGATCGATGGTTTCCATGTCCAGCACCATGAACTTGCGCACCAGTGCCATGATGGCAATCAGCACGACAATCTCGACATGGATAAAGCCTTTGCCACTGGTCATCGTCCGTACAATGGAGTTGTTGAACTCCATGGCAATCAGCACGGTAAGAATCATGTCGAATAGCGCTTGAAACACGCGGTAGTCAAAGGGGTCACGGCTTTGAATGAATAACAGCTGGACTACGTGAATGACCAGGTAGTACATGGCAACCAGCACGGCCCCGGCGATGGCCAGGGTCAGTATCAACGAGATGATGCGTTCAAAACGGTGGTAGCCGCTCAAGGCTGACCAGCCGTTGCACACTTCGGGAAAGAGGCGTTTCAAGCGTTGTTTCATAAGGTTCTCTGTGGGGCAGTCGGTGCGCGCACGCAAAGATGCGTCAGTAATGCGTCGCGAGTCGTTTAAAGCGGTGTCAGCTTGGCGAAACCTAACACCAGCCATTTAACACCCTCGCCTTCAAAGCTGACCTGGACCCGGGCGCGGGCGCCTTCACCTTCCGCGTTAAGGATTATCCCTTCACCGAAGACCGGGTGTTCTACCCCCTGGCCAACATGCAGGCTGGGCAGGTCGTCGCTGGCCTCGACACTTTGTTGTGCGAAGGACGTGCGCGAGGCGGTGACCGGGCGGGAAATATGTCCGCGCAGGCGCACTTCTTCGAGCAGGTGCGGCGGCAGTTCGCGCAGAAAGCGCGACGGGCGTGGAAACACCTCTTTGCCATGCAGGCGGCGGGTTTCGGCGTGGGTGAGGTAAAGTTTCTGCATCGCGCGGGTCACGCCGACGTAACACAGGCGACGTTCTTCCTCGAGCCTTCCCGGCTCCTCCAGTGACATCTTGTGGGGGAACAGGCCTTCTTCGACGCCCGCAATAAATACCACGGGGAATTCCAGGCCCTTCGCCGAGTGCAGCGTCATCAGCTGCACGCTGTCCTCGAACTCTTCGGCCTCGTGATCCCCGGCATTGAGGGCGGCTTCTGACAGGAACGCCTCCAGTGCCGCCATGCCTTCGCCGGCTTCCGGGGTTTCAAAGGCATCGCCTTGGGTGAAGGCCCGCGCGGCGTTGACCAGCTCCTCGAGGTTTTCCACCCGCGCCTGGCCTTTCTCGCCACGTTCGCTCTTGTGGTGTTCGATCAGGCCCGTGTGGGCGGTTACGTGGTCGATGATCTCGTGCAGTGGGAGCCCGGAGGCGTCGTTATCCAACTGCTCGATCAGGTTGGCAAAGGCCTGCACCGCGTTGCCCGCGCGGCCTTTCAGCGTGCCGTCGTGAATCGCGTCGTGCAGTGCCTGCCACAGCGGGATGTTTTGCTCGCGGGCGCGCAGGCGAACGATTTCCACCGTACGGGTGCCAATGCCCCGCGTCGGCACGTTGATCACCCTTTCCAGAGAAGCGTCGTCGTCGCGGTTGAGCAATAGTCGCAGGTAGGCCAGGGCGTTCTTGATTTCCAGCCGTTCGTAGAAGCGGTGGCCGCCGTAGATACGGTAGGGCATTCCCTGGCGGATCAACGTCTCTTCCAGCAGACGCGATTGCGCGTTGGAACGGTAGAGAATCGCCATATCGCGGCGGTTGAGGCCTTCATCGACTTTTTCCTTGATGGTGTCGACGATAAAGCGCGCTTCTTCGAGGTCGTTAAAACCTGCGTAGACGGATATAGGGTCACCCTCGACGCCGTCGGTCCACAGCTGTTTGCCCATGCGTTCGCTGTTGTGGCTGATCAAGGCGTTGGCCGCATCGAGAATCGCGCTGGTGGAGCGGTAGTTCTGCTCAAGGCGGACTGTGTGCGTCTGGGGGAACTCCTGCTCGAAACGGCGGATGTTTTCGACCTTGGCCCCGCGCCAGCCGTAGATCGACTGGTCGTCGTCGCCGACCACGGTCATGGGCGTCTGCATGCCGGTGAGCAGCTTCAGCCAGGCGTACTGGAGCGTGTTGGTGTCCTGAAATTCGTCGACCAGCAGGTGGCCGAAGCGCTCGCGATAATGGGCCAGCAGTGCGGGGTTGTCGCGCAGCAATTCAAGGCTTCTGAGCAGGAGTTCGCCGAAATCGACCAGCCCGCCGCGTTCACAGGTCAACTGGTAGCGTTCGTAGAGCTCGACCATCTGCCCCATATAGGCATCGCCGTCCACGTTGACCTGATGCGGGCGTAGGCCTTCTTCCTTACAGCCGGAAATGAAATGCTGTACCTGGCGGGGTGGGTAGCGTTCGTCGTCGATGGAGTAGTCTTTCAGCAGGCGTTTTACAAGCCGTAGCTGGTCGTCGGCGTCAATGATCTGAAAGTGCTGTGGCAGCCGCGCATCCTGCCAGTGGGTGCGCAGCAGGCGATGGGAGATCGAGTGGAAGGTGCCCACCCAGACATGGCGCAACGACAGCCCCAGCAGCGCTTCCAGACGGGTGCGCATTTCTCGCGCGGCCTTGTTGGTAAAGGTCACGGCCAGCAGCGCATAGGGGGACAGGCCCTCGGCCTGCATCAGCCAGGCAATGCGGTGCACCAGCACGCGGGTTTTGCCCGAGCCGGCACCCGCCAGTACCAACAGATTGCCTTGAGGGGCGCTGACCGCTTCGCGCTGGTCGGAGTTAAGCTGATCGAGTATCGCCGTGACGTCGTCCATATAAGCCGCTGCCGGGTCGAAAAATGGGCCGTCAGTTTAGCACAGCCACAACGATAACTTGGCGTTCACGAGTCTTCCGGGAAACGCAGTGAGTTAAGGCTCTTCTTCACCGACTTGAGCTGCTCGGCGAGTTTCGGGCCACGGGTCTTGGCGACGCCCACCGCCAGCACGTCGACCAGTACCAGGTGGGCGATGCGCGAACTCATTGGCGTGTAGATTTCGGTGTCTTCGTGCACATCGATATACAGCGGCAGTGTCACCTCTTCTGCCAGCGGTGAGTCGCTGGGGCACAGGCCAATCACCGTTGCACCCGCCTCCCGGGCCAGGCGGACGCTGGCGACCAGCGCCTTGGTGCGCCCGGTTTGCGAAATCGCTACTACCACATCGCCTTCCTTTAGCGTCACCGCGGACATGTTCTGCATGTGGGGGTCGGCATAGGCGGAGGTGGAAATCTGCAAACGAAAAAACTTGTGCTGGGCGTCGAAAGCCACGGCCCCTGACGCGCCGAAACCGTAAAACTCGACCCGATTGGCCATCGCCAGGGCATTGACTGCGCGGCCCAGGGCATCGTTATCCAGGCGATCCCGTACCGATAGCAAGGTGCCCACCGTCGAATCGAAAATGCTGTGCGAGAACTCGGCGACGGAATCGCTATCGTTCATCGAGAACTGGGCAAACTGGCTGCCGGTGGCCAGCATCTGGGCGAGCTGGAGTTTAAAGTCCTGGAAGCCATTGCAGCCCAGAGCGCGGCAGAAGCGCACCACGGTGGGCTCGCTGACCTTTGCCTCGGTGGCAAGGTCGACGATCCGCATATGGATGACTTCCTCGGGATTGCGCAGTACAAACCGCGCCACTTTCTGCTCGGAGCGGCGAAAGTGCTCCATGCGGCGTCTCATTTCATCGAACAGGGCGCGACTCACGTTTAGCTCCTTAAAATAAAGCCGAGTAGCTCACTATATGGGCAAGCAAAGCATGCGGCCACCGTTGGGGTGACGTTAGACGGTTCTTTTTTCTAAGTGGTCATCATTTTGTCAAGTAGGTTATAGTAAAAACTGAAGTGCCGCACTGCATCATCTATCAGTCGTCACGGATGCAGGTGGACGTAGGCATATTCACCTGGAGGAACGTCGATCATGCGTAATGTCGAACGCATCACCTCGGTCAAGAGCGAATTGCTCGATATCTTCATGAGCATGGAAGTGGATGAACATGTCCAGCGTCGGCGTAGTGCCGCGCAACGCAACCTACGAGCACGGCGGGGAATCGAACTGCATCGGGAATTTCAAGCGTTATCGCGGGATATTGCTCCCTTACCGGACGAAGACGAACGGCAAGAGAGCGAACTGCACTGAGAAGCTAATTTCACCAGGAGAGGTGCTCAACGGCGATGCTTGACGTGAGTCTCGCCGTATAAAGCACGGTCATGGGCGTTTGGCTCTGCTAAGCGCAGAGCCAACTTGACCCGACTTAAAGGATACCCGCGAGGAACACCACAATAACGCCAATCGGCGCGATAAAGCGCGCGATGATGTTCCACACGCTGAGCCCTGTGCCGGACAGCGCCAGCTCCTGCTCGACGCTCTTGCGATCCAGGCACCACGCGACAAACACGACGGCACCGAGGCCGGTGAGCGGCAGCAGAATCTTCGCGGTGAAGGTGTCAAGCAAGTCGAAGATATTCAGCCCGAAGAACAAGACATCCGACCACAGGTTGAACGACAGCAGCGCTGCGACACCCAATAGCCAAACCACAATACCGCTGACCAGCGTCGCGGGGACCCGTGACAGCGAGGTGCGTTCTTCAAGCATCTCCACAGTGGGTTCGAGCAACGAAATTGCCGAGGTCAGCGCGGCAAAGGTCAGCAACAGGAAGAACATCAGCCCCAGAATGACACCGCCGGTCATGTTGCCGAACGCAATAGGCAGGGTAACGAAGATCAGCCCCGGCCCTTCGCCAGCGCTCAAGCCATTGGCAAACACGATGGGGAAAATGGCCAAACCGGCCAGCAACGCAATGGCGGTATCAATAATGATGACCGTGCGCGCTGTGCTCAGCAGGTTGACGTCTTCGCCCAGGTAGGAGCCGTAGGCCATCATGATGCCCATGCCCAACGACAGCGTGAAGAACGCCTGGCCCATGGCGGCCAGCACCACACCGCCATTCAGCGCACTCCAGTCCGGGCTGAACATGAACGCCAGGGTTTCGCCGAAGTGGCCGGTGGTCATCCCATAACCCACCAGAATCAGCATTAAAATGACCAGCGCGGGCATCAGCGAGCGCACGGCGCTCTCAAGCCCTTTGGTCACGCCGCGGGCCACGATGCCGATGACCAGCAGCATAAAGGCGCTGTGCCAGAGCAGTAGCGTGCCGGGGCTGGCCAGCATGCCATTAAAGATCGCGCCAATGCTGTCGGCATTCTGACCGCTGAAGGTGCCAATCACTGAACTCAGCGTATAGTTGAGCGACCAGCCGCCAATCACGCTATAGAACGACAGGATCAGGAAGCCTGCCAGGACACCGCTGATACCCACCAGCGCCCATCCCTTGGACTTGCCGCTTTGGCTGGCCAATTCTTTCATGCTGTCGATGGGATTTTTCTGCCCGCGTCGGCCGATCATCCACTCGGAAAGTAGAATGGGCACGCCGACCAATGCCACGCAGGCAAGGTAGACCAGCACGAAGGCCGCACCACCGCTTTCGCCGACCAGATATGAGAAGCGCCAAATATTACCCAGGCCTACTGCCGAGCCGGCGGCTGCCAGCACAAAGGCCATTTTCGATGACCACTGTGCATGTGCAAGTTTTGCCATACATCACCTGTTGATTAATTGATTGTAATAAGTCGTTGTCGGCGCGTTGCACCGTTATTCGAAAAAGGACTGACAGAAGATTGCCAGCGTCGTTTTTCGAAAGTATGCGCAATTTATCCGATCAGTGACCTGCATGCCAGTCAGCACTGCTAAAAAACCAGGTTAAAACAGTTGGCTCTGCTTTTCATTGGCAAACGGACCAAGCGGCGGTATTGCCGTCATATTCTGAAGGTCGTTATAGAACATGCGGGCGAGCATCGGGGACTCCCGATTATCCGCGGTATGCACAAATAAGAAAGGGGTTTTCCCCTGATTTATCCACAGGGCTAGGCGTGACTTCCAGGCACTGAAATAGTCAACATTAATGGCTTTGTCAACATGGCCAATAAAGCGAATGACAGGATGATTCGCTGTTGAAAGCACGTGTAATGGGAGTTTCGGCTTTTCTTGCTGGGCGTGGGCCAGGCCTGGGTGGTCATTTGCCGGGGTCGAGAACAGCGGGCGCACATCAAGCATCACACGGTTTGCCCGATAAGTTATCAACAACCGGTTAAGGGCCTTCTCGGCCGCGCCCTTGTGGAAAAAGTCAGGGTGACGCACTTCAACCGCGCAGGGTAAATGCGCGGGCCAGCCTGCCAGCAAGGTTTCCAACCGGGGTAGTTCATCAGGGCCAAAATCGCGAGGCAACTGGACCATGGTGGGCCCCAGTCGGTCGTGAAGTGGGGCGAGGGCATCTAAAAAGGCCCAGGCCTCATCCAGGCGTGTCAGGCGCTGATCGTGGGTAACACTTGCAGGGAGTTTGAAGCAAAAACGAAAATGGGCAGGCGCCTGGCGTGCCCAGCCCGCGACTGTTTCCGGTTTCGGCGCACCGCTGTAAAACGTGGTATTGCCCTCGACGCTGGAAAACACCGCCGCATAATCGCTGAGCAGGTCGGTTTTGGCGTAACGCGGATAGAGCGTGCCCGACCAATCCTGATTGGACCACATGGGCAAGCCGATATAGAGCGGGCACGTCATGGCGTGGCGTTAACCTCAAGAAATATGGCCATTAATGTAACAGCCGGACAAGTGACGCTGCCAATGCTAGTTGGAGCGCCTGGCAGGTGCGGGTGGTATTTTGATGAAGCTAAGGGAAGAAAATATGCAATTGTCGGCGTAACAGGCGCGTTACTATCTATCCAGGCTTTATGATCAAGGAGCGCACGATGGGCGCAGCGCACGTCAGCAGCGATGATATTCGCGACCAATTTTCCAAGGCCATGTCGGCCATGTACCAGCAGGAAGTGCCTCAATACAGTGCCCTGCTGTCGTTGGTCGCGGCGGTTAATGAAGAGGTGCTGGCGGCGTCGCCGGCGCTGCGTGAGACGCTCGCCGCCAGTAATGCTCTGGAGCGCCTTGACGTGGAGCGTCACGGGGCGATTCGCGTCGGCACGCCCGAGGAGCTCGCGCTGCTGCGGCGCATGTTCGCGGTGATGGGCATGCTGCCCGTCGGCTACTACGATCTGGCACCTGCCGGCGTGCCGGTTCACTCCACGGCGTTCCGCCCGGTCGACGATGCAGCGCTGTCGCGCAATCCCTTTCGGATTTTCACGTCGCTGCTGCGCCTGGAACTGATCGAGGATACCGAGCTGCGCCAGCAGGCTCGCGAGATTCTGGATGCACGGCGTATCGTGACCCCGCAGGCCGAGGCGTTGATTGAAACCTTCGAGCGCCAGGGCGGGCTGACTGCCGATCAGGCGGCGCAGTTTGTCGATCAGGCGCTGGAAACATTTCGCTGGCACGACCAGGCCACGGTCGACCTGGTCACCTATCAGCGCCTGCAGCAGGAGCACCGCCTGATTGCCGATGTAGTGTGCTTCAAGGGGCCGCATATCAACCACCTGACCCCGCGCACCCTTGACATCGATGAAGTGCAGCGGCGCATGCCACAGGTAGGCATCGATCCCAAGGCGATTATCGAAGGGCCACCGCGCCGTCGGTGCCCTATTCTGCTGCGCCAGACCAGCTTCAAGGCCCTGGAAGAGCCGATTGCGTTTGCCGATGCCGCCCAGGGACACCACACGGCGCGCTTTGGCGAAATCGAGCAGCGCGGCATCGCGCTCACCCACACAGGCCGTGCGCTGTACGACCGCTTGCTTGGCGAGGCGAAACAGGCTGCGGAGGCGGAAAACGCCGCCCACCAGGCCCGCTTGGCGGCGGTGTTTGAGGCCTTTCCGGATGACGAAGCAACGCTGCGGCGCGAAGGATTGGCGTTTTTCCACTACCACGCGATACCCGGTGCGCAAGTGGCGGCGCCGGTCGATGAAGGTGACGTGGAACGGTTATTGGCGCAAGGCGCGCTGACCGCCACGCCGATGACCTATGAGGACTTTCTGCCGGTTAGCGCGGCGGGCATTTTCCAGTCGAACCTGGGTGACAACGGCCAAAGCGGCTACGCTCAGGATGCCAACCAGCAGCAATTCGAGCAGGCGCTCGGCGTGCCGGTCACCGATGAAGTCGCCCTCTACGCCAAGCGCCAGCAGGCATCGCTCGATCAGGCGCTGGCGCAGTTAACTGGAAATGGTGGTGCGAATGAGCCGTGCTTTTTCCAGTAGCAGCGGTAAGTGTCGTTCCATCAGCGTTTCAAGGTCGACCCGAGCGGCATTGGTGCTGATGTTGATGGCGCCCAGGAGTTTGTCGTTGGCATCGAAGGCGGGCACGGCCAATGACCGCAGGCCCGGATCGAGCTCCTGATCGGCAATGGCGTAGCCTTGCTCACGCACCTTGCCAATGCACTGCTTGAGGTCGTCTTTTTGGGTAATGGTCTTGTCGGTGTAGCGGGTTAACGTCAGCCGTTCGAGGTAGGCGTCGAGTTCGGCGTCGGGAAGCTGAGCAAGCAAAACCCGACCCATCGACGTATGCGCGGCGGGTAGCCGTGTGCCCACCGACAGGGTAATGCCCATCAGGCGATGCGGGGCGGCAGAGCGGGCGACGTAGGTGATATCGTCGCCATCCAGGACGGCAAGCGAAGAGGACTCACCGCTTTCCTGAGTAATATCTTCCAGATACTGCTGAATGACGCTGCGGTAGTCATTGGCCGACAAAAAGGCATAGCCAAGCTGCAGCACGCGCGGCGCCAGCTCGAAATAGCGCTGCTGCTTGCGTACGTAGCCCAACGCGTGCAGCGTCAGTAGAAAGCGTCGTGCCTTGGCGCGATTCATGCCGGTGCGCGAGGCCACTTCGCTCAATGTCATCCGCGGGTGCGCATCGTCAAACGCCAGGATGACATCCAGGCCGCTGGCAAGCGCGGTGACAAAATCGCGGTCATCGGGATCTAGTTTGTCTTCCTGAGCCGTTGCGTCCATGGGGTCGATAGGCCATTTAGAGGGATTTAACTGAGCAATATAACACGCTGTTCGAATAACGAACAAATGCGCATTTTTGTGTACTTTCAGCTCATTACGATGCATTGATAACACGTTATAATGATGCACCTAGCTTACACATGATGACGACCCAGCGCTGAGAGGATATCAATCAATGAGTCAGCCAAAAGTAACGGTACTTCATGGCCCCAACCTGAACCTTCTAGGGGTTCGTCAGCCCGATGTGTACGGGTATGAAACGCTTGAAGATGTGAACAACGCTTTGCGCAAGACCGCGATAATGGCGGGCTGGGAAATCAACTGTTTCCAGAGCAATCATGAAGGCGAACTGATCGACGCGATTCATGCGGCACGCCTCGATGGAACCCTGGCCATCATCATCAACCCGGCTGCCTATACCCATACGTCCGTTGCTATCCTGGATGCGCTCAATGCCTTTGAAGGCAAGGTGATCGAGGTGCACATCTCCAATGTCCATCAGCGTGAAAGCTTTCGGCATCATTCCTATGTCTCGCTGCGTGCCGATGGGGTCATTGCGGGCCTTGGCACCCAGGGCTATCAAGCAGCGCTCGACGCTATTCTGGCAGCAAACGATTAAGCGTTGACGCCCTACACGGCGAGCAATCCCGCAAGTGTCATCCCCCCGATGATCAAGCTAAGCGTAAAGAAGGACGCCACCGTCGCCACCAGCATGGCGGTGGCGCTGATGCCACCGAGACCGTAGCGCTGACCGAAGAGTGGATAAATGCTGATCATCGGCGCGGCGGCGAACAGCAGCGCACCGGCAACGTAAATTGGCTCGATATCGGGGATCAGAAGAAACGCCATCAATACTGCCAGGGGATGAAGGATAAGTTTGCCGATCACAATTTGGCCCACGTCGCGCACCATGCCCTTAACGTGAAGCCCAAACAGCGACCCACCAATCACAAACAGCGCTGCAGGCCCTGCCGCTTCAGCGAGCATATTGATCGCTTTATCAATGGGAGTGGGAATGACCAGTCCGGTTAGCGCGATCAATATGCCTACCGAGAGGCCGATCAATACCGGGTTTTTGGCCAGGTTCAGCGCCGTCTGCCGAGCGGTTTGCCACGGGCTGGCGCCGTGTTGGTTGCCCATTTCAGCAAGGATCAGTGCTGCCGGAATAATCAGAAGATTTTCAATCAGCATATTCAGTGCCAAGAGCACCGCGGCGGGGGAGCCGATGACCATGGCGGCCACCGGGTAGCCAACGAAACCGCTATTGGCCGCGGCCATACCCAGTGCCTGCATGGCGCTGACGTTGAGCGGTTGGCGCTGGAGCCGGTAGCAAAGCCACAACCCTGCGCTGAAAACGACGATGGAGCTCAAGCCGTAAGCGATCAGGTAGTCGAGCCTAAGTATCTCTTCCAGCGGCTGCTGGGTTAACGCACGAATCACGAGCGCCGGTAGCGAGCAGTAGAGCACGAATACGCCCACTCCCTGCAGCTGCTCGCGCTGGATAATGCCGCTCCATCTCGCTGCGTAGCCTACGCCAATCAGCAGGAATATGGGGGTGGTGATTCCCAGTATCGCGAGCATGGCAGCCCCTTGACGCATGAAGGCAGGTTCAAATAGCGAATAATTGTACGCTATTTCGCCGTCGCTTCATGGTATGGAGTGAGCAGAGGAAGCGACAAGCTGCTCTATATAGTGTGTACGCAGCGGTATCACATGCGGGTCGATCTGGTTGGCGGGGATACGCCCGGCAGTGAAGAAACGAAAGGCATCCACGCCCTGAAACACGAACAGATCAACGCCGGAAAGCGTTCTGGCGCCAGCCTGATAGGCGGCATTCAACAGCTCGGTATGGGCGGGGATGTACACCGCATCAAAAACCCAGTGCTGGGTGCCCAGCCCGGCGGTATCGATGGGGCAGCCGGGGTGGTTGATATGGCCAATCGGCGAGCAGTTGACCACGCCCTGCCAATGGGGCAGTGCCTGCGGTACCTGCGCTGACGTGATGCACGTCGCGTGAATACCCATGGCGTTGAGGTCACGGCTGAGGTTTTCTGCCCGTGCGCTGTCATGCTCAAGAATGTAGATACAGCTGACCGCGAGTTCACCCAGCGCGCAGGCCACCGCACGACCTACCCCCCCGGCACCGATCAATAGCACATCGCCCGCTGGCCGATCGCCGAAAGAGTGGCGGTAGGCGCTGATGAAGCCGGTGTAGTCGGTGTTTTCAGCGCGCAGGCCGTCTTCATCGAAAAGTAGCGTATTGGCGGTGCCGACCCGGCGCACGCCCTCGCCGCGAATATCGGCCAATTGCGCGGCTTTTTCCTTGAACGGGAAGGTCACATTGGTGCCCCGGTAGCCCTCAGCGCGCAAGGTGTGTATGGCATCGGGAAAGTCAAAATCCTCGACGCCCCGGCTATCGACCAGGTCGTAGCGTACCGGCTCGCCCAGTGACGCACCCAGGCGCTCATGCAAATCCGGGGATTGCGATTTGGCAATGCCCTCGCCTACCAATCCGAGTTTGATCATGCTTGGGGGTCTCCCGACGTGTGGTCTGCTGTGTCTTGGGCAATGCCGTCAATTTCCGCTTCCAGGCGCTGCTGCGCGGTGACGCGCACAAAGGCATTCGGCGCGCCCAGCCCCTGATACCCCTCACGCTGCACCAGTTCGAAGAAGAACGCCTGACGGCCGGGCCGGGTATACAGCTGATGAAAGTCGCCGTCGTTGTCCTGGTCAAAGAGGATATGATGATCCTTCATCCACTCAAGAGTTTGCGCCGGCAGGTCGAACCGCGCGGCCAGGTCACGGTAGTAGTTACCCGGAATCGGCAGTACCGGCGTGCCTGCCTGCTGGAGCGCTGCGCTGGTTTCACGCATGGAGCTAGTGCGCAGGGCGACGTGATGGATCCCCGAGCCGCCGTACTGGCGGACGAAGCGGTTGCTGGCAGTATCCGGCGAGGCGCTGGCGTTAAGCGCCAGGCGAAAGCGGCCGTTATGGTTCTGCAGCACCTGGCTCTGGATCAGCCCGCGGGGGTCGGTGACATCGAAGGAGGGCGTTGGCGCCAGCTGGAAAATAGCGCGGTACTGCAGCATCAGCGAGAGGTAGTCGTGGTAGGAGAGCGCCACGCTGATATGGTCGATATCCACCAGCGCCCCCTGAGGAACCGGCTGTACATCGACAGGGAACTCGCGGTCCCAGGTGCGGCTAAGCTGCGAGTCGTCGATGATATAGGAGAGGCTGCCATCCACATTGCGCAGCGCGCTCATGCGGTGGCTGGCGCCCACTTCTTCAGGCTCGACAATGTCGTAGCCAAGCTTGTCTGCCCGCTTGAACGCTTCGTAGGCGTTGCCCACGCGCAAGCCGATGGCGGTGACAGCGGAGGCATCACGACCTGGTACACGGCCGGTGAAGCTCGCTTCGGTGTTGAGCACCAGATTAACGTCACCCGCCGCCCAGCGTTCGGCGTTAAGCGAGTGGTGACGGCCCACGCAGGCCATGCCCAGCGCGGTAAGCAGCTCGCGTAGCGAGGCTAGATCGTCAGGCTCGACGGCGATCTCCAGAAAGGCGACCGACTCGATCGGCTGTGGTGCGGGAATCCCGCTGTCGGCCTGCATGCTGCGCAGCAGGTTGTAGGAACGCAGCCCGTCCCGGGCCGTCTGGTCGCTGTGGCCCATGCGGAACACATCGTTGAAGATCTCGTGGGAGAGCGGGCCGTCGTAGCGGGTCTCTTCCAGCATGGCCATGAACTTATCCATCTGTAGCTCACCCTGGCCGGGGAAGCAGCGATAGTGGCGGCTCCACGACAGGTGATCCATGGAGAGACGCGGCGCATCAGCGGTCTGTACCAGGAAGATGCGATCCCCCGGAATACGGCCGACGGTGCCAAGCTCGGTCTGGCGCGAGAAGATATGGAAGGTATCCAGCACCAGGCCGACATTGGGGTGCGCGGCGCGGCGCACCACTTCCCAGCTGTCGCGGTAGTCGTGAATGTGCCGGCCCCAGGCCAGTGCTTCATAAGCCACGCGCAGATTACGTCGCGCAGCACGCTCGCCCAGCGCATGGAAGTCGTCGGCGGCGCGGCTCAAGCCCGGTAGCGAATCGGGATGAACGGTACTGCATACCATCAACAGGTCCGTGCCGAGTTCTTCCATCAGGTCAAACTTGTGCTCGGCGCGGTCAAACGCCCGCTCCCGCGCGCGCCCCTGGAGACCTTCAAAGTCGCGAAACGGCTGCAGGGTGACCAGCTTGAGCCCGCGGGCACGAATCAGCTCGCCCGCTTCTCGCGGCGTGCCGGGAAACGCTGTGAGGTCGTTTTCAAACAGCTCAAGCCCCTCGAAGCCGGCCTGGGCAATGGCGTCGACCTTCTCTTCCAGCGAGCCGCTCAGGCAAACCGTGGCGATGGATGAGTACATGGCATCACGCTCCTTTGATTGATGAACATCAGTAGCCCGCCAGGCGCGGCAGGAAGGTGACCAGCTCGGGCACGAAGGTAATCAGCAGCAGGATCAGGAACTGCACGGCCAGCATGGGCAGAATGCGCCGGATAATGGGGCCCATCCCTACCCCCGAAACTGAGTCGGCCACAAACAGGCAGAGCCCCATGGGGGGTGTGATCAGGCCCATCATCAGGTTGAAGATCACCACGATGCCGAAGTGCAGCGGGTCGATACCCAGTGCCATGGCAATGGGGTGCAGAATCGGCACCAGCACCAGAATGGCGGCGATGCCTTCCAGAAACAGTCCCACCACCAGCAGTAGCAGTATGACGGCGATCAGGAAGGTCCATTGGGTGTCGATGCTCATCAGCGCCCACTCGGTGAGCATGTTGGGCACGCGTTCGAAGGTGAGCACCCAGTTGGCCGCCGCGACGGCGCCCATGATGACCATGATCACCGCGCTGTCACGCATGGCACGGGCGAAGATGCCGGGCAGATCCACCAGCTTGATATTGCGGTAGAGCATCACACCCAGAATCAGCGCGTACACCACGGCAAAGGCCGCCGCCTCGGTGGGCGTGACGATACCAGCGAGAATCGACCCGACCACAAACACCGGCATGAGCGCGGGCAGCAGTCCGTGGAGGAACGCATGGCGGCGTGACGGCTGTTCTGAACGAGTGGCGCCCAGGTCGCCGGCGAAAAAGTAGACGTAGATGGAAAGGCCCAGCGCCAGCAATAGCCCGGGTACGATACCCGCCAAAAACAGCCCCGGTACCGAGACACCCGACACCGTAAGCGCATAGATGATGACCGGAATGCTCGGCGGAATAATCGGGCCGATCACCGACGAGGCCGCTGTGAGTGCAGCGGAGAAATCGCGGGGGTAGCCTTCTTTCTCCATCGCGGGGACGAAGACCCGCCCCAGCGCCGAGGTGTCGGCAATTGCTGACCCCGAGAGGCCGGCAAAAATCACCGACGCCCAGATGTTGACGTGCGCCAGTCCCGCTTTCAGACGGCCGACAATGGCAGTGGCCAGGTTGATAATGCGGTGTGTAATGCCCGCTTCGTTCATCAGCTCGCCGGCCAGAATGAACAGCGGTATCGCCAGTAGCGGGAAAGACTCCATACCGCCGAAGAACTGCTGCGCGACGATACGGATGTGGTAAGGCAAGTCACCGGTACCCATCAGCACCGTCAGCGTGCCGAGGATGGCAAAGGCAAACGGCACCCCAAGCAGGATGAGAGCCAAGAGCAATATAAATATCACGATGCTGCCTCCTCATCGGCGTGCCTGGTCAAACGGCGTGCGCCCATTACCAGGGCAGAGACACTGAGCAGCCCGCCGCCAACCAACATGGAGGCTTGAAAGAGCCACATCGGCATCCCGGTGCTCGACGATGTACGCCCACCTCGGGAAGCGATGAACTCAACCGCCGACATCGTCAGGCCGATGCCGATCACCAGTACCGCCAGGTCGACGGCGACGGCCTGCCAGCGCACCCAGCGCGGCGGCAGCAGGCGGCGAATCAGGTCAAAGCCGATGTGCCTGTCCTGCAGGTAGGCCCAGGACATGCCGAACATCAGGCCATAGATCATCAGGTAGATGGCGGTGTCTTCTCCCCAGGTAATGGAAGCACCGACGGTATAGCGCGCAAAGGCATTGCCTGCGACCAGTAGAAAAATCAGGATCATGGCAAGCCCGGCCAGGCTGCCATTGAACAGGATCAGGCCACGATGTAGCCGGGCAAGAAGATGAGACATGAAAGCACCTTCGATCGTTAGTCAGGTACGCAGGGCCGCGGGTGGACCCTTCAGGGCCCACCCGCAAAGCGCTTTGGTCAAGCGGGGGTTAGAAGCGTGCGGCTGCATCTTCCACGGCAGAAGAAAGACGCTCGATCCACTCGGCATCATCACCCAGCTCATCGCGCAGATATGCCTGAACCGGTGGCTGAGCCGCTTCGCGGAAGGCCTCCATCTGCTCGGCAGTGGGCTGGGTGATTTCCATGCCCTCGGCTTCCAGCTTGGCGATACCCTCTGCCGAGTTGAACTGCTGAATGGCACGGCCGGTAGTGCCGGCGACCACAGCGGCGCGCTTCACGGCGGCCTGTTCTTCTTCGCTAAGCGACTGGAAAATCTCATCGTTGATCAGGATGTGATCCACGCCGTAGACGTGGCGGTCCAGCGTGAGGTAATCCTGAAACTCGTAGAAATTGTTGCCGTAAATCACCGAGATAGGATTCTCCTGGCCGTCGACCACGCCGGTGGCAAGCGCCGTCGGCACCTCACCCCAGGCGATACCCTGCGGTTCAGCGCCCAGTCCCTCTACCATTTCCTGATAGAGCGGAATGGTTTGCACGCGGAATTTCAGGCCTTCCATATCTTCCGGTGAGTGGATCGGACGCACGGAGTTGGTGAAGTGGCGAAAGCCCGTCTCGCCGTAGGCCAGCGTACGCAGGCCGGTCTCTTCCAGGCAGTGCTCGGCCAGGGCGGTGCCGAATTCGCCATCCATCACTTCCCAGGCCACCGGCGCAGACGGGAAGGTATAAGGAATATCGGTAACGGCGACGGCTTCGCAGAAATTGGCGTAGGCGCCGGAAACCATTGAGATGGTGATGGTGCCATCCTGAGTACCTTCAATCAGCTCGGTCTCACCGCCCAGCGAGCCCGCGGGGTAAAGCTCCACGGTAAGGTCGGTTTCGGCTTCCACCAGGTTTTTGAACACCTGCCCGGCGGCGCCTTTTTTCGAGGTCGTCCAGTCGTCCGGGTCCACGTGGGCAAAGCGCAGCGTCTGTGCGGAGGCATGCGCCGCGCCGATGAGCGTGGCAGTGGCGATGGCAGCGGTCAGCGTGCGTTTCATGGACACGTTGGTGGTAGCGAGTGGTAAAGACATTGTTGTTGTCCTCTTGTCGGGCCGTTGTCATGGGGAGTGAAAAAGCCTTGAGCAAAGGCGTGCCAGGCCAATTCATTCTGTCCTTTTGAACAATGTACGAAATGGTACGTTCAGTCAAGCTGTGGCATACTAGACGAAAGACGACCACGACAATAAAAGGCATGCTCCATGACAGCGACTTCGGCTACGGCCAGCCCTAGAGACACACGGCGTCGGCGCAAGAATGACCCCGAATCCGTGCGCGCCGATATCCTCGCGGTAGCCACCCGTGAATTTTCCGAAAAGGGCCTTTCGGGGGCGCGGATCGATGAAATCGCCGAGAAGACCCGCGCCTCCAAGCGCATGATTTATTATTATTTCAGCGATAAAGAGACGCTCTACCTGCACACGCTGGAGGCCGCCTACCAGAAGGTGCGCCTGCAGGAAGCCGAGCTTGATCTGGATCACCTGGCCCCGCTCGAGGCGCTCTGTCGACTGGTGAGGTTCACGTTCTGCCATCACGCCAAGAATCCTGACTTTATTCGCCTGGTGATGATCGAAAATATTCACCACGGCCGGTTTCTGGCGCAGTCCGAGCTGATTCAGTCGCTCAACGCAGGGGTGATTGATGTGCTTGGTGATGTCTATTCGCGGGGGGTTGCAACGGGCTGTTTTCGCGAGGGTCTGGACCCGAGGGAGCTGCACTGGCTGATCAGCGCGCTGTCATTCTTCAATGTCTCAAACCAGCACACCTTCTCGCGTATTTTTGACTGGCAGCAGACGGCGCCGGAGAACCAGCAGAAACTGGAAGACCACGTTACCGATATGGTGCTGCGCTACGTACGGGTCGACCGGGAAGCGCCCTGATCGATGACGTAGGTCACCGATCATGACGATGGCGGGCACGTCAGTGATTGCAAGTTAGCGTCTGCCTATTTAGCGTATAGTTCGAATCGCGAACATCTGTGCAAATTCGTTCCTGCCGAGTCGTGACTTTGTGAACGGTGCCGCGGGTTCTGAACAACGCTAACAGGAGGCTTGACGCCCATGCCGGCCGGATTTTTAAAGTACCCCTTCATGAGCCAGCGCGCCGTCGCTGAATGTGACGACGACGCCATGGTTCGCGCCATGCTGACCGTTGAGTTGGCCCTGGCCGAGGTTCAGGAAGCCAGTGGCGCCATCCCGCATGGCGTGAGCCAGCAAATGCGAGAACAGCTTGCGCGTGCCGACCTTGATGCCTCAGAGATTGCCCAAGGCATCGCCAGCGGCGGCAACGCGGCGATTCCCTTCGTCAAGCAGGGCCGTGCGCTGCTCACCGATGATCTCAAGCGCTACTGGCATCAGGGGGCGACCAGCCAGGACGTAGTCGACTCCGCGCTGATGCTGCTGCTCAAGCCACGCCTGGCAGCACTCGATGAGTTGCTCTTGCGCTGTCGTTCGGCCGCGCTGGCGCTGATGGAGGCACACATCGATACACCCATGGTGGGGCGCACCCTGATGCAGCAGGCGCTGCCGATGACCTTCGGGGTGAAGGTGGCTCACTGGGCTATCGGTCTGGAGCAGGCGCGCCGCCGTTTATTCGCCGTCGAGCTTCCCGTGCAGTTGGGTGGGGCGGTCGGCGTTCACTCGGGTTGGGATACCCTCGGGCTTGAGTGGATGGACGCCTTGGCCGGGCGGCTAGGCCTGGCGGTGCCGGTGCTGCCCTGGCATACCGACCGCTACCCGATCCATGCCCTTGGCACGGCGCTGGATGCCGTCGCCGGGGCAGCCGAGAAAATCGCCCTGGATGTGTCGCTGCTCACCCAGACCGAAGTCGGCGAAGTCGCGGAACCTACCGCGCCGGGAATGGGGGAGTCATCCTCGATGCCCCACAAGCGCAATCCGGTGCGCAGCGCGCTGATTCGCGGCGCGGCGCGGCAAGTGCATGGTCATACCAGTGTGTTGGTCAACGCCACTGCCCAACCGCTTGAGCGGGGACTAGGCGAATGGCATGCGGAGTGGGCGCCGCTTACCGAGAGCGCGCTGCTGGTCGAAGGCGCACTGGAGCAAGTGGCGGTGTTGCTTGAAGGGTTGGAGGTGAACCCTGCCAACATGCACCGCAACCTCGCGGCAACCGGCGGCGGCATCATGGCCGAGCCGGTGGCGCGGCTGCTGGCTCCCACGCTGGGCGTGGAGCAAGCCAAAGCGATCAGCGCGGAAGCAGCTGAAACTTCACGCCGGGAAGCACGCCCCTATTCAGAGGTACTGGCCGAGCATCCTGATGTGAAAGGGACCGTTAATCCCGATGCGCTGCGTGAAGCCTGCGACCCCGCTTTATACCTTGGTAGCAGCGCCGCCCAGGTCATGCGCACCAGGAAATGGCTCGCGTCCTCGTCAGCGCATTGAAAAACAAAGCGTTAAGTTCGGCTGTGGACGGGACGATGGATCCGGGCGCGCGGTTGGTGGGTGCCGCCGGGTTTGACCCAATGAGCATTCGGCAGTAACTTGTTCGTATGAAGAATCTATGTTCGCCTAACGAACAATTACCGATGAGTCAGTAATGTCCAGCTAAGAGGCACCCATCATGGCCGAGTTTCTCAGCCTGCATGACGCGGTAGTGCGCTTCGTCGAAGACGGCGCCACCGTGGCCATGGAAGGCTTTACCCATCTGATTCCTTTTGCGGCGGGCCACGAAGTCATCCGCCAGGAAAAGCGTGACCTGACGCTGATCCGCATGACCCCCGATATCATCTACGATCAGTTGATTGGCGCAGGCTGCGCCAAAAAGGTGATCTTCTCCTGGGGCGGCAACCCCGGCGTGGGCTCGCTGCACCGCCTGCGCGATGCGGTCGAGAAAGGCTGGCCGCATAAGGTCGAGATTCTGGAGCATAGCCACGCCGCCATGGCCTGCGCCTTTGAGGCAGGCGCGGCGGGATTGCCGCTGGCGGTTTTTCGCGGCTACATCGGCAGCGAGCTGCCCAGCGTCAACGACCAGATCAAGTTCATCGAGTGCCCGTTTACCGGGGAGCGCCTGGCCGCCGTGCCGTCGGTGCGCCCGGATGTGTCGATCATCCACGCCCAGCGGGCGGATCGGCAGGGCAATGTGCTGGTGGAAGGCATTGTCGGCGTCCAGAAGGAGGCGGTACTGGCGGCCACGCACAGCATCGTCACGGTGGAAGAGATCGTCGATGACCTTGATGCACACCCCAATGCCTGCGTGATTCCTGGCTGGGCCATCAGCGCTATTGCTGTCGCCGAGAAAGGCGCGCTGCCCTCCTACACCCACGGCTATTACGGCCGCAGCAACCGCTTCTATAAAGAGTGGGATGCCATCGCTCGCGATCGTGACACCTTCACCCGTTGGCTCGACGACAACGTTTACAGTGTAGGGGAGAACAGCAAATGACTCTCGAATATACCTCTTCTGAAATGATGTCGGTGACCGCCGCACGGGCGCTGGAAAACGGCATGACCTGCTTTGTGGGCATCGGTCTGCCCTCGGAAGCCGCCAACCTGGCACGGCTGACCCATGCCCCCGATGTGGTGCTGATCTACGAATCCGGCACGCTGCAGACCAAGCCCGATATTCTGCCGTTATCTATTGGCGATGGCGAGCTGTGCGAATCGGCGCTGACCACCGTGGCGGTACCGGAGATGTTCCGCTACTGGCTACAGGGCGGCAAAGTCGACGTGGGCTTTTTGGGCACCGCGCAGATCGACCGCTTTGCAAACCTCAACACGACGTTGATCGGCGATTACAAAGCGCCCAAGGTACGCCTGCCGGGCGGTGGCGGCGCGCCGGAAATCGCCACCAACGCCGGTGAAGTCTTTATCACCCTGAAGCACTCCAAGCGCGCCTTTGTGAAAGATGTCGACTTTGTCACCACCCTAGGCTTTGGCCGCGACGGCAAGGGGCGCGACAACGTGCCCAATATCGGTAAAGGCCCCACCCGCGTCATCACCGACCTGTGCGTGATGAAACCCGACCCGGCCACCAACGAGCTGGTCGTGGTGTCACTGCACCCAGGCGTCAGCCGTGAAGACGTGATTGACGCCACCGGCTGGGAAGTGCGCTTTGCCGAACAGCTCGCAAGCACGCCAGAACCCAGCGACAACGAGCTTGAGATCTTGCGTGAGCTCAAAGCACGCTCCGAGCGGGCCCACGGGGGCGAATAAGGAGCTTGTCATGAGCAATGTTGAAATGAACGACGTCTATCTCTGTCACCCGCGTCGTACGGCTGTCGGTCGCTTTGGCGGTACGCTTGCCAGCGTGCGCCCGGATGATTTTGCCGCGACGATTTTCAAAGCCGTGCTGGCGGAAGCGCCGACTCTCGATCCCGCAGCGATCGAAGAAGTCTTCATGGGCTGCGCCAACCAGGCCGGTGAAGATAACCGCAACGTGGCGCGGATGTCGTCGCTGCTGGCGGGCATTCCTGCCTCGGTGCCCGGTACCACCATGAACCGCCTGTGCGGCTCGGGGATGGACGCGGTCGGTACCGCGTTTCGCGCCATTAAAGCCGGTGAGATGGGGCTGGCGCTGGCAGGCGGCGTGGAGTCCATGTCCCGCGCGCCCTACGTCATGGGCAAGGCCGATAGCGCCTTTGCCCGAGGACAGAAGATTGAAGACACCACCATCGGCTGGCGCTTCATCAACCCGCTGATGAAGAACGCCTTCGGCGTCGAGTCCATGCCGGAGACCGCCGAGAACGTCGCCGAGCAGTTCGACATTTCCCGGGAAGACCAGGACGCCTTTGCACTGCGCTCCCAGCAGAAAGCCGCCGCGGCACAACAGGGCGGACGTTTCGCGCAGGAAATTACCGCCATCGAGATCCCCCGCCGCAAGAAGGAAGCGCTGATCTTCGATCAGGACGAGCACCTGCGGGAAACCACCCTCGAGAAACTCGCTGGCCTGCCCACGCCCTTCCGCGATGGAGGCAGTGTCACGGCGGGTAACGCCTCGGGCGTCAACGACGGCGCCGCCGCCATGCTGGTGGCCAGCGGCGCGGCGGTCAAACAGCACGGCCTTGCCCCGATGGCTAGAATCATCGGCATGGCCACGGCAGGCGTCGAGCCGCGCATCATGGGCTACGGGCCGGTCCCGGCCGTCAACCGACTGCTGGAACGCACCGGTGTACGCCTCGATGACATCGATATTATCGAACTCAACGAAGCCTTTGCCGCCCAGGCACTGGCGTGTATGCGCGACCTGGGGCTGGCCGACGATGATCCTCGCGTCAACCCGAACGGCGGCGCGATTGCCCTGGGGCACCCGCTGGGCATGTCCGGAGCCCGCCTATTGCTGACCGCCGCCCATGAGCTGCAAAACAGCGGCAAGCGCTATGCGCTGTGCACCATGTGCGTAGGCGTGGGTCAGGGTATCGCGACGTTGATTGAACGCGTTTAACGGAGACCGTCATGGCATTTCATAGCATCAATGGCCGCAGCGTCGCGTACCGGCTGCTCGGCGCAGACGTAAACCCGCTGGTTGTGCTGGCGCACCCGCTGGGCATGAGCCAGGCGGTTTGGGACGACGTGATTCCCGCGCTGCTGCCTCGCTACCGGGTGCTGACCTGGGATCTGCCCGGTCACGGTGCCAGCCAGGCGGTCAGCGGCGAGCAGATCACGCCCGCTGATCTGGCCGCTGAGGCGCTGGCATTGGCAGAGCTGGCGGGCGCTGAGCGCTTTCACTTTGCCGGTACCTCCATTGGCGGTGTCGTCGGCCAGCAGTTGATTGCTGCGCATGGCGACCGCCTGCTCTCCGCGACGCTGACCAACACCGGCGCGGTGATCGGCAACCCGGAACTGTGGAACACCCGTGCAGGCCGCGTGCGCCAGGAGGGCCTAGCGGCGATGTCTGAGGAAATCGTGCCGCGCTGGTTTGCGCCAAAGGCGTTTGAGGCAAGTCCGGCGCTGAAAGCGGGCTGGTGCACCCAGATGGGCCGTGGCGACGATGAGTCCTACGCTCAGCTGTGTGAGATGCTTGGCCGCGATACGTTCACTGGAAAGCTCTCGGGTAAGAGCGCTCTTCATAAGGTCGTTCCTAATAAGGTCAAAGTACAGCTGTTTGGCGGAAGCGAAGATCTGGCCACGCCGCCCGCGACGCTGGAAGCCCTGGCGGCAGAGCTCGATGACGCACCGCTGGAGATTTTTGACAGTGTCGGCCATGTACCCTCGGTAGAAGCCCCGGCGCTGTTCGCGCAAAAGCTCCTCGGGGTGCTGGCAACGGATCTGGGCGACGTGGCCAACCACGGCGTGGCGTACGCGACCGGCCTGGAAACCCGCAAGCAGGTGTTGGGCGACGCACACGTTGAGCGCTCCACCGCCAATGCGAACAGCTTGGATGCCCCCTTCCAGCAGATGATTACCCGCCTGGCCTGGGGCGAGCTGTGGAGCAACGATGATTTAACCCGCCGTGAGCGCAGCATGATCACCACCGGGATTCTTGCCGCGCTAGGGCGCGAAGAGCTCACACTGCACTTGAAAACCGCCCAGCGTATTGGCCTAACGGAGGCGGAGCTGCGCCAGGTGCTGATGCACGTGGCGATTTACGGCGGCGTGCCAGCCGCCAATCACGCCTTTGCCCTCGCTAAAGAGTTGGGTTGGGGTGAATAGGCGAGACATGTTAACGAACGAGAGGTAAGGGTGATGAGCCACGACAACAAACGCTTTGTAGCACGTGACCGAGATTGGCATCCGCCTGCCTACGCCCCGGGCTATAAAACCTCGGTGCCGCGCTCGCCGCAGCAGGCGCTGGTGAGCATGCAGCAACCCACCGTGTCTGAACTGACTGGCCCCGATTTCAGCCATCTGCGCATGGGGCCCCACGATAACGACCTGCTGATGAACTTTTCCCAGGGGGATGGGCTGCCCCAGGGGGAGCGGATCATCATGCATGGTCGCGTCGTCGATCAGTTCGGCAAGCCCGTACCGCATACCCTGGTCGAGATGTGGCAGGCCAATGCCGGCGGCCGCTATCGGCATAAAAAGGACGCCTATCTGGCGCCTTTGGATCCCCATTTCGGCGGTGTCGGGCGCTGCTTGACCGACGATCAGGGGGGGTACCGTTTCCGCACCATCAAGCCCGGCCCCTATCCCTGGCCCAACGATGTGAATAGCTGGCGCCCGGCCCATATCCATGTCTCGGTGACCGGGCCTTCAATCTCTACTCGTTTGATTACGCAGATGTATTTTGAAGGTGATCCGCTGATTCCGCTTTGCCCCATTGTGCATACGCTCAGCGATCCTGAGGCAGTGGACACCATGATCGGCCGACTCGATATGGCGCACAGTAAACCGATGGACTGCCTGGCCTACCGCTTTGACATCGTGGTGCGCGGCGAGCTGCAAACCTACTTCGAAAACCAGTAAGGCCAGGGGGATCATCATGCAACAACCCGCTATTCAACCCAACACCCAGCCAGCCAGCGAGCTGATGCTGCGCGAAACGGCGTCGCAAACCGCCGGCCCCTATGTGCATATTGGTCTGGCGCTCGCCGCAGCCGGCAACCCCGTTCGGGATGAAGAGGTCTGGAATGAGATGGCCAAGCCCGACGCCGAGGGTGAGCCTATCGAGATCGTGGGCAACGTGATCGACGGCAATGGCGACCTGGTGCGCGATGCGTTTCTAGAAGCCTGGCAGGCCGATGCCAACGGCAACTACCAGACAGATTACGACCTCGGCAAGCCGTTCAACAGCTTCGGCCGGACCGCTACCACCTTTGATCACGGCAGCGAGTGGTCGCTGACCACCATCAAGCCCGGCGCGGTGAAACACCCCAGCGGTCAACTGATGGCGCCGCACATTAACCTGGCGGTCTTTGCCCGGGGGGTCAATATTCACCTGCAAACACGGCTTTACTTCGATGATGAGGTTGAAGCGAACGCCCAGTGCCCGGTGCTTACGCGTATCGAATCGCCGACGCGCCGCCAGACCCTGATCGCCAGGCGCGAAGAGGTGGACGGCAAGGTGCGTTATCGCTTTGATATCCGCCTGCAGGGCGAAGGCGAGACGGTATTTTTTGATTTTTGATACATGTCTGAGGTGCATGCAACGATGAGGGCAGCCAAATGGCTGCCCTTTTCAGTCTGGAAATAAGGAAGACGGCCTCTATTGTTACGTTACGCAGAGCAGCTTTGCTTTAACTCCATTGCAGCGTTGTAGATGTCGTTGGCAGCGCCGCCAATGTCTTCCAGGTAGTCATCAATGGTTTGCTGCAGCACCGGGCCCCATTCAGGGTCTTCCAGCGCGTCGTCGATGACGACGAACTCATGCCCTGCCTCGACGGCTTCTTCGCGCCCTTGGCGTATCATCTCGTCGTAAACTTCCGCCGCGCGAAGCGACCACTCCAACCCGCTGTGGTCATCGATCACCTGCTGCAAATCAGCTGGCAGGCGGTCGTAGCTGCGCTGGCTCATGGTGGCGAACAGCGAAAGGTCATACAGGGGAACTTCGGTATGGTACTGCGCCAGTTCGTTCAGCCGGAAGGTCTTCATGCCTTCCCAGTTGAAGCTGAGGCCGTCGACGACGCCACGCTGCATGGCGGTAAACACATCTGGCGCTGGCATACCCACCGCCTGGGCGCCCAGGCGTTCGAACATATCACCCACCACCGGCGTAGGGCGGCGTAAGCGAAGCCCCTCAAGGTCTGCCGGTGTTTCAATCCGTTGATCCTTGGTATGCAGATAACCTGGGCCGGTCGTGAACAGGAACAGAGGGCGCGTGTCGGCGTACTCCTCCTCAAAGTGGCCTTGGTCGTAAAGTGATTGAAGAATACAGGCACCCTGGCGGGCACTTGATGATACCCCCGGCAGCTCAACCACCTGGGTCAGAGGAAAGCGGCCTGCCGTGTACCCTTGGGCGGAAGCGCCAATATCAGCGATGCCCATCACGGCGCTTTCATAGGTCTTGTCAGACTTGGCGAGGGTCTGGCTCATAGAAGTAAACGCTGCCAATAGGCGCAATACTAAACCTGCTACCCCCACTTTTTCGGGGACTGCATGACCAGAAGATAGCGGTCATGAGGTCTTACAGACAGAATCAGGCACTTAACGACGCCGTGGTCCTAGCTCGTATTGAATATTAAGTGCAACCTCTTTCAGCCTCGGGCCTAAATTGTTAACAAGTCTTGAATGGTCAAGGCGTACACTGGCACCACCGCAGTTAATTGCCATCACTTCACCACCATTTTCTAAAATCAAAGGCATGGCGACGGCACTAATATCTTGCTGCCAATCTTGTTCAGATAGACAAAAACCATACTCTGCATAGTCTTTCATGCTTTTATCGATACCGGCTTTATATCGGGGCCACTCTGAACCATAAAATGCTTCCAGCTCAAGTAATACCTGCTGGCACCGTTCGCTAGAAAGACCACATAACCATGCGCGGCCAATGGCGGAAGTGGCGATAGGTAATCGTGAACCGATATCCAGACGAATAACTAGTGGTCCATGGCCGTGGCAGGTTTCCAAGTACACCATATCATTTCGATCAGCACTGCCTAGGCTTACATTACAGTCAGTGGCATCGGCTAGTTTCTGCAGATGGGGACGAGCAATTTCACGAATTCCCATATTAGCAAGATATCGATATCCCAAAGCGAGTATGCCGGGGCCGAGGCGGTATTTTTCTAGGTGGGTATTATGCTGCAAGTAGCCCAATTGCGTAAGCGTGTACGTTAACCGTGACACAGTGGGACGAGGAACCCCGGTTCTGTTGGAGAGCTCTGCATTCCCTAAATATTCTTCGCCATTGCCAAAGGCACGTAATAATTCCAACCCTCGAGCGAGAGCGGTGACAAAATTTCGATCCTTACTTGGAAGTGATCCTTCGTCAGCGATGTCGTTAGGTTCCATCAAGCGTCTCGATTATTTAATAAACAATAGAGCAAGTATCGCATATTTACTTCAGTACGATACAAGCCCTCATTAACGCTTTGGTAACTCTTTAATAGCCTGCCGCGCACGCATATTAGAAAGTCGCATGTGCGACGAACGTTGCTTATTGATCTAGGCGCTCAATCACCGTCGCGATACCCTGACCAACCCCAATGCACATAGTAACCAGCGCATAGCGGCCACCACTGGCTTCAAGTTGGCGTAGGGCCGTCAGCGCCAAGCGTGCGCCGGAGGCCCCTAAGGGGTGGCCGATGGCAATCGCGCCGCCATTAACGTTTAAACGCGAGTCGTCAGAGGAAAGCCCCAACTGCTGCACGCAGCCGAGAACCTGCACTGCAAACGCTTCATTAATTTCGATCACGTCCATTTGTTCAAGGGTCAGTCCTGCACGCGCAAGCGCCTTTTGCGAAGCGGGTACCGGGCCCAAGCCCATCACTCGTGGTGCAACCCCGGCTACGGCACTCGCCACGATTCGAGCACGCGGCGTTAGCCCCACACGCTCACCGGCAGCCTGGGTGCCGACAATCATTGCAGCGGCGCCGTCGTTAAGGCCTGAGGCGTTGCCAGCGGTCACCACGCCACCTTCAAACAGTGTACCTAGCTTGGCAAGCTTATCTTCAGTGCTTTGTGGGCGTGGATGCTCGTCTTTATCCACTAGCAGTGGCGGCTGTTTGCGCCCTTGAGGAACCTCAACGCCAAATATTTCGCCGTCGTAGAAACCGGCGGCAAGCGATTTCGCATAACGCGCCTGGGAGCGAGCGGCAAACGCATCGCTGGCATCACGGCCAATGTTGAGGTCGTGGGCGATGTTATCGGCGGTTTCCGGCATGCTATGGCTGCCGTACTCCTTAGCAATCCAGGGGTTGGGAAAGCGTGAGCCGATCACCGTATCGTACATCGGCTGATTACGGGCGAACGGAGAGTCCGCTTTGCCAAGTACGTAGGGTGCACGGGACATCGATTCTACGCCACCGGCTAAAAACAGCTCGCCTTCGCCCAACCGTGCTGCACGGGCGGCGTCCATCATCGCTGCCAAGCCACTGCCGCAGAGACGGTTGACGGTTTGCCCGGCGACTTCAATGGGAAGGCCAGCGAGTAGCGCCCCGTGGCGGGCCACGTTACGAGAGTCCTCGCCTGCCTGGTTGGTACAGCCTGCCAGCACCTCTTCGTAACTCTCTGGCGCGAAAGGGTTGCGGGCTACCAACGTTTTGAGGGTCAGGCCCAGCAGTTCATCAGGCCGAATGGCCGCCAAGTTGCCGCCGTGGCGACCAAAGGGGGTACGGATGCCGTCGTAAATATAGGCGTCTTGCATGATGGTGCTCCTTGTTATTGGTGTAGACGTTAAGCGGTGGTTAGCGATACTTGTAGCGCGGCGCGGCGGCGCAGCCACGGGCTGGGGCGATAACGGGGGTCGCCGGTGGCCTCAAGCAAGTTATTGAGTATCGTCATAATGCGTGAAGCGCCGTAGTGGTCGCCCATGCCCAAGGGGCCAAACGGGTAGCCCAGGCCAAGCTCAACCGCACGGTCGATAGTCGCGGGTTCAGCGACGCCCTGCTGGGCAATATCGGCGCCGACATTAACGATGCAGGCAGTAATACGCTGAAGAACAAAACCGTTGCTGTCCTGGAGGGTGCTCACCGCCGTGCCGTCTTGATTGAGAAGGCTCTGTGCTGCTTGAATAAACGTGTCTTGGGTCAGCGGTGTCGTCATTAGGCTGCGGCGGTTATCGAGCCCCGCGAGCATATCCACGGCCACGCACTGTTGGGCGTCTAATCTCTGGCGCAGTGCGCAGCTGGTGGCGTCTTCGCCAAAGGGGGTCAGCAGGCAGAGCGCTTGTTCAGTGGGCTGCGGGCCGGTTTCTAATGGCCAGCCCGCCGTGTTGACCAGCTCAGCGAGAGCAGAGGCACTTTCGTGATCGTCTTGGCTAATCCACACAGGTCTTGGCGGCACAGCAGCAATGGCAGGCTCATCCGACATTTGCTGCCTACCTTCTATATAGCGGTAGAACCCTTCACCGGTTTTGCGCCCCAGCAAGCCCGCGGCCAAACGTTGCCGCGTTAACGGTGAAGGGCGAAAGCGAGGCTCTTCATAATATTGGTGATACACCGATTCCATCACCGCATGGGAAACATCGAGCCCGGTCAGATCAAGCAGGGTAAAGGGGCCCATCCTGAATCCACCCTGATCAACCATAATACGATCGATGGTCGCCGGGTCAGTCACGCTTTCCCCTAAAATACGTAACGCTTCGGTGCCGAAGGCACGCCCGGCGTGGTTGACCAGGAATCCCGGCGTATCGGTCGCCTGAGCGGTGAAGTGGCCCATGGCATCGCCCAGGGCATTCACCTGCTGGGTCACCTCTTCGGCGGTACGTAGGCCAGGGATGACCTCGGCAATTTTCATCAGCGGTACGGGGTTAAAGAAGTGAAAGCCGATAACCCGCTCCGGGTGCTGGCAGGCGGCGGCAATCGCTGTGACAGATAGCGATGATGTATTGGTCGCTAATACCGCTTGTTGGCTGATGATGTCTTCTAAGTCGCTGAACAGACCCTGCTTGGCCTCTAGCTTCTCAACAATCGCTTCGACGATTATGTCGCAAGGGGCCAGCGCGGCGAGCTCGCTTGCTTCGATCAACCGTTCACTGTACTGCTGAGCCTGGTCCTCACTAATGCGCTGCTTTTCGGCGCTTCTCTGCCATAGGCCATTAATAAAGGTTTTAGCTTCTTGTACGGCACCCTCTTTAACGTCGAACAGCATGACGTCTAGACCTGCCTGAGCAGCCAACTGCGCGATGCCACGCCCCATAGCGCCGGTGCCGACGATACCAAGCGTGTTAAAAGGGGAAGGTGTTGATTCGCTAGCCATGCGCTAAGTCCTCTCTGCAAATGGGTGCTATTTGGTGTTTTGATTCTGCATTGCAAAATAGAATTCCAATTATTGACTGTCATCCTAGGCTATGCAAAAGTGCCTGACAAGAATAGTGGACTATGGTTTTGCTATGCAGAACATGCGTACTGTCCACGCCCAGCGCTAACACTAATCATAAAAACCGTTGCCACCAGGAGCCGTCATGATCCGAGATCCCGAATTAATCAATCAGCTTGTCGATACCATCGGCCGTTTTGTCCGTGAGCGCCTAATTCCCAATGAGGCGAGACTGGCAGAAGATGATGCTGTGCCGCCGGAAATTCTATCGGAAATGAAAGAGATGGGGCTTTTTGGGCTATCGATTCCTGAAGAGTACGGCGGACTGGGGTTGACGATGGAAGAGGAGGCGTTGGTGGCGATGGAGATTGGCAAAACGTCGCCCGCCTTTCGCTCGGTATTTGGCACCAACAACGGTATTGGAGCCCAAGGTATTTTGATTGACGGCACCGACGAGCAGAAAGCTAAATATGTGCCGCGTTTGGCAACGGGGGAGATCCTCAGCTCGTTCTGTTTGACCGAGCCCGATTCAGGCTCCGATGCGGCCAGCCTGCGGACGACAGCGGTGCGCGACGGTGATCACTATATTTTGAATGGCACCAAACGCTATATCACCAACGGCCCCGAAGCTGATCTTTTTACCGTTATGGCGCGCACTGATCCTAATAATAAAGGCGCAGGTGGTATATCAGCATTTATTGTCGAAGGCGATACCCCGGGTTTAGTGCGCGGCCCGGCAGATAACAAGATGGGCCAGAAGGGTGCCCACACCTGCGATATTATTTTCGATAACTGCCGGGTACCCGCCGAAAACATTATTGGTGGTAAAGAGGGGCAGGGCTTTAAAACCGCCATGAAGGTGCTGGATCGCGGGCGGTTGCACATTTCTGCGGTCTGCGTAGGCGTGGCTGAGCGCTTGGTCGAAGAGTCATTGCGCTACACCATGGAACGCAAACAGTTTGGTGCTGCCCTTGCCGAACACCAATTGATTCAAGCCATGCTGGCAGATAGTAAAACCGAAGCCTATGCAGGCAAGACCATGGTGATGGATGCCGCGCGCCGTAAAGATGATAACGAAAACGTTTCGACGCTGGCCTCCTGCTGCAAACTGTTCTGCGCTGAGATGGTAGGGCGAGTGGCCGATCGCGCGGTGCAAGTTCACGGCGGCGCGGGCTATATGTCTGAGTACGCCGTTGAGCGCTTCTACCGTGATGTGCGGCTATTCCGCATTTACGAAGGCACGACCCAAATTCAGCAAATCGTGATTGCCCGGAATATGGTGCGGGAGGCGTCCTAATGGCTTTGTCGGTACCTTACCAAGCACCGGACGAGAATATTTTTGGGCGCCTCGCCAGCGAGCTGGTGGCTGAGCTTCCCGAACGACTCAGCACCCGCGTGCTTGAAAATGCTCAGCGCCTTGGCGATCGACCCGCTATTGTGGATGGCAACATACGCTTGAGCTATGCAGAGCTGGGTGAAGAAATACACGCCGCCTGTGATTGGTTAAGTGCTCTGGATATTCGCCCAGGCGACCGGATTATGACGGTAAGCGAAAACTGCCGCGCCCTGGTCGTGCTGCTGCTCGCCGCCAGCGAGATGAATGTCTGGGTGGCGATTGTGAATTCGCGTTTGTCTGCCCAGGAAGTCGATCTGATTCAGGGCAACTGCCTGCCTCGGCGAGTGTTCTACACTTGCGATGCATCACCAGAGGCGTGCCAGCACGCCGAGCGCCACGCCGCCGACCGCTACCAGCACCCTCAGTTGGGTGGGTTGGCGATTTCACCGCTTTACGACAGTGAGCCCGAGCCGGTCTACGCAAGTGGTGCCGAGCAGGTGGCAGCAATGATCTACACCTCGGGCACCACAGGCACGCCTAAAGGCGTCATGCTGACCCATCGCGGCATTCTATATATTGCCTCGATCTCCGGTGGTATGCGCCATTTAAGTGAAGGGCAGCGAGTATATGGCGTACTGCCCATGTCTCATGTGTTTGGTCTCTCTTCTGTGTGCATGGGATCGCTGTATAACGGTGCCTGCCTGTATACCGTGCCGCGTTTTGATGCCGCGCATATGTTAGATACGCTAAAGCAGGAGCGTATTACCGTGCTCCAGGGCGTGCCCGCTATGTATGCCCGGGCGTTAGAGTTCTTGAAACGCGAGCAGCGCACCCTGGAAGCGCCTGAGCTGATTTACATGTCTGCGGGTGGTTCGCCGTTAGACAGCGATACCAAAGTGCGTGTGGAAGCAGCCTTTGGCCTGACGCTACACAATGGCTACGGATTAACCGAGGCGAGTCCCACCATCAGCCAAACCCGTATTAATGATCGCCATGCCAACAGCACCGTTGGCCGCGTGCTCCCCCTGCTGGAGTATCGTCTGGAGCCTCTGAGCGATAGTGGCACTTCCGAGCAGCCTGGCGAAGAAGTGGGTGAACTGTGGGTGCGCGGCCCTAACATAATGAAAGGCTACTTCCGCCAACCGGAAGCTACCCGTGCCACCCTGACCGAAGATGGTTGGCTCAATACCGGCGACATTGCCAAGCTCGATCACGATGATCAACTGTATATCGTTGGACGTAGCAAAGAGCTGATAATCCGCTCGGGCTTCAACATCTACCCACCTGACGTGGAAGCGGTGATCAACGAGCACCCGGCAGTCACGCTAACCGCTGTGGTAGGGCGCCAGATCGCCGGAAACGAAGAGGTAGTGGCATTTGTGCAATGCGAGCCGGGCGTTGAGGTAGATCTGGCGGAGCTTAAAACGTTTATTGCTGAGCGACTGGCGCCTTACAAGCGACCCACTCAAATTGTTTTAATGGATACGCTGCCTTCCACCGCCAGTGGCAAAATTCTCAAGGGGCGGCTGCGTGACTTGGCGCAGCAGGAGAGCGCCTCATGAGCCAGCCGGATACTTCGCAACACGCACTGATGGGCTATCACGAACTGCTGGGTATGCAGGTGGTTGAATGGCACCAAGATCGCACCGTGGTTGAACTCACCATTGAGCCCAAGCACCTGAACCGCAGTGGCAATGTGCACGGTGGCGTGCTGACCTCGATGCTGGATAGTGCCCTGAGTCTGGCAGGCCTGCACTGTGAGGTGCCGGGCAATATTCGCCGGGGGATGACGCTGTCTCTGACGACCACGTTTGTGGGTCCCGCCCGGCAGGGTGTGCTGCGGGCAACGGGAATCCTGCGCGGTGGTGGGCAAAAAACCTATATGACCAGCGGTGAAATCACCGACGAAAAGGGCAATCTAGTGGCGATGGGTCAGGGGTCGTTTCGTCGTCGCAGCGGCAGTGAATCGCCTGAAGGACTTCCCGAGGATGCTTCTGAGTGAGCCTAGCCCGCCTACGGGTTTCTCTTTTACTGCTAGTGACCCTGGCAACGCTATTTCATTTGGTGATCGGCAGCCTGTTTGCACAGGCCTTTGGCGTTGCCGCGCTGCTGTTCTATTTAGCGACGCTTGGCGGCCAGCTAACCCGAATGGCCAAAGGGATATTGCTGGCCGCAGGGTTACTGTCTTTACTTGCGCTATGGCGTTCGCCGAACCCTGGCCCGCTGCTGTTTGAGGCCAGCGGGCGTTTTGCTTTTTTTGCCACCTTTGTGGTGGCGCTGAGTATGCTGCGCTTACCTGCCTATCGTTCCCGTTTGGTGCGCCGCAGCGGGCAGAGCATGCTGCTTCAACCGCCCAGCCGCCGTTACCCGATTTTGTCATCAGGCTCGGCGCTGTTTGGCATTATTCTCAATATCGGCGTGCTTAATCTGTTCGCTGCCATGATCGAAAAGAGCAACACGCTAGGTGCCGCTCAAGGCCGTGCTTGGGTGCGTGAGGCGCGCCAGCGGCGGATGATGCTGGCGCTACTGCGTGGTTTTTCCCTGGCGCCGCTGATTTCGCCCATGGGCATTGGGGTGGCGGTGGTGCTATCGAGCCTGCCCCAAGTTACCTGGCTTGAGCTAGCACCGTATATTTTGGGCGCCGCAGCGCTGATTTTTCTAGCGGGTTGGGCGGTGGATTACCTAACGGGGCCGCATCCGCCTGCCAATAAAACCCAGGCAACTATCCCTTCGTTACGCCCGCTGGCGCAGTTTAGTGTGTTGCTTATCGGTATTGTTGCGCTGGTGTTTAGTATTGCGTGGCTCTTAGAGCTTCGCTTACCGATTGCCGCGCTGTTGGGGGGGCCTACTGGGGCACTTCTATGGCTTGCCTGGCAGCGGCGTAGGCTAGGTTATTTTGGGCTGCCCGCTGCTGTAAGCGCTGTGCATCGCCAGTTACCATGGCTGCTGTCTCCCAGCGCAAATGAAATTGTGGTGTTGGGGGCGGCGGGTTATTTAGGGCACTTATGCGTTGGGCTAGTCGATACTCAGCAGTTGGCACCGCTATTAACGGTGTTAAACCAGTTGGGCGCCTTTAATGCTGTGCTTGCCATGCTAATGGTCGTTGGGCTTGCCCAGATAGGCGTTAATCCTATTGTGACGGTAACGCTGCTGGTGGGGTTGTTGCCACAGTTAGGCATTGAGGGGCTAACCCCTGCGCTGATAGGGGCATCGCTGATGGTAGGTTGGGCGCTGGCGCTAATGTCGTCGCCGATGACGGCATCAATGTTGATCCTATCGCGATTTACCGGCGTACCCGCCACTAAGATTGGCTACCGCTGGAACGGTCGCTTTTTGGTAACCTCGATTCCGCTGTTAGCAGCATGGTTTCTCTGGTCTCCTTTTTAAGAGAGTGCCAGCACAAGGAAGCGCTTGACCTTTGTTCGGCGTTTTTTTAATGTAAATTTTATAAAGTGAAATAATATTTTGCTATGCGGAATTAATTGAATTGATTAGCTAAGCATTTGGAGCCCGTCTTATGAAAATTCTCGCCGCGGTGAAACGCGTCATCGACTACAACGTCAAAATTCGTGTCAAAGCGGATCACTCTGACGTCGACCTTACCAACGTCAAAATGGCCATGAACCCCTTCTGCGAAATTGCCGTGGAAGAAGCGGTACGCCTGAAAGAGAAGGGCGTCGCCACCGAAGTGGTCGCCGTGACGGTCGGCCCCAAGGCGGCCCAGGAACAGCTGCGCACCGCGCTGGCGCTGGGGGCGGATCGCGCCATTCACATTGAGACTGACGAGCGCGCCGAATCACTGGCCGTGGCCAAGCTGCTGGCCAAGGTGGTCGATGAAGAGCAGCCGGGCATGGTCATCCTCGGCAAGCAGGCCATCGACACCGACAATAACCAGACCGGCCAGATGCTCGCCGCCTTGACCAACCTGCCCCAGGGCACCTTTGCGTCAGAGGTAGCCGTCGACGGTGACAAGGTTCACGTGACGCGGGAAATCGATGGCGGCCTGCAAACCATCGCTCTGACGCTGCCAGCGATTGTCACGACCGACCTGCGCTTGAACGAGCCGCGCTACGCCAAACTGCCGGATATCATGAAAGCCAAGAAAAAGCCCATGGATGTGAAGACCCCCGCCGATTACGGCGTCGAGGTGGCGTCCAAGGTGAGCCTGGTGAAAGTCGAATCCCCCGCCGAACGCAAGGGCGGTATCAAAGTGGCCTCGGTCGACGAGCTGATTGACAAACTGAAAAACGAAGCCAAGGTTCTTTAAGGTCGGTTCTTTACACCCCGTACTTTGAGACAAGTTCTTCGAGACAAGCGCTTTGAAAGGAGCTGATTTTATGAGCATTTTGGTACTTGCCGACCTTCATGAAGGCCAGCTGGCGGGCGCCACGGCCCACGTCGTGGCCGCGGCTAAAGCCATTGGTGGCGATATCGACGTTCTTGTCGCCGGTGAAGGCGTTCAGGCCGCGGCCGAGGCGGCGGCCAAGCTTGATGGCGTGAGTAAAGTACGCGTTGCGGATAACGCCGTTTACGCCCACCAGCTTGCCGAGCCCATGGGCGCACTGCTGGTCGAACTGGCCGATGGCTACACCCACGTACTGGCCAGCGCCTCCACCACCGGCAAAAACGTGCTACCGCGTCTGGCGGCCTTGAAAGACGTCAGCCAGCTTTCCGATGTGCTTGCCGTGGATAGCGCTGACACCTTCAAGCGCCCGATTTACGCCGGTAACGCCATTGCGACCGTCAAGAGCGACGACGCGCTGAAAGTCATTACCATACGTACCACCGGCTTTGATGCCGTGGGCGACGGTGGCAGCGCCCCGATCGAAGCCGTTGATACCGTGGTCGACAACGCCCAGTCCAGTTTCGTCAAACAGGAGCTGGCCGAGTCGGACCGCCCGGAGCTTGGCGGTGCCAAGGTCGTCATCTCTGGCGGTCGCGGCATGGGCAATGGCGAGAACTTCAAGCTGCTGGATGGCATTGCTGACAAGCTGGGGGCGGCGATTGGTGCCTCCCGCGCCGCGGTTGATGCCGGCTTTGTCCCCAACGATATGCAGGTCGGCCAGACCGGCAAGATCGTTGCCCCGGATCTGTATATCGCCGTGGGCATCTCCGGTGCCATTCAGCACCTGGCGGGCATGAAAGACTCCAAGGTGATCGTCGCGATCAATAAAGACGACGAAGCGCCGATCTTCCAGGTCGCGGATTATGGCCTGGTGGGCGATCTGTTCGAGATCCTGCCGGAGCTGGAAAGCAAGCTGTAAACGCCTTGAAAAGAGTCTCGTAAAAGCCCCGTAAGGGGCTTTTTAGCGACTTTACAATAATAACCCAGCGAGTTGCCTATGCTAACGCGTCTAACCGCTTCGTTAACTCTGCCGGTTATCGGCTCTCCGATGTTTATCGTCTCCGGGCCTGAGTTGGTGATTGCCCAGTGCCAGGCGGGCATTATGGGTGCTTTCCCCGCGCTCAATGCCCGCCCAGCGGAGGTGCTGCGCGAGTGGCTGGAGCAGGTCACCCAAACCCTGGCTGATTATGACGAGCGTCATCCAGAACAGCCTTCAGCGCCCTTTGCGGTTAATCAAATCGTCCACCCTACCAATGATCGTTTAGAGCACGATGTGGCGCTGTGCGCCGAGTTTAAAGTGCCGCTGGTGATCACCAGCTTGCACGCGCCTAATCGTGTAGTGGAAAAGGTACACGCCTATGGCGGCTTGGTCTTTCATGACGTTACTACGCTGCGTCATGCTAGGAAAGCAGTGGATGCAGGCGTCGATGGATTGATACTGGTGTGCCACGGTGCGGGCGGTCATGCCGGGCGTTTAAATCCCTTTGCCTTTGTGGCCGAGGTGCGCCGCTTCTATGACGGGCCGCTGGTGCTGGCGGGGGCGATCACCAAAGGCGAGCAGATCGTTGCCGCCCAGGCGCTAGGCGTCGACTTGGTGTATATGGGCACGCGTTTTATTGCCACTCAAGAGGCCAATGCTCAAGCCGCCTACAAACAGATGGTGCTGGACGCTGCAGCGGGAGACATTGTCTATACCAACCTGTTTACCGGCGTGCACGGTAACTACTTGCGACAAAGCATTGAAAAGGCGGGATTAGACCCTAATGCGCTGCCTGAAGGCGATAAAAGCTCGATGCGCTACGGCTCAGGCGGTAGCAGTAAAGCAAAAGCGTGGCGGGATATTTGGGGCGCAGGGCAGGGCGTGGGTAGTATTGCCACACTGAATAGCGTGGCCGAAGAAGTCGCCACGCTACGCGCAGATTATCAGCAGGCGCAGAATCATTTACGGCGGCTTTGACGAAACGCCGCCACTCGCATCTGGAAATCCTCAGAGGCCTTGCACTGATCCTGTAGCTCGCCCTCTAACGCCATTGTGTCACTCAACGATCGCTGTGCGGCTTCACGCAGCGCGCGTTTGGTGGCACTTAACGCCTGAGGCGATTGACCCACCAGCGCTTGGGCCAACGAACGCACTTCTGCTAGCACCTGGTGATCTTCAACGACCCGGTTAGCCAAGCCGAGCGCCACGCAGCGCTCACCCGAAATGGGGGTCGCCAAGGCGGCCATCTCAAACGCCTGGGCGTGACCAAGCTTGCGTACCAGATGCCAGCAGGCGCCGCCGTCGGGGATCAAACCGATATTGATAAAGGCAAGCTTCAAGTAAGCGGAACGGCCCATGACCACCATATCGCTGGCCAGCACATAGGAAACCCCTATGCCTGCCGCGGCGCCACTAACCGCTGCAATCACCGGCTTTTCCATCGTCATTAAACTGCGCAGGGCGGGCAGAAAGAGCTTTTCCAGCCGCTCGCTGGCGGGCTGAGACGTCGCCTTCTCAAACTCCGACAGATCAGCCCCCGCACAAAACGCGCTGCCCTCACCGCGCAGAATGACGCAGCGAACCCGTTCATCAGTCGCTACCGCCGCCAGCGCTTGATTGAGCGCCAAGGCGGTGGTTTCATTCAGGGCATTGCGGACTTCTGGGCGCGCAATCGCTACTTCGACAACGCCGTTTTCATTAGCGCTGACAGTGACTAATTCGCCGGTGCGATCGGACATATCATGCTCCCTAGGCAACGCTTAACAGATCACTGACCGTTTCGAGATGGTAGTCGCTATCGCCCAGGTAGTGATCGAACATCACCAGGTGCTTGGCGTAGTTCGCGACATAGCACTCTTCGGTCATGCCCATTGCCCCATGAAGCTGGATGGCCTGTTCGGCAATAAAGCGCGCTGATTCGCCACAGTACGCCTTGGCCGCGGCAATTTTGTAATCCCGCTCGCTGGCAGGCAGGGTAAGGCTGGTTGCCGCTAAAATCGCCATGGAGCGGGATTGCTCCAGGTGTAAGTGCATATCCACCATGCGGTGTTGCAGCGCCTGGAAGGTGGATAGTGGCAGGCCAAACTGCTTGCGCTCTTTAAGATAGGCCAGGGTTTGGTCGCAGGCTTCTTCCATTGCGCCGATGGCTTGAGCGCAGATTGCCGCGCGACCTAGGGCCAGAACCTCGGCCAGCGCATCGCTGATATCTTCGCTCAGGCAATGGGCTAACGGCAGTGTAACCTTGTCTAGCGTGAGATCACCGGCAGCTTGGTCGTCGATAGTGCAATAAAGGTGCGACGATGCGCCGGGCGCACCCCTGGGCACAATGAATAGCCCTAATTTGCCGCTCTCCAACTGTGCCGTGACCAGCGTAGCTGCCGCCGCTTCGAGGTTCAGAACGACATCTTTTCTGCCATTTAACTGCCACTGACCGTCTTGCTGTTTAGCTTGGGTAGATACCGTAAAGGCATCATAGCGGGTGCTATATTCCTGCCAGGCAAACGCCAATTGGTGTTTGCCCTCAAGTAGTGGGGTTAGCCAGTGTTTCTGCTGCTCGCTGTTAGCGGTCAGGGCCAATAACTGGCCGGGTAGCACAAGGCCCGCAAGATAATGTTCTGGCACCAGGCCTCGCCCGAGTGCCTGCATAATAATCATCAGGTCGGTGCCATCGCCACCCAGCCCACCTACGTCTTCACTAAAGGGCATATGCAGTAGGCCAAGCTCAGCAAAGGTGCGCCAGAGTGCAGAGGCACCTTCGGGGGCAGCGGCAAGCATCGCACGGCGCTGCTCTGCGGAAACCTGATCGTCCACTAAGCGAGAGAGCGTCTCTTCGAGCATGCGTTGCTCGTCGGTTAAAGCAAAATCCATGGTGACTTCCTCACATAGCTAAAATAGTTTTGGCGACAATACTTTTCTGTATTTCGTTGGAGCCGCCATAAATCGACAGCTTGCGGCGATTGAAGTATTGAGCACTGGCGGAGGCGCTTTGGGCGCGCTCATCGTCCAGGCTGGCATCACCATGCAGGAAGTCGGGGAAGAACGGCAGAGCAGCAGGGCCAAGGGCGCGGCGGGTGAGCTCGCTTAGCTCCTGGCGCAGCTCTGAGCCACGCACTTTCAGCAGCGAGCTTTCTGCGCCGGGCACGCCGCCATCCCGGGCTGCGGCTATCACGCGTAGATTGGTTACTTCCAGCGCCATCAGCTCAAGCTCGGCTTTGACCACCCGCTGGCGGAAACTGGGCAGGTCCAACAGCGGTTTGCCACGATGCTCAACCCGGCTGGCGAGAGACTTCAGGTGGCGCAATGCCTGCTTGGCGTGGCCAAGCCCTGCAATGCCGGTGCGTTCGTGGGTGAGCAGGAATTTGGCGCAGGTCCAGCCCTGGCCCTCTTCTCCGACGCGGTTTTCAACCGGCACCCGCACGTTGTCTAAAAAGATTTCATTAACTTCGTGGGCACCGTCCAGGGTAATAATGGGTCGTACGGTAATCCCCGGCGTTTGCATATCGATCAACAGAAAGCTAATGCCCGCCTGCTTTTTAGCCTCTGGGTCGGTACGCACTAGGCAAAACAGCATGTTGGCGTGCTGGCCCAAGGTGGTCCAGGTCTTCTGACCATTGACGATATAGTGGTCGCCATCGCGTACCGCGCGGGTATTCAGACCTGCCAAATCGGAACCCGCACCGGGCTCTGAGTAGCCCTGGCACCACCAATCCTGATTGCTCAAAATGCGCGGCAGATAGTGCTGTTGCTGTTCGATACTGCCGAATTTCATGATGACCGGAGCCACCATGTTGACGCCGAAAGGCACGACCGTCGGCGCGTGGGCCGCGGCGCACTCTTCATCAAATATATGCCGCTGTACCGGTCCCCAGCCTGGTCCGCCGTGCTCTTTTGGCCAGTTAGAGGCGAGCCAACCCTGTTCGCTGAGAATGTTCTGCCAGCGTAGATGATCATCAGCGCGCAGGTGGCGGCCCAAGCGCACGCGTTCGCTAATATCGCTGGGTAGCGCATCGGCTAGAAAATGGCGTACCTCTGCACGGAATGCCTGCTCTTCGGGGCTAAAAGTGAGGTTCATTAATGTGTTTCCTTAAGGGTTGCCTGGCGGTGAGGCCCACCTAGATGGCGCGGATAGCCCAGTGCCTCTACCCCCAGCAAATCGATGTCACTCTCGCGGTAACAGAAGCCGTTTTTGGCGATACTGAGGCTCGCCTGTTCTAAAGCGGATTGCCGTCCGCTGCCTGATGCTTCTTTAATTTCAGCGTGCATGGTATTCAGCAGGCTTTGTCGTTGGCTGACCATGACGTTGGCTTTTAGCGTCTTTAAGGTGAGGGCAGCCTGCTGCTGGATCAGTGGCTCTGCACTTAAGTTGACCAGCTCTACCATGCTGCCGCCCTCGGGGATGACTAACTGTAATGCTGCCTCAGTCCCGCTGCTGATGCCGATCTCGTCCAGTTTGATGACGGGGCATCCCACGGCAGCATCCATGGGCGTATTCGGCGCCAGTAGACATAGCTCGGTGGCAGCGTCAGGTGCGCTAGTGAGGGTAATCCCCGCCCGTTGAGCGGCTTTTTGCAGGCGCTCGAATAGCGGATGCTCGCCCATTAGGGCGACGCGATTAAAAGCCTTGGCGTTGTCAATATTTGGCACTAAGTGAGGGCTGCGCGCGGCAAAAAACAGATGAATGAGTCCGGCGCGTTGGGGGGAGTCCATACAGGCCAAAAACAGTTCCCGCTCGCTGCGCAGGCCATCTTGAAGCGTTTCAGCCGTCACGCAGGCCTCCACCGCTTCAACAATGCGAAACGGCGAGAAGAGATCGGGAGATTCTTGGTGAAGACGCGACAGCGTAGAGTCGATCGCCTGGGGATCAGCTGAAGGAGGTGGTAGTTGACCAGTGATGCGCGACGTTTGGTTACCTGCCAGTACCTCTTTAGCTGCCGCTAGGCCCGCGTCAAGCGGCGTTTCTGCATTGCTGATGGCGTCGATAATGCCCGCCTCCAAGGCTTCCTCAGCCTCTACAAAGCGCCCGCTGGTAATCATCTCTAATGCGGGCTCAACGCCCACTAAGCGCGGCAAACGCTGGGTGCCACCGGCACCAGGCAACAGACCAAGCTTTACCTCTGGTAGCCCTACGCGGGCTCCCGCCAGCGCGACTCGGTAGTGGCAACCTAGTGCCACTTCTAAACCGCCGCCCAGGGCTGTGCCATGTAGCGCGGCAATCAGCGGTTTTGGGCAGGCTTCCAGATGGGTGATCACATCGGGCAGTAGAGGGTCTTGAGGCGGCTTGCCGAACTCACGAATATCCGCTCCGGCAATAAAGGTGCGGCCATCGGCTAGCACGACCAGCGCTTTAGCATCTGCGTCAGTAATACCCTCGTCAAGCGCATCGACTAAGCCACGGCGTACCGCACGACTCAAAGCATTGACCGGCGGATTGGTAATTTGAATAACGCCTATGTCGCCGTGGCGCTGGTAATGAACGGACATTGCTTGCTCCCATATTTCGCTTTGCGGAATAAATAGCCGCCCGCTGGCGGCTTATACAGTCGTCACGATCAAGTGTTAGAAGACGGGGTTAAGCCCGGCCTCTTCAAGCGCTGTACGACGCGTCTCCATCCATCCCGCTATAAACGCTTCTTCATCATCCGGCGCCTCAGCCTTATAGTCCTGCCACGTTTCCATTAGCAGCGTTTGGCGTTCAACCAGGGCGTTCTGGTGCTCTTCCATCTCGTCTGTCCAGATGCCAGTTTCTCGGTAATAGTCGACCACCGCATCGTGGAAAGGCACTACCCAGGTCATATTCTGGTTTTCCAACGCATAGCCGCTGGCGCCGGGAGCGTTGTCCTTATATTCGTCAAAGGACTCGACCAGCGTGGTGATCAAGCCACGAACGGTTTCAGGGGCAAGATCGGCATTGCTGACCATGATGGGGTAGGGATAGCTGGCGCTGGCAAGCGGCTGATCGGCATCAATACCTGCCCCCGAGGTCACGGTGTGTGGCTGAAAGTAGGGCGCCACGTCGAGCATGCGTTCCCAACCGGCTTCATCTTCAGCGGGTAATTCAGGCCACTGAAGCCCGCGTGGGCTTGCCGTAAGACGCTGTGCCGCTGGCGTGACCGTTGTGGTGATGGCGGCATCGGCACGGTCGCTGATAATCCCATCGAAGGCGGCGTTATAGCCGGGGAAGTCGACGCGTTCAACGTCGTCCCAGGTTAACCCGGCAAATGCCAGATACGCCTCGGCGGCTTTGTTTAGCGCGTCATCACCGCGCAGGTAAGCCAGCCGCTTGCCCTCTAGGTCAGCGATTGAGTCGATCTCAACGTCGCCGGCCACCGCCATGCCTAGCCCAAAGGTCGCCATCGAGATTGAAATGACGCGGATGGGCTGAGGCCCCCAATCAGGTCTGGCAAACATCATTACGCCTTCGGAGCCGTAGTAGCTGGCGATGCCGCAGGCGCAAAGATCAACGCGACCCGTTTTTAATGGCGTCATGCGCATGGTGTCATTTTCACCGGGGATCACCCGCGACTGGGTGCCATGCTCTTCCTGCAGCAATTGGCTAATTGCCATGATTTGCGCGTTGCCGCTGGTGCCTGTGCCATAAGCGGTCCAGTTAAGGGTGCTGGGCATGGCGTTGACATGACTGGCGAGCAGCAGCATTCCAGCTACCACGCTGCCAACTGCGAGAGGGCGTCTTGTTATTGTGTGCATAAATTTCCTTGTGTGTTTGCCTGCTAGGTTAAGCGCTGGCAGAAAGCGAGCGTTGATGATGGCGCTGACTCAGTCGAGCCAAAACGACCCCGGGTAGCAGTGCCGCAGCGCCGAGGCCGATTAACTCCCATTGACTAAGCGGTACCATGCCGCCGCCGGGAAGCGCCAATAGCAGGCCGGCAATTAATACCAGGGCACGAATAATGCCCTCTTGGAGCGTCCCATAGCCCAGTCTTCCGACGCCCATCAGGTAACCCTGCATGGCTGAGGCAAATAAAATGATGCCGATGATGGCTTGGATAAATACGGCCACGATCATCAGTGGCGCTCCCTGCATAATCAGTGCGGGATTAAGCACGAAGAGGAAAGGAATAAAATAAATCACGCTACCCAAACGCATGGCTTGCAGGCCCGTTTCCATGGGCTTGGCGCCAGCCACAGTGGCGGCGGCAAAGGCACCCAGCGCCACCGGCGGGGTAATAAAGCTCAGCATGCCCCAGTAAAGGATGAACATATGCACTGCCATGGGATCGAGCCCGCCGCCTTGAATCAGCGCAGGTGCCAACGCGACGGCGAGGAAGATATACGCAGCGGTGACGGTCATACCAATGCCCAGCACGAAGCTTGTAGCAGCGCCCATAATCAGCAGTAGTGGTACGCTGCCACCGGCGATATTAATAAAGTCGTTGGCAATGGTGCCGGAAAGCCCGGTCATGGAGAGCGCACCTACCAGCATGCCTACGCCGGCTAAAATCGCGATCAGTTCTGCAAATAACTTGGCGGCAGAAGAGAGAGTATCGCCGACGTCTTTCCAGCCCCAGCGATTGTGTTTAGAAAGTTGATTGAGTACCAATAACAGTGCAGTGGCGTAAAAGGGCGCTACAGCTTCACGCTGCATGACCAAAAGCATCCAGACCAACAATGCGAAAACGAAGATAAAGTACCAGCCCTCTTTTATGGTTTGCCAAAGAGAGGGCAGTTCATCGGCGGGTAAACCTTTAATATCGTTACGTGCCGCGTAGGCGTCGATCTGGATAAACAGGCCTAAAAAGTAGAGCACTGAAGGAATGACCGCTGCCAGGGCAATACTGGCGTAGGGAATATCAAGGAACATCGCCATGACAAAGGCAGTGGCACCCATTACCGGAGGCATTAGGACGCCACCGGTTGAGGCACAGGCTTCCACCCCACCTGCAAAGGATCGTTTCATACCAATACGGCGCATCGCCGGGATCGATAAAACGCCCGTGGTCAGTACGTTACTAATGACGCTGCCGCTCATTGAGCCCATCAGGCCGCTGGAGAAAATCGATACTTTGGCAGGGCCGCCGCGCACATGGCCCAACAAGGCAAAGGCTAGGTTAATAAAAAATTTACCACCGCCGCTTTTTTGCAGCACGACACCAAACACCAAAAAACCAATAACCAGGCCGGCGAATGCCTGCAGCGGTACACCCATGATGCTTTCGGTGCTCATGGTGTGGTACATGGCCGTCTCTTCAAGGCTTGAAGGAAACGCCTGAATAGGGCCAGGGACAATATCTGCCACCAGCGGGTAGAGCGAGAACACACCCGCAATAATTGCAATCGGTAAACCACCCGCCCGGCGTGATGCTTCAATAATCAGCAGCCAAAAAGCGTAGCTGGCGTAAATCGCCACATCCGGGGCAGCAAACGCCCAACCGCGCTCCAGTATTGGCACAGCGTTATAAACAAAGTAGCCCCCAACAATGAGTGTCGAAGCGCTGAGCAGGTAGTCATACCAAGGAATAGGCTGTTCTTGCAGGCTGCTACGTAGAGGCCAGAGCAGAAAAACCAATGGAAGTAGCAGCGCGACGACGGCATAGTAAAACTGCGTTTCCAGGCCAGTAACAAAGGTAAGCCAGCCGATATTGAACAGGTAATCCAGCGTCATCAGCATCAAGACAACGGTGACAGTGGCTGGAATCCATTGCAGCGCGGTGGGAAGCTGACGAATTTGGCTGATCTTTTCTTTAACCTGCTGAGGATTAGCAGGCGAGGTTTCTGTAGTCATGGGGGCATCCGGTCAATCAGCAGGGGCGGCGAGCGCCGCCCCGTGGCGTATTACTCAAAGATCGGTTCGAAGCCAGCTTCGCTGAGTGCGGCAGCGCGGGCTTCCATCCAGTCAGCAGTAAATGCTTCTTCCTCATCAGGTGCGTCTTGCATAAAGCTTTCCCAGGCGCTTAGCAGTACATCCTGGCGTTCAACGAGCTTATCCTGGTGGGCCTGCATTTCATCGGTCCACACATCGATCTCTTTGTAGTACTCCACGACCGCATCGTGAAAGGGTATGACCCATTGAAAATCCTGTTCTTCCAAGGCATAGCCAAGGGCGCCGGGCGCGTTGTCTTTGTAGTCGTCAAAATTTACCTGCATGGCCTTGATCAAGCCGTAAGCAACGTTGTCATCCAGGTCTTGATTGGCAACCACAATGGGGTACGGGTAGCTGGCGCTGGGCACTGGGTTGTCAGCACTAATCCCCCCCGCGCCTGCGGTGACTTCATGGGGACGGAAATAGGGCGCCACTTCGGTCATGCGCTCCCAGCCCGCTTCATCTTCAGGGTCTAGTACCGGCCAGCTAATGCCGCGTGGGCTGCTGGCAAGCTGCTGGGCGGGCGGGGTTACGGTAGTGGTGAACGAGGCGTCGACATCACCGGCGATAATACCGTCGAATGAGCGTCCGTAGCCAGGGTAATCCACTCGTTCGACGTCGTCCCAAGTCAGGCCACCAAATGCTAGGTATGCTTCGGTGCCTTTGTTGAGTGCATCGTCGCCGCGGATATAGGCGATGCGTTTACCTTCGAGGTCGGCGGGTGTTTCAACGTCTAAGTCGCCTGCCACTGCTAAGGAAAGGCCAAACGAAGCGGTGGAGGTGGTAATGACTCTCAGCGGTTGAGGCCCCCAGTCTGGGTCGGCAAACATCATCACGCCTTCTGCCCCGTAGTAGCTGGATATTCCGCAGGCGCACAGGTCAACACGACCCTGCTTGAGCGGTGTCATACGTGATACGTCATTATCACCGGGCAAAATACGCACTGATGAATCGTATTTGTTCTGCAGCATGTTGCCGATGGCCACGGCTTGGGCGTAACCACTCGAGTTGGTGCCGTAGGCAGTCCAAGCCATGGTGCCGGGCAGTTCAATGTCACTGGCGTGGCTAACAGCGGCGCCGAGCAGTGATAGAGGTAAAGCGGCGATGAGTAGTCGGTGCGCAAATGGATGCATTGGGATGCTCCTTTATTGTGGTTGTGCTTATGGTTGAGTTACATTCTGCTCTTTATTGTTTTGCTGTGCGGTACTTGGTTTTGCAAAACGGTCAATTGATAGTAGAGAAGCCGCTGGGTAGCTGTCAATGTCATTATTGGTAGAGGCTCTCATTGATAATGGGCAGTTATAACCCGCTAGACAATTGGTAGATGTCAGTCAGTTACCAAGCTAATTTATTTAGGAATCGCAGACGGCTGTTGGCCAATATTCTGCTCTACTCTTCGATTCAGACATTTAGCTCTTACTCCTTTGGTATAGGCACTAGCTGAAGCACTTGACGTTCTAGTTCAGGGGTTTTAGCATTTTAATATGAAATTAGATTTTGCATAGCGAAATTACAAGAAAAATATAACATTAGCGATGCCGAGAAGCTCCGGCTGGTTATCTTCGGTAAACAGATAAACGACACCGACAACAATTAGATCGGAAAGATTTTGACTGGCATGCCAAGGCTCCCTCGCCTCAAAGAGCGATGCGCCCAACAAGAGCGTCAACGTTATACGTGAGATTGAAGTGGGCATCTCGGAGGACTATCCAGCACCAGCCCTTAATAGAGTTAGTCGTTAACTGAGCAAGCGCCAAGATGGCGCGGCAGCGGGGCGGATCCCCCGCTCCATCGGTTTGAGCGCAGTGCTCATGCCATCCCAGCGTGACATCTCTTGTCGATCTGTTGCCCCAGAGGGACGGGGGAAAAGCAGTCACGCGCCTAAAAATAATGAGGAATAGCATGTTCAGACCCTTCAAACGCAAAATAACATTAACAATCATCGGCACTTCCCTGATGCTTCCCATGGGAATAGCGAGTGCGCAAACGGCCCCCGCTGATGTCGAGGCCTTGCAAGCTCAGATGCAGGCACTGCAGTCTCAAATTGACGAACTCAAGTCACAACAAAGCTCCACAAAGGAGGAGGTCGCTACGGTAAGTGACAATGTTGTCACCCGCACACCGAAGGGTGATCTGCAGATTGGCGAGACCACGCTGTCGATTGGCGGATACGTCAAGGCTCAGGCCACGGTAGCCAACAACGGATTTAGTGATGGCAAGGCTAGCGAGATCGTCTCGGCTGGCTCCCTGCGTAACGTCGATGAGGACTTGGGTAGCCGCACTAGCTTTAGCGCGCGCCAGAGCCGCCTGAACGTTGGGACGGCCACACCGCTGGCGGGTGATACGCTTAAGACATTCGTCGAGATGGATTTTTACGGCGCGGATGGTGAGGCCAACGAATTTGTCAGTAACTCCTATGCACCGCGTCTGCGCCATGCCTACGGTAGCTGGGGCAACTGGTTGGCTGGCCAGACCTGGTCGACCTTTATGGATCTCAATGGGTTGGGTGAGGTCGATGCCTTTGGCCAGCATGCTAGCGTCATCTTCGTGCGTCAGGCGCAATTGCGTTATACCCGACCTTTCGAGGGCGGTAATCTACAGTTTGCTCTTGAGAACCCTGAAGATGGTGGCGATGATCAGTCGGTTCCGGATATCGTTGGGCGGGTAAACTTTGACGGTGATTGGGGGCATGTATCGGTGGCGGCTCTGGCACGCCGATTGGAAGTCGACAACGGGGTCGATGACGACAGCGAGTGGGAAGACGCCTACAGTGTGACAGCCCGCTTACCTACCGTTGGGCAGGATGATCTTCGTCTACAGGCTAATTATGGCAACCTTGGACGTTACATGGGCCTGCGTTCTTACCCTGATGCGCAGGTCGGAGAAGGCAATATTGATGGCGTTGACTCCTGGGGGGCCTCGGCAATCTATCGACACTATTGGACTGATGAATTACGCAGTTCACTGGCCTACTCGCGTACCGGGCTGGTCGATACGGGGGCAGGTGATATGACTGATAGCTATGACACGGCCTTTGTTAACCTCATGTGGTCGCCGATGGCGAACACTACCTACGGTATCGAATACCAGCGCTTCGATCTTGAGGAAGTCGACGGTGATGCCTTCGATTTGGACCGAGTGCACGTCTCGGCACAATATAGTTTTTAACATTTCCTAGATAGTGATTGCACTGGCTTCGTATGCGATGCCAGTGCATTACTGGCCATCGCTGCGCCAGCAGCTACTGGCTGATGAGTAACACCCCAGCCTGATTCGAGCCGCAAAAATCCACCACTCTAAGAGCGCGATACAGAGGGGAAACCATCTGTAGCTCGGCAACCCCACGGCACAAACCAGCTGTTCCAGCAGGTGATCTTGCGGGTTCTGATTGGGTCTTCGAACTAGTGTTGGTGGGTACATCATTATCCATTGGCAAAGTACGAACAGATGAGTCGTATTTATTTTGCAACATGTTCCGAATGGTAATTTTCTGGGCATAGCCATTGGAGGTGGTTCCATAAATTATTGATTATAAATGGTTTTAACATTGTCTTTTATGTTTTAGGACGACGGAAAAGAGCTTTGTAGTGTCAGAGGTAAAATTAAAGAAGCAGTGTTAAAACTTTTCGAGCTGTATTCATCTATTTTTTAATTCCGCATAGCAAAATATTGTTTTATTATTCAAAAATTGATATTACTGGCTGTCAATCGCATATCAATTGCAGCTGCTGATTTTGCTTGGCGAATAATTGGTTTGCTTTGTTAAACAATAATTGTTGGAGCTGAGAGGATGAGTCACTTTAATTGGGACGACCCGCTTCTGCTGGAACAGCAAATGACCAGCGAAGAACGTCAGATTCGTGACGCAGCATATGAATACTGCCAAGAAAAATTACAACCACGGGTTCTGTCAGCATTTCGCGAAGAACGTTTCGACCGGGAGATCATGTCGGAGATGGGTGAGTTGGGCCTTTTGGGCGCGACGGTATCGACAGAATACGGTGGCGCTGGCATCAATAATGTTGCTTACGGCCTCATCGCCCGTGAAGTGGAGCGTGTCGATTCCGGCTATCGCTCGGCCATGAGCGTACAGTCATCGTTGGTAATGTACCCGATCGAAGCCTATGGCTCCGAGGAACAGAAGCATAAGTACCTACCCAAGCTTGCCACTGGAGAGATGGTAGGGTGTTTCGGTTTGACCGAACCCGACCACGGCTCTGACCCCGGCTCGATGGTCACGCGTGCAGAGAAAGTTAATGGCGGTTACCGCCTCACTGGCGCGAAAATCTGGATCACCAACAGCCCGATTGCCGATGTCGCTGTGGTATGGGCTAAATCCGCTGCACACGATAATAAGATAAAAGGCTTTATCGTTGAGCGCGGCACTGAGGGATTCAGCGCGCCGAAAATCGAGGGCAAGGTCTCATTGCGTGCCTCAATCACCGGCGAGATCGTACTGGATAACGCTTTTGTACCGGAAGAGAACTTATTGCCAAATGTTAGCGGCTTAAAGGGACCGTTTGGCTGTTTGAACAAAGCGCGCTTCGGAATTGCTTGGGGTGTTATGGGTAGCGCTGAATTCTGCTGGCATGCCGCGCGTCAATACACGCTAGATCGCAAGCAGTTTGGACGCCCTCTCGCGGCCAATCAGCTGATTCAGAAAAAGCTCGCTGATATGCAGACCGAAATTACGCTGGGCTTGCAGAGCGCGCTTCAGGTGGGCCGCCTGCTTGATAGCGGTAATTGGGCGCCGGAGATGATTTCTTTGACAAAGCGCAACAACTGCGGCAAGGCATTGGATATTGCCCGCTTATCGCGAGATATGCACGGCGGCAACGGGGTGTCGGACGAGTATGGTGTGATTCGCCATATGGTGAATTTGGAGTCGGTCAATACCTATGAAGGCACGCACGATATCCATGCGCTGATTCTGGGTCGTTCACAGACTGGCATACAGGCGTTTTTCTGAACTTAAAAAAATAAGGCATCCAAACATGGAAAACATAGAACGCGATTGCATGGAGTTTGATGTTGTGATCGTCGGCGCGGGACCGTCAGGTCTATCCGCCGCGTGTCGCCTGATGCAACAGGCTAATGAGGCCAAGAAAGAACTCAGTGTATGCGTGGTGGAAAAAGGCTCAGAGGTGGGCGCACATATTCTTTCGGGTGCCGTGTTTGAACCCCGCGCTTTAAAGGAGCTTTTCCCCGATTGGGAAGAGCGAGGCACACCGCTGACAACGCCTGTAATCCGCGATGAAGTCTACTTGCTCAGAGACGCCGTAAAAGCGCAGAAGCTACCTAATGTCCTTGTGCCGAAGAGCATGCATAATACCGGCGGGGATATCACACGCTATGTAATCAGCGCTGGCAATCTAAGCCGCTGGCTCGCTGAGCAGGCAGAGGCACTGGGCGTCGAGATTTTTCCTGGTTTTGCCGCTCAGGAGCCTATTATCGAAAATGAGGTTGTTCGCGGCATCATGATCGGCGACATGGGAGTGTCTGCTGACGGCATGTCAAAAGATGGCTATATGCCGGGCATGGAGCTGCGTGCCAAATACACTCTTTTTGCCGAGGGGGCACGCGGCCATCTTGGCAAGCGACTAATCAAAGAGTTCGCTCTCGATGCCGGGCGCGATCCGCAGCATTACGGTATCGGCCTAAAAGAGCTGTGGGATGTTCCGGCTGATAAGCATGAGCCCGGCTTAGTGATGCATGGCTCGGGCTGGCCACTGGATAGCGATACCCATGGCGGCTGGTTCCTCTATCATGCGGAGAATCATCAGGTCGTGGTGGGGTTGATCATTGATCTATCTTATCCGAACCCTTGGACCTCTCCGTTTGATGAATTCCAGCGGATGAAACACCACCCGGTCATTAGCCAGTATTTGGAGAGCGGCAAGCGCGTGGCGTATGGGGCTCGTGCCATCACCAAAGGTGGCTACAATTGCTTGCCTAAAATGACTTTCGCGGGCGGACTTTTAATCGGTTGTGATGCGGGTACGCTAAATTTTTCCAAGATCAAAGGCTTACATACGGCAATGAAATCCGGCTTGGTAGCAGCTGAGAGCGTTTTTGAGGCGCTCCAAGTCGGTGACGAAGGCGGCCAAGAACTCACGTCTTTCACCAAGAAGTGGGAAGGAAGTTGGGCATTTGCCGAATTAAAAGAAAGTGCAAGCTTTGGACCTGCGATTCACAAGTATGGACCCATCCTTGGTGGGGCATACAACTTTGCCAATCAGCTACTCAGTGGCAAGCTGCCTACCCTTCACGATAAAATCCCCGACCACAGCACGCTTAAACTGGCTGATCAATGCGATAAAATTAACTACCCCAAGCCGGATGGCAAGCTATCATTCGATAAGTCCTCGTCGGTATTTCTCTCCAATACCAACCACGAAGAGAACCAGCCCTGCCATCTTCGCTTGGCTGATTCAGGGTTGCCGATTCGCGAAAATCTCCCTAAGTATGCTGAACCCGCACAGCGCTTCTGTCCTGCAGGTGTTTATGAAGTGATTGAGGATGATAAGGGAAAGCCCAAGTTCCAAATCAACTTCCAAAACTGCGTTCACTGCAAAACTTGCGATATTAAAGACCCCGCGCAAAACATCACCTGGGTTGCGCCGGAAGGAGGGGGAGGTCCTAATTATCCAAATTTTTAGGGCTTGTTGACGTTTAAATCCTGAGCTCAACTGATAAGTGCAACATCTGACTTATTAGAATCAGAATTGGATTAAGCGGCTTAACTTTGATCTGGGTTGTCACAAATGAGCTGACCGCTCCGATAGTGAGGGGTCACCTTGGAATACGACATCGTCATGCTCGATACTATACGATTGAGGAAAATATTTTCGCTCTATATACGTCCAAACCAATGTGGGCTGCGGGGATACGTAGGTCTCTTGGTGCTGGACCATTGGCGATAGTGCTGCGTTAGACTGAATCATAACCTGGCTTATGTAATACATGATTGCCTCAACCTCAATCTATCCACGACGTTGAGGAGAGGCAGTTCATCTATCATGCTTAATCAGTGCAATCTTTCGTTACTAAGCTCGCCGCTTGGTCTTTTTTATGTCTGGCTGGCTGTCATTGGCATCGCTTGGCTGGGGCAGCGAAGGCAGCGACTTGGCCAGCATTTCCACGCTGTGGCGGTAGTAAAGCTGGCTTTTGTTATGCTCGCCGAGACTGGCGTAGAGGCGAGCAAGCTCGGCGCAGACCACACCGCTGGGGCGTTGGCGTTGGCTGGCCTCAAAGTACTCTTGTGCTTTGGTCCATTTACCGGTGCGTAGTGACAATCGCCCGCAGGCAAGCAGCAGCTCGGGGTCGTTAGGCCGTTCCTGAAGCCATTTTTCCGCTTTGACGAGCTGGCGTGACGGATCGACATTGAGCAATCCGTAACGCTTCACAAGCCGCGCATCCCAGTGGTGATCGAGAGAGTGATTCAGCAACCGTTCGGCAATGGTGTCTTCGTTGGCCTGTAGCAGGGCCTCGGCGTACAGCACGATGAGCTCGGTCTTGCCGCGCAGGTAGTCGGGCATGTCTGCCCACAGGCTGCGAACACGCTCGATATCGCTCGGATTTTTGGCCTCGAAGATAATCAGCTCACGGTATGCCTTGAACTCGAGTTCTTCGCGCTCCTGCTGTGAAATCAGCTTTTGCGCGGCTAACCGGGGGATCAGCCGGCGTAATCCTTCCCAGTCGTTGACGCTCAGGAAGACCTGCTTGAGAAGCTTGAGTACTTGCGGGTGATTAGACAGCTGCTTGTCCAAGCGGTTAAGAATTGCCAACGCTTCTTCAGGCTGCTGGCGGTCGATCAGTAATTGCGCCTGCATCAAGCCAATGGCGGTATCAGCACCTTCCGTCGTCAGTTGGGCTTGATTGATGTGCTCCTGGGATTGGGTGTAGTTGCCTTGATAGTGTGCCGCCAGGGCTGCCGATAGGTAGTTCACCAGCGGCGTGCTGGAATCATCGGCCGCTTTCACCAGCGTTTTTTCTGCGCGTTTCCAGCGCCCTTCGGTCATGGCCACCAGCCCCCGCACAGTGCGCTTCATGGCACGGCGGTTGCGGGCGCGGCTATTCCAGGTGCGAAATCGGCCTACCGGCCGAATCATGCCGCTTAGCAGGCGCAGTATAAAATGCAGCACCAGAAAGGCGGCCAACAGCAGTACAAGGCCAAACCAGAAGGAGGTTTGCACCGAGGTGTCACCGACGCGTATCAGCCAGTAGCCGGGCACTGACATCATCAGGTGGCCAAACAGCGCCCCAACGGCGAGCCCGGCAACAATCAGCAGGATGAGCTTTCTCATGACTCACCTCCCTCTTGTTGCTGGCGCGACTCGTGGCGGTTGTCGATAAATTCCGCCATGGCCTGTTGCGATCCGCTGATATCCGGCAATTCGGGCTCGACGGTCACCTCCTTGAGTTCTTCAAGGCGCTCGATCACGCGCTGGGTTTCTTCCCGAGAGGTGTCATAGTAACCGTTGATCAGTTCCAACGCCTTGTCGATACTCGCTTCGTAAAGCGACTGCTCTTCTTTGAGCAAGGCTAACTGGGATTGCTCAAGTATCAGCCGCAGACTTTGGCGCAGGTATGATTCCTGCTCCGGCGTGACCAGCGCTTCCAGGGCTTCGTCATGGTGGCGAATCATCACCAGGTCTTTCAGTTCTTCGCCGAAGCGGGCCAGTTGGCGCTCGAAGGTGCCTGTGGGCGGCTGCTCGATGCTCGAGGTCACCGCACGCTCTTCCACTGCCTGGGAAAGGCGCAACCCGGCGACGCGTTCCTGTTGCGCATTCAGCGCCAGATAGACCCCAGTGCGGTCCAGGCGCGGGACAGCATCAAGGGCGGCCAGTTCGTTGGCGATTTCCCGCCGGACGGATGTCAAGGCAGGGTTGTCGGCATCTTCCAGGCGCGCATCGGCGGTGCGCAGCAGCGCAGTGGCACCTTCAACATCACCTTCCAACTGCAGACGCTGGTTGGCGAGGCGCAATAAATAAGCGGCTTCGGCATGCAGCCAGTCGCGCTCATCGGTTTCCTGCTCTTGAGATAGTTGCGCCAGTACGTCGTCCAGGGTGTCGTCGACGTTGCTGCGATAGTTGGCAAACTCATCGCGCAGCTCGCTGATGGTGCTGTCAAACTGTTGCTCGCGCTGGGCTTGAGCGTTTTCAAGCTGCGCGGCAAGGTCGTCAACGGCCTGTTGCGTCGCACTGCTTTCACTGAGTTCATTAAGTCGCTGCTGCTGGGCTTCCAAGCGTAGCCAGCCCTGCCAGGCGACCACGCCCACCGCTATCGCCAGTAGCAGTACCAACACAATGGCAAACCCGCCTTTGCCTTTGCCGCCGCCAGTGGGCGGCGTGGATTGGGACGGCGGGCTTTGCTTGTTGCCGGATGAAGGCGTTGACGACGAAGCAGGACTTTTTGCGCTGCTGGAAGAGGTATCCTGTGAAGAGCCACTCTTCTTGGGATCGCTGGACGCAGAGGCTTGTTGCCCGTCGCTTGATTGATTGGCGCCTTGGTTCTTTGGCTGGGTTGTATCCTGAGCGGCGTTTTTGGCGCTTTTCTGGCGTCGCCGTGAGCGCTGACCACTGGATGAGGAAGCAGGCGTCTGCGACGACGCTGAGGTGTTTGTCGAGGGGCTGGAATCGTCGCCATGACTACCAGGGGCGCCATTAGGAGGGGAGCCGGTTGTGGAGGATGACGACGGCGCCGCCTTGTCCTCACCAGCGGTATTCGCCGCGTTTTTCTGGGTGTCGTCCTGATCGCTTGTTTGTTTGCTCATCTGTCGCTAGCCCTTGTTAAGTTCCTTGATCGACATCGGCACCCGCTGGGTCTAGGTCCGAGCCAACGCGGCGATTAACGCCGGTGGTGTGGCCCCTGACGCCACAATGGGGTCGCAAAACCCCAGTCTTTCAGCCAGTGTAGCCAAACGGCGACTGGAAACGATTAGCGGTTGGTTCAACGCTGCCGGTTGGCACCATTTTGCCAGATGTTCTAAGAGTTCGCCGCTGGTGACGATCAACGCCCGGTAATTACCCGTTGCGAGCCGCGCTTTTACGGGGCTCGATGGTGTCAGCAAGCGGCGTCGGTAGACGGCCAAAGCGGTCACCTGCGCGCCGCGTTCGGCAAGCGTATCCGCTAATAGCGGTCGACCTCCTTCACCTGCGACTATCAATACGCGCTGGTGGGATAGCCTTTGCAGTGATGCCAAGCGCAGCAGCGCTTCGCTGGTATCCTCACTCTCACGTGGCGGCGGGACATGCACGCGCACGCCTAACTGGTCGTAAAGCAAGGCCGCTGTACTTTGACCAACGCTATAGTAGTCAATGCCGACCGGCAGCTGTGGCCAGTAGCGATCAAGCGCCTCGCTCAAACAGCCAGCGGCAAAGGGACTCACAATAACGATCTTATGGTACTGATCAATATTTAGCCAAACCTGGCGCAAGGTCGTGTCTTCGGGCAGCGCCTGAAGCTGCATCACGTCCAGTGCCTCAGCGTTGACGCCCTCGCGGCGCAGTGCCTCTGCAAGCACTGTCCCTCGAGTACCAGGCCGGGTGATCAGTACCGGTAGCGTCATATCTCGTTGCCGTATACCTCGGCCAGAATCTTGCCTGCTCCCTGGTCAAGCAGCTCCTCAGCGATGCGAATACCCAACGCTTCGGGTTCGTGCATCGAGCCGTGGCCCTCCGCGCGGAGCACTTCGGTGCCTTCCGGGTTACCGACCAGCCCACGCAGCCACATCGTCTCGTTATCAAGGTCCAGCACCGCATGACCGGCAATGGGCACTTGGCAGCCGCCTTCCAGGCGCGTATTCATCGCCCTTTCCGCGCGAACGCGTGTGGCAGTATCAGCATCGTCCAACGGCGCCAGAAGTGCAATTAATTCAGGATCGTGCAGTCGGCACTCAATGCCAAGGGCGCCCTGCCCGCAGGCGGGTAGGCAGATTTCAGGCGGCATCGCCTGGGTAATGCGATCGTCCAGGCCAAGCCGCTTGAGGCCGGAGGTGGCCAGGATGATCGCTTCGAATTCACCGCTATCCAGCTTGCCCAGGCGGGTCTGGACATTGCCGCGCAGGTTCAGAATGCTGAGATCAGGACGCGCCTCGCGCATCTGTAGTCCCCGTCGCAGGCTGGCCGTGCCAATGCGAGCCCCCTCCGGCAGCTCGTCAAGGCTGCGGTAATGGTTCGAGACAAAGGCGTCGGTGGGGTCGGCGCCTTCGAGAATTATCGACAGGCCCAGGCCTTCGGGGAAATGCATGGGGACATCTTTCATGGAATGCACCGCGATGTCGGCGCGACCGTCCAGCATGGCCTCTTCCAATTCCTTGACAAATAATGCTTTGCCACCAATTTTGGAAAGCGGTGTATCGGTGATCTTGTCGCCTCGAGTGGACAGCGGCACAAGTTCAACCTCAAGCCCGCTGTGCGCCGCCATCAGGCGGTCGCGAACATGCTCCGCTTGCCACATCGCCAGTTGGCTTTTCCGCGTGGCGATGCGTAGTTTGGTGATAGATGCCACGTTATTCTCCTTTTGCCGCTGACACGGCGCGTCAAATTATGATAGTTCTCATCATAAAGCACCCGGCTACCCAGTAAAAATAACCAATACCGCAAGTGATCTTGAATGCGTCCCAAGTTGCTTGCCTCAGGATACCCTATGACGCCCTCTGCACCGTATGGACAGCTGGATCAATTTTTCCTGCTTTCCCATGATTTATTTTTCTGTATTGACCTGGAAGGGCGGTTTTTGCAGGTAAACCCTGCGTTTGAGAACCTGCTGGGTTATTCAGCGGACGCACTCGTGGGTAGGCACTGTGGCAAGGTGGTTGACGTGCGGGACCACCTTCTCATCGAGACAATGTTTGAGCGCTTGATCCAGGGGCACGATGTTCCCATCTTCGAGGTGCGGGCTCGCTCGTCCTCACAGGCGCTTCACTGGTTAGAGGTCGATCCTTCGCTGGGCGACGGGGTGGCCTATGTCATCGCGCGGGTGGTGTCGGATCGCAAAGCCACCGAAAGCCGACTGAAGCTCCTCGAACGCAGCGTCGAGTCAAGTACCAATGGCATGATCATTGCGGATGCGGCCCATGCTGACTTGCCTATCGTGTACGTTAATACCGCCTTTGAGCGGATCACTGGATATACCCGCGAGGAAGCGCTTGGCCGCAACTGCCGTTTTTTGCAAGGCGACGATACCGATCCCAATACGGTCAAGCAGCTACGCCGGGGTGTCGCTGATGGTATAGAAGTGCATGTGGTAATTCGCAACTATCGGCGCAATGGCAGGCCTTTCTGGAACGATTTATACGTTTCTCCGGTGCGCGATACGTTGGGGCAAGTGACCCATTTCATCGGCGTGCAAAACGATATCTCTGAACAGCGCGAGTACCAGGCACAGTTGGCTTATAACGCCAGCCATGATGCGCTGACGGGGTTGCCCAACCGGACGCTGCTGACCCAGCGCCTGGATCAGGGATGCCTGGTGGCGCGCCGCTACCAGCGTCATCTCGCCGTGCTGTTTATCGACCTGGACGAATTCAAGCCGATCAATGACACCCTTGGGCATGAAGTCGGTGACTTTATTCTGATGGAGGTCGCCAAGCGGCTTGAAGAGGAACTGCGCCCCTGGGATACCGTAGCGCGTTTCGGCAGTGATGAATTTGTGGTCCTCCTGCCGGATCTGGCTCACCACAGCGACGTGATTCAAGTGGTTGAGCGGATTCTCAAACGATTGGCGACACCCTACTGGCATCAAGGCAGCGAGTTGCGCATTACCGCAAGTATCGGTGGGGCGATGAGCGACGGTACCCTCAGTGACCCTTCCCAGTTGATCCAGCAGGCTGACTTGGCCATGTACAAGGCCAAGCGTCGCGGGCGTAATACCTGCCAATGGTATACCGAGGATCTCAACCGCAAGGTCAGCGAACGGGTCAGCCTGCGCAATGCGATGCAGTATGCGATTGAGCAGCAGCAGTTCGAGCTGTATTTCCAGCCCCAAATGCACGGGCCCAGTGGCAAGGTGGTGGGCGTGGAAGCCCTGATCCGCTGGCCGCACCCTGAACGTGGCTTCATTCCGCCCGGGGATTTTATTGGCCTGGCGGAAGACACCGGGCAAATCATCCCGATCAGCGACTGGGTGCTCGCCACTGCCTGCCGCGTTGCCAAGCAACTGAACGAGCTGGGCCTGGGGCGAATCACCATGGCGGTGAATGTTTCGCCGATGCATTTCCAGCGCCCCGGTTTTCTGGAAACGGTTGAACGGGTGCTTGAGGAAAGCGGCCTGGCGCCGGAACTGCTTGAACTGGAACTGACCGAAGGCGTATTGATGGATAGCGCGGAGCAGGCCATTCAAGCGCTGCAGCGCATACGGCAGTTGGGCGTTCACATTGCCATGGATGACTTTGGCACCGGTTTTTCCAGCTTGAGCTACCTTAAACGCCTTCCTATTAACAGAATCAAAATTGATCGTTCATTTGTGCGTGATGTGATTACCGATCGCCACGATGCCGCCATCATTGATGGCGTTGTTGCCATGGCGGGAAAGATGGAGCTAGAGGTGCTGGTCGAGGGCGTGGAAACCGCTGAGCAGTTTGCCTACCTTGCCCAACGTCACTGCGACTACTTGCAGGGCTACTACTTCGCGCGCCCCATGCCATTGAACGCCCTGCTTGATTTCTTAGCGTCGCCCCCGACGTTGTCGACGCCCTAGGCATTGATGCCGTCGTGATAAAAACGGCGTGCCGCTCCCGAGGGTGACTCTGTTACACTTTCCGCTATCGACTCTAATTGTTTTGTCAGCAGGATATGCCTCCGATGAGCCAAGCTACGAACCAGTCTTGGGGCGGTCGCTTCAGCGAGCCCACCGACGCCTTTGTTGAACGCTTTACCGCGTCCGTCAATTTTGATCAACGCCTGGCGCGCCAGGATATCCAGGGATCTATCGCCCACGCGACGATGCTGGCGCGCGTCGGCGTGCTGACCGACGACGAGCGTGACGCGATTATCAACGGCCTGAGTGAGATCAAGGGCGAAATCGAGCGCGATGAGTTTGAGTGGTCGGTGCCGCTGGAAGACGTGCACATGAACATCGAAGCCCGGCTGACCGACAAGATCGGTATTACCGGCAAAAAGCTTCACACCGGGCGTTCGCGCAATGATCAGGTGGCTACTGATATTCGCTTGTTCATGCGCGACGCCATCGACGTCATAGAAGCCGAGCTTGTCCGCCTGCGCGAGGGAATGATCGAGCTTGCTGACCGCGAAGCCGATACCATCATGCCCGGTTTTACCCACTTGCAGACCGCCCAGCCGGTGACTTTTGGCCACCACTTGCTGGCCTGGCAAGAGATGGTCGCCCGTGACCACGAGCGCCTGCTGGACTGCCGCAAGCGGATCAACGTGATGCCCCTCGGTGCTGCGGCGCTGGCCGGTACCACCTACCCGATCGATCGTCACGTGACCGCCGAACTGCTGGGCTTTGAGCGCCCGGCGGAAAACTCGCTGGACGCCGTGTCCGATCGCGACTTCGCCATCGAATTCACCAGCTTCGCCAGTATCCTGTTGATGCACCTGTCGCGCATGAGCGAAGAACTGGTGCTGTGGACCAGCGCCCAGTTCGATTTTATCGATTTGCCCGACCGCTTCTGTACCGGCTCGTCGATCATGCCGCAGAAGAAAAACCCCGATGTGCCTGAGCTGGTGCGTGGCAAGACGGGCCGCATCTATGGCCACTTGATGAGCCTGCTGACCCTGATGAAGTCCCAGCCGCTGGCCTATAACAAGGACAATCAGGAAGACAAGGAACCCCTGTTTGACGCCGTGGATACCGTGCGTGATTGCCTGAAAGCGTTCGCCGACATGGTGCCGGCCATCGAGCCGAAAAAAGCCAGCATGTTTGAAGCGGCGCGCAAAGGCTTTTCCACGGCCACCGACCTGGCTGACTATCTGGTGCGCAAAGGGGTGGCCTTCCGTGATGCCCATGAGATCGTCGGTCAGTCGGTGGCCTATGGCCTGAGGACTGAAAAAGACCTTTCAGAAATGACGCTAGATGAACTCAAGCAGTTCTCGGCCACTATTGAGCAGGATGTATTCGAGGTGCTGACGCTGGAGGGCTCTGTGGCCGCGCGCAATCACATCGGCGGAACGGCCCCCGACCAGGTGCGTGCCGCCGCCCAGCGTGCCCGCGAGGCACTGGCAACCTTGAAAGGGGGGGCACTATGAAAAAAATTGCCTTACTCGCCGTGGTGGCCCTGTTGCTGGTCGGCTGTGGACAAAAAGGGCCGCTCTACCTGCCCGATGACGATAATGTCGATCAGCAGGAGGGTTAAATGGATCATTTTAACGACCGTGACGGCCTGCTTTTTGCTGAAGATGTCCCGCTTGACCGTATCGCCGAGACATACGGCACGCCTTGTTATGTCTATTCAAAGGCAACACTGACGCGCCATTTCCGCGCCTACACCGAAGCGTTGGGCGGCCATCCACACCTGATTTGCTACGCGGTAAAGGCAAACTCCAATCTCGCCGTGCTGGGGCTGTTGGCCAAGCTGGGAGCGGGTTTTGACATTGTGTCGGTGGGCGAGCTTGAGCGCGTGCTCAAGGCGGGCGGTGACCCGGACAAGGTCGTGTTTTCCGGCGTGGCCAAGCAGCCCCATGAAATGGCCCGGGCACTTGAAGTGGGCATCAAATGTTTCAACGTCGAGTCACGCCCCGAGCTCGAGCGGCTGAACGCCGTGGCGGGTGAGCTTGGCAAGATGGCCCCGGTGTCGCTGCGGGTCAATCCCGATGTGGACGCGGGTACCCACCCATACATTTCCACTGGCCTTAAGGACAACAAGTTCGGCATTCCCGTCGACGATGCCCTGACGGTGTACGAACTGGCCGCAAGTCTGCCCAACCTGCAGGTCAAGGGCCTGGATTGCCATATTGGTTCGCAGCTTACCGAAACCGCGCCGTTTCTGGATGCGCTGGAGCGTTTACTGGTGCTCATGGAGCGCCTGCGCGAGCGTGGCATCGAGATCGACCATCTGGACCTGGGCGGCGGCCTTGGCGTGCCCTACCGGGATGAAACCCCGCCGCACCCGTTTGACTACGCAAGCCAGCTACTCTCGCGCCTGTCGCGTTGGGAAGGCGGCGAGCAACTGACGCTGCTGTTCGAACCCGGTCGTTCGATTGCCGCCAATGCGGGGATCATGCTCACCCGTGTGGAGTTTTTAAAACCTGGCGAAACCAAGAACTTTGCCATCGTGGATGCCGCCATGAACGATCTGATACGCCCGGCGTTGTATCAGGCATGGCAGGCCATTGTCCCGGTGGATACGCGATCAGCGCGCGAAACCTCGATCTACGATGTGGTGGGGCCGGTCTGTGAAACGGGCGACTTTTTGGGTCAAGAACGCGAGTTGGCGATTGCCGCGGGCGACCTGCTGGCCGTGCGGTCCGCCGGCGCCTATGGGTTTGTCATGGCCTCCAACTACAACAGCCGCCCGCGCCCCGCTGAAGTGATGGTAGACGGCGAACGTTGTCATCTGGTCCGCGCCCGTGAAACGCTGGAAAGCCTGTGGTCCGGTGAAGCCTTGCTGCCCGAAGGAGGCTGCTAATGCTTTTGCACTTCACCAAAATGCACGGCCTCGGCAACGACTTTATGGTGGTCGACCTGGTCACCCAGCGCGCCCGCCTGCGCGACGAGCAAATACGCCAACTGGCGGATCGGCGTTTTGGCATCGGTTTTGACCAACTGCTGATCGTGGAGCCGCCCCGCGACCCTGATATGGACTTTCGCTACCGGATTTACAACGCTGATGGCAGCGAAGTCGAAAACTGCGGTAATGGGGCGCGCTGCTTTGCGCGCTTTGTCCGTGAACAGCGTCTGACCCACAAGCACGAAATTCGTGTTGAAACCGCTGGCGGACCGCTGGTGTTGAATGTTCAGCACGACGGCCTGGTGCGTGTCGACATGGGGCAGCCGCGCTTTAATCCGGCAGCCGTGCCGTTCGACGCCCCGGGCGACCAGCCGCTGCACGATGTCGAGGTGGATGGTGAAACGCTGCAACTGGGTGTGGTGTCGATGGGCAACCCCCATGCGGTGCTTCAGGTCGATGACGTTGATACCGCTCCCGTCGCGCGTTTGGGTCCGCTGCTCGAAGCGCATCCGCGCTTTCCCAAGCGTGTGAACGTGGGGTTCATGCAGGTGCTGTCGGCAAGCGAAATCCGGCTACGGGTATTTGAACGCGGTAGTGGCGAAACGCTAGCCTGTGGTACCGGGGCCTGCGCCGCCGTTGCCAGTGGTATCCGCCAGGGGCTGTTAAAAAGCCCGGTGCGCGTCCATTTACTCGGCGGCGAATTGAGTGTCGAGTGGTCGTCACCCGAGTCACCGCTGATCATGGTGGGGCCGGCGACGCATGTCTTCGACGGCCGGGTAGCGATTTACTAGCGCTTTTGAACAACCGATAGAGCAAGCAGTCTTTGACTAACCCAAGGAGAACGGCGATGTCCCAAGCCCCAGAACCGCGCAAAACGCTCGACCCCGATCAAGTCGCGTTTTGGCTGGCGCGGCATCCCGATTTTTTCGTGGGGCGGGAAGGGCTGCTGCAGCAGTTGCAGGTTCCTCATCCGCATATTGAAGGGGCGGTGTCGCTCCTCGAGCGCCTGGTGATCGACTTACGCCAGCGCGCCGAGACCGCCGAAGGGCGTCTTGAGCATTTGCTGGAAACCGCTCGCCATAATGAGGCCCAGTACCGACGGCTGCGCGAAACGTTGCTGGCGCTGGTGGAGGCCGACACGCGTGACGCTTTGGCCCAGGCGTTGGCCACGCAGCTTAGTGAGCGCTTCAACACCCCCGCCATGGCGCTATGGTGCCCCGCGACATTAAGCGACGACGAACCCTCACTCCCGCAGCCGCCCCGGCATGTGCTGGATCAGCATGCCAGTGCCCGGTTGGCGGCGTTGCTCGATGGCCGCACCAGTCGTTGCGCCAAACTCAGCGTCAGCGACTGGAAGTGCTTGTTACCCCACGTCAAAGCGCCACGCAAGGCGGGTTCATGCGCCATTTCGCGGCTTTCTGCGGGTGAGCCGCTGGGGTACTTGCTGATTGCCAGCCCCGATGCCGATCAGTACCGCGCCAGTATGGATACGCTGTTTACCGAGTACCTTGGCGATATCGTGGCACGGCTGCTGATTCGCCTGACGCCCACCCATGAATGACGACGCTACCCGCCAGCACGCTGAGGCGTTTCTCGCCTCGCTCGCACGCCACGCAAGCGAGGCGACGGTGGCTGCTTACCGCCAGGATATTGGCGCGCTGTGCGGGTTTATTGAGCGCCAGGACGACGATGCCGCCGCGTTCGACCAGCATCTGCTGCGCGCGTTTTTGGGGGAAGAGCGCCGCCGGGGGCTTGCGCCACGCAGCCTCGCCAGGCGCCGCGCGGCGTTATCGCGCTTCGCCGATTACCTGGTGAAGCAGGGCTTCATCGCCGATAACCCGCTGGATCTGGTCCGTACACCCAAGCAACCCCAGCACTTACCGCGCCCGGTGGATGTCGATACGCTGGCGCGCTTTCTGGATACGCCCCACGATGACTCGCCACTGGCGCGCCGCGATCAGGCAATGCTGGAACTGCTCTATTCGAGTGGGTTGCGCTTGGCGGAGCTGGCGTCACTCGACCTTGAGGCTCTTCAGGACCATCGCGTACGCGTGCTGGGAAAAGGCGGCAAGCCCCGCCAGGTGCCGGTGGGGCGTCGAGCCCGGCAGGCGCTGGCGGCCTGGTTGAGCGTCCGGCCCCAATGGGCGCCTGACGCTGAAAAAGCGCTGTTTGTCGGCCAGCGTGGGGCACGCCTGGGACATCGGGCGATTCAAAAGCGCCTGGCATTGCTTGCCATTGAGCGGGGGCTACCCGAGCATTTGCATCCTCACCGACTCCGCCATTCATTCGCCAGCCATTTACTCGAGTCCAGCCAGGATCTGCGTGCGGTGCAGGAGTTGCTGGGGCATGCCAACCTCTCGACCACCCAGGTCTATACGCGGCTGGACTGGCAGCACCTGGCAACCAGCTACGACGCCGCGCACCCTCGCGCAAAACGCCGCCCACGGAGCGAGCCATGACCTCACTCAAAGCGATTACCTTTGATCTGGACGATACCCTCTGGGATAACAGCGGCGTGATGGCGCGAACGGAAACCGGGCATTACGGCTGGCTGCGTGAAAACCTCGCCGCTTGGTTGGCCGAACGTTGCTGGCCGTCGTGGGGGCTAGGGTTTGATCAAGGGCTTGAGGATTATCTGCAACGCCGAAAGCGACTGGCCTTGGAAGTGCCCGAACGACGTGGTGACTTTACCTGGCTGCGTTTACGTGCCCTGGAAGCGCAGCTCGAGACCCAAGGCTTGCCGCGCAGCGCTGCAACGCTGTGGGCCGCCGCTGCCATGAATGAATTCCATCGTTTGCGCGTACAGGTGACGCCGCACCCCGAAGCCGCCGAGTTATTGTCAGACCTTGGGCAACGCTATCGGCTGGCGGCCATTACCAACGGTAATATTCACCTCAAACGTCAACCGTTGGCGGGTTACTTTGAAGTGGCGATCGCCGCCGGTGAACTATTGGCCCCCAAGCCCGACCCCACGGCGTTTCTGGCCGCGCTTGAACGCTTCGAGGTCGCGCCGCACAACGCCATGCACGTGGGCGATTCCTGGGAAGAAGACATAGTCCCGGCCCTGCGGTTGGGCATGCACGCGGTGTGGATCAGCGAGGAGCGTCACGACGCGCTGCCCAAGGGCGTCCATCAGATTGGCCATGTGAGAGAGCTGCGCGGCGTGCTGGCGGCATTGAAGACGCCTTATTGAGGCGTCTTCAACCACTGGTCCAGACGCTGTGCGAGGGTGTCGACCCCGTCACGCTTGAGCGACGAGAACAGTTGAACCGATACCAGGTCCTCCCACCCCTTCAGGCGTGATCGCACTTGCTGCAACGCCGCGTTGGCCGGGCCCTTTTTCAGCTTGTCGGCCTTGGTGAGCAGAATATGCACCGGCATGTCACGCTGGTCGGCGAACCCCAGCATCATCTGGTCAAACTCGGTGAGCGGATGGCGTACATCCATCAACAGCACCAACCCGCGCAGGCTGAAGCGGCCGCGCAGGTAGTCAGACATGTGCTGCTGCCATTCCAGCTTGACCGTTTCGGGGACTTTGGCGTAACCATATCCGGGGAGATCGACCAGGCGGCATGCCTCATCATTCATGACGCTAAAGAAGTTGATTAACTGGGTGCGCCCCGGCGTACGCGAGGTGCGGGCCAGCGCTTTCTGCTGGGTAAGGGCATTGATCGCACTGGATTTTCCGGCGTTCGAGCGCCCGGCAAACGCGACTTCGGCACCGGTATCGTCCGGGCATAGGGCGAGCGTAGGCGCGCTGGTCATAAATTGCGCGGTGGGGTAATTAAGTCGCACAGCTGAACTATCATGGGGGGTAGGCATGGCATTAATCCTGACAAACAAAGATAAAAACAATCAATAAGGTGACCAACAATGCGCGACAAGATTTCTGCAATTTGGAGGCTTCGCTATACTGCACACAAATGGGTTTCTATGGCCCGCGGGTAGTGTAACACCGTGCTCTGCCGGGCAGCGACCAACGTGTCAGCTTGTGTGTCGTGCGGAGGCTTTGATAACACCAACCATAATGGAATTGCGATGAGAACATTACTGGCAAGCCTGGCCATTTCCCTGGGTGCCGCGGGGAGCGCTGCGGCAGATCCTCGGTCGGAGGCTGACGCGGCCGCCGGTGAAACCCTGGCAACGCCCTGTGCGGCTTGTCACGGGCAAGCTGGTATCAGCCCTACACCGACATTTCCTCATTTGGCGGGCCAGCAGATGTCGTACCTTGCCAAACAAATCATGGATATTCGTGATGGCCGCCGTGAGGTGCCGCAGATGGCGGGTCAGGTGGATAATTTTGATGACCAGGACGCCTGGGACGTGGCCGCTTTTTACGCCGGGCAGGAGCCTCATCTTGGCCAGGCGGATGATGACGAAGCGCTGTTGGCCCGTGGTGAAGAGCTGTACCGGGCCGGTGACAGGGAGAATGGCATTCCGGCCTGCAGTGCCTGCCATACGCCGACCGGCCGGGGAATAGGCAGTGCGGCTTATCCAGCACTCTCGGGGCTGCAAATCGATTACACGGTCAGCACCCTGCAGGACTTTGCCGCCGGCGACAGGGATAACGACCCTAACGGCGTGATGCGTGATATCGCGACAAAAATGAGCGATGACGACATGCAGGCGGTAGCTAATTATCTGCTGGGTTTGAATTAAACGACCGCCCTCAATAAGCTCATGTTATTAATCACTTGTTTTGCCAAGCGTGGAACCCCAGCCGAACGCTGGGGTCACAAGGTCGCTTTCCCACGGAGAAGAGTCACTATGTTGAAAACGTTAATGGTTGCGGTTGCCGGACTAAGCTTGTCAGCGGCAGTCAGTGCCCAAGAGTTGGTTGAAGGACAGCACTACGAAGTGCTCGACGAGCCGGTTGAGACGCAGGTTGAGGAGGGGCAAATAGAAGTGCTGGAGGTATTCTGGTTTGGCTGCCCGCACTGCTATCGCCTGCAATCACATGTTAATGAGTGGTACGAAACCCTCGATGATGACGTGACGGTTGAAAAAATGCCGGCGACCATGGGCGGCGACTGGAATACCCATGCCAACGCCTTCTACGCCGCGAAAGAACTCGGTATTGAAGAGGACCTGCACGCGGATTTCTTCGACGCCATCCACCAGGACGAGCGTTCTCTGACCGATGAAGACGAGATCGCCGCCTTTTTCACCGATTATGGCGTTAGCGAAGAGGAAGCCAAGGAAGCCCTCACGGCCTTTAACGTTCGCAGCAACGTGAACAAAGCCAATAGCCGCATGCGCGATATGCGCCTGATGGGTGTGCCCGCGCTGGTGGTCGATGGTCGCTATGTCGTGACGCCAAGCAGCGCCGGTAGCCTTGAAAACATGCCCAATATCGCCGACGCCCTGGTTGATCAGGTCCGTGAAGCGCGCCAAGAGTAACGCTTTGTGACGCTGCATTCACCACGGGGTTTTGCATGAAAGAGCTGGAGGCACACGCACCGCTGCTGAGCAGCGGCCACTTGCGTCTGTTAACGTTTAATCTCCAGGTCGGTATTCAGACCTCGGCGTATCATCACTACGTAACGCGCAGCTGGCAGCATCTTCTGCCCCATCCCCAACGTTTGCAGCGGCTGGCATTGATGGCCGAGGTGATGGGCAGGTTCGATGTGGTCGGGCTTCAGGAAGTCGATGGCGGCAGCTTTCGCTCAAGCCGCGTTAACCAGGTCGAATACCTGTCCGCCAAGTCGGGATTGCCCCACCATTTCCAGCAGTTGAACCGCAATCTGGGCCGTATTGCTCAGCACAGCAACGGGCTGCTGTCGCGGATGGTTCCCAGTCAGATAGAGGAGCATCGTTTGCCAGGCGCAATGCCGGGGCGGGGTGCCATCCACGCGCGCTTTGGTGAGGGGCCGGATGCGCTGCATATCTTTGTCGCGCATCTGGCGCTGAGCCATCGCGGTCGCGTGCGGCAGCTCAACTACCTCAGTGAAATCATCCAGCCGCTGCGCCATGTGGTGGTAATGGGGGATCTGAACTGCACACCGGATCAGTTGCATGCCCACGAGCGCTTCAATGACGCCCTGCCGCTACACCCGGTAAAACCCCTGCTGAGCTACCCATCCTGGCAGCCGCGGCGAGCGCTGGACCATATTCTGCTCTCCCAGTCCCTCGAGGTGGTGGATGTGCAGGTACTGGATCATCTGTTCTCTGACCATCTGCCCATTGCCGTCGATTTGCCGCTTCCTGAAGCCTGTCTAGCGGCGATTCGCGCAAGCGTTTAATAGATAAGCGCGTCTCGCTGTTCAGGGACGCTGCAATGTCTGCGTATTTGCGCTATTGTCTGGGGCGCTGACTCCTCTTAGCCGTTTTACGCGAGACACTTCCATGTCGGACACAACAAAACTACCTGCGTTGATAGGTGCGCTGGACCGCGCTTCAGAGTGGTTCGGGCGATCCCTTGCGTGGCTGATCATCATCATGATGCTGATTCAGTTCGCGATTGTACTGCTCCGCTATGCGTTCAGCGTGAACAGTATCTTTATGCAAGAGCTGGTGATGTACATGCATGCCAGCGTCTTTATGCTTGCCGCGGCTTATACCTTTCGGCACGACGGTCATGTGCGGGTCGACATCTTCTACCGGGGAATGTCGCCACGCCGCCAGGCCCTTATCAATGTGGTGGGCATTGTGACGTTATTGATGCCGGTGATGGTGTTCATCATTGCATCGAGCATGGGTTACGTCGCCAATTCCTGGCGCATCCTCGAAAGCTCCCCTGACCACGGCGGCATTCCGGCCGTGTTCGCACTGAAAACCCTGATACCGCTATTTGCATTGCTGATGATCGTTCAAGGCGTCATTGAAGTTGTACGCAATGGTTATGTGCTGGCCGGACGGATAGCGCCCGCCGAAGATGATGACCATCATGAGGAGCGCCTTTGATGCTGGAATTCATGCCGATTGTTTTATTTGCCGTCATCTGTATTGTCCTGATGTTCGGCTTTCCCGTGGCGCTCTCGCTGGCGGGCACGGCGCTGCTGTTTGCCGGTATGGGGCTGGGCCTCCAAGCCATGGGAATCGATGCCAATTTCGATGGTGGCTATCTTGCCGCGCTGCCCAACCGACTATACGGCATCATGACCAACCAGACGCTGTTGGCGGTGCCGCTGTTTGTCTTGATGGGGGTTTTGCTCGAGAAATCCAAAGTCGCCGAAACGCTGCTCGATGCCATGGCACTGCTGTTTGGTGCCATGCGCGGTGGCTTGGGTATCTCGGTGACGCTGGTAGGCATGCTGATGGCCGCATCCACAGGCATCGTGGGGGCAACCGTGGTCACCATGGGCCTGATGTCGTTGCCGACGATGTTGAAGCGTGGCTACAGCACCTCGCTTGCGACGGGGACGATTTGTGCCACCGGCACGCTGGGTCAGATTATTCCCCCTTCCATCGCGCTGGTACTACTGGGTGACGTCTTGTCATCGGCGTATCAGCAAGCGCAGCTGGATATGGGGATTTTTAGCCCGAAAACGGTATCGGTGGGTGATCTCTTCATGGGCGCACTGGTGCCGGGTTTAATCCTCGTGGTCATGTACATGGTTTACGTAGCGCTCATCGCCTGGTGGCGCCCGAGCATGGCCCCCGCCGCTGATCGAAAGGAGTTGATGGAAGAGCTTGGTCACACCTCGGGGCTTGGCATGTTGCTGCTCAAAGGTCTGGTGCCACCCGTGGTGCTGATTGTGGCGGTGCTTGGGTCGATCCTCAGTGGCTTTGCGACACCTACCGAAGCGTCCGCCGTGGGCGCCTTTGGCGCCCTGGTGTTGGCGCTAGCCTATCGCCAGTTGGATATGGCGACCCTGAAAGACGTTCTGCGTTCGACGACCAACGTCACCACCATGGTGTTTCTGATTCTGATCGGGGCGGCGCTGTTTTCGCTGGTATTCCGGGCTTATGGTGGCGAGCACATGGTCACCGAGCTGTTTGAAGGTATGCCCGGCGGCGTGGTGGGCGCAACGATCATCGTGATGCTGGTTATCTTCCTGCTGGGTTTCATTCTCGACTTTATCGAAATTACCTTCGTGGTGGTGCCCATCGTCGGCCCGATTCTGCTCGCCATGGGGCTTGATCCGATCTGGCTCGGCATCATGATTGCGATTAACCTACAAACGTCGTTCTTGACGCCACCGTTCGGCTTTGCTCTCTTTTATCTGCGTGGGGTGGCGCCGCCGTCAGTGCCGACTTCGGCGATCTATCGCGGGGTGATTCCGTTTATCCTGATGCAGTTGGGCATGTTGCTGATGCTGACGTTCTTTCCGCAGTTGGCAACGTGGCTGCCCGCGCAGTTCGGCGGCTAGCAATAAGTTGAAAGTCGCCGCTGCTATCAACGCAAGGACGTGACAACCTAGTACTTACGCAGTTAAATAACTCATTAACCATTTGCAGCAAGCCGCTTGGTCCGACGCCTGAAGCACATGGCTGAGCGGTGTTTTCCTACCCATAACAGTAATAATAGAAAGCTAGAGGGTTCATGTATGAAAGTTAAAACACTCCCCGTCGCCATTGCCATGACGACTGCCATGTCCGCCAGTTTGTTGGCGGTGTCGAGTATTGATAATCACGCCCAGGCGCAGGAAGAAGAATTCCGCTGGAAGATGGTCACATCCTGGCCGAAAAACTTCCCGGGTGTCGGCCAAGGCCCCGAGCGTCTTGCCGAGCTTGTGGATGAAATGTCGGACGGCCGCCTGACCATCGAAGTCTTTGGTGCCGGTCAACTGGTGCCAGGGTTTGAGGTATTTGACGCCGTTTCCGACGGTACCGCTGAGCTTGGCCATTCCGCTTCCTATTACTGGAAGGGCAAAGCCCCCGCTGCCCAGTTCTTTGCCGCTGTGCCGTTTGGCATGAACGCCCAGGAAATGAACGCCTGGCTACACTTCGGTGGCGGGATGGAGCTGTGGAACGAGCTTTACGATGAATTTGGCGTCGACGTATTGGTGGCCGGTGCCTCAGGCGTGCAAATGGGCGGCTGGTACAACAAGGAGATCAACTCGGTTGATGACCTGGATGGCCTGAAAATGCGTATGCCAGGCCTGGGCGGTGAAGTCATGAACCGCATGGGCGTGGCGATCGTGAACATGCCGGGCGGTGAGATTTTTACCTCGCTGCAGTCGGGCGCGATCGACGCAACCGAGTGGATTGGTCCTTATAACGACCTGGCCTTTGGCCTGCACCAGGCGGCGGATTACTACTACTATCCGGGCTGGCACGAGCCGACCGTGATGTTCGAGGCGATCGTCAACGAAGAGGCCATGGCCGAACTGCCGGCGGACCTGCAAGCGATCCTGAAAACCGCGGTACGCGACGTCAATGCCAACGTGCTGGACGAGTACACCGCGCGTAACAATGATGCGCTGGAAACACTGGTCAACGAGCATGATGTCGAGCTGCGACGCATTCCTGATGACGTATTAGCGCAGGCACGTGAACACTCGGCAGATGTCGTTGCAGAGCTGGCAGAATCCAGCGAGATGGCAACGCGGATTTACGAGTCCTATCAGGCTTTCCAGGAGAAGGTCGAGGACTATCACGCGATCTCCGAACAGGCTTACTACAACGCACGTAACCCTGAAGGCGACAGCGCCGAATAATACGCCGAGCCTTGCATGAAATGGCCGCCTTCGGGCGGCCATTTGCGTTTTTAAGGCAGCACAAACGCCTCGGCTTGGGTATCCTAGCTGAATACTGTTTTTATCCGAGGATCCTCATGTCTACTGATTCCCGCCTGCGCAATGTGCTTACCATCGCCGGCTCCGACCCGTCCGGTGGCGCTGGGCTGCAGGGCGATTTGAAAACCTTCTCGGCACTCGGGGTCTACGGTACCAATGTGATTACGGCGGTGATCGCCCAGAATACCTGCGGTGTCGTCTCGGTATATCCGGTGTCGCCCCAGGCGATTCGCGAGCAGTTGGAGAACCTGCTCGACGATATCGAGATCGATGCCGTCAAGATCGGTATGGTCGCCAGCCGCGACGTGGCCGAGGTGATCGCCGAGGTGCTGGGTCGGCGACGGCCACGCTGGATCGTGCTCGACCCGGTAATGGTGGCCAAAAGCGGCGATATTCTGGTCGATAATGAAGGTATCCGGGCGGTGCGCGATATCCTGGTGCCACTGGCGGACGTGATTACCCCCAACCTGCCCGAGGCCGCTGTTCTGCTCGACGCACCATCGCCCACCGGACTGGATGAGATGGAAGCGATGCTGCCGGGCTTGACGCAGCTTGGCGCGCCCTATGTGGTGCTCAAAGGGGGCCACCTGCGGGGCGAGACCTGCCCCGATTTGCTGGCGACGCCCAATGAGCACCGCTGGCTGCCAGCGTCACGGATCGCCACGGAAAACCTGCACGGCACCGGCTGCGCGCTTTCGTCAGCTATTGCGGCCTGCCTCGCCAAGCTCCCGGCAGGTGCTGAAAATGACGCCCCGGTTGCTGCGATTGCCGAGGCCAAGCAATGGCTGCATGCCGGTTTGGAGGCCAGTGTCAGGCTGAATGTGGGTAACGGGCGCGGCCCGGTGCATCACTTTCACGCCTGGTGGTAAAGCACAGCGCTGCTCGCCGGGGTGGCGTCACCGTTTAGCTTGCGCAATGGACCGTTGCGCACCATGCTGAAGGGTGTTGCTAGCAGGCCGAGGAGCGTTTGCGATGACCCGTACCCTACTGTTTGCCACTGACCTCTCTGCCGAAAACCGCGCCGCCTTTGCCAGAGCGCTGCGCCTGGCTTACGCCGACGGCGCGCAGCTCGATATCGTCCATGTGCTCGATCCCTACCTGCCCCGTCGCGTCTTTCACGAGGTTGAAGCGGCGGTGGTAGACGATATCGCCGCCACTCTCAAAGATGTCCGTGAAGATTACGCCCTCGAAGAACCCAAGACGCTGATCCAGACGGTGGCTGGCGCGCCTTACGTTGAAATTATCCGCGAGGCCCATGAGCGCCAGGCAGACCTGGTCGTAGTGGGTATGCATCGCAAGCGCGGACAGAAAGACCTGCTTGCGGGGACTACCCTGATGCGTATTATCCGCAGTGCGCCTTGCCCTGTGGTGGTTGCCTCGCAGCCGCCTACCCAGCCGTGGGGGTCGATACTGGTGCCCGTCGATTTCTCTCTGACGGCTCGGCACAGTCTGCGGGAAGCGTTGCAGCGTTTTCCTGATGCATCACTGACGTTATTGCATGCCTGGAGCTTGCCGGGCGAGCGTGAACTTGGCTCGCACCCTTACTATGCGCAATGGCGAGATCACGAGGTGACGCGGCTGCGCGAACGGCTCGCTCAGGAAATTGACAGTTTGATGGACGAGCTGGCGGGCGTTCCCGACGTTGAGCTGGTGCTGGAGCACGGCTCCCCGTGTGAGGTCTTGAATGCTTACATCAAGCGCCACACCCCTGATTTGGTGGTGATCGGCAGCCGCGACCAACCGCACCATGCGAGCCAGATGACCGATATGCTATTGAGTGAGCCTCACTGTGACGTGATGCTATGCAGGGCGTAATTATACGGAACTTTTATTTGGTTTTTATGTAGTATAGGTGCTGTCTTGCAACAATAAGAGGTGCCTTGCTATGTCGTTACATGTCGGTTTTCTCAAGCCTTGCGGGTATCGCGTTGGTGTATGGCTGGCGGGCGCGTTGCTGCTGTTTGGGTCTTCAGACCTTTGGGCGCAGACAGTCAGCGAAAAAGGTGAGCGCTTCGAGCGAACCCTGGAAGAGAACGGCCAGCGCTATGCGCTTATCGGCAGCGGCGTTTTTACCTACATGATCTGGACCGCCTATGCCGGGGCGTATTACCAGGCAGAAGGCGAGACTGATCCCCAGCCGCAAAGCGATATACCCCGCCGCCTCGAGTTAGCTTACTTCCATGATATCGAGGCCGAAGAGTTTGCCGACGCCACCACAGAAACGCTGCAAAAAAACCTGACCGCCTATGAGTACTCGCAGCTGGAAGCCGATATTAATACCTTTAACCAACGTTATCAGGATGTCGAGCCACAGGACCGCTATGTCTTGAGCTGGGACGGCGATACGCTGCGCTTGGCATTGAATGGCGAGATTCTATTCGAGGGCGGTAATGCAGAACTGGCCAGTGCTCTCTTTGGTATCTGGCTAGGCGAACGTCCTCTGGGTGAAGACTTCCGCGATGCGCTATTAGGGCGGTAATCAGGTATTGGCAAGCGCGTTATACTGGCGCTTTTGCGAGCGAGGCATAGCGTGAAAGCATTGATTCAGCGGGTAACCCGGGCAAGCGTTGATATCGAGGGTGATACCGTGGGCGCCATTGACCACGGGCTGTTGGCGCTGGTGGGCATTGAAAAGGGCGATAGCCAGGCGGATGCCGACAAGCTGTTGCACAAGTTGCTGAACTACCGTGTGTTCAGCGATGCCAATGGCAAGATGAATCTGAATGTGCAACAGGCCGAGGGCGGCCTGCTACTGGTGTCACAGTTCACTCTGGCCGCTGATACCCATAAAGGCCTGCGGCCCAGTTTTTCCAGCGCCGCGCCCCCCGATGAAGGCGAGCAGCTGTTTAACTATCTGGTGGCCCGGGCGCAATCCGCCTGGCAGAACGTCGCTACCGGCGAGTTTGGCGGCAACATGCAGGTCTCGCTGGTGAACGACGGGCCGGTGACCTTCTTGCTGGAGAGCTGAGCGGGTCTTCAGGCGTTCTCGCTGGCCACTAACTCAGCTTCCATGGCTTCCAGTGCCTCCTCGGCGGCCAGCCACTCGGCTTCGGCGTCGTTCAAGCGCGCCTTGATATCAGCTTGGCGGGCCAGGGCATCGGTCAATTCAGCTTTTCGAGCGTTGTCGGTGTAAAGCTCAGGGTCGGCCAGTATTTCCTCGACCTTTTCCAGTGACTGCTGGGTTTTCTCCATCGCTTTTTCCGCCTGGTCACGCTGCTTTTTCAGTGGACGCAACTTCTCACGTAATTCAGCGGCTGCTTTGCGAGCCGCCTTGCGATCACCGCTGGGCTGTTGGGCCTGGCGTTCGTTTTTCTCGCTGCGGCTGTCGCGGCGGCTTTCTTCAAGGCGTGCTTTCAGCCACGCTCGGTAGTCGTCCAGGTCACCGTCAAAAGGCTCGACGCGATGGTCGGCGACCCGCCAGAACTCATCCACCGTGGCGCGCAGCAGGTGACGGTCGTGGGATACCAGGATGACGGTGCCTTCGAAGCTGGCCAGCGCCTGGGTCAGTGCCTCACGCATTTCCAGGTCCAGGTGGTTGGTGGGCTCATCCAGCAGCAGCAGGTTGGGTTTTTGCCACGCCACCAGGGCCAGCGCCAAACGCGCCTTCTCGCCGCCTGAAAAGGTGGCTACCTGACCAAAGGCGTCGTCGCCTTTAAAGCCGAACCCACCCAGGAAGTTGCGGATTTCCTGGTCGCTGACGGTGGGCGATAGCCGCTGTACATGCACGAATGGGGTGGTGGTCACGTCGAGCCCTTCCAACTGATGCTGGGCAAAGTAACCAATCGCCAAGTGCTCGCCGGGCACCCGCTTGCCATTCAGCAATTCGAGCTCGCCAGTGAGTGATTTGATCAGCGTTGATTTACCCGCCCCGTTGGGGCCTAGCAGACCGATCCGACTACCCGGCAGGAGGGTAACATTGACCTTGTCTAGCTGGACGATATCGCCCGCATCGCCGCGATAACCCAGCGTGGCCTGGTCGAGCACCAGTAGCGGGTGAGAGGTTTTATCCGAGGCGGGCAGGGTGAAATGAAAGGGCGAATCGACATGGGCGACAGCAATATCTTCCATGCGCTCCAGCATCTTGACGCGGCTTTGGGCCTGCTTGGCCTTGGTGGCCTGGGCACGGAAACGCGCGATAAAGCGCTCGATTTCCTCGCGTCGTGCCTGCTGCTTGGCGGCTTCTGCCCGCTGGAGGGCAAGCTTTTCGGCGCGGGTGCGCTCAAAAAGTGAATAGTTGCCGCGGTAAAGTTCCATCGTTTGGTGATGCATATGCACAATGTGATCGCAGACGGCATCAAGAAAATCGCGGTCGTGGGAAATCAACAGCAATGTGCCGGGATAGCGGGTGAGCCATTGCTCCAGCCACAGCAACGCATCAAGGTCCAGGTGGTTGGTGGGCTCATCGAGCAGTAGCAGGTCGGAGGGCATGAACAGCGTGCGGGCCAGGTTGACGCGCATCCGCCAGCCCCCGGAAAACGCTGAAAGCGGTCGATCGAGGTCCGCCTGAAAAAAGCCGAGCCCGACCAGCAGTTGTGCTGCGCGGGATTCGGCGCGATAACCGTCGAGGGTTTCAATCAAGCCGTGCAGTTCAGCCTCCCGGTGGGCATGCCCTGCATCCCTGGCGGCCTGTAGGTCCGTTTCGGCCTGGCGAAGGGCGATGTCGCCATCCAGTACATACTCGATAATCGGCCGGTCCAGCGCATCGACCTCCTGAGCCATGTGAGCGATACGCTGTCCACCGCTCAGTTCGACGTCGCCCTGGTCCGGGCCGAGTTCGCCCAGGAGTAGTTTAAAGAGGCTCGATTTGCCTGCACCGTTAGCCCCGATAATCCCCGCTTTCACCCCGTCGGGTAGGGTGAGGTCGGCGTTGTCGAGTAACGTTTGCGTGCCGCGTTGCAGGGCGACTTGGCGCAGTGCGATCATGCGTTCTCCCGAATAAGGTGGGTCATACAATGCCAGATTCTAGTGCGCTTGATTCTACCCGATTCGCGGCGCTTCAGCAGACACCGCTGTGGGATTTCGCGCTAACCTTTTATAGTCGCCCCGGCGTCGAGCAGGCGTGCCTGACGCTACAGGACGACGCAGGCGTGGATGTCTGCGAGCTGTTGTTTCATGGCTGGCTGTATGTGCATGGACTCGAGGCGTTACCAGAGTCGCTTGAAGCGCTGCGCCAGGCGCGCCGTGATTGGCAGACTGGGGTGACAGAAGTGCTGCGCGGGCTAAGGCGCGATTTAAAGCATCACGATGCCCCAAGTGAGACCGTTTCCGCCCTGCGTGAGCGGATCAAACAGGCAGAGCTGCTCGCCGAGCGTGAAAACCTTCAACGTTGGCAAACGTGGGCATTGGACAACGAGCAGCCCACTGCACGCCTGAGAAATGTGCCAGTTAGCTCGCAAGATACGGGAAGATGGCTGCAAGAAAACGTTTTATTGCCACAAGATGCGAAAATGGAAGGTTGTGGGTCAAAAACACGACAGGCCCTTCAACACGCCTTTAGCGTGCTAGGTCAGCAACTTGACCCCTTACGGCGGGCGCGCTAGCCTGAAAATTAGCTGCTTTTGAATAACTAACTGTTATTCGGCCTCTGAGATGTGCAGCGCCATTCAGCGATTGCACAGTGGCCACAACACTGCGCGTTGTGAGACGCGCCGATCAAAGCAGATTCCTGCGCACTCGTACAGCGCGCTTACCACTGCAAGGGGAACACCGCATGAAGGCAAGCAAGTTAGTAACGACGGCGAGCGTCAGTGCACTGTTGGTTGGTATGTCGGGCGTCGCTCAGGCAGACAACTGGCGTTACGCGCACGAAGAATATGAAGGTGATGTTCAGGACGTTTTCGCCTATGCGTTCAAAGAGCACATCGAAGACAATTCCGATCATACCGTCCAAGTCTATCGCTTTGGCGAGCTGGGCGAGTCCGATGACATCATGGAGCAGACCCAGAACGGTATTCTCCAGTTCGTCAACCAGTCGCCTGGTTTCACCGGCTCGCTCATCCCTGAAGCACAAATCTTTTTCATTCCCTACCTGCTTCCCACCGACGAAGAAACCGTACTTGAGTTCTTCGACGAGAGCGAAGCCATCAACGAGATGTTCCCAGAGCTTTATGCTGAGCAAGGCTTAGAGCTACTGCAAATGTATCCGGAAGGTGAGATGGTCGTGACGACCAACGAGCCGTTCACCTCTCCCGAGGGGCTGGATAACAAGAAAATCCGTACCATGACCAACCCGCTGTTGTCGGAAACCTACGACGCGTTCGGGGCTACGCCAACGCCGTTGCCCTGGGGTGAAGTCTATGGTGGCCTACAGACCGGCGTTATCGACGGTCAAGAAAACCCGATTTTCTGGATCGAGTCCGGCGGTCTGTATGAAGTGTCTCCGCACCTGACCTTTACCGGTCACGGCTGGTTTACCACTGCGATGATGGCCAACCAGGACTTCTACGAAGGTCTTTCCGAAGAAGATCAGCAACTGGTCCAGGAAGCCTCTGAAGTGGCTTATGATCATACCATCGAGCATATCCAGGGCTTAGCCGAAGAATCGCTTGCCAAAATTCAGGAAGCCTCTGACGAAGTCACCGTCACGCGTTTGAATGAAGAGCAGATTCAGGCCTTCCGTGAACGTGCGCCTCAGGTTGAGGAAGCATTTCTGGAAATGACCGGTGAGCGCGGTGAAGAGTTGCTCAATCAGTTCAAGGAAGACTTGGAAGAAGTCTCCAGCGACGAAGAATAAGCAGCCCTCGCCATACAAGGTGCTGCAACGGAAGGACCAAAGGGGCGGCCAGCGGCTGCCCCTTTCTCATATGATCAATAGCAATATCAATTCGCTTGTTGGAAAGTAATTCGTTCATCCAGCGTTGAACCAGTAACGTTGGGTTACCGCTAGGCTAATTATGTTAGCCGTGGATGGCACAACAATTTCCGGCATTTAGATCGGTGTGGAAAGGTGAAATCGCTAGCGCAAGGCTGCGTGATAAAAGGAGTCCGGCCATGACCGAAGAAGAGTCTGAGAAAAGCTACCGCTCTGGCTTGCCCGGTTTTTTAGGGGTGATTGATACAGCTATCAGCAAATTAGAAGCCGTCATTTTGGCGATGGGTGTTTTGCTCATGGCTCTGAATACGGTCACTAACGTGGTTACACGCTTTGTGTTCGGCCACAGCATCATGTTTACAGGTGAGATTAACCGTATCCTGATTATCATGATTACGTTTGCCGGTATTGGCTACGCCGCCCGGCACGGTCGGCATATTCGCATGTCGGCCATCTACGATGCCCTCCCCACTGGAGGTCGCAAATTACTGATGATCGTCATTGCCTTGTTTACCTCGATGGTCATGTTCTTTTTGCTTTACTACTCGGTGTTTTACATCATCGATTTGTATAGCAAAGGGCGCGTGCTGCCATCCTTGGGGCTACCCATCTGGATCATTTATCTCTGGGTACCGATGGGCTTTTTGATTACCGGCATTCAATACCTGCTAACGGCAATTAAGAACATGACCTCCCGGGATGTGTACCTCTCCACCGGGGTGGTGGATGGTTATAAAGATACCGAAACGGAAGTCTAACGCAGGGCAACGCTGCCTAGGGGAACCGCTATGACGACAATAATGGTCACTACGATGATTGCCCTGCTGTTGCTGGGCTTTCCGATGATGATCCCGTTGATCACCGCCTCGGCCATTGGCTTTTACATGATGTTCAACGGGCTGGGGCAGATGGAAACCCTGATTCAGCAGATGATGGCGGGGATACGTCCCGCATCGCTGATCGCGGTACCGATGTTTATTCTGGCCGCCGATATCATGACCCGGGGCCAGTCAGCCAGTCGGCTGATCGACATGGTCATGTCGTTTATCGGCCATGTGAAAGGCGGCCTGGCCGTCAGCACGGCCGCTTCGTGTACGCTGTTCGGGGCAGTGTCGGGATCGACGCAGGCCACGGTGGTGGCCGTTGGTTCGCCGTTGCGGCCGCGTATGTTGAAAGCGGGGTATTCGGATTCGTTCACTCTGGCGTTGATTATCAACTCCAGTGATATTGCCTTTTTGATTCCGCCGAGTATCGGCATGATTATCTACGGGGTCATTTCAGGTACGTCTATTGGTGAGCTGTTTATTGCCGGGATCGGACCTGGCTTGATGATTCTGATGATGTTCGCTGCCTACAGCATGATTTATGCGACGGTGAAAAACGTCCCTACCGAGCCAAAGTCGACCTGGGGAGAGCGCGGTAGGGCCGTGCGCATGGCGCTTTGGCCGCTGGGTTTCCCGGTCATTATCGTTGGCGGTATTTATGGCGGTATTTTCAGCCCCACTGAAGCTGCTGCGGCCTGTGTGCTGTATGCCGTCTTCCTCGAGTTCCTGGTATTCCGTTCGCTGAAAGTGAATGATATTTACGCCATTGCCAAATCGACGGGCTTGATTACCGCCGTGGTGTTTATTCTGGTGGCCGTGGGTAACAGCTTTTCGTGGATCATCTCGTTTGCGCAGATTCCCCAGGCGATTCTGGAGGCAGTGGGCGTCAATGAAGCAGGCCCCACCGGCGTGCTGATTGCCATTTGTATCGCGTTCTTCGTGGCATGCATGTTTGTCGACCCGATTGTGGTGATCCTGGTACTGACACCCATCTTTGCGCCAGCAATTGCCTCCACCGGGCTGGATCCTGTTTTGGTCGGGATTTTGATTACCCTGCAGGTGGCCATCGGCTCGGCGACGCCGCCCTTTGGGTGCGATATCTTTACCGCCATTGCGATCTTCAAGCGCCCGTATTGGGATGTGATCAAGGGCACCCCGCCGTTTATCTTTATGTTGATTCTGGCGGCCGTGCTCCTGATCATGTTCCCGCAAATTGCCCTGTTCCTGCGCGATATAGCGTTTCGCTAAGTCGTCACAAGGAGAACGCCAATGTTCAACCGCATATTAGTGCCGGTGGATGGCTCCAAGGGCGCCCTCAAGGCGCTTGAGAAAGCCGTAGGCCTGCACATGCTGACCGGCGCAGAGCTGTACTTGCTATGTGTGTTCAAGCACCACAGCCTGCTTGAGGCATCGCTTTCCATGGTGCGGCCCAGCAAGCTGGACATTCCTGACGATGCGTTGAAGGAGTACGCCACGGAAATCGCGGTACACGCCAAGTCCCATGCGATAGAGATGGGGGCTGATAGCGGGAGCGTGCGGGCCTTCGTCAAGGGAGGTCGACCATCGCGAACCATCGTTCGCTTTGCCCGCAAACGTGAGTGTGACTTGATCGTTATCGGTGCCCAAGGCACCAACGGCGATAAAAACCTGTTGTTGGGCAGTGTTTCCCAGCGAGTGGCAGGCTCAGCGCACTGCCCCACGATGGTGGTGTAACGCTCTTCCCCGGAGATATCGCAGGGTAATAACACCCGCCGCCTCGGCAGATGCAGCCTGGGGCGGCGGGTGTTACTCTTTTAAGTGTCCTTTCAATACGCATCCATTACCCTCATCACGGTGCTTCGCACCACGCAAAAAAGGTGTTCTATGAACGTAGCGATTTCCTCAACGGCCCTGGTTGGCTTACTACTGGTGGCTCCCTTGGCCGCTGCGGCGCCGGAAACAGAAGAAGAGCGTTTGGCCTATAGCCTGGGCGTTACGCTGGGTGAAAGCATGCAGGCCGATGTCGAAGACCTGGATATCGACACCTTTACCGACGGCATACGCGATGTGTTTGAAGGTAATGATCTGGCGCTTGATGAAGCGCAAATGAGCGAAGCATTGATGGCTTTTCAGGAGCAATCCATGGCGGCCCGCCAGGAGGAAGCGGCGCAAGCCAGTGAAGCGAACCGTGAAGCCGGTGAAGCCTTCCTCGCCGAAAACGCCGAGCGCGATGAGGTGACCGTCACCGAGTCAGGCCTCCAGTACGAAGTGCTTGAGTCAGGCGAGGGCGAGTCGCCTGGCCCCGAAGACACCGTCGAGGTGAATTACGAAGGCATGCTGCTGGATGGCACGGTCTTTGATAGTTCCTATGAACGCGGCGAGTCGGTCAGCTTCCAGGTCAATCAGGTAATCGAAGGTTGGCAAGAAGCCCTTCAAGCAATGAGTGTGGGCGACAGCTGGATGCTGTATATCCCTTCCGACCTAGCCTACGGTGAAAGTGGCCAGGGCCCGATTGGTCCCAACGAGGTGCTCACCTTCCGTGTAGAACTGTTGGACGTTGAATAAGTGATGCCATTGCCGTCGTGTCTATCTCCGCGCTGTTGGATCAGTGGGTTGCTGTTTATCGGTGGCTTGGAGGGAGCGACGGTTGTTCAGGCAGCGCCCGAGCCGTTAGCCGCGCTAGGCGCTGACAAGAGGGCTGTCAGCGTCGTGGGTATTTCATCCGGTGGGTACATGGCCACGCAGTTGGCCGTGGCCTTTCCTGAGCGCTTCAGTGCAGTGGGCGTATTGGCGGCGGGCCCTTGGGGATGTGCGGAAGGCTCGTTAAGCCGGGCGCTGAGTACCTGCATGACGACATCGGGCGGCGAGCCATCCCTCGACAGGCTTGAAAATCGCCGTCGCCGCTACGAGGCGGCAGGTCAGGTGGGGCCACGGGAAACGCTCAGTCAATTAAGGGTGTTTTTGTGGCACGGCGAGGATGACGATGTCGTGGATCCTGATTTGGGCGATTTATTGGCAGCCCAATGGGAGCGCTGGCTGTCCGGTGCCGATCAGCTGCGCGTCGTTCGGCGTGAAGACACCGGCCATGGCTGGCCGGTCAGGCTGGACGATGAGTTGCCGCCTCCACGAGCCTTGGGCGACTGTCAGCAGGGGGGTGGCAGCTACCTGCTTGCCTGCGATGACGATGTCGCTGGCACCATGATGCGCTTTCTGTACCCCGAGCGCGGAAGGAACGATGAGGGCCAGGGTCACTTAAGCGCCTTTGATCAGTCCGACTTCGCCGTGGCCGGGCTGGCCGATAGCGGCTTTGTTTTTATACCTGAAGGTTGCGAACAGGGCGGATGTCAGGTCACGGTGGCACTTCACGGCTGTCAGATGAATGAAGACGCGATTGGCGATGCAGTTGTACGCCACAGCGGGCTCAATGACTGGGCAGTGTTGCATCAGCAGGTCGTGCTTTATCCCCAGGCGGAGAGCAGCATGATGAACCCTCAAGGCTGCTGGGACTGGTGGGGTTATGCCGAGCGTTCCTCACAGTTAGCCCCGATGCACGATACCCGTGAAGGCGTGCAGGTCCAGGCACTAGTGGCCATGCTGGAACGACTGCAAGCAACGCCTAGGCAGGATTAACGACCCAGTTCATGCGATAGGGCAGCCGTAAGCCCTTGAGGCGTTGGCGAATACAGTACACGTTGCAAGATATCGCCGTCGCGGTCGACCAGGTAGAGTGATGAGCTATGGTCAATGGTGTACTCGATGGCGGAGTCGGGCGCCTCAACGCGCCGCGTAATGACTCCGTAACGGGACATCACGTCATTCAGTTCGGCCTGGTTGCCGCTGGCCCCGATAAAGTCCTCGCCGAAAAACGCCAGGTACTCTTCGAGCCGTTTCAGGGTATCGCGCTGGGGGTCGACGGTGACCATGACAGGCACCACTTTTTCACGTTGCGAGGCTGAAAGCTCAGCCAGCGCCTGGCGCTTGACCGACTGCGTCATAGGGCATACGTCAGGGCAATAGGTATAGCCGAACGACAGCAGCGCAATCTGGTCATCAGCAAGCTGGGACAGCGAAAAGTCGCCTCGGGTGGACGGCAGTTCAATCTCACCGCCAGGCGGCATGTCGCTTTGCGGCGTCAGCGTGGCCTTGTAGAACACGGCACCACTCGCCACAACCAGTGCGGCGGCAGCGCCGACACCAAGCCATAGTTTCGGATAGGCCATGGTATCTCCCTGCAGGCGATGAACTCGACCCTATTGACGACTGGGTAGCTATGTTCATAGTAACAGTAAACCCGCACCTGTCACGGCGTGGGCCAACAAAAGGATAAGGAAGTCCAATGGCAAGCATTAGCGGTGCCCTCGGCCCCCTGTTTCTATTGATCTTGCTGGGCGCTGCGCTGGGCGTCAAACGCTGGCCCAGCGATACGTTCTGGCCGCACATGGAGAGGCTGATCTACTTTGTGCTTTTCCCGGCCATGCTGGTGGCGACGCTGGCAACAGCGGATGTCAGCCAGGTGCCGGTGACCCGCCTGGCGCTGGTGCTGCTCGGCGCGATGGCCGCGTTTGGGCTGCTGCTCTGGCGGCTGCGCGCAAGATTGAAGCTGACGCCGGCGGCATTTACCTCGGTGTTTCAGGGCGCGGTGCGTTTCAATACCTATGTGGGCGTTGCCGGGGCGGCGGCCCTGCACGGCAGCGCCGGCGCCACCACCGCCGCCGTGGCGGTGGCGCTGATGGTGCCAGTGGTCAATATCATGTGCGTGGCCAGCTTTGTTGCCGCCGGCACGCTCGGCAACGCCAGCATTGGCAAAAGCATCATGGCACTGATCAAGAACCCCCTGATTCTGGCGTGCTTGCTGGGTATTGTGTTGAATCTTTCCGGCATAGGGCTGCCGGGCTGGAGCCACGATACCGTCGATCTACTAGGCCGTGCTGCCTTGCCGCTTGGGCTGGTTGCTGTGGGGGTGGCATTGCGCCCGGCAGCGCTGCTGCGCGTTGATCGTGGCGTGCTGGCGACGAACAGCGTCAAGCTGTTGCTGATGCCTGCGTTAGTGCTGGGGCTTGCGTGGCTGGTTGGCCTGGATACGGTGAGTCGCGACGTCGCGCTGTTGTTTGCCGCACTGCCCACGGCGACGTCAGCGTATATTCTGGCTCGCCAGCTGGGTGGCGATGCCGAATTGATGGCTGCGATCATCACCGGTCAGACGCTACTGGCGATGCTGACGCTACCGGTTTGGCTTCAATTGGCGAGCGGATGAAAAAGCAAATAAAAAATATTCGTATTTGTGTTGACGAGGTAAATGAGAACTATTACATTGCGATTGTGGCGTTTGATGAGACGCCACAGACCACGACAGATTTGGCAATCATTACCACTTTCCTGTCATGGTTTCTCCCTCTCATTGCTAGTCACGGTCTTTTGCCGCTCCTCTGGAGCGGCTTTCTTTTTTCTAATAACCACTTTCTTGATCCTTGCCAACAACGCCCTGCGCTGTTCAGGCAGATAATAGGCGCTTTGCCTATGCTGACCTTGAAACCTCGACAGGAGCAACCGCCATGCGCATCGCCGTGTTTAGCGCCAAGCCTTATGACCAAACCTTTCTGACCCTTGCCAATGAGGACAAGCATCACGAGCTGAGTTTTTTTGACGTGCGTCTAAACGCTGATACGGCGATGCTGGCGAGAGGCTATGAAGGGGTCTGCGTGTTTGTGAACGACCATCTGGATTCCACCGTTCTACACCTTCTTCACGACAGCGGAACACGGCTGGTGGCGTTGCGCTCGGCGGGGTTCAATCATGTCGACTTAGCGACCGCCGAACAATTGGGCATGACCGTCGTACGTGTGCCCGCCTATTCACCCCATGCAGTCGCGGAGCACGCGGTAGCCCTGGTGCTAAGTCTTAATCGAATGACTTACCGTGCCTACAACCGAGTGCGCGAGGGTAACTTTTCCCTGGACGGCTTGTTGGGGTTTGACCTGCATGGCAAAACCGTAGGCGTGATCGGAACTGGCAATATTGGGTTGATCTTTGCCGATATCATGCATGGCTTTGGCTGCCGTATTCTGGCCAGCGATCCTTTTCCAAACCCAGACGCCAAAGCGTTTGTGGAGTATGTCCCTCGGGAAATACTCTTTGCGCATGCCGATATTATCTCACTGCACTGCCCGTTGACGCCTGACACTGATCACCTGATCAATGAAAAAGCGATAGACCAAATGAAGCCCGGGGTTATGCTGATAAACACAGGGCGAGGACGCGTGGTTGATACTCAAGCGGTGATCGCCGGGTTAAAAAGCGGCAAAATTGGCCGCTTGGGGTTGGATGTCTACGAAGAAGAAGAGCAGCTGTTCTTCGAAGACTTGTCCCAGAGCGTGATCGATGACGATCAGTTTATGCGACTTACGACCTTCCATAACGTGCTGATTACTGGTCATCAGGCGTTTTTTACCGACGAAGCGCTCACCAATATTGCAGAGACGACGCTCGAGAATATTGATGCCTTTGAAAGTGGAAATGGCACATTGCATCGGCTGGTATAACCGAACCGACGTTATGCTGCCGAATCATTGATAAAGGGTTTTCTGTGATTTTAAATAAAAAGCATTCGCATTTTACTTGACGGTGTAAATGAGAACTATTACATTTTGATTGTGGCGTTTGATGAGACGCCACAGACCACGACAGAGTTGGCAATCATTGCCAGTTGACTGTCATGGTTTCTCCCTCTCATTGCTAGTCACGGTCTTTTGCCGCTCCCCTGGAGCGGCTTTCTTTTTTGGGCCTTGGTCACCCAACTGACCCACACCGCTGCCTCCGCCCGGCGTTGTGAGCAAGTTCTCTTATCCCGCTATACAACCTCGTCTTTTCTCACTAAGTCACTATCAATTCAGATGTTTATCTGTGCGATAGGCTTAAGTGGGGTACCCGAAGCGTAAGCGATCAGCCTTCAACTTTGGTTGTATTTTGTGCCATGTGTCTTGCCTGATTGGATCATGAGGCTTAACTTCTCATTTGTACGATGTATGACAACTAGACGGTTGTCACGATTTAGAGCCTCGCGAATGGGTGTTGGCACACTTCAACGAGGGAAGCATGAGGATGGTGGCGTGAAGTTTTCCAAACAAGACGTAATACAAGCGATCGGTGATGGCCTGCTCTCGTTCCCGATAACTGACTTCGATGACAACGGCCAGTTTGATGAAGCCAGCTACCGTGAGCGGCTAGCCTGGTTTATTAGCCATGATATTTCCGCCGTGTTTGTGGCGGGCGGCACCGGTGAGTTTTTCAACCTATCGTTGGAAGAGTATCGCCGTATCGTTCAGGTGGCGGTTGAGGTCATTGACGGCAAGCTTCCCGTGATTGCCAGCGCCGGTTTGAGCGTGGCGACAGGTAAAGCCTTTGCCAGTGCCGCGGAAGAGGCCGGCGCCGATGGCATTTTGCTGATGCCGCCCTACCTGACCGAGTGCCCGCAAGACGGCCTGGTCGATTACGCCCGGCAAATTTGTGACTCAACGGCAATTAACGTTATCTACTACAACCGCGGTAACGGCATTCTCAATGCGACGTCTGTTCAGGCGCTGGCGGATGCCTGCCCGAATCTGATTGGCCTGAAGGACGGCAAAGGCGATATTCAAGCGCTGAACAAGATCGTCAAGACCGTGGGCGACCGCCTGACCTATATCGGTGGCGTGCCTACCGCCGAGATTTTCGCCGAAGCGTATCTTTCCATCGGTGTTAATACCTATTCCTCGGCCGTTTTCAATTTTGTTCCCGATATGGCGGTGGCTTTCTATCGAGCCCTCCGCGCAGGGGACAGCCGTGTCGTTAAGCAAATTACCCAAGAGTTTTTTATTCCGTTTATCGATTTGCGGGATCAAAAAGCCGGGTATGCCGTGAGCCTGATCAAAGCTGGTGCCGATATTATTGGCCGCCCGGCTGGAAAGGTTCGCGCGCCTTTAACGATGCCTACCGCTGGCGAATGTCGGCAGCTTAAGCAACTAATCGATAACGCCAAGTAAATTCCTTCTCAAACCGCAAGACCATAACAAATTTACAATGACCGAATGAGGTGAAGCATGTTGGTATCTAAGAAAGCGCTAGCTGGACTGGGTTCGGCCGCCTTGATGGCATCAATGACCGTTGGTTCGGGTGTTGCCTTGGCTCAGGATGGCCCTTTGCGTGGCAATGTTCGGGTGGTCATCGGCTCTACGTCGACCGGTGGTGATACCTATCAGAACTCCAGCATTGTCGCGGATGCATTATCCGAAAAACTGGACCTGAACATGAAGGTTGATGCGGTTGGCGCGAATTCCGCTTTCCGGACATTGGATCGCGATTCCCGCGGTAATACGCTGATGATTTTCCATGACCAGTCCTACTTGGGTTACTTGTATGGTGTGGAGGGCTACGACAATATTTTTGAAAAATATACCGTTGGCCCGACAGTGGCTATTAACCCAGGCAATGCCTACTTGGTGCCCAAAGACTCTCCGTACGAAACCCTTAACGACATTATTGCGGCGGTAGGTGAAGGAGAGACGGTACGCGTCGCAATCCAGCCTGGCGGTGTCTCGGAAATCGGTTTTAGTGCATTAAAAAATGCCATTGCGATTGAGCATCCTGGTCAGGAAGACAACCTGGTGGCGGTCAATACCGGATCCCAGTCAGACAAGAATCAGCAGCTTTTCGATGACCAAGCTGACGTGATTAACGGTACAGTGCAGGCTAACGAGCAATACACGCGCTTGCCCGAAGATGATCAAAAGGCCATGCGATTTGTCTGGTTGACAGCCCGCGAACAGACGATTGAACAGGCGCCAGAAGAGGGCCTGGGTCAAACCACTCGTGAACAGCTACTGGAATACGTTGAGCCTAACGTCAATGTCACGATGGGTGATGACGAAAACTTCACCTTCGATAAAGAGTTCTTCTTCCTTTATAACAAGGATATGGATCCCGCCATCGTTGAGCAGATCGATGAAGCTTTAGCAGAAATCTACGAGGAAGGCGAGATTCAAGAAACACAAAAGAACGCATTCTTCATTCCTAACTTCAAGCCTTCTGATGAAGCGTCTGAGTACCTGCAAGACAAGATGGCACGCTACGAAGGCATTATCGAAAACATCAAGTAAGCGATTCAGGCACCGGCACATGAGTGTCGGTGCTATCGCCATCAGACATAAAGCACTATAGAACCACGATAGGCCAGGATAGCCTGCTGCCTATATCGGAGCTGTTATGGAATCAGGTCTGTCAAGTCTGCTTAGCATCTCGATCGATTTCGAGACGTCCCATTTGTTCTTCCCGATGATTATTCATTGGGTGTTGGCGCTGCTGTTCCTTGCCGTGTTAGTGACAAAGACAATTCCTTTTTTGGCCGCTGTAAAGCGCGGCGAGCGCACCTTGCCGATTATCGGTGAGTCCATGGATAGCTTCCGCTTCTTCGGTACTCTTGCCTTGATGGTGGCGTATTTCTATCTGATGGCGTTCGTGGGCAATATGTTTCCCTATACGGGTTACGGTTTCCTGTTCGTCTCGATGGTTTTCGTCTTGCTCATGGCATTGATGTACATGCATGAGTGGACAAAAAAGGCGGTGACCACTGCGGTGATCACCGCCATTGTTGCGCCCAGCGTGGCTTGGTTCGTCCTGGCCAAGCTTTTTAAAATCACCCTGCCGTGACCGAAGTGAGAGCCCCCCATGGAATTTTTGTCACTTCTTGATCTAACGTTTTTCCTTCTTGCTGCTTTGGGCGCCCTGGTCGGCATTATTTTTGGCGCAATACCCGGCATGACGGCGACTATGGCGGTAGCCGTGTGTCTCCCGTTGACCTACGCCCTGGGCCTTAACCACGGCTTGGCGCTGTTGCTTGGCCTGTATGTAGGGGGAATATCGGGCGGTATGGTGCCGGCGATTCTGATTAATATTCCCGGCACCCCCTCGTCTATCACCACCACCTTCGATGGCTACCCGATGGCCCAGAAAGGTGAGGGCGAGAAGGCCCTTCGGGTCAGCGTCATCGCCTCAGTGGTCGGCGGTCTTATCAGTGCGGCCGTGCTGTTCTTTTTTGCGCCGGTGCTGGCAGATTTCTCGATCAAATTCTCCTATGTGGAGAAGTTCCTGATTATTCTGCTTGCGTTGAGCGTGATTGCCTCACTCTCCAGCAACATGCTGGTGGGTATCTTCAGCGGCGTGATCGGCATCTGGCTAAGCCTGGTTGGCGTCTATAGCACCTCTGATGGCGGCAACGGCAAAACGCGGCTGATGTTTGATTTCTTGGAGCCTTACCTGTTTGAAGGCTTCTCTTTGCTGCCTGTATTGATCGGTATCTTTGGTATCTCAACAATTCTGCTTGAGGCCGAAAAAGGCGTTAAGAATGACCTGACCGGTGAAGGCGTGAAGCTCGGCAAAGGGAGCAGCGGTTTCTCAATGTCGATCTTCAAAGGTCGTTTGACCAACCTGGTTCGCTCCTCATTTATAGGTACCTTCGTCGGCATGCTGCCGGGGGTGGGCGGTAGTGCGGCATCTGTGCTGGCTTACACCCAGGAGAAGAACCTGTCGAAGGACTCCTCTGAAATGGGCAAGGGTGCGCCTCAGGGCTTGATTGCCTCGGAGTCTGCCAATAATGCCTTGACCGGCGGTGCGCTTATTCCACTGCTTTCCCTGGGGATCCCCGGTGACTCTACCACCGCTGTGCTGATTGGAGCCTTCACCCTTCAAGGCATCCAGGTGGGGCCGCTGTTCATCCCGGAGAACGTGGATACCTGGTATGTGATGATGACGGCGCTGATCTTCGCCAACATCGTGATGTTCTTCCTGATGTTCTACGCCATCAAGCATATCGCCAAGGTGGTGATGGTGCCTAAGCACCTTCTCTTCCCGATCATTGTGATGATGTGCGTGGTCGGTGCCTATGCGATCAATTACGGCATCATGTTCGATGTCTGGACCCTTTTGATCTTCGGTGTGCTGGGCTACGTCATTCAGAAGGTCGGGCTCGAAGTCGCACCTTTGATTATTGGCTTTATTTTAGGCAGCCAGGCGGAAGTCTATTTCGTCAAGAGCCTTGAGTCTGCTGGCACTTTCTCCATCTTCTTCACCAAGAGCCCAATCGCCGTTGTGCTCTGGATCTTGATCATCGCGTCGGTGATTTTTTCCATCTTAATGGGGCTCAAGCGTCGTAAGGTCAGCCGCGAGGGAGCTTCCCAGTGATAGCTATTCAACTGCATATCCCGGAGGGTCGACCATGACGCAGGACAATCAGTCACCTCGTGTGATTCGCATTCATCCCAGTGATAATGTTGCCGTCGCTGTCGCACAGGGTGGGCTGGCAGTTGGCGAGCGTCTTGATGACGGCATTGAACTCCAGACGCATGTGCCTCAGGGCCACAAAGTAGCTCTGGTGGCCCTGGCCGAGGGGGATGCCGTGATTCGCTACGGTGAGGTGATAGGAACGGCCGCCCTGGCGATCCCTTGTGGTGGCCATGTCAATGAGACCAATCTACTCATGCCTACACCGCCTGCGTTGGACGATCTGCCGCTGGCGACACGTCCGGCGCCACCAGTGGAGCCATTGGAAGGTTACACCTTTGAGGGGTTCCGTAATGCCAACGGTAGTGTCGGCACACAGAATGTTCTCGGCATTACCACCAGCGTGCAGTGTGTGGCGGGTATTGTGGATCACGTGGTGCAGCGCATAAAACGTGAGTTATTGCCCAAGTTTCCCAATGTCGATGCGGTGGTAGGGCTTAACCATAGCTATGGCTGTGGCGTGGCGATCAACGCTCCGGCCGCCGTAGTGCCCATTCGCACGCTCAAGCATCTGGCTCAGAATCCCAACTTTGGTGACGAAGTCATGGTCATCGGGCTGGGGTGCGAGAAACTGCAGCCCTCTACCCTGGTGGATGATCAGCCAGTGAGGATCTACGAGAATACTGAGGCTGCTGATCCCCAGGCCAATGTGTTGAGCCTGCAGGACGAGTCGTTCGAGGGCTTTGACGATATGGTGGCAGGCATCATGGCCATGGCAGAGCGACATCTTGAGCATCTCGATAAGCGGCAGCGGGAAACTTGCCCGGTGTCCGAGCTTGTGGTCGGCATGCAATGCGGTGGTAGCGATGCCTTCTCTGGACTGACAGCTAACCCGGCCGTGGGGTTTGCAACCGACTTGATCGTCCGGGCCGGTGGTAGCGTGATGTTCTCTGAAGTCACCGAGGTGCGCGATGCGATTCACCTGTTGACGCCCCGCGCGATTGATTCTTCCGTCGGTAAAGCACTAGTCGATCAAATGGCTTGGTATGACGATTACCTGTCTCAGGGTCAAACCGATCGGAGTGCCAATACGTCGCCTGGCAACAAGAAAGGCGGATTGAGCAATATCGTTGAAAAAGCCTTGGGGTCGGTGATCAAGTCGGGTAACTCACCCATCATTGACGTTATTGGGCCTGGAGAGCGTCTGCGAAAACGCGGACTGACCTTCGCCGCCACCCCTGCCAGCGACTTTATCTGCGGTACCTTGCAGGCAGCAGCGGGCATGAACCTGCAGGTCTTTACCACCGGACGCGGGACACCCTACAACCTGCCGATGACCCCGGTGATCAAGGTCTCGAGCAACTCTACCCTGGCGCGTCGCTGGCATGATCTGATCGACCTCGATGCCGGACGCATCGCCACGGGCGAGTCATCCATCGAGGATATGGGATGGGAGCTTTTCCAACTCATTCTCGACGTGGCCAGCGGCCGTCGGCGCGTTGCCGCCGATAAGCTCGGCCTTTACAACGACCTGGTGCTATTCAATCCCGCACCAGTGACTTAACAGCAGAAACACATCTCGACAGAGCCGATACTATAAAGAGGCAAATTTAAATGTTTCCGACGATTAAAAAAATGCGTGTTGTGCCGGTGGCTGGCTACGATGGTTTTTTGCTCAACCTGAGCGGCGGCCATGCCCCCTGGTTCATCCGCTGCGTGCTGATTCTAGAAGATGACGCTGGCAATAAAGGGGTCGGGGAAATCCCGTCCAGCGACGGTATCATCAAGGGGTTGGAGCAGTGCCGCTCCCTTGTTGAAGGCTCGCAAGTCAACAACGTCAAGCAGACGCTGAACCAGGCGCGCCAGATCCTGGCCCAAAATGGACGTGAAGAGCGTGGCCGCCAGACCTTCGATCTACGCGTTGCGGTTCACGTTATTACCGCTATTGAATCGGCATTGTTCGACCTGTTCGGTCAGGCGCTGGGTATGCCGGTGGCAGATTTGCTGGGGCAGTACGGGCGCCAGCGCGACGAAGTCGAAGCGCTTGGGTATCTCTTTCTGCTGGGTGACCCTGAAAAGACGGACCTGCCGTACCCCAAGGCCGAGAATCCCAAAGATACCTGGGACGAGGTGCGCTACAAAGAGGCGCTCACCCCAGATGCGGTCGCTAACCTGGCAAAGGCTGCCTATGATCGCTACGGCTTCAAGGACTTCAAGCTCAAGGGTGGCGTACTGCGCGGCGAGGAAGAGGCCGACTGCATCCGCGCACTCCATGAAGCTTTCCCGGAAGCCCGTTTGACCCTCGACCCCAACGGCGCCTGGAAGCTCGACGAAGCGGTACGCGTGCTCGATCCGATCAAGCACCTGCTAAGCTATGCTGAAGATCCCTGTGGTCAGGAAGAGAGTTACTCCGGTCGCGAGACCATGGCCGAATTCAAAAAGCGCACCGGTCTGCCTACAGCAACCAACATGATCGCGACCGATTTCAAGCAATTGCAGTATGCCGTGCAGCTTAATTCCGTCGATATTCCGCTGGCGGACTGCCATTTCTGGACCATGCAGGGCGCTGTGATGGTCGGCGAGCTGTGCAACGAGTGGGGCATGACCTGGGGCTCGCATAGCAACAACCACTTCGACATTTCCCTGGCGATGATGACCCACGTAGCGGCCGCTTGCCCTGGCGAGATCACCGCCATCGATACCCACTGGATCTGGCAGGATGGCCAACGTATCACCAAAGAGCCGTTCCAGATCCGTGATGGCAAGCTGACCGTGCCTAAAACCCCAGGCCTCGGCGTCGAGCTGGATGAAGAGAAGCTGAAAGAGGCACATGCGCTTTACAAGAGCCTCGACGTGACTCAGCGCAATGACGCCATGGCCATGCAGTTCTTGATTCCAGGATGGGAGTTCGATCCCAAGCGTCCTGCGCTTGTGAGGTAAGAGCAGCAACGCTCTGATATGATGTATATCATCATACTTTGGGCGAAGACGTTTATGGTCAAGGAAAGCGAAATGACATCGGTTCAAGCTCCCCTCAACGTAAGCAAAGTCGCGAAGCAGGGCAGTCTCTCCAAGCATGTTGCTACGCAGTTGGAGGCCTTGATCGTGCAGGGCACAGTGGCGGTGGGCAATAAGTTGCCCACCGAAAACAGCTTGTGCGACTCGTTCGGCGTCAGCCGAACCGTTGTGCGAGAGGCCATTACCCACCTGAAGTCCCTGGGGCTGGTAGAGACGCGCCGGGGAGTGGGCACCACAGTGCTGCGAGCCAAGGCAGAGGAGCCAAGACCCGCGCAGCATATCAACCCCACGACCGTTGCCGATATTCTGCACCTGCTCGAACTGAGGTTAACCCTGGAGCCTGCCGCGGCGGAGCTGGCGGCGCTGCGCCATGACGATGCCGACCGAGAGCTCCTGAGGGCCCAGCATAACGCCTTCATCAAGGCTCATGCCGAGAAACGGCTGGCGCGGCAAGAGGATTACCTTTTTCACTTTGCGATTGCAAAGGCGACCAAGAACCCCTTCTTTGCATCTTTCTACGAGCAGTGGAGCAAGAGTGTCATTCCCAGGGCCAAGCTGCTCAGTATCGAAATCGACCCTAAATCATCCGACCGTTACCTGGAGCGTGTTCAGGCCGAGCATGACGAGATCATCGAAGCGATTTTGTCGCGTGACGCACAAAAAGCCCGCGACATGATGTTCAAGCATCTTGATCGAGCCAAGAACATGTATGCCCAGTATCGGGACCAAACGTAGCACCATCGGGCATCCAAAGCGCCCGATAAACTAAGCTAAGGAGGAATCTATGACGATCCGTGGTGAAATGCTGATCGGTCAGCAAGCCGTTAGCGGCAGCCAGGCCGACATCCATGCGGTGAACCCGGCCACCGGCGAGACGATGGAGCCGACCTACGTGGGAGGTAGCAAGGCAGAAGTTGAAAGTGCCTGCGAACTCGCCGAAACCGCCTTCGCCAGCTACCGCGAGACCGGCCTTGAAGCACGCGCCACCTTCCTCGAAACCATTGCCTCCGAAATCGAGGGTATTGGCGATGAGCTCATCGAGCGTGCTATGGCCGAGACCGGCCTGCCTCGCCCACGCCTGGAAGGCGAGCGTGGCCGTACCTGCGGTCAGCTGCGTTTGTTCGCTTCCGTCGTACGTGCCGGTGAGTGGCTCGACGTGCGCATTGACCCGGCACTGCCAGACCGTTCGCCCATGCCGCGGACTGACCTTCGCCAGCGCCATATCGGTCTTGGCCCGGTCGCCGTTTTCGGCGCCTCCAATTTCCCGCTGGCGTTCTCTGTGGCCGGTGGTGATACCGCTTCAGCGCTTGCCGCTGGCTGCCCGGTCGTGGTCAAGGGCCACTCCGCCCACCCTGGTACGTCCGAACTGGTGGGCCGCGCCGTTCAGCGCGCCTTGGCCAAGTGCAACCTGCCTGATGGTGTCTTCTCGCTGCTGTTCGGCTCGGGTAAAGAGATCGGCCAGGCGCTGGTCAACGACCCGCGCATCCAGGCCGTTGGCTTCACCGGCTCGCGCAGTGGCGGCACGGCGCTGATGGCCACGGCCCAGGCGCGCCCGCAGCCGATCCCGGTCTACGCCGAGATGAGCAGCATCAACCCCGTGTTCCTGTTGCCGGAGGCCCTGGAAGCGCGTGGCGAGAAGATCGCCGAAGGCTTTGTCGGGTCTCTCAACATGGGGGCCGGCCAGTTCTGTACCAATCCAGGGCTTGTGATTGCTGTTAAAGGCAAGGCGCTGGACGCCTTTATCGACGCCGCTGGCGACGGCGTTAAAGCGAGTATCAGCCAGACCATGCTCTCCCCGGGCATTCATCAGGCCTATGAGCAGGGTGTTAACGCCCTCTCCTCGCATGCCAAGGTACGCGAAGTGGCGCGTGGTCAGGTTGGTGAAGGCGCTAACCAGTGCTGCGCGGGCTTGTTCGTTGCCTCTGCTGCCGACTTCCTGACCGATGAGACCCTGCAGGCCGAGGTATTTGGTGCCAGCTCGCTGGTTGTTGAGTGCACCGATCAGGCTGAAATGATGCGCGTGGCTGCCGAACTTGAGGGTCAGTTGACCATCACCCTGCAAATGGATGATGGCGATGTGGACGCGGCCAAAGCACTGCTGCCGACCCTGGAGCGCAAGGCGGGCCGTATCCTGGCCAACGGCTGGCCGACCGGTGTCGAGGTGTGCCACGCCATGGTTCACGGTGGCCCTTACCCGGCAACATCGGATAGCCGTACGACCTCGGTGGGCAGCGCGGCGATCCATCGCTTCCTGCGCCCTGTTTGCTACCAGGCACTGCCGGAAGCGCTGCTTCCGGATGCCCTGCAAGATGCCAATCCAGAGGGTGTGAGCCGCTTGGTGGATGGTAAACGCGAAGCCTGAGTCAGAAGGTTGTCAACCGTAAACAGACGGTTATATAAGTACTTAACTAAGCGGCCTACGGGCCGCTTTTTTTTGACCTATCGACCTATTGCGTTGCGCGCGTTAGCCACGCAAGCTGCGGTAAACGTGCCCATCCAAGGAGACTCCCATGCAACTCTACCTGAACGCGACCTCCCCCTATGCCCGCGTGGCGCGGGTTTGCCTGTATGAAAAGCAGTTGATCGAGCGCACTGAACTTTGTTGGTGTGACCCCTGGGCGGCGGATAGCGAACTTTTACAGATTACCCCGCTCAGTCGCATTCCGACGCTGGTCACCGACGACGGCGAGGTACTGACCGAGTCGCTTTTGATAGCGCTCCACTTGGATGCTCAAGGCGAAGGGGAGTCGCTTTTGCCACACAAGACATATGCGGAAACCCTGGCGCTGGCCGGGCTTGGCCATGGCTTGACGGACGCGGCGTTCAATGTGGTGATTGGCCGCAAGCATAATGGCCATGAGGTCGATACAACGGTATTGGGCAGCCGTCGCTTGAAAGCCATCGAGCGCACGCTGGCAACGCTTGATGCGCACCCCAGCGTGCTGGCGGGCAATGCGGAGCGTACGCTGGGGTCGATTACCGTTGCCGTGGCACTTTGCTATCTCAGCTTTCGCTTACCGGCCTTTGATTGGCCTAACCGTTTTCCGACGCTTCAGGCCTGGCATGCCAAGGTGGTGGAGTGCGAGAGCTTTGCGATGACGGCGTTTGAGTAGCGGCTAAGACAAGCAGCTAGTCTTCTCGTCGGTAAATCAAATCCCATACACCATGACCGAGCTTTTCGCCGCGGGCTTCAAACTTGGTCAGCGGGCGGAAGGCGGGTCGGGGCACGTAGGGAGCAGTATCAGCAACTGCCGTATTGGCGTAGCTGGGTGCGTCTTCCATCACGTCTGCCATCCATTCGGCATAGGCTTCCCAGTCGGTGGCTAGATGAAAGGTGCCACCGGGCTTAAGACGGGTGCGAATCAGCTCAACAAACGCAGGCTGAACAATGCGCCGTTTGTGGTGCTTCTTTTTTGGCCAAGGGTCAGGGAAGAACAGCTGAACAGTGGTCAGTGAGCCTTCCGGTAGACACTGTTCCAATACTGCCAAGGCGTCTTCGCGGTAAACGCGCAGGTTGGTGAGGCCGCGTTTATCCGCTTCATCGAGCAGTTTGCCCACGCCGGGGGCGTGCACTTCAATGCCGATAAAATCGGTTTCCGGATGGGTTTCGGCCTGCTCAATCAATGAGTTGCCCATGCCAAACCCGATCTCGACGACGCGAGGCGCCTGGCGGCCAAACAGGGCATCTAGATCTTGGCGGCCGTCGGCGATTGTTAGCCCCAGGCGTGGCCAAACGTCCTCTAATCCACGCGTTTGTGCTGGGGTCATACGCCCGGCACGAATCACATAGCTTTTGATGCCCCGTCGGTGCAGTGGGGCGTCGGCGTTTTCGGGGGCGGTGTCTTTCGTATCGGTCATGGTGTCTCTGTATCAGCCGTTAATCCGGCCAGCAAAAGGCGAAGAGGGGTCGGCGGTCTGGCGGCGCGGCATGCGGCCTGACAAGAAAGCGTCTCGGCCTGCCTGCACGGCAAGCTTCATGGCGTTGGCCATGCGCAGCGGGTCGCGGGCATGGGCAATCGCGCTGTTCAGCAGTACGCCGTCGCAGCCCAGCTCCATGGCCATGGCGGCATCGGAAGCAGTGCCAATGCCTGCATCCACCAGCACCGGCACTTGGCTTTGTTCAATGATCAGGCGCACATTGTGCGGATTTTGAATGCCGTGGCCAGAGCCGATCAGCGAGCCCAGCGGCATGATGGCGCAGCAGCCCATGGCTTCCAGCTCGCGTGCCACAATGGGGTCGTCGCTGGTGTAGACCATGACGTCGAAACCGTCGGCGAGCAGCGTTTCGGCGGCCTTGAGCGTTTCGACCACATTCGGGTAGAGGGTGGTCTCGTCACCCAGCACTTCCAGCTTGACCAGATTATGGCCATCTAGCAGTTCGCGGGCCAGCCGGCAGGTGCGCACAGCGTCTTTGGCGGTGTAGCAGCCTGCGGTATTGGGCAGCAGGGTGTAGCGCTTGGGCGAAATCACATCCAGCAGGTTGGGGGCCTCGGCATCCTGGCCCAGGTTGGTGCGGCGCACCGCAAAGGTGACAATCTCGGCGCCGCTTTGCTCGATGGCAGCGCCGGTTTCGGTAAAGTCTTTGTATTTGCCGGTGCCGACCAGCAGGCGTGAGCTGAAGTCGCGTCCGGCAACGGTAAACGGTGTGTCAGTGAGTGGCGTCATCATGGATTCCTTTAGCCGCCGCCAATAGCGTGGACGACCTCAATATGGTCGCCATCGGCCAGGCGGGTGTCGGCAAGCTGGCTTTTGGGCACGATTTCTTCGTTGATCTCAACGGCAATACGGCGGCCACTGAGCCCTAATTCTTCCACAAGGTCTGCCGCCGTCGCACCCGCGGCGAGGGAGCGTGGATCACCGTTGAGGGTAAGTTTTATCGACTCATTAGAGGTAGACATAAACTGGGCGCGTCCCATTGTGTGCAACAAAACGTGTGAGTGTAGACACCCTCCATTGTAGCGGTTTCGCGCCGCGCAAGGTATGTGGCAGCGTTAAACTGCACAATGAAAACCGATCAATCGGTAGATAAGGAGAGCAAGGTGCAGCGAACAGATAAAGTGTGGTGGCTTGGGGTAGCGTTTTCAGGCGCGTTGATGGTGTTGTTGGGGGCCTATGCGGCCCATGGCCTCGAGACACGTGCCAGCGCCGAACTTATCAGTGCTGTGGAGACCGGGGTACGCTACCAGGCTTGGCATACGCTGGCCATGCTGGCAGTACTGGTATGGCGCAGCAGCTGCCCAGTAGCGGGGCAGCACTGGGTGCTGGCGCTTTGGAGTCTGGGTATTGCCGGTTTTTCAGGCTCGCTTTATCTGATGGCACTGGCGGGGCTTAGTCTGGGTATTGTGACCCCCATCGGCGGGCTGCTGCTGGTGGCAGGCTGGCTGGTGCTGGGTGGGGTGGCTATAGGGGCTGATTTTTCAGCACGCCCACCCCATAATCCAGGGGGTTGACGATGCCTTCTAGCTTGCCGATCTGCGATAAGTCACCATGGGTGATGACGCTGCTGATGTTGGTGTCAGGAAAGCGCAGGTTCTTGACCACGTGAACCTGGCTTGGCATGCCCTTGCCGTTGATGTCCATGACCCAGGCAAGGAAGCCACCCGAGAACTTGGCCAAGCTACCAATCGGGTACAGGCCATAGGTTTGGATATATTCCACCAGAACGGTTTTGTCGTAGGCGGCGTCTGTTTCATGAATCCTACGGTAGGCATCAATGGGCGCTCGTGGTGGGACACCGTTACGCGTATGAAGCAGTTTGTTAATCGCCTTGATGACGGATACGAGCCTAACCGTTTCCGATAGCTGTTCACCTCGCTTGCCCGCCGGGTAGCCGGAACCGTCCAGGCGCTCGTTGGCATTCTCGATCACATCGCGGCAGATGGGGCTGGGGGTCCAGTTCAGCTCATGCAGCTTATCAAGTAGCTGCTGGACATGGCCGCTGAGAATATCCTTCTGTGCCGGGGTCATGTTCACCTTGAGCGACGGCAACTGCTCGCTGATCAGCAGTGGCTTGCCCATGGTGTGCAGCAAAGCACCCAGTGCAGCCCCTCGCACCTGGGGGGCATGCGGGTCGCGAATCACCAGCATATCGATGAGTTGACCGGTCACCTGCACGGCGTGTCTAACCCAGTCTGGCTCATTGCGCAAAAACGCCAGGGCATAAAGGAAGGTCTTGCGATCCTGTTCGACAAGATAACGCAGGGTATCGACGCAATCGTAGAAGATTTCAGCCGGAAACATCTGGCGGGTGTTCATGTACATCAGGCCCACTTGCAGCTGATGAGAGACGTCCATTACACCGCGCTCCATGGGCGACTGGTGAGCGTGCTTATGCCGTTCTTGAGCTTCGCGTTGCTGGATCTTCTTCTCCTTCGTACCTGGAATAAACAAGGGGGAGTGATAGACCATTTTGTCGTTCGTACCGGTACGGTAGGCGACCTCTCGTTCTGACTCATTCACGTAGTGGAACAGGGATTCCGTCTGGGACGTCGATAGATGGGTGAACTGAATACCGATCACTGCATAGCCGTGGTGGCCGAAGGGGCGTATATGGCGGATATTGCCTTCGCTAAAAAAGCTATCGCCGTTGGGAAACGAAAGCGTTACCCCGGGTATTGCTTGATCAACGCCCATGGCGATACTGTCTGCCAGATCAATGTCGACCATGCAGCCCCCGATAGACAGGTTACGTAGCCTGCCTGGCACATTGAGTTCATGCGAATAGACCTCAATGCCAACACGGGTTTGCATGCCCAGAATAAAGGGGATTCGAACGGCGCCCCGGTTTTCTTTAACGAAAACTGTTTCCGGTAGCTGGCACTCCAGGCAATACAGCGTACTGTCTGTTTTGAGCAGCTTGACGGCAACATTACTGAGGCTATAGGTCTCGCGCTCAGTGGCATGGGGCCCTTTCAGCGCTTCCAGGTCAAAGCTTAGGCTGTCGCTGGTTAGGTAGCGCTCAATATCTGATCCAGCGTATTCCACCTCCAGTACCATGCGCCCATTACCCAGGTTCAACTCAATAACCTCTGCCTTCAAGACATAGGGCATGTCACTGGAATATATAGATAGCTCATGGGCATGCTGAAGCAGTGAGCGAATCACGCTTGCCGAGGGATTTTCGTGCAGGGTAGGAGCCACCATGTGAAATGCCTCAGTTATTAATTATTATTCGCCTATTTTCACGATATAGGTCTTTTTCTTTATATAACTAAGACTATATAGACTTTGATTAGCGGGGCAATCACCCCAACGGTAAATTTTTGTCCCTCATCGCGGCTGTAGGCACTTGGGGGTGGCCCCTTTTAGGCTTGAAACCGACCCTACCCCGCTAGCATACGCAGCGGCATCCACAGCCCCATGGCGATCATCACCAGGTTTTCGGTGAGCGAAACAAAGCCCAGTGGTACATTGCTGTTGCCGCCTACGCAGGCACATTTCAGCTCGCGCTTGTCGATATAGACCGCCTTGAACACCGATACTGCCCCGACGGTGCCGACAAACAGCGCGAGCGGCGCGGCCAGCCAGATAAGTGCGCCCGCCAGCATCAGAAGACCCGCCAGCGTTTCGGCGTAGGGGTAAAAATAGCTGTAGGGGACATAGCGCTGGGCCAGCAGGTCGTAATTCAAGAACATGCTGCTGAAACTTTCGACATCCTGAAGCTTTTGCAGGCCCAGCAATACCATGGCGGTGGCAACTGCGTATTCCGGCATGCGCGCCGTGATTAACGAACCCTGGGCGGCCCAGCTAATAGCCAAGCCAATCAGCATTGCTGTGGCGAAAATCGCCAGCACCGGCCGGTAAGTCGTACCTTTGGCGTTGGGAACGCTCATCCCCAAATGCTCACGCAGCTCTTCGTAGCCGCCGATACGTTGATCACCGATGTATGCCTGAGGCGTGGTGTCTACTTTCTCTTGGGCTTTAAAGGCGTCAATCTCATCGCGGGATGTCAGCGTATGGTCGTCAACCTCAAAGCCTTTGCGTTTGAGTAAATCAACCGTCTTCAAGCCGAACGGACACATGTGCTCGGCGGTTTTCATCCGGTAAACCCGCGCGATTGGGTGTGTTGATGATGGCATGGCAACCTCCTTATTTTTGCCTGAACAGGGCGATAGGCATAGCGCCTAAAAACCATAGCTCTTGTAAACCATAGCTCTTGTAAACCCTGACTCTTATAAACATAGCCCTTGGTGTTGCCTTCAGGTCAAGCCTTTGAGGCATACTTGACCGCTCAACAGCCCGATAAGGGCCGTCGAAAGGTTAAGCAGCTAAATACGATTGGCGTTTAGGCCGCGGCAGGCGCGATAAGCATTTGCTTGTTGGTCAGTGAGGAAGGGGACGGAAGTGTGAAACCACTCACTGCTTGCATCATGGTGTCTGCCGTATCGGAGAGCTGTTCTGCCATGCGATGCGAGTTATCCACCGCTTCGCGGGAAAGCTCCAATGCATTATAAATTTCGTTAACACTTTGCTCTAACTCTTCAACGCCCTGGTGCTGCTGCTGGACGGCGTTATCCATATTGGTCAAGCGAATTGCTACTTGCTCGAAGCTTTGTATAAGTGACTGGGTGGTATTGGCGATGGTGGATGTTTGGTCAACGCCTTGTGAGACCTGATCAGTGGTGTCGGCGATAGTCTGGCGTATCCGAGACGCGGTGTTCTGGGTATTCTTCGACAGCGTACGAACTTCGTTAGCCACCACGGCGAAGCCTCGCCCGTGCTCACCCGCTCGAGCAGCTTCCACGGAGGCATTCAATGCCAGAAGGTTGGTCTGGAAGGTAATGTTATCAATTTCGCTCAGCATTTCGTGAATGTTGCTTGCGTGGTGTTTTAGCAGGCGCATCATTTCGCGCATCTCTTCAACTTGCTCGCCGTTTTGGCGCGCGACCTTTTCAGCATGAGTGGCCAGTTTGCGAATTTGCTGTGATTCTTCGGCGGTTTCGCGTGTCGTCGCAGCGAGTTCTGCGGTACTGGTGGAGATACGCTCAGTTTGACTGCTGTTGCGCGCTGTTTGCGTGCGTAGTTGTTCTTGGGCAACAAAAAGCTGCTGACTGTAGTCAGTGACGTGGCTGGCCGTCGCTTGGGTTTTGCGCAAACTCTCAGCAACCTGGTCGCGCATGTTAACGACGGCGGCAACTGCGGGTAACTTCTGTTGTTGGTCGCTAAAGGCCATATCCAAATTGCCGGCACCAGCGGCGACGGCAAAGCGGCTGACGTAAAGGCCTTCTTTCACCATGCTTTCCAGCACCTTGGCCAGGTAGCCGAGAATGACCACCTGAACCACGACGGCACCGCCATGCATTAGCAAGCAGTAGAGTAAATCTGCAAAGCCGTGACTGCTGCTCCCCTCTGTCATGCTTTGCATGTCGCCCATACTGGTATACAGCTGAACCACCCCCTGGTATTGAAGCCAGGTAAACAAGGTGTGATGTAGCGCGATCACCAGTCCACCAAAGGCAATAACCCGCCAGTCGCTGTAAAGAATCAAGACGGCGAGCAAGATAAAGATACTGAAGTGGGCTTCGATCAACCCACCACTTTGCTCGATCAGTACGGCCGACCAGGCCATCATTACAGCGGCTTTGACGAACCCATTAAGAAGGTGACCGTGCCATCGGTGTTGGACAATGTACGTCAGCGGTAGGGTAATCAAGCCTGCAATGAAAGTAAGTAACAGGGTTTGGGTGAAAATACCCACCACCACGCATAACAAAACGATAAAGCCTAGTGGCAACCACATGAGCCTGTCGGTGCGTGCTATATGGTTGGAAAGGGATGCATCTGCCATTGTTATAGTGTCCTTGCCTATTATGAGAAGCGCCTGTGATTGCTAAATATAAACAGTTATTGTACATTAATTGTACAAATTGTATTTGCAACAATGAGGAAAGTACAACGATTAATTATTGAGCAAGGTTGGCGTGGCCTGCTGGACCGTCTTCGAGTATGGCGCTTGATAGAGCTGCCGCCGTGCAGGGGCGTCCAAACAGAAAGCCCTGATAGATATGGCAGCCCAGTTGAGCGAGCACCAAGCGTTGGTCATCGGTTTCCACGCCTTCGGCCACCACCCTGAGCCCCAGGCTTTGTGCAAGGGCGATGATGGTCGCGGCAATCGGCGTGGCTTGCATCCCCAGGGCCAGATCTCTGACGAAGGCAATGTCGATTTTAAGCGTGTCGAGGGGCAATACCTTGAGGTAGGCCAGCGATGAATAACCCGTGCCGAAGTCATCCAGAGCAAAGCTGACACCCTCATGTTGTAGCTGCTGCATCTTTTTGATGGTGCCCTCGGGGTCGCTTAATAGCAGTGATTCGGTAAGCTCCAGTGTCAATCGTTCGGAGGGCACATCATGTTGTTGAATGACCGACAGCACCTGGTCGGCAAAGTCAGGCTGCTGGAACTGACGCACACTGACATTCAATGATAGCTGAAGCCCTTGAAGCCCGGGGACATGACGCCACTCGCCCAGCAATCGGCAGCCTTCCTGCAATACCCAGTGCCCCAATGGCAGAATAAGCCCGGTCTCCTCGGCGATGGGGATAAAGTGCCCTGGTGAAATCATGCCGCGCTCAGGGTGCTGCCAGCGAACCAGGGCTTCAGCGCCAATCACTTGCCTGTCGGCATCGACCTGAGGTTGGAGATAAAGGCATAGCTCATTGTGGTCAATCGCGTGTCGCAGTTCGCGCTCAAGGCTTAAGCGCTCTTCCAGCTCGTCTTCCTGTGCTTGTTGAAAGAGTCTAGGTTTCCCATCCCGCTGGCGTTTGGCTTCCAGCAGGGCCAGACCGGCTCGTTTGAACAGCTGCGGTGTCGGTTCCCGGTCGAGGGGCTGGAAGATAAGCACGCCAACATTAAGCTTGCACGGATAGGGATGGCCTTTTAGCAGGTAGCCAGCGGTCAGCGACGCCACTATCTCATCAATGAGACGCATCATTTCCTGCTCGGCGTTGGGAGCTTCTCGGCAGGCAAGTGTTCCCACCAGGGCAAACTCGTTGCCGTCCAGCCTGGCGACCTGCCACTCAGCCTCTACCCATTGTTGAAGGCGCTCGCCCAGTTGGCGTAGCAGCTCATCGCCAATGTCTTGCCCCAGGCTGTCGTTGAGTACCTTGAAGCGGTCAATATCAAACAGCGCCAAAAAAGCGTACGGGTGGGTAGGCGTCCTTGACGTGCCTATCTCGGCGAGGCGCTCCTGCAGCGCCCGACGGTTGGGAAGCTCTGTCAGTATGTCGTGATAGGCGAGGTGGCGAATACGCTCCTGGGCCTGCTGTTCTTTCGAGCGGTCGCTGAGCAGCGCGACGTAGTCACGGTCGTTACTGTCAGCATAGGTGACGCGGCTAACGCTCAGCCAGGCGGGAAAGCCTTCACCGTTGGCATCCAGGGCGGTGATCATGCCGCCCCATTCCCCCTTTTTTGTCAATGCTTGGCGTATGTGTTGGCTGAGTGCGTGGCTGTCTTCGGCATAGTCGAGTTGTGATACCGACATGCCTTCAAGCTGATGACTGCTGAGGCCTACCAACCGCTCAAACGCCGCGTTGCACAGGCGAATTCGAGCCTGCTCATCGAGCAGTATCACGCTATCCTGCAGTGCTGAAATGACTTCGAGCAGACGCGTCTGTGTCATGTGTTCATGGCGCTCGCTGGCTTGAAGCCGCCGCTGTACCCGGGTAGCCACTAACGTCAGCAAGGCGGTTAATACCGCGACGCCACCAATCAGATAAATAATCCAGTGGGAAGCGGGTGATACCGAAGGCGATACGGCATCGGGGGTAGGTACAAACCAGGCCGCGTGCATGGCGACATAATGCATCCCGCACACGGCGGTGGAGAAACACAGCGCCGCGATAAAGGCGCAGGTTCTGGCACGTTTTATGCCCCATTCATGCTGGCAAAGACGGTAGGCGTAGACGCATGCTATGCCCAAGCTAACTGCGACCAGCAGCGATAACAGGAATAGGACCTGGGAGTGATGTAACTCGGCGGGCATACGCATGGCCGCCATGCCCGTGTAGTGCATGGCGCCAATGCCCACACCCAGGCCGAGTCCTGCCAGCACCAATGGGCGGTTAGGCGGTGTTTCACGGGAAAGCGTTACCATGACACCAAAGCTACCCAGAATGGCGGGCACAATGGACGTCAGAGTAAGCAGCGGTGAATGGCTTACTGGAAAATCAAGCTGATAGGCGTGCATGCCAATAAAGTGCATGCTCCAGACGCCCAGTCCCATGGCGCTGGCCCCAGCGCATAGCCAGCCGAGCCGCCAGGCAGGGTTAGCCCCTCTTCTGACGAGCTTAATGATATCCAGGCCAGCGTAAGAAGCTGCAAGGGCGACCAGCCATGAAACCAGCACCAGGAAAGTATCATGTTCTCCCTGAACCGCGTTTAAGGCGCTAGGGTCTGACAACATGTTGAATAGCATTTATAGACCGCAGACCCTTTGGCTGTTGAATATATCTAATATCGGCACATGGCTTGTGATCTGTAATAGATTTGTTTAATAGCGTTTGAAACGCCGCCTCAAAGACGCCAAAACCTTAACACGTAAAACACCCCAACGGTGCCAATGCAACGCGGGGGTGTTGGTTAAATGGAATGTCTTTGCTGTGGCTTAAAACATTAGCTTCACACCGGCGACAACGCCTGTGTTTTCGGTGTTGTCGCCGCTGGCGCGTGAGAGGTCTGCGGTGTCACCGTATTGTTTCTCCCAGTAGGCACCAACGTAGGGGGCGAAGCGGCGCGTCACTTCGTAACCCAGCCGCAGGCCAGCGCGAACGGAGTTCAGCCCCTTGCCAACCCCAAATTCTTCCACCTCATTGGCGGCCAAGGCAATTTCGGTGCGTGGCTGTAGGTAGAGTCGCTGGGTCAGGCGCACGTCGTACTCTCCTTCGAAGCTTGCCGCTACATCCCCCTCATCGCTGACTTGCAAGGCAACATCAGTTTCGATGCCGTAGGGCATTACGCCCTGCAGGCCAACGACACCATAGGTGCGCTCAGCATGGTCATTGGAAAATACACCGCCTTGGTAACCGATACCGCCCTGTAGTTCCCAAAAGTCGGCCACCAGGCGGCTGTATAGGAGCTCCAGTGACTCGAACTCGGCGTCTTCGCCGTCACCCTGAACGTTTTCGCCTTCCGATTTAAGGTAAACGCGGTTGATGTCTCCGCCGTACCAGCCCTGAAAATCCCATACCACGGCGTCTAGGCCTTTGTCGGGTACGGCGTATTCCAGCCGATCGAACAGTGCCATACCCATGTTGTGTTCCATCATCGGCGAGGGCCAGTCAGCCGGGGCGTCGTAGCTGTCTTCGGCGTGGACGCTGGTGGCCGCCGCCATGGCCAGCACTGTGCTGGCGCAGGACAAGTAGTGCCTGGTATTCATACGGCCTCCTTAAGAAACTTGCACAACGCGGAACATGCCAGCGTCCATGTGATAGAGAAGGTGGCAATGGAAAGCCCAACTACCCTCGGCATCCGCGGTGATCAGCGCTGACACCCGCTCGCCGGGCTTGACGTTTAGGGTGTGCTTGCGCGGAATCAGCTCGCCCTGGCCGTTTTCCAGTTCCATCCACATACCGTGGAGGTGGATGGGGTGCTCCATCATGGTGTCGTTGACCAGGATCAGGCGCAGCCGCTCGTCCTTCTCGAAGTGGATGGGGCCGGTTACTTCGCTGAATTTCTTGCCGTCGAACGACCACATGTACCGTTCCATGTTGCCGGTCAGGTGTAGCTCCATCTCGCGCCCGGGGGCGCGCCGGTCGGGCCATGGAGTGAAAGCCTTCAGGTCACGGTAGACCAGCACGCGGCGCTCATTGGGGTCGATGCCAATGCCCGGCTGGTCGTAGCGTGAGCCCGGCTGGGCTTCACCGGCGGCCAGGAAGCCGTTTTCGAGAGTCTTCGCTTTCTCCTCCGCCATACCGCCGCCATGGTCCATGCCAGCGTGATCCATATCCTCCCTCTCACCGTCGGGCATGTTGGAATGGTCCATACCCTCCATACCGGAATGATCCATGCCGTGGGCGCCCATGGCTTCCATGCCGCGGTCGGCAATATGGCGTCGTTCAGGGATGTCGGCCAGCATGCCTTCACGCGGTGTCAGGGTGGCGCGGGCGTAGCCGCTGCGATCCATGGATTCGGCGAAGATGGTGTATGCTCGGTCGTCTTCAGGTGAAACAAGCACATCGTAGGTTTCCGCCACGCCAATACGGAACTCATCAACGGGAACGGGTTGCACCGGCTGGCCGTCGGCGGCCACCACGGTCATCTTTAAACCGGGAATGCGCACATCAAAATACGACATGGCCGAGCCGTTGATCACCCGAAGGTGCACCCGTTCACCGGCTTTAAATAGTGCGTTCCAGTTTTCCTCCGGCGAATGACCGTTGAGCAGATAGGTATAGGTGCTGCCGGTGACATCGGCAATATCCCGCGAACTCATACGCATTTGGGCCCACATGCCACGCATCTCGGCGGTTTGTGAGAAACCTTTATCGCGCACATCGGCAAAGAAGTCAGCGACCGTGCGTTCCTGGAAGTTGTAATAACCTTCCATGGTTTTCAGATTACGAAATACCGACATCGGGTCTTCAAAGGTCCAGTCGGTGAGCAGCAGCACGTGCTCGCGGTCGTAGCGGAAAGGTTCACGCTCGGCGGCGTCGATAATCAACGGCCCGACATGGCCAAGCTGTTCCTGCATGCCCGAGTGGCTGTGGTACCAATAGGTACCGTTCTGGCGAACCGGGAAGCGGTAGGTATAGGTCTCGCCCGGTGCGATACCGGCAAAGCTCACGCCGGGTACGCCGTCCATTTCCGGTGGTAAAATCAGCCCGTGCCAGTGAATGGACGTTGGCTCATCCAGCAGGTTGGTGACACGCAGGATGGCATCCGTGCCTTCCTTGAGGCGTATCAGCGGGCCGGGGCTGGTGCCGTTGATCGTGAATGGGCGTGCGTCCTGGCCGTCGATGGCAAGCGATTCACGGCGAATCGCCAGTGAGACATCGGGACCCTCTTCTACTCCCTGGGAGTAGACATTCGATTGACCCCAGGGGTTGGCCCAGGCAGGGGTCAAGCCCATGGCGGCGGCAGAGCCAACCCCCAGCGCGGCACCCGCTTTCAGCACCTGGCGGCGTGAAAGCGGGTGAGAAATAATACATGAGCGTGACATGTGTGGCTCCCATCGATGGCGATTACTCATCTTGATGGAAGAAGCTGAAACTAACCTGAATGGCGCTTAATCTTGCTTGATGTGGGTCAATGGCAGGCAAACAGTCACGTGCAAACCACCCAGCGGGCTTTTCGCAAAGTGGGTGGTGCCACTGTAGCGTGCGATCAACTGGGCAAGAATTGAAAGCCCGAGGCCGTAGCCTGGGGGGCGCTCGTCTAGCCGAATGCCGCGCTCGCCGAGTTTGGCGAGGTCCTTCGCAGGCACGCCCGGCCCGTCGTCATCCACGGTCAAGGTGAGTGATTCGTCAAGCGCCAACTGGCAGCGCACCTGCGTGCGGCTCCACTTACCGGCGTTATCAAGCACGATGCCCAGCATTTCGGCAAAATCATGGGCCTCAACGGGCACCACCGCCTTGGCGTGCTCACTGTAGGTGAGTTGAAACTCGCGCTCGGGGTAGAGGCTGCGAAACATCTCGATCAAACGTCGGGTTTCCCGTTCAAGGTGCACCATGCGCCCGGCGTTGGGGCCGGCGATGCGCGCACGGCGGAGCTCGGCGTCCAGTTGAGCATTAATGTCCTCAATACGGCTGAGTAGTTTGCGGCGGCGGTTGCCATCAATCGGCCGGTTGCCGCGTAGTACCTGGGTGATCGCCGCCAGCGGGGTTTTCAACGCGTGGGAGAGGTTGGCGACCGACTCCCGCGAACGTTGAAGGCGCAGGTCGATGTCATCCATAAAGCGGTTAAGCTGAGCCACCAGGGCATCCAGCTCAGCCGGAGCGGTGAGCGAGAGGCGTTGGCGCTCCCCCGCTTGAAGTGCCGCCAACTGCTCGCGCAACTGCCATAACGGCGTGAGACTGCGATTCACAGCGAGCAAATTAAGCGTAATCAGCATGGCCAGAAGCCCGGCGGCAATGCCGCCTACCCACCAGTGCAGAGTGGCCAGGCCTGCTTCCACTTGGGAAAAATCCTCCCCCACGAGTAGCACGCCGCTTGCGCTCTGCCATTCAAAATGGCGGCGGTAGACCAACAGGCGTTGCCCATCGTGCTGAACGTCTAACAGCGCATCACCGCTTTCTTTCAGCAGTGGCGCAAGCTGGCGTTGCCACTTTGGGTCGGAAGCGCTTACTGAGTTGTTAAAACGCAGTACGTAAAGGTGATGAAACACTTGATAGCCCTGGCTGACCGAGTCAAGCGAGGTGGGCACGGCGGTTTCGCCTTGTTCAAGCTGCGCGACCGCGTGGTCGGCTTCACGTTCTAGACGCTCGCCTAAAAAATCCCGCGCCAGATTCTGTAACAGAATCCCATGCAGTAGCCAGGTAGTAATGACGACCAGCAACGCGACACCGCCCAGCCATAGCAGCAGGCGGAAGCGAAGGCTACCTCGATTAATACGCAACGAACACGTACCCCTGTCCACGGCGGGTCTGGATCAGTGACTTGCCCACATAGCGGCGTAAGCGAGCAATGTAGACCTCGACCAGGTTAGAGGCCGCGGCGTCCTGGTCAAGTGTATACAGTTGGTCGAGTAGGAGATCTTTCGAGAGTACTCGATTGGGGTGATGCATTAAGTAGCGCAATAAACGAAATTCGGTGGCTGTTAGCGGATGTTCGGCTTGGCCGTTGACGCTAACGCATTGGCTGGCTTCATCCAATATCACGCCGCTAAGTGTCAGCCGTGCGGAATGTTGCACAGAGCGCCGTCGCAGCAGGGCCTTTAACCGGGCCATCAGCTCGGCTTCGTGAAAGGGTTTGGTGAGGTAGTCGTCCGCGCCTTTTTCCAGGCCGATAACTTTATCTTCCCAGGTATCTCGTGCGGTAAGAATCAAAATCGGGGTGTCCCGGTTTTGCTGCCGCCATTGACTCACAAGCGTAAGGCCCGAACCATCGGGAAGGCCCACGTCTATAATCGCCAGCTCATAACGTTCGGTTGCCATCAGCGACGAAGCCGCCTTCACCGAGGCGGCTACGTCAACCAGGTAACCATTGTCTTTTAGACTTTCTGCCAGGCTTTCGGCCAGTAGATCATCGTCTTCCAATAGCAACAGTTTCATTGGCAAAGGCCAGATTAGAAAGTGATATCGCCGTACATACCGGACTCATAGTGACCAGGAATATTGCAGGCATACTGTAGGCTGTCGACATTTGCAGGGGCGGTCCATACCAACGTCTTGGTTTCACCGGGAGCCATCGTGACGGCGGACATATTGCCGCCATGCTCGCCTTCTGCCATATCATGCCCGCCGTGGTCACCATGGCCGTCACCGTGGTGGCCGCCGCCCATTGCCTGCATCATCTCACGATGCGCTTCTTGGGCTTCCTTATCGCCGATCACGAATTCATGTTCAATGCTGCCGGTATTGTTGATTTCAAACTTGACCGTTTCCCCGGCGGCGATCTCTAACGCTTCGGGGTCAAACCACATGTCACCGGCTTCAATGCTGATGGTCCGGTCTACCTCGGCATCGTTTGCCGTGTGGTGAGCGCCATCATGCTCGCCTTCTGCCCAGGCAACGCCTGCCAGCAAGCTTAAGGTAATGGCGAACACACTCGATGAAAGATAGGTCTTGCGCATTGTTACTCACCCCGAAAGTTATTGTGACGTTTTCTTTATACGGCGTTAACCTGAAACGAGCCTGAACCTGATCAGCAAAACATGATCTATCGCAATATACCCTCGGCCAAACCAGCGAATCGCTTGACCTTGGGGTAACCCCAGGGTTGTAAGCTTTTGCTGTGCCCAATGGTCAGGAGATTTGCCATGATGAACGCAGATTGTTTTGCTTTGATGAGTTCCATGGGTTGGTTTGGTTGGTTGATGCCGCTGGCTTTTCTGCTGCTGGTAGGCTTGAGTATCGCCGCGCTGGCAAAATATTTGTTTAGCCGTACCTCAAAGGGAGATCCCTCATGAACCGTTTAACTGCCTCGCTGCTATCCAGCGCATTGCTTCTCGGTGCCACCTCGGCCCAGGCCGCGCTGCCCGATGAAGCCACGCTCTACAAAAATCCCCAGTGCGGCTGCTGCGATGAGTACGCGCGCCACCTGGAAGAACAGGGCGTTGACGTCACCATTGTCGATGATGCTCAACTCGGCGAGATCAAGCAGCAGGCGGGCGTGCCCTATGGACTTGGCGCCTGCCACACCATCGAGATGGGTGAGTACTGGATTGAGGGCCATGTGCCGATGGAAGCCGTCACCAAGCTGTTTGACGAGCAGCCTGACGTCGGTGGTATCGGCCTGGTCGGTATGCCCATCGGCACGCCGGGCATGCCAGGGCCTCAGAGCGAACCCTATGAGGTGTATACCTTTACCGACCAGGAAGACGCACCCTTTATGACGCTTGAGCCGTGATTGAAGGTCGCGTCACGGTTTATCCGGCAGCACATAGCTGGCGGTAACGTGGATGACCGGTTTGGTTTCATCGGCAGTGGAGACGATCTGTACCTCGCCCACCGCCAGGCGGCGGCCGAGTTTGATCAGCTTGGCGTGGGCGATGATGTCGTGATCGCCGGAGGCGGCGCTTAGGAAGTGGCAGTTCAGGTCGCTGGTCACGGCCATCGGCTCCGGGCCAATCTGCGCCAGAATGGCCACATACATGGCCACATCGGCAAAGCCCATCATGGTAGGGCCGGAAACGCGTGGGCCCGGTCGCAGGTGCTCGTTACCAATCGTCAGGCGCATCGTAGCGCTCATCTCTCCCACGCTTTCAATCCTACCCATGCGCTGGGGAAAGACCTCATCGAGAAAGTGTTCGATCTGTTCGACGGTCATCACGGTCATTGTTGTTTTCCTTCATAAAAAAGCCCCGAGGCAAACGCCCCGGGGCTGATCGTACCTTTAGCGAGTTTACTTCGCCTTATGCACCTGGCGCCACTCGTGGAGTAGCGGTTCGGTGTAGCCCGACGGCTGGACGCGGCCTTTGAAGATCAGGTCAGACGCCGCCTTGAACGCGGTAGAATCTTCGAAGTTGTCGCTCATGGCGGTGTAGGTGGGGTCCCCGGCGTTCTGCTCGTCGACCACCTTGGCCATGCGCTTGAGCGTCTCTTCGACCCGTGGAGCATCGACAATGCCATGGTGCAGCCAGTTGGCAATGTGCTGGCTGGAGATACGCAGCGTGGCGCGGTCTTCCATCAAGCCGACGTTGTGGATATCCGGCACCTTGGAGCAGCCCACGCCGTGCTCAACCCAGCGCACCACGTAGCCCAGAATGCCCTGGCAGTTGTTGTCCAGCTCCTGCTGCTTTTCCTCGTCGGACCAGTTGGCGTTTTCGGCAACCGGTACAGTGAGCAGGTCATCCAGGAAGTCTGGCTCGCCCTGGGCTTCAAGTTCGCGCTGCACGTCGGTGACGTTGACCTGATGGTAGTGCAGTGCGTGCAGTGCCGCGGCGGTGGGCGAGGGCACCCAGGCGGTGTTGGCGCCCGCTTTCGGGTGACCGATTTTCTGCTCCAGCATGTTGTGCATCAAGTCGGGCATTGCCCACATGCCCTTGCCGATCTGGGCGCGACCGCGCAGACCACAGGCGAGACCGACCTGAACGTTGCTCTTCTCGTAGGCCTGAATCCAGGCGGCGCTCTTCATGTCGCCCTTGCGCACCATGGGGCCCGCTTCCATGGCGGTGTGCATTTCGTCGCCGGTACGGTCAAGGAAGCCGGTGTTGATAAACACCACGCGCGATGTGGCTTCGGCAATACATGCCTTGAGGTTGACCGTGGTGCGGCGCTCTTCGTCCATGATGCCCATTTTCAGGGTATCGCGGTTCATGCCCAGAATGTCTTCCACGCGGCCGAACAGCTCGTTGGCAAACGCGACTTCTTTGGGGCCGTGCATCTTCGGTTTGACGATATACACCGAGCCCGCACGCGAGTTGCGCGGCTGGTCAGCGTCTTTTTTCAGGTCGTGCAGCGCCAATAATGAGGTGACGACGGCATCGAGGATGCCTTCCGGCAGTTCGTTGCCGCTCTCGTCGAGAACCGCCGGGGTGGTCATCAGGTGGCCGACGTTGCGCACGAACATCAGCGAGCGGCCTGGAAGCGTCACGCTGCTACCATCGGTGGTTTGCCAGGTCCGGTCGGCGTTCAGCTTGCGAGTAAAGGTCTTGTCGCCTTTCTCGATTTTCTCTTCCAGGTCGCCCTTCATCAGGCCGAGCCAGTTGCTGTAGACGCCCACCTTATCTTCCGAGTCGACGGCGGCCACGGAGTCTTCGCAGTCCATGATCGCGGTCAGCGCGGCTTCAGCCACCACGTCCTTGACACCCGCCGGGTCGGTTTTACCGATGGCGTCGTTGGCGTCGATCTGGATTTCCAGATGCAGGCCGTTGTTGCCCAGCAGGATGGCGTCAGGCGCGGCGGCATCGCCGCTAAAGCCGATCAGCTTACCCGCGTCCTTCAGGCCGGTTTCGCGTCCGCCCTCCAGCGTGACGACCAGGTGCTCATCGCGAATCGCGTAGTTCACCGCATCACGGTGAGAACCAGTCGCCAGCGGCGCCGCGCGGTCGAGGACGCCGCGGGCGTAGGCAATGACCTTTGCGCCGCGCTTGGGATTAAAACTGGTGCCCTTTTCCGCGCCGTCTTCTTCCGAAATCACGTCGGTGCCGTAGAGCGCGTCGTACAGGCTGCCCCAGCGGGCGTTGGCGGCGTTGAGCGCGTAGCGCGCGTTGCTCATCGGTACGACCAGCTGCGGGCCCGCCTGAACGGCGACTTCACGGTCAACGTTGGCAGTGGTGGCGGTGACGTTGGCGGGCGCGTCGACCAGGTAACCGACGTCTTTCAAGAAGCGACGGTAGGCGGGCATGTCCGCGACCGGGCCGGGGTTTTCGCGATGCCAGGCATCAAGCTTCTCTTGAAGAACATCACGTTCTTCTAGCAGTTGACGGTTTTTGGGGGTTAAATCGTGAAATAGAGCATCGACGCCTGCCCAGAAGGCGCTTTCGTCGACGCCGGTGCCGGGCAGGGCCTGCTCGCTGATAAAACGATCCAGGTCGGCTGCCACCTGTAAACGGTGACGGGTGATACGCTCGCTCATGGAGACTCTCCTGTTAAGGTGGCTGTGACGCCGTTTTGCTCGGCTGATGCCCCGTCACAGTCAGATGAAAACGCATTTAAAAACTATTTATGGAAAATAATTCCACATCTGTGTGGGCATGTAAACAGCATAGACGCTAAAGCGCTATCATGCTCGACCAAAAGATAAGGAATGACGCCATGGGTGATTGACTGACCGGTGGCGAAAGAGTGGTTTAAGGAGAGGTGCGAATGCGCGAGTTCGATCATTTAGAGGCATTGTTTCGCCGCCACGCTGGCGACTCAGCACTCTCCCGCTTGGTGCCTGGTGACGTCCTTGCCATGGCGATGAATGACTATTTTCAGCACTACGGCCTGGAGGCGCTGCGCCTTGACACCCGGGACGTATACGCAGGGTTTATCGATACCGGGCGTTTTTCGCTGTGGTGCCAGGTATGGAGCCCGCCTGCACCAAAAGGCACCGCCTTTGTCGTCCACGGCTATTTCGACCACCTGGGGCTTTATCGCCACCTGCTTGAACGCTTGTTGGATAAAGGCTGGCGCGTTGTTCTGTGGGATTTGCCCGGTCATGGGCTTTCCAGCGGTGCGCGTGCTGCCATTGATGACTTTGACGACTATCAGCACTGCCTCACGCATGTGCAAACCATTCTGGCCCAGCAGTCCATGGCGCCTGCCCCTTGGATGGGCATCGGGCAAAGTACCGGTGGGGCGATCCTGGCGACAGACGCGCTGAGCCGCCGCCATGCAGCGGGGTGGGATGGCCTGGTGCTATTGGCGCCGCTGGTTCGCCCCTGGGGCTGGAGCCAGGCAAGCTGGCTGCACCTGATCGCCAGTCCCTTCGTTAAAGCGCTGCCGCGCAAGTATCGGCCCAACTCGACTGACGAAGAATTTACCGAGTTTCTACGCGATCACGACCCGTTGCAGCCCAATCAGCTGAGCGTGGCCTGGGTCACTGCCATGCGCCGCTGGATACCCAGGCTATTGGCCCGCGACCCGCTGGATTTGCGAGTGATGATTTTACAGGGCGAGCAGGACGTTACTGTGGACTGGGAATGGAACCTGGCGATTCTGCAGGATAAATTCCCCGGCGCGCAGATCTATCGGCATCCGGATGCCAGGCACCACCTGGTGAATGAAGCGGAGCCGATTCGCCGTGCACTGTTCGATGCCCTGGACGCGTTCATCGATCAAGTGGCGGCGTCCAGGACAGAAACGTCACCCAGGAAGCCGCCCTCATCGTCAACGACGGATGATAACCTTTGACTATTGGCCACTTTATATGAGTGGGGGTTAATGCTATCACCCGATGCTTGTGCGAAACTCGCAATGACCTACTTACGTTAGCCCATTTTCAATCAGGATCGTGCGATGACATCTAACACACCGAAAGTACTGGTATTTACGGGTAGTGCCCGCGAAGGTTCACTGAATAAGCAGCTCGCCCAACTCGCCGCCAAGCGTATCGAGGCACTGGGCGGCCAAGCCACCTTTATCGATTTAAAGGATTATCCCTGCCCGTTATTTGACCAGGACATCGAGGCGCAAGGCATGCCGGACAATGTGCTGAAACTGCGCGCTATCCTCGCCGAGCACCAGGCGGTATTTATTGCCTCGCCGGAATACAACGGTTTCATCACGCCGCTGCTCAAAAATACCCTGGACTGGCTATCCCGGCCCTATGAAGACACCCCAGGCCTGGGGCTTTTTGCGGGCAAGTGGGCGGCCCTGGTGGCAGCATCACCCGGCGGGTTGGGCGGCATCCGCGCGATGCCCCTGGCGCAGCAGCTCCTCGCCAACCTTAGCCTGACGGTTCTGCCGCAGCCACTATCGCTTCCCCAGGCAGGTAGTGCATTCAACGACAGTGGCGCGCTACATGATGAGGCCACCGGCCAAAAGCTTGATGCGCTTTGCCAGCGCCTGGTCGATTCGCTGGCCAAAACCCACGGCTAAGCCCCCTTCAACAGCCTATCCAACTGCCGGTAGCCGATGGCTTCGATTAAGTGGGGCTGGGTGGGCTTGGGTTCACCCTGCAGGTCGGCGAGGGTAAGTGCGACGCGCAGCACGCGGTGGTAAGCGCGGGCAGAGAGCTTGAGTTTTTCCAGCACCCCCGCCAGCCAGGCGCGCTCTTCATCATTAAGGGCGCAGGCCGTCTCCAGCGCCTTGCCGCTGAGTTGGCTGTTGAGCGCACCTCTTGCCATTTGGCGTTCCCGGGCGGCCATGACGCGCTGACGCACGGCTTCGGATGATTCGCCCTGAGTCTGTGCGGTAAGTTGCTCCGGTGGCAGTGCCGGGACTTCTACCTGCAGGTCGATGCGGTCGAGCAGCGGGCCTGATAGCCTGTTTTGATAGCGCTGGATCTGGCTGGCGGTGCACTGGCAGCGGTTGCGCGGATCGCCCAGGTGCCCGCAGGGGCAGGGGTTCATTGCTGCCACCAGCTGAAATTGCGCCGGGTAACGGCGCTCGTGGCTGGCGCGGGCGAGATGAATTTCGCCGGTTTCCAGCGGTTGTCTTAAAACTTCCAGCACGCTGCGGGAAAACTCCGGCAATTCGTCCAGGAACAGCACGCCATGGTGGGCCAGCGAGATTTCGCCGGGTTTGGGTTTTGAGCCGCCGCCCACCAGTGCCGCGGCGCTGGAGCTGTGGTGGGGTTGTCTGAAGGGTCGCTGGCCCCAGTCGGCTTCCAGCGGCAGCCCGCACACCGAACGCACCGCCGCCACGGCCAGCGCATCTTCTTCCGAGAGTGGCGGCAAAATACCGGGCAGGCGACTGGCGAGCATGGTCTTGCCGGTGCCTGGTGGGCCCGCGAAAAGCAGATTATGGCCGCCAGCAGCGGCGACTTCCAGGGCGCGCCGGGCCTGTTGCTGGCCACGCACGTCGGCCAGGTCGGCCATTGGCGCCGGGCTTTTGACCGAGGCGGGCAGTTGATGGGGCGGGATTTTTTCCTGATCGAGCAGGTGGGCGACGACATCCCATAGGGTGTCGGCGGGTAGCACCGGCAAATCTCCCGCCAGCGCGGCTTCATCGGCGCAGGCGCGGGGGATGATCAGTGCCTTCTTGGCGCGCCGCGCGGCCAGGGCAAAGGGCAGGATACCGGGTACCGCGCGCAGCTTGCCGTCCAGCGCCAGTTCGCCCGCAAACTCCATGCCTTCCAAAGCGTCGACGGGAATCTGCCCGGAGGCGGCAAGAATGCCCAGCGCGATGGGCAGGTCGAAGCGGCCGCCCTCTTTGGGTAAATCGGCCGGGGCCAGGTTTAAGGTGATGCGCCGGGTATTGGGAAAGTCAAAACCGGCGTTGACCAGGGCGCTACGCACCCGTTCGCGGCTTTCTTTGACGGCGGTTTCCGGCAGGCCGACTAACGTCAAGCCAGGCAAACCGTTGGCCAGGTGCACCTCCACGTGCACTGCCGGTGCGTCCAGGCCGACCCCGGCCCGTGTCGCCACAATGGCAAGCGTCATGCGCGTTCCCTCGCTGGTTGTTAATTACCGTATGCTGATTAACCTACCGTATTTATCAGAGGGTGAGTAGCCAGATGCGCGGTACGGCATAGGCCGCCATCACTTCGGGCTTAGCGCTTCCTGGGGCGCGTCTTCCAACGCGGCGACCAGTTCTTTGGCGAAGCGCTGCGCCGAGGGCAGTGCGCCAAAGCTCCACACGGGTGGCAGACGCAAAAGGCGGTCGTTCTTGACGCTGGGTAGCTGCTGCCACAGGCCGCTTTCCGCGAGTTGCGCCTCGACGCCAGTAGGCAACGGGTCGACGATCACCAGAGTGGCATCCGGGTAGCGAGCGAGCTCTTCAACGCCGACCAGCGAAAAGCCCCAGGCGTTGGTCGCCTGATCCCAGGCATTGGGCAGAGCAAGCTGCTCCAGTACCGCGTTATAGAGGCTGTTATCACCGAACACGCGCACGTGGCGGGCATCCATAAACTGGATCATCAATAGCGGCGCCGTGTCGGGTCGTTCGTCACGCAGCCGGGCCATCAGTGAATGCGTCTGCTTGATCAGTTGCGACGCTTGAGGTGCGCGGTCCGCCAGTTCGCCTATCTGCTCGGTGATGCTTTGCATTTCTTGCCAGGTGTCGCTGCCGGGCGTGTAAAGCTCGACGGAGGTGACGGGGGCGATGCGCTCCAAACGCGGCGTTAACCCGGCAAACATGGGGGATATCAGGGTCCGCTCGGGCTGCATCTTTGCCAGCAGCTCCATGTTGGGCTGGCTGCGCAGGCCCAGATCGGCGGCTTCGTCGGGCAGCCGTGGCTCACCCACCCATTCATGGTAGGCCTGTTTCTGGGCACCTCCAACAATGGGGGCGTCCAGGGCAATCAAGGTTTCAGCCACCGTCCAGTCGATAGTCGCCAGCTGCGCCTGGACGGGAAAACCGCCGAGTAGGCACACAGTCAGCAAGCCAATACGAGTGATCAAAGAAGACACAGCGGAACAACGCATGATGACGGCATCAATAGAAAATAAGGGCTGTATTTAAACGATAATATTTATTGTTTGCAAACAAAACGCCCAGGCGAGTGCCTGGGCGCGGTGCTGACGCGGCGAATTTAAAGCTGCTGAACTTAAAACGCCGACATTAAAACCGGTAGTGCACGCTGGCGGTAATGCCGCGTTCGGCGCCGAAGTAGCAGTACTCGAGCGAGTTACACGAGGCGACGTACTCTTCATCCAGCAGGTTGCTGACGTTGAGGCGGGTCTCGACGCCTTGCATGCCTACCTGACCAAGATCGTAGCCGAGCGTGGCGTCCACCAGGGTGTAATCCGGTACCGTTTCGGTATTGGCACGGTCAGCCGCAATATCGGCGTAGTGGCGAACGCCTGCGCCGATGTCGGCGCCGCTCAGCCAGCCGTCGTTGAACGCATACTGTGCCCACAATTGAACCTGGTGACGCGGCGAATAGATGGCGTCATTGCCCTCGTTGCCGTCATCGCTCTTGGCGTAGGTAATGTCGGTGAAGCTGTACCCAGCCTGGAGCGACAGCGCATCGGTGAGTTGGGTACGCGCCTCCAGCTCGATGCCCTGGGACTCGATTTCACCCACTGCGCGGTAAGGGTCGGTGGGCTGTTCCTTGGTGGCCACGTTTTCCTGGCTGATGTGGAACACGGCGGCGCTGTACTGGCTGGCGCTGTTGTTGGGCTGGTATTTCACCCCGGTTTCCCACTGTTCGCCTTCCATGGGGGCCAGCAGATCACTGTTGGCATCCACAAAGCTGGTGGGGGTGAAGGCCGTCGAGTAACTCAGGTAAGGCGCGACGCCGTTTTCGAACAGATACACCGCCCCGGCCCGGCCGCTGAACTGGGTGTCGTCGAGGGTGCTCGTTTGGCCGGTATCCTGATTGGTGTTGTCGATGTCGACCCAGTCGTAGCGCCCGCCCAGGGTGAAGCGCCAGTTATCCAGCGCGATCAGGTCTTGCAGGTAGACGCCGGTCTGTTCCAGCTCGTGACGCTCGTTGGTGGGCGCATACATCGCCGTGGGGTCGGCGCCATACGTCGGGTTGAACGCATCCAGCGAGGGAAACGCGCCTGATGGCCAGCTGACGTCGTTGTCGCGCTGCTGATAGTCGACCCCGACCAGCACGGTGTGGTCCATAAAGCCATCGTTAAGGTTGGCTTCAAGCTGGTTATCCACTGTCCAGGCGTCGAGCGATTCTTCGCTGCCGGCGTAGTAGCGGGCCAGTTCATTGGAGGTGGGTGACGTCCAGCCAAAGCCATAGACCTGATTCAGGGTCACATCGGAATTGAGATAGCGCAGCTGCTGGCGCGCGGTCCAGTCGTCATTGAAACGGTGCTCCAGGGCATAGCCCACCATGCGCTGGGTCCGCTCATAGGCCTCATAATCTTCCTCGCCGTCAAAGAAGTTATTGCTTATCTTGCGTCCGTTGCGCGGGACCACGGCGCCTTCGTAAGGCACGCCGGAGTGGTAGCCGCCCTCGGGTTCGTCCTGCAGGTAGGCGTCCAGGGTCAGGCTGGTGGCGTCGCTGATATCCCAGGTGAGCGACGGTGCAATGGCGTAGCGTTCCTCCTCTGTCGGACCAAACTGGGTATCGGCGGCGCTGGCAATGCCCACCAGTCGATAGGCCACGCGCTGTTCTTCCCCGAGTGGGCCGGTCAGGTCAAAGGCGGCGCTGCGCTGGTTGTTGTTACCCACGCGGAAGCGTAGCTCGCCGCCGGACTGGAACTCGGGGCGCTTGCTGTTAAGTGCCACCACTCCCCCTGGCGAGGCCTGGCCGTAGAGTACCGAGGCGGGGCCCTTGACGACTTCAATGCTGTCCAGAAACCACGGGTCGACGCGCAGGGAACTATGCGAGTTGGTATCGCCGATGAGTTTCAGGCCGTCAAGAAAGGTGTTGCTCAAGCTGCCGTCGGAGAAGCCTCGCAGCACCAGGTAGTCGAAGCGGTTGGACGCGCCGATCTGGTTGCTATAGACCCCGGGCGTGTAGTCGGTGGCACGCTGTACCGTGCTAACGCCACGATTGTCCATATCCTCGCGGGTAATGGTGGACACGCTCTGGGGCGTTTCGATCGACGGCGTTTCCACCTTGGTGGCCGCCTGCTGAGCGGTAACGGTCACCGTGCCCAGTTTGTCGCGCTGGGCTTCCTGAGCGGCTGCAAAAGGCACGCCGCTGGCGATGGCCACGGCAATGACCAGCAGCGATGGGCGGAAGTGGCAAGCTGAAATTGGCATGGCAAGGATCCCTTGATAGTTTTAGTAATGAGAATTGTTACTTTTTAATGCAGGAAGTAGGTATGCAATCTGCCAAATTGGCTATGCGCAATGCCAAATTCATCTGGGGGCGCGCTGTGAAATGACGTCATGGGGTGCGATGCCAAAGCGGCGACGAAACGCCGTGGCGAAATTGGTGGCGTGACGATAGCCACAGGTGTGGGCGGCTTGCTGAACACTCATCCCACGTTGAAGAGCCTGATAGGCTTTGGCCAGTCGGCATTGGCGTAGATGCTCAAAAATTGAGCAGCCATAGCGGGCACGAAATTTCTGGCGCAGGCTGCTTGGACTCATCGCCACTTCTCTTGCCAGGTCGCTGAGGCAGTAGGCGTGCTCGGGATGGGACGCCAACCGGGTATGGAGGGCGGCTAAACGCGCCTCGTCGCGGGCCGGTATAATCGGCTGCGCCTGAGCTGGGTCTTGCCGCGCACATTGGGGTAACCCTTCACCCAGCAGTTGCAGGGCCAGGCCTTGCCAGATCAGTGGCTGGCGCCAGTCGGCCAGTGGTTCGGCGGTGGTATGGCGTAACATCTGCGTAAAGGCGTCCGACAAGCGCCAAGGGTATAAGCCCGGCGTTGGGGGCGTCGATGGCAGGTCCAAGTTGGTGGTGGCGAGCACTGCCAGGTTCACTGTGTGCAGCCTTGCCTGAGCCGGCTGAAAAACGGTCAGCGGCTGCTCGGCAGTGAAATGGACGCACATGCCGTCGCCTGCCTTGAGTTCCAGGCGTTGATCCCCCAGGCGGGCGGTGATGTGCCCCTCGAGTACCACGCTGATAAACCAGGGCACTGTCTGGCGAGAGGCTGAGCTATAGGCGCAGTTCACGCATAGATCGGAAAGCGTCAAGTGCATTGCTTGAGGCAGGGCAACGTCGCGAACGCTGCCGGTGGCGACGCTCGCCCCGGCAGATGCATTGCGAACGCGATAGTCAATACCGAAACGCTGGCCTAGCTGGGCAAGCGTCCCCGGTGTTAGCTCATAAAGCGGTTGACTGACTTGAGGGCCGAAGGTGGCGGTGGTCATGCGTGCATCACGTAACGGTGAAATTCGGCAATGCATCAAAATGGGGCATTGATGCATTGCCTGCATCATTGAATGCGAATTACGTTACCATGTGCACAATAATAATCAATGATATCTATTCGCATTCATCATTGCGATTTGGATTCGTCTTGATCTTCCTTGGTGTCGACGTTATCGGAATCCGCCTGGGGCTCTGCGGGTAGCGGCGGTGCCTCGGCTTCGACGGGCGTCGAGGCATCGGCTGCCTGGGCGTCCACGGCGGCTTCGAGGCTGGCGACCTGGCGTTCCAGCGCTTCTACCCGTGAGCGGGTGCGCTGCAATACGTCCATCAAAATATCGAAGTCCTCCCGGGACACCAGTTCCAGGCGGTCAAAGGCCCCCCGCACCACCTGATGAACCCCTTTCTGGATATCTTCAGGCGCTTGGGAAGCGTTCTGCAAGCGGTCGCCGATTTGCTGGGCGAGTCGGCTAATATGGTCTTGAGGCGCCATGGCTTTCTCCTAACGGTCAATGTCTCGATACAGCTATCTGATCATCAGGATACGCAACCCAGGCGGGATTCGCATGCTTCTTGGGCTAATTTGTGCCGCTGGCTGATGCCCTACGGTGGGGCGTTTGCGTTTTGCCTTTGAGCAATTTTGGTGCAATACCCGGCTTGTTAGCGTGTATGGCGGGCGGTGAGTCGCCAGTATGCCCCACACTATTGCCTTTAAATAAATGAAATATAAGTAAAAAAAATCAGATGGCACGGTATGCGCATTAGTGGAGCAGGCACTTTTTTTGGGCGGCTCGGCCGCTCCTTAATCCAGCAGGGGAGATTCGGGATGAAACTCATCACCGCCATTATCAAGCCATTCAAGCTCGACGACGTTCGCGAAGCACTGGCCGACAACGGTGTTCAGGGCATTACCGTCACCGAAGTTAAAGGCTTCGGCCGTCAAAAAGGCCATACCGAGCTATATCGCGGCGCTGAATACGTGGTCGATTTCTTGCCCAAGGTAAAAGTCGAGGTCGCCGTGGACGACGGTCGCCTCGAAAGCGTGCTCGATGCGATCTGCAGCGCGGCCAACAGCGGCAAGATCGGCGACGGCAAGGTATTTGTCACGCCGCTTGAAGACGTTATTCGGATTCGGACGGGTGAGCGCGGTGCGGACGCCGTTTAAACCTGGCTTTACGGGTCATTTCTTTAGTTCAACGGGGAACTTACAATGAATGAGTTGACTGATCTGAGCTACGCGCTCGATACGTTTTACTTTCTGATCTGCGGTGTGCTGGTCATGTGGATGGCCGCTGGCTTCTCCATGCTGGAAGCTGGCCTGGTGCGTTCCAAGAACACCGCTGAAATTCTCACCAAGAATATCGCGCTGTTTGCGATTGCCTGCACCATGTACCTGCTGGTGGGCTACTACATCATGTACTCCGGCAACGCCGGTGGCTTCCTGCCCAACCTGGGCTTCCTGATCGGCGCTGAGAACAGCGTGGATGCGGTCACCGCCGGTGGCGATGACGCACCTTACTATTCCATGCGTTCCGACTTCTTCTTCCAGGTCGTCTTTGTCGCAACCGCAATGTCGATCGTCTCGGGTGCGGTCGCTGAACGCATGAAATTGTGGGCCTTCCTGGCATTTGCTGTCGTCATGACTGCCGTGATCTATCCGGTATCTGGCTACTGGACCTGGGGCGGCGGCTGGTTGGCCGAAGTTGGCTACTCTGACTACGCCGGTTCGGGCATTGTACACCTTGCCGGTGCCGCAGCCGCGTTGGCAGGCGTTATCGTGCTGGGTCCGCGTAAGGGCAAGTACGGCAAAGATGGTTCTATCCACGCGATTCCGGGTGCCAACATGCCGCTGGCGACGCTGGGTACCTTCATTCTGTGGATGGGCTGGTTCGGCTTTAACGGTGGCTCTGAATTGAAACTGGCCGCGGTTGATTCCGCCAATAACGTCGCCCAGGTGTTCGTGAATACCAACGCCGCGGCTGCCGGTGGTGTGATTGCCGCCCTGATTCTTGCCAAGCTGTGGTTCCGTAAAGCGGACCTCACCATGGCGCTCAACGGCGCGCTGGCTGGCCTGGTGGCAATTACTGCCGACCCGCTGTCGCCTTCGGCACTGGGTGCGACGATTATCGGTGCGATCGGTGGTCTGATCGTGGTGGCTGCCATCGTCACGCTGGATAAGCTGAAACTGGACGATCCAGTCGGTGCCATCTCCGTTCACGGTGTGGTGGGTATCTGGGGCGTGCTGGCTGTGCCGTTGAACAATGATGGCGCCTCTTTCGGCCCGCAGCTTATCGGTATCTTGGGTATCTTCGCCTGGGTCTTCATTGCCAGCCTGATCGTATGGCTGATCCTGAAAGCCATCATGGGTATTCGCGTCAGCGAAGAAGATGAGTACGAAGGCGTCGATATCGCCGAGTGCGGTCTTGAAGCCTACCCTGAGTTCGGTATCAAAAAATAACGGGTCGGCGCCCAAACCTTATTGGGTGCCAACCAGAAGAGCCCGAGTGCTCGTTACTAGCCTCCCTTCACGGGGAGGCTTTTTTTATTCTGCGCCGGTAGCGGTGTATGCTGATAGGTAACGGATAGCGAGCAGGGCGCTAGGCTTGTTATCTTTCATTATCATGGCTACCCAGCTAGAGGATCTCGCAATGAAACTAATCTCTGCCATTATCAAGCCATTCAAGCTTGATGACGTGCGCGAATCGCTCTCCGACATTGGCGTACAGGGCATTACCGTCACCGAAGTCAAAGGTTTTGGTCGTCAGAAGGGCCACACCGAGTTATACCGCGGTGCTGAATATGTGGTTGATTTTCTACCCAAAGTGAAGCTCGAAGTGGCGGTTGACGACGACATGGTCGAGCAGGTCATCGAGGCGATCACCCAGGTAGCGAATACCGGCAAAATCGGCGATGGCAAGATTTTCGTCATGCCGCTTGAGCAAGTGATTCGTATCCGTACCGGCGAGACCGGTAAAGACGCGGTATAACGACCCGCGCGCCAGAACACGAAACCCCCGCCAAGCGATGCTGTTAGGCACCGAGTGGCGGGGGTTTTTATTGGGCGAGTTGTCGCTGAGAGAGCTACTTGTTGAGGAAGTGACTCGTTGAAAGAGTGACTCGTTGAGAGCGTTACTTTTCGACAAAAGCCCGTTCGATGACGTAGTCGCCCGGCTCACCCATGCGTGGCGAGATGTTCAGGCCCAGTTCGTCGAGTAGCGCGCTGGTGTCGTCGAGCATGGCCGGGCTGCCACAAATCATTGCACGGTCCTGGCGCGGGTCGATGGGCGGAAGCCCTGTGTCTTCGAACAGTTTGCCGGTGCGGATGTGGTCGGTCAGGCGGCCCATGGTGTGGAACTCTTCACGGGTAACGGTCGGGTAGTAGACCAGCTTCTCGGCGATTTCCTCACCCAGGTACTCGTGGGCGGGCAGCTCCTTGGTGATAAAGTCGGCATAGGCCAGCTCGGAGACTTCGCGGACGCCGTGAACCAGCACGACTTTCTCGAACCGCTCGTAGACTTCCGGATCCTGAATCAGGCTCAGGAAGGGCGCAAGGCCGGTACCGGTGGACAGCATGTAGAGGTTGCGGCCGGGCAGCAGGTCGTCGGTGACCAGCGTGCCGGTCGGCTTGCGGCTGACCATGATCTGATCGCCGACCTGCAGGTGCTGTAAGCGCGACGTAAGCGGGCCGTCGGGGACTTTGATGCTGAAGAACTCGAGGTGGTCTTCGTAGTTGGGGCTGGCAATCGAGTAAGCGCGCATCAACGGTTTGCCGTCGACTTCCAGGCCAATCATGACGAATTGGCCGGTCTTGAAGCGCAGGCTGCGTTCCCGGGTGGTGCGGAAGCTGAATAGGGTGTCGTTCCAGTGGTGAACGCTGAGGACATCTTCCAGGGCGAACTTACTCATGCCATTTCCTCCGTCAGTGACGCCATCAACGCCACGAATATTCAAAAAAAGAATAAAAAATAGATATCAAGTTGCCAGCAAGTCTAAGCAAAGGATGGTATATCTGTTAAGTAAATAATCTTGATAACGCTTATCTTTAAAATAGATATAGCGTCTTGGTGAAAGGTCAGACCCCATGCACTATACCCTGCGTCAGTTGGAAGTCTTTGTTGCGGTTGCCCAACACGAAAGCGTGTCGCATGCGGCCCGCGCGCTTGCCATGTCCCAGTCGGCGACCAGTACGGCACTTGCCGAGCTGGAGCGCCAGTTCGACTGCCAACTGCTCGATCGCGTGGGCAAGCGCCTCAAGCTCAATGCCCTTGGCTTCCAACTGCTGCCCAAGGCAGTGGCGCTTTTGGACCGTGCCGAAGAGGTGGAGGAATTACTGCGTGGTCAGCAAGGGGTGGGATCGCTGGATGTTGGCGCTACCCTGACCATCGGCAATTATCTGGCAACGCTTTTGATCAGCGATTTTATGCAGCGTTATCCCGGTAGCCGCGTGCGTCTGGCAGTGCGCAATACACGGCATATTATCGAGGGCGTCCGTCAGCACTCGCTGGATTTGGGGTTGATCGAAGGGCCGTGTGATGACGATATGATCATCAGCCAGCCGTGGGTCGAGGACGAGCTGTGTGTCTTCTGTTCGCCGCGCCATCCCCTGGCGGGCAAGACCCACCTGGAGCTTGAACAGTTGATGCGGGAGGACTGGATCATGCGCGAGGAGGGGTCAGGAACGCGGGTGACCCTGGAGCACGCCGCTCGCCACCGACGCAGTCGCTTCAACACGCTGCTGGAGCTTGAGCATACCGAGGGCATCAAGCGGGCGGTGGAGTCGGGGATGGGGATCGGTTGTGTCTCCCGCCTGGCGCTGCGCGATGCCTTCCGGCGAGGCAGCCTGGTTCCGCTGCCCACGCCGGAGTTGGATCTTAAACGCCAGTTCACCTTTATCTGGCACCGCCACAAGTACCTCACCACCGGTGTGCGCGAGTTCCTGCGGCTGTGTCGGGAGATGACCGCTAACGCCAAGCGCAGCGATGACATCCCCATGCCACCGATTCCTTAACGGCGCTCTTCTCCTTAACGGTGCTTTTCAGGGGCCGGTAACGCCGACCGGTCCCGGTCTTCCTCCAAGGTGAATCCCCCCACCTGCTCGGCAAGATAGTCGGCCTGGTCTTTCAACTGCTCGGCAGCGGTGGTTGACTCCTGCACCAGCGCGGCGTTCTGCTGGGTCATCTGGTCCAGGTCGGTAACCGCAATGCTGACCTGGCTGATACCGTCATTCTGCTCGCCAGCCGCCGTGCTGATATCGCCCAGCATCTGGGTGACTCGGGAGACACTTTCGGCAAGCTCGTGCATTGCGGCCTCGGCGTCGCGCACCATTTGCGTGCCGCTTGCCACCTTTTCGGTAGAGGTATCGATCCGCTGGCGAATATCCTTGGCCGCGTCGCTGGCACGCGATGCCAACTGGCGAACTTCATTGGCCACCACGGCAAAGCCGCGGCCCTGCTCACCCGCGCGAGCGGCCTCTACCGAGGCGTTCAGCGCCAGTAGATTGGTCTGAAAGGCAATCCCGTCGATGACGCTGACGATATCCTGAATCTCTGCCGATGTGGTGCGGATGTCGTCCATGGTGGTCACGACTTGTCCAAAGGCTTTGTCGGTGCGCTCTGCCAGCTGCGAGGCGGTTTTGGAAAGGCCGCTGGCCTCCTGCGAGGCGCTGGTCGTATGCGCCACGGTGCTGCTGATTTCCTCCATGGCAGACGATGTCTGCTGCAGGCTGGAAGCCGCTTGTTCGGTGCGACTTGAAAGATCGCGACCGCCCTGGGTGATTTCATTGGCGGCGTGATTGACGGATTCACTGCTGCGTCGGACATCAAGCAGGATGGCCTGGATCTTGTCGGCAAAGGCATTGAATTGCTCTGCCACCGCCGCGCTCTCGTCACGACCCTGTACCGGCAGGCGTTGGGTCAGGTCGCCGTTGCCGGAAGCGATCGCCTGCATGCGGCTGGCCAAATGCTTGAGGGGACGCGAGATGCTGCTACCCAGCAACCAGCTGGCCACCAGGCCCAGCAAGGCGATGACAAGCCCCATGCCAATCATGCCGAGTGTCGAGGCCTCGCGCTGGCTTTCCATCTGTGCCTGCAGGTCATTGAGACCGGCCAGGACGGCACTTTCAGGCAGCCGGATCATCAGCACCCAGTAGTTGCCGCTGTCGTCGATCGGGAAAGGCCAATAAAGCTCGGTCATGCCCTTATTCGTGCTTAGCCGACGTACCTTTTCACCTTGCTGAGCCTGGGCGATGCCGGCCTGGAGGTCTTCACCCAGCACGTCATCAGCGTGCTTGCCGAGCAGGTCAGGCTCGCTGGTGTGCGCAGCCAATGCCCCGTGCGAGGCGATCAGGGCGATTTCGCCCGCGCCATCGTAGAGCGACTGATTGGCTTCTTCCAGCAGTCCTTGAATGAACTCCACCGACAGGTCGACACCGGCGCTGCCGCGGAACTCACCGTCGACCAGAATGGGGGCATTGAACGACGTGACCAGCAACGTCTCGCCGTTTTAGTCGTAATAGTGAGGGTCGACCACGCAGGTACGTTTGGTTTCTTTGGGGCACAGATAGTATTCCCCGCGCCGAATGCCATCGGCATCGCGCTGCTGGTTTTCCATGTCGCTGCCCAGCGCCAGCACCTCGATATCGCCGCTTTCGGTGCGGTACCACCACGGCATGAAGCGACCGTCAGGGCCGTAACCTTGATCCTCACGCCCGGTATACAAGTCATCGCTATCAAAGGCATCGGGCTCCCAGCCGATAAAAGCGTCGAGCAGGTCGGGGTTGTCCACCACGGTCTGACGCACAAGCCGCGAAAGCTCTTCGCGGCTCATGGTCATCAACGGCTGGCCCTCGTCGTCTTCCTGACCCAGCATGGCATTGGTGTTCGCCAGGCTTTTGGCAAGCGTCAGGGCGTGTTCTAGCTCGCCCCTGATTTCTTCGGTCTGGGCTGAGGCGATAGCTGCCAGGCGCGCCTCGATATTGCGTTCGAGCAGCGCCTTCGTCTGTTTTTCAACCAGTGCTTGTGAGCGGGCGTTGGCAATGACTGAGTAGATCACCAATGCCGCAACGACCAGCAGGATGCAGGCACCAACCAGGGTGGCAATAAGGGTGCGGACAGACTTGAATTTCATTGTTGTTAATTCTCTCTATGCGCTAGGACCGCATGCTGCGGCAGTGAATCGGACGCCCTGAAACGGGTGTCCTGGGGAGCTGAGCCGCTCGATAGCTTGAAGCGGCTGATGGTCTCGGTGAGGTGGTCGGCCTGATCCTTGAGCTGCTCGGCGGCGGTGGTCGATTCTTCCACCATGGCCGCGTTTTCCTGGGTCATGCGGTCAAGGTCAGCCACCGCAATGTTCACCTGACCGATACCGTCACTTTGCTCCGTCGTTGCGGAGGTGATTTCGCCGAGCACATCGGTGACACGGGTGATGTTATTGACGATGTCGTCCATGGTTTCACCGGCGTTGTGCACCCGTTTGGAACCGTTTTGGACCTTGCCCTGGGCGTCTTCGATCAGGTTTTTAATATCGTTAGCGGCGTCATTGCTGCGTTGAGCAAGCTTACGCACCTCTTCCGCTACCACAGCAAACCCACGGCCGTGTTCACCGGCCCGCGCGGCTTCTACCGAGGCATTGAGTGCCAGCAGGTTGGTCTGGAAGGCGATGTTGTTCATCAGCGAGACGATATCGCCAATCTTGCCCGAGGACTCGGCGATGTCCTCCATCGTCGTGATGACTTCTGATACCGCCTGGCCGCCACGGCCGGCAACATCGGATGCCGCCTGGGATAGCTGGTTGGCTTCTTTGGCGGACGTCGATGTGTGCTCGACCGTACTGGTGATCTCCTCCATTGAGGCAGACGTCTGTTGCAGGCTGGAGGCGGTGTTTTCAGTACGCCGCGACAGGTCCTGGCCGCCGTTGGCGATTTCCGTGGCGGCGTTGTGGACCGATTCACTGCTGGAGCGCACATCCTGCAGTACCGTGTCCATGGTAGCCACAAAGCGGTTGAAGGCGGCGGCAATCTGGGTGATCTCGTCGTTACCCTCCTCCGGTAGGCGCTGGGTCAGGTCGCCTTCGCCCGAGGCGATGTCATTCATCGCATCGCGGGCCAATAAAAGACGGCGCAGCAACCATTTGAGCAGCAGACTAAGCGCGATGGCGGTTATCACTGCGACAATCAGGAGCGTGATGATCGACGTGGTGGCAATCCCGCGTAGTCCGGCGGTGGCCTCGTGCTCATCCATTGCCACCATGAGGTGCCAATCGCTGTTGCCGCCGACGGCGCCACCTTGCAGCAACATCTCACGGCCCTCCAGTGTCAGGGCCTGGGGCTCGTTGCTGGCCGCAATCTGCTGGAGATAACCGGCATCCAACTGGTCGCTGAGTGCGGTGGAAGGCTCTAGTGCCAACTCGGCGTTGGGGTGAGCGACCAGCGTGCCGTCGCCGGTGGTTAAAAAGCCAAAGCTTGACGGGGTAGGCGCAATGCTCGCAACGATCTCGATGACAGCCTGGATGGTAATGTCGCCACCGACCACCGCCGCCAGTTCACCATTCTGATAGTAAGGGTGCGCAAAGGTGACGATTAAGCCGCCGGTTTGGGCGTCCACGTAAGGGGCGGTGATGATCGTGTCTTTGGCCTCGACAGCATCCTGGTACCAGGGGCGTTGGCGTGGGTCGTAATCGCTCGGTGGCTCCCAGCCATCAGAAAATACAGCGTCAGATGTCTCGGGGTAGGCCATATAGGCCGTCATGAAGTCGCCGGAGTCGGCTAATTGCCGCAGGGCTTCTAGCGGAGCGTCGCTAGTGGCCGCCTCATCCATACTGGCAAGCATGCTGTATCGGGCGTTAAACCATTCGTCAATCGCCAGGGTATTTCCATTGACGACTGCGTTCAGGTTGCGGGTAACCTGCTGGGTATTGTGGTGCTTGACGGTGATGTAGCTGGCTATGCCATTGATGACCAGGGCAAGGATAATCGCCACTAGGGTTGTGAGTAATAGCTTTGCGCGCAGGGATGCAAACATGGTCGCTCTCAAGTCGAGGTGCATATCAGGGCGCGGGTGCCACGCCCTGTCATTGATCACGCACGTCTATCGGCAAGAGCGATCGTTTCTTTAGGCAAGTGAGAAGTGGATGTCGTCGCTGGGTTAGCGCAGGTCGCTCACGGCCGTTTGAATATCCGTCAGCGAGGCTTTGCTCAGATCTTTGGAAAGGGTATGAATCACAAGTTTTTGCGTGGGGCCATCGAGCTTGTCGCGCAGCAGGCCCAAGAATTTGGGTGGAGCGACCATGATGAGCTTCTCTAAGCTGTTACCTACTCGAGCGTTATAAAGGTGGTTGGCGACCTGCTTGGCGAACAGCTCGTTCTCGTGTTTGGAGGCGGCTCCCTCTTCACCGGAACTGCGCGCGCTGGTCGAATTGGATTCGTGAACGTCGGCACCCGGACGGTCGGTGACCAGGTCGCCCTCGTGCAGGCGCCCTTCGGCGTGTACCAAGCTTTCCTGCTCGGTGAGTGTCAGCGCTTCGCGGGTAAAAATGCGCGCACGCGCGGCATCAGCGACAACAATATAGGTGGTCATCGTGACGCATCCTCCTTGTCGTTAGTGGTCACTTAACCATGGCAAGCGTTTAGCGCTAGGTCAAACGCTCACCCTGGATAACAACACTTGGCTTAAAGCACCTTGCTCCGCAGCAGGCTCGTGACGGCCTCGCCAATCAGCACCAGCACGATGATGGCAATCAAGATGGTGGCCACGGTCTGCCAGGCGAAGGTATCAATCGAACCTTGCAGGATAACCCCGATACCACCGGCACCCACCAGTCCCAATACCGTCGATTCACGAATGTTGATATCCCAGCGCAGAATCACAATGGCAAAAAAGGCAGGCATGACCTGTGGGACCACTGCATAGGCAATCACCTTGGCTTTGGAGGCGCCGGTGGCTTCCATGGCCTCAACCGGGCGCCGGTCAATCTCCTCGATCGCCTCACCCATCAGCTTGCCGATGAAGCCGATGGAACGAAACACGATCGCCAGAATGCCGGCGAGTACCCCGGGACCGAAAATTGCCACGAACAGCAGTGCCCAGATAATGGTGTTCACCGAGCGGCTGGAGACGAGAATGAAACGCCCAAACCACAGGCAGGCCCGGTTCGGAGTCGTGTTCTGGGCAGCAATATAGGCCACCGGCAGGGCGAGAAAAATCGTCAGGAAAGTGGCCAGGGTGGCAATATGCACGGTCTCGATCAGGGCGCCAATGATGTTGTTCAAGCCTTCGCCACTGGGCGGCCACATACGGGCGCCAAGCCCGGATATCTGATTGGGCGCGTCCCACACCCAGGGCCAGAAGATATCAATATCGCGCACTGCCCAGAAAACCACCATTACGGTCGCGAGGAGCACAGCGAAGCGGATAAGGCGCTGCCTGGGGTTGTGACGCTGCCAGACGCGGTCGGCAAGTTGTTGAGCGTGATCTACCATATTTTTTTCCTTACCCAGCCGCTGATGCCTTCACTGATCAGAATGACCGCGATGATGACGAGTAGAATCGCAAACGCGAAATCGTAATCGTAGCGTCCAAAGGCGTTCATCAGTGTGCTGCCAATGCCGCCCGCGCCGACAATCCCGACCACTGCGGAGGCACGCAGGTTGCTGTCGAGCTGGTACATGGAAAGCCCCACCTGGCGCGGTAGTATCTGCGGGAAGACCGCATAGAACAGAATGGCCCCGTAGCCTGCACCTGCTGCCTTCATGGCTTCGACCTGGCCCCAGTCAATTTCTTCGATCTCTTCGGCGAGGAGCTTGCCCACAAAACCGATCGAATAGAGGATAAGCGTCAAAATCCCTGCGAGAGGACCAAAACCGACGGCGGCGACGAATAGAATCGCCACGATGACCGGATGGAAGCTGCGCGAGATGATGATCACCGCCCGGCCAATGATATATATCGGCATCGGTGCAATGTTGCGCGCGGCCATGACGGCAAACGGAATCGACAGCAAAACGCCCAGCAGCGTCGCCATGATGGCGATTTGAAAGCTTTCCTTGAAGCCTGTGATCAGCAGCTCATAGCGCTCAAGACTGGGTGGGAAACCACCGCCGAAAATACGCCCTGCGCGGGGAAGGCCTTCTGCAATCCGCGCCCAGTTGAACGGCAGTGAGCCAAAGGCCCAGACCAAGTAGACGACGCCGACGAGGATCAAGCCGTAGCGCAGCAAGGGGTTGGCAATAAATGGTGGTTTTTTCCAGGTGCGTGGCGTTGATGCCTGGGCGTCAGGCGGAGTCATGAGCGTGTTCCTCCGCGGGTGTATCGGTGATCGCATCGTCCGGCGCGTCTATGCCGCCGTAGATGGCATCCAGAGCGTCTTTGTTGAAGTCCGCGGGCAAGCCATCAAAGATCATCTTGCCGTGGCGTAAGCCCACGATGCGCTCGGTATAGGTCTTTGCCTGGGCGACGTTGTGAATATTAATCAGCACCGGCAACGACAGCTCGCTTGCCAGGCTTTGCAGCAGAACCATGATCTGCTCTGACGTACGCGGGTCGAGTGAGGCGGTGGGCTCATCGGCGAGCAGCACATCAGGCTCTTGCATCAATGCGCGCACCACCCCGACCCGCTGGCGCTCACCGCCGGAAAGCTCGTCGGCGCGCTTGTTGGCATAGTGGGCAATGCCCACGCGCTCCATCAGTACAAAGGCACGCTCGATATCGGACTGAGGGTAGCGGCGTGAAATCGCCTGGTAGAGGTTCACATAGCCCAAGCGCCCGGCCAGCACGTTTTCCATCACGGTCAACCGGTCCAGCAGGTTAAAACCCTGAAATACCATGCCAATCTTGCGTCGCGCGCGACGTAGCTCCGCCCCTCTCAGGTGCACAAGCTCGTTGCCGTTGAGCTTGATGGAGCCGGATGTCGGCTCGACCAGGCGGTTGATGCACCTCAGCATGGTGCTTTTACCCGCCCCCGAAGCGCCTACGATAGAAACGACGCTGTTTCCCTCTACCTTGAGATCAAGCCCTTTCAGCACGGCTTCATCGTGGCCATAACGTTTGACCAGATTGGTAATTTCCAGCATGTGTTCGCGTCCATCGTCGAAAAATAACCGCACCGCCAATGGCGGTGCGTAACGTTTTACTCTTCCAGGTTTTCCGGCGTATAGCTCACGCCATTAGCGGACTGGATGGTACGAATCACCTGCCAGTTATCTTTGTAATTGATAGGGATGAATTTCTCGACGCCTTCAAACTCTTCGCCTAGTTCGGTGCCCGCAAAATCAAAGCTGAAGAAGGCCTCCTCGATTTTGTCGACCAGATCCGGGTGCAGGTTGTGTGCGTAGTTATACGAGGTAGTGGGGAAGCTGTCGGACTCGTAGATCAGGCGAACATCTTCCTCATCATAAAGACCCCGTGCGGCCATGCGCTCGACGACTTCCGATGCCACCGGGGCGGCGTCATAGTCTTGAGCGACAACGCCGAGCATGGACTGGTCGTGGCTGCCGGAGTAGATCACTTCATAATCTTCACCGGGGGTGATGCCAAATTCGGGCAGCAACGCGCGGGGGGCCTGGTTACCCGAGTTGGAGGTCGGCGAGGTATGGGCGACGCGCTTGCCCTTGAGGTCTTCCACTTCATGGATATCGGAGTCGACATGGGTGAACAGCTGCAGGGTATAGCCGAATCGGCCGTCGTCGGAGCCCATCAAGGCAAACGGTACTGCACCGGCGAGATTCACGGCAAAGGGCGTGGGGCCGGTGGAGAAACCGGCAATATGCAGCCGACCGCTGCGCATGGCTTCGACCTGAGCGGCGTTTGACTGCACGGCGAAGAAGCGCACATCGCGTTCGGTAACCTCCTCAAGGTGGTCGATAAAGGGCTGCCAGATATCCGAATAAATGGCCGGATCTTCGACCGGGGTGTAGGCGAAGATCAGCGTATCGGGGTTGGCCCATTCCGATTCATCGCTTGGCCGGTCAGCCACCATATCCCCATCGGCGTCACAGTAGATATCCGCCAGGTCGCCACGCTCACATTCAGCGTAGGCTTGGGTGGATAGCAGTGCGAGCGGCAATAGCGATACAGCGGTGAGCATTGCAAGCGGGCGCTTGCGAAAGAGCGGCGTTGTCATAATAAGCCTCGTTGTGTGTTGTTTTTGTGTTATCGCTTCCCTTCGCTGGGATTTTCTACTCAGAAAGCGGGAAATGTTTCATAAGTGGACATTTGATGCGAAGGATGATTATTTTCGAAAGTAGACACTTTCTATCTAGGGTTTGTGACAAACTTATGTCAAATACTTTACAGGCGCCTTACGACCATTGGCGCAATCGCTATTTGCTAATACGCCACGGCCATAGCCAGGCGAATCAACAGGGGGTGATTGTCAGCTCGCCCGAACACGGCGTGACGGACTTCGGGCTTTCCGAGCAGGGTGAGCAGCAACTTGCCCAACGGGTGGCTGACTGGCAGTGGCCGATACCCACTCGCGTCGTGCACTCGGACTTTTTGCGCACGTCGCAAACGGCTGCCCACATTGCCGACGCGTTTGGACTCACACCAAGCGTGGAGACGCGCTTAAGGGAGCGCTATTTTGGCGAGTTGGAGGGGCAGAGCGATGAACGCTATCCCAGTATATGGGTATTGGATGCCCAGGACGCCGAGCATCAGCACCTCCAGGTGGAGGCGGTGAGCGCGGTGGCAAAGCGTATGCGGTCGGTGATAGACGACTGGGAGCAAGCGGCCAGCGGGGAAACCATCGCCCTGGTCAGCCACGGCGATCCGCTGCAGATCCTGCTCACGGCGCTTGCTGGAAGACCGCTTGGCCAGCACCGTGAACAGGCAGCGCTATTGCCTGCCAGTATTACGTTGATAGGGCCCTAAGTGTTGCCTTCAGACGGTGGGATCCAGGCAATCATGTCGACTTCCACGTCGGCACCACCGGCGAGTCCCGTGACGCCAATGCAGGTACGCGTGGGTAACGGCTGCGGGAAGTAGCTCGCGTAGACCCTGTTGACCTCGTCGAAGTGGCCCATGTTGGTAATAAACACCCGCGACTGCACCACGTGCTCGAAACTGCTTCCCACTTCCTCCAGCACAATCTCCAGGTTCTGCATGACACGATGGGTCTGTTCGGTGAAAGTGCCGAGCAGCATTTCGTTGGTTTCCGGCACGGTGGGCATTTGTCCGGTAATAAATACCAGATCGCCCACGCGGCAGGCGTGGGAAAAGGGCGCGATAGGCTGGGGCGCCCGGTCGATAAATAGCTTTTCCATGGTGTCGCGATCCTTTGTACATTGTTTTTTAATGCGTGTTTAAACGTCTTATAAGCATTATGGGCCTCAAGCGAGGCCCATAATGACGTACTTATCAACAGCCGCCTTGCTGAAGAGGGTGTGGATTAATGCCCCAGAATCTGGCTCAAGAACAGCTGAGTACGTTCGGACTGCGGGTTGTTGAAGAATGGCTCAGGCGCGTTCTCTTCAATTATCTGTCCCTGGTCCATGAAAATCACCCGGTCAGCGACGGTTTTGGCGAAGCCCATTTCGTGGGTCACACAGATCATGGTCATGCCTTCTTCGGCCAGCTCCACCATGACGTCCAGCACTTCCTTGATCATCTCAGGGTCGAGGGCCGAGGTGGGCTCGTCAAACAGCATGACGTCAGGGTGCATGCACAGTGAACGGGCAATCGCCACGCGCTGCTGCTGGCCGCCAGAGAGCTGCCCGGGGTATTTGGTGGCCTGTTCGGCAATGCGCACCCGTTCCAGGTATTCCATTGCCAGCGCTTCGGCCTCTTTGCGGGGTTTCTTCTGTACCCACATCGGGGCAATACAGCAGTTTTCCAGCACCGATAAATGGGGGAACAGGTTGAAGTGCTGGAACACCATGCCGACGCTGCGGCGAATCTGTTCAATACGCTTAACGTCTTGAGTCAGTGCGACACCGCCGACGGTGATATCCCCTTTCTGGTGCTCTTCAAGGTGGTTGATACAGCGAATGAGCGTCGATTTACCCGAGCCTGAGGGGCCGCACACTACGATACGCTCACCCCGTTTAACTTCCAGGTAAATGTCCCGCAGCACGTGAAAATCGCCGAACCATTTATTGACATTATGCATCTCGACCATCAGGTCGGAATCGTTGGTGGCTGCTTGTGTCATGTTGATATCCTACTCAAAATCATAAAGAAAGCGGCATGAAGCGTTGTCGACGACCTACTGCTTATGACCGGTATTTAGCCTGCGTTCCAGGTACTGGCTGTAGCGCGACATGCTGAAACAGAAAATCCAGAACACGAACGCGGCAAACACATAGCCTTCTAGCGAGAAACCCAGCCAACGCGAGTCGGAAAGTGCCGCTTGCACAATACCCAACAGATCAAACAGCCCAATGATCATCACCAGGGTGGTGTCCTTGAACAGCGAGATAAAGGTGTTGACGATACCGGGAATCATCATCTTCAGCGCCTGGGGCATGATGATCAGCCCCATGCGTTTCCAGTAGGTCATCCCCAGCGCTGCCGCTGCTTCATCCTGGCCTTTGGGGATCGCCTGCAGCCCCCCGCGAATCACCTCCGCCATATAGGCGCTCTGGAACAAGGTCAAGCCGATCAGCGCGCGAATAAGGCGGTCAACACTCAGCTCTGTGGGCAAAAACAAGGGCAGCATGACTGATGCCATGAACAGGATGGTGATGAGCGGAACGCCGCGCCAGAACTCGATGAAAATGACACAGAACGTTCTGACAATCGGCATTTGGGAACGCCGCCCAAGGGCGAGCACAATGCCGATAGGCAGCGCGCCAATCATCCCCACACTGGCCAGTAGAAGTGTCAGCATCAAGCCACCCCAGCGGTGGGTGGAAACGCGCGGCATATCGAAATAGCCGCCGTGCAGCAGCACATAGGCGATGACCGGGAAGGCCAGCAAGGCAAACACGGCCACCCAGCGCTTGAGCGGCAGGCGGGGGATCACCAGCCAGGCGATAATGCCGGCGAACATGGCAAACACGATATTGGCGCGCCAGTACTCCTCGCTGGGATAGAGCCCATAAATAAACTGGGAAAAGCGTGCGTTGACGAATACCCAGCAAGCGCCGGCCCGTGTGCAGTCTTCGCGGCTATCGCCCACCCAGTTGGCATCGATAAACGCCCACTGGATCGTGGGCACCACGAGCAGGTACAGGACATACAGGCCCAACAGCGTGAACAGGCTATTAATGGGGCCGTTGAACAGGTTGCCGCGTAGCCAGGCAATGGGGCCGATGGTGCCTTTCGGAGCAGGCTGCTCGGGTATCATGTCTTTGTTGTGAATCATAAAGGTCGTCTCCGGCCTAGCGTTCGACCAGCGCAACGCGAGCGTTGAACCAGTTCATGAACATGGACACCAGCAAGCTGATGATCAGATAAACCGCCATGGTCATGGCAATCACCTCGATGGCCTGACCGGTCTGGTTGAGCGTGGTGCCAGCAAACACCGAGACCAGATCGGGATAACCGATGGCGGTGGCCAGGGAAGAGTTCTTTATCAGGTTGAGGTATTGACTGGTGAGCGGCGGAATAATGACCCGCATGGCTTGTGGAATGATCACCAGACGCAGGACGAGTTTGCGCGGCAAGCTGAGTGCCTGGGCGGCTTCCGTTTGCCCATGAGGGATCGCCTGAATACCCGAACGCACAATTTCGGCAATGAACGACGCGGTGTAGATGGACAGCGCCAGCCACAGGGCTAGAAACTCGGGAATGATGGTGATGCCACCGCCAAAGTTGAAGCCGCGCAGTACCGGCATTTCCCAGGTCACCGGTACACCCGTGACGACGAGCACCAGTAGTGGAAGACCAAAAATAATCACCAGGGACATCCAGAAAACCGGCAGGCGTTTGCCGGTGGCTTCATGGCGACGTTTATTCCAGACAATCAGCGCGATACTGGCAACGATCGCCACCACAAAGGTGGCAGGAATCAGTCCGAAGCCTGACTCGAACAGCGGTTGGGGCAGATATAGCCCACGCACATTGAGAAAGATGGCTTCGCCAAACGCCATGCTCTCCCGGGCGCTGGGTAGAGCCCGCAGTACCGCGAAGTACCAGAAGAAAATCTGCAACAGCAGCGGAATATTACGGAAGGTTTCGATGTAGGCGTTGGCTAACCTAGCGATCAGCCAATTGGGCGAAAGCCGCGCGATACCGACAATAAAACCGATAATCGAGGCGGCCAACACACCCAATCCACCGACCAGCAGCGTGTTAAGCAGGCCGATCACGAAAGTACGGCCGTAGCTACTCTGGGAGGAGTACTCGATCAAGGTCTGGCCAATACCGAAGCCGGCGGTGTTGCTTAAAAAGCCAAAGCCAGTGGTGATGCCTCGAGCCTCAAGGTTGGCTTGGGTGTTGCCGATTATATAGATAAGAAAAGCCACCACAGCGGTGACTAAGAGGATTTGGAAAATAAGCGCGCGCTTCGCGCGGTCTCGCCAGAACGGCGGCTTTTGGCCGACGGGGCGAGCATTGGGTCGTACAGACATGGGTGGCGTCTCCGCGATACGGAAAGTCAATCAGATGGCCCGCCTATACCCTGGCAACAGGGCATGGCGGGCCAGGGGTCAAGCGAGACGCTTAGCGAATCGGCGGAGCATACTGGAAGCCACCGTCAGTCCACAGGGCGTTGACACCGCGTTCAATTTCAAGCGGTGAGCCCATGCCCACGTTGCGGTCGAAGCTTTCAGCGTAGTTGCCGACTTGGCTGATGATGTTGTAGGCCCAGTCAGCCTCCAGTCCCATGCCTTCGCCGTAGTTGCCATCCTGGCCGAGCAGTCGTGCAACATTGGGGTCTTCAGACGATGTCATCTCGTCGACATTTTCGCTGGTAACACCGTATTCTTCAGCGTTGATCATGGCGAACAGCGACCATTTCACGATGTTGAACCAGGTATCATCGCCCTGGCGTACCACGGGGCCCAGCGGTTCTTTGGAGATCACGTCCGAAAGAATCATTGAGCCTTCAGGGTTATCTAGCTGGATACGCAGGGCGGCCAACTGAGAAGTGTCGGATGTCAGTACGTCACAGCGTCCTGCCTGGTAGCCGCCCACGGTTTGTTCGGAGGTATCAAATACGATGGGGTTGAATTCCATGTCATTAGCACGGAAGTAGTCGGCGAGGTTTAGCTCGGTGGTGGTACCTGACTGAATGCAGATGGACGCACCGTTTAACTCATCTGCGCCCGTAATCCCCAGATCCCGTGACACCATGAAGCCTTGGCCGTCATAGAACGTTACGCCGGTGAAATTGAGACCCAACGTGGTGTCGCGCGTCGTGGTCCAGGTGGTGTTGCGTGACAGTACATCCACTTCGCCAGACTGCAGGGCCGTGAAGCGCTCTACGGCATTGAGGGAAATGTAGTCAACCGCGTCGGCATCACCGAGTACGGCGGCGGCGACGGCGCGGCAGACGTCAACGTCAAGCCCTTGCCAATTGCCATCGTCATCCGGTGCCGAGAAGCCGGGTAAGCCATCGCTGACGCCGCAACGAACGGCGCCGTTATCCCGGGTATCTTCCAGCGTGTCGGCCTGAGCGGTGGTCATACCCGCAAGGGTAATCGAACCAGCAGATACCAGCAGCGCCAAGTGTTTTTTATTCAACATGTAGGTTCCCTCGAATTGTTTGAAATCGTTATCCATGCCGTAGCATGTGACTAAACCTAGCAAGGAAGATGCCAAAAGGGGTACAGGCGCTGATTCAGCGCTTTTCAACGATAAATCGAACGTTTGATACGAACGTCTAGGTGCAAAAAATAAAAATGCCCACCCTCCCTGCACCTTTGTGGGGCGGGGAGGCAGTGGGCAATGATGAAAAGCGGTCTTCTGGCGGGATTATTTGGCGGCGATGGCCCTGCGCATGAACGGTGGTAACGCCAGTGCGCCGCGATGGGCTTCCAGCGTGTAGTACTCAAGCGGCAGGTCGTGGTTGGCAACTGCTTGCTCGCGAAAGGTGTTCACGTCGGTGTTTTTGCCTGCCAGTGTCACGCTCCACCAGCCGGACGGATACACTGGCTGCGGGAAGGGCAGCGTGGCGACGCTGTCAAACCCGGCTTCCTGCATGTCGTTGCGCAGTTCACGAATGATGGTGCCGCTATGGTAAAGCGGCGATTCGCTCTGCTGTACCATGACGCCGCCGTCTTTAAGGATGCGATGGCAGCGCCTTAAGAAATCGGTTTTAAACAGGCCCTCGGCTGGGCCAACCGGGTCGGTGGAGTCGATAATCAGTACATCGATGCTCTCGTCGGGGGTATCGTCCACCCACTTGACGCCATCGGCGAACAGCAGCTCGGCGCGGGGATCATTGTTCGATTCCACCAGCGCTGGAAAGAAGCGCTCGGAGGCTTTGGTGACTTCCTCGTCGATATCTATCTGGGTGACGTGTTCAACGCCAGGGTGACGCAATACTTCTTTGAGTGTCCCGCAGTCGCCGCCGCCAATGATCACCACCCGCTTGGGGGCCTGATGGGTGAACAACGCCGGATGGGCAATCATCTCGTGGTAGAGAAAGTTATCGCGGTCGGTGAGCATCACGCAGCCGTCCAGCACCAGCAGGTTGCCATAGGTCTCGGTGGCATAGACTTCCAGGTGCTGATAGGCGCTTTGCACATCCAGCAGTTTATCAGTGACTTTCAGCGAGAAAGCACTGCCGTGGCTATCGAAGACTTCGGTAAACCACTGGTCGTCACGTAATTTGCTCATGGCTGGGCTCCCGGATGTGCATCGTTCGATTGGGTCGCGATGCTCTGATGATATTGCGGGCTAAGGTCGTGCAGCGCTTCCATGAAGGCGGTGACATGATCCGGGTTGGTGAACTGGCTGATGCCGTGGCCCAGGTTAAAGATATGCCCGGGACCATGGCCGTAGCTTTCCAGCACGCGGGCAACTTCGGCGCGGATCGCGGAAGGCCGCGCGAACAGCACGTTGGGGTCCAGGTTGCCCTGTAGCGCGACCTTGTGGCCGACCCGGGCGCGGGCATCGGAAAGCTCTGTGGACCAGTCGATGCCCACGGCATCGGACCCGGCACAAGCGATGTGTTCCAGCCACTGGCCGCCATTCTTGGTGAACAGAATCACTGGCACCCGGCGCCCGTCATGCTCGCGGATCAGCCCGGCGACAATCTGCTCCATATAGCGCAGCGAAAACTCGAGGTACGCCGGGGTGGTCAGCGCGCCGCCCCAGGTATCGAAAATCTGTACCGCCTGGGCGCCCGCACGAATCTGCGCGTTAAGGTAGTCGGTCACCGCGTGGGCCAGGGTGTCCAGCAACTGGTGCATGGTATCCGGCGTGTCATAGAGCATGGTTTTCAGGTGGCGAAAATCTTTGCTCGAGCTGCCCTCGACCATATAGGTAGCCAGTGTCCAGGGGCTGCCGGAGAAGCCAATCAACGGCATGCGGCCGTTCAGCTCACGGCGAATCGTGGACACCGCACGCATCACGTAATCCAGGTCGCGCTCGGCATCGGGAACGCGGAGCGCGGCGACCTCATCAGCGGTACGCACGGTCTTTTTGAACTTGGGGCCCTCACCGGTTTCGAAATACAGCCCCAAGCCCATGGCGTCGGGAATCGTCAGGATATCCGAAAACAGGATGGCGGCATCCAGCGGGAAACGCTCAAGAGGCTGCAGCGTTACCTCGCAAGCCAGGTCATGGTTTTGGCAAAGGTCCATGAAACTACCTGCATCGGCGCGCTTAGCGCGGTATTCCGGAAGATAGCGCCCTGCCTGGCGCATCATCCACACGGGCGTGCGGTCAACGGGCTCGCGCGCCAAGGCGCGAAGAAAACGATCGTTTTGCAAAGGTGTGGGGTTCATAGACACTTGCTCTTGAGAAGTTTGCCCGCATTGTAGGGAGCTATTGTACTGGAAGATAGACCGCAAGGCGGCGCGACCCATGGCAAAAATTGTCGCACCACGCCGATTTTTCTCGACGTTTTTCCGTCACGCTAATCGTGAGCCGACCGCCGCTTCCTGCTAAACTACACGACCATTTTGCCAACACTGGTGTGGTTAACTGGTTTGGTTAATCAGCGAGGTAACCTGTGACCATTCGCTTCATCGCCGCTTCACACCTGCCCACGCCCTGGGCCACGTTTACCATGCATGGTTTCGAAGACGAAGCCACAGGCAAGGATCACATCGCCTTGACGCTGGGTGATGTGACCGGCGATGAACCGGTGTTGGGGCGTGTCCACTCGGAATGCCTGACCGGTGACGCCCTGTTTTCGATGCGCTGTGACTGCGGCTATCAGCTACAGGAAGCGCTCAAGCGGATTGCCGAGGAAGGCCGTGGCGTGCTGCTATACTTGCGTCAGGAAGGCCGTGGTATCGGCCTTTTGAACAAAATTCGTGCCTATCACCTGCAAGACCAGGGGGCCGATACCGTCGAGGCGAACGAGCAATTGGGCTTTGGCGCCGATATGCGCCGTTATGACCTGTGCGTGCCGATGCTCGACCACCTGGATATTACGTCGTTGCGGTTAATGACCAACAACCCGCGTAAGGTCGATGCCCTGACCCGTGATGGTGTTAATGTGGTCGAGCGCTTATCCATTACCACGGGATTGAACCCGCACAACGAACAGTACCTCACTACCAAGGCGGGCAAGCTGGGGCACATGATGGCGCTGGATGATTTTACCCAGGCAAGCGACGTGGATATTGAGCGCAAGGGGTGATGGGTCGCTCAGGAGCATCCAGAATGGCAACCTTTGGTAACGAACAGCATGAAAAACCGTTGGCTGGTCAGGATAAATTCAGCGTTATCGAAGAGCGCCTGAATAGCATCTCCCACGGGCTGGGAGCGGTACTCAGTCTGGTCGGTATGGTCGTGTTGTTGGTGTTGGCGAGCTTGGCGGCCCATGTTGACCCTTGGAAGATCGTCAGCCTGAGTCTGTATGGTACGACGCTGATTCTGCTGTATACCGCCTCTACCCTTTACCACGGCATCCCCCATCGGCGGTGGAAGCAGCGCTTTCAGCTGCTTGATCACTGTGCGATTTACCTGCTGATTGCCGGTACGTATACGCCCTTTCTGCTGGTTAACATGCGCGGCCCTACGGGCTGGGGACTGTTTACCGCCGTATGGTCGCTGGCACTGGTGGGAATTGTCAGCAAACTTCTTTGGCCCAATCGCCTGGCGGTGCTTCGCGTGGTGATTTACCTGCTCATGGGGTGGATGATCGTACTGGCTTCAGAGGAAATGGCGGCGAACCTGTCGTCGACTGGCATTGTGCTGCTGGCCAGTGGAGGCGTCGTTTACACCCTGGGCGTTATCTTCTACGCCGTGAACGCCATCCCCTTCAACCATGCCATTTGGCATCTGTTTGTCATCGCGGGCAGTGCCTGCCACTACGCGGCTATCTTCAGCACCGTTCTGCCTCACGCTACCAACGCTTAACTTTCACTTTCAGCACTTTCAGCCGCCGCCTTTTCACGGGCAATGGCACGTGCCATTTGCGGGCGCTTGGCATGGCGTCCGTGGTAGGCAATCAACGGATCAGGCAGGCGATGCTTCATACTGGCGGCCCAGCTTAGCGTGTGGGTGAGAAACAGGTCTGCCAGTGTAAAGGTGTCCCCCACCAATGTTTCCTGGCCCTGATAACGCCGTTCCAGCGCTTTCAAGGCGCGCTGAAACTCCCAGGCACAGGTGGGTAATATGGCGGGGATACGTTTATCCGCGGGCAAGGCAAACTGATGCTTGGCCTGATTCCACAGGGGCTGTTCCAGTTCGGTGACGATAAAGCTCAGCCATTGATCGACCTGCGCCCGTTGTATGGCGTTATCGGGGATCAAATGTCCATTGCCATGCTGTTCGGATAAATAACGGCAAATCGGCAGCGACTCAAACAGAATGACCTCGCCGTTGTCGAGCACCGGTACTTTGCCATCGGGGTGACGCGCCAGATGCTCTGGCGTCTGGCCCTCGCCTTTATCCAGCGCGACATGCTGGCAACGGTACTCGAGGCCTAGCTCCTCGAGCGTCCAGGTGGCTCTCAGCGAGCGAGAATTAGGAAAGCTGTAGAGGGTAATCATGGGGCATCGCTAATCGTGCCGTAACCGGCCACTTCATCGTTTTTGATCCACTCAATATTGCCTTCACTGTTGCGGCGGACACCATAGCAGTCAATTTCATCACCGCCATAATCGAAACACATGGTGTCATCAACAATAGTAGCCTCTCCAGAATAGCCGTCTCCCACAATTTCGCCATCGGGAAGGTAGACTTCGCTGTAGGCTTCACCACCAGCCATCTCGCCTTGTACCTGATTTCCCCATACCAGCTCACGAATTTCTTGGCCGGAAAGTCGTTCGCCATTGGTATCGGCCTCTGCGAAAGCGCTTACCGATAGTGTGCTGAGTGCTGCTGCCAGGCAGATCCCGGTAATGCTAGATACTTGTACACGCATGATATAAGGCCTTTATTTTAGAATGGTGCGTACAAGATTAGCCGAGATAAGCGGCAATTGCGAATAGGCAACGCTACTGGTCCCTTGCCTCGCGGATACGTTCATAGGCGTTGCTGATCTCGCTGGTGCGCGCCTGGGCGACGTCGCGCATGCTTTCGGGCAGCCCTTTACCGGCCAGTTTGTCCGGATGGTTCTGGCTCATCAGGCGGCGGTAGGCCTTCTTGACCTCGGCGTCGCTGGCATCCTCTGACACGCCCAGCACCCGGTAAGCGTCTTTGAGGGCTTCTTCGCTGGCGCCCTGAGAATTGGCAGCGGCGCCGTGCAACATGGCTTCGATCTGCTGGACTTCGGTCTCGCTGCAGCCCACGCCGCGGGCGACGCGCAGAATCATCTCGTGTTCGGCGTCATGCAGAACGCCGTCGGCAGCGATGGCCGACAGCTGAACCTGGAGAAACACCTGACGCATGACGGGCTGATGACGGGTGAGACGGTTGACACTGGCAAGTTCGGCGTCCAGATCGAAGTCGTCGCTGCGGCCGCGCTCAAAGGCGGCGCGTGCCCGGGTGCGTTGCTCACCCTGCAGGCGCATCTGGTCGAAGAGTTTCTCGGCGACGTCCAGTTCGCCGTCGGTGACCTTACCGTCGGCTTGACACAGGCAACCCATGACCGAAAAGATCGAGTCCAGAAAGCCTTCCTGGATGCGCATCCGCGCCTCATTCAGACGCCGCTTGATACGTCGCCCCAGCCACCAGCCCAGGCCGCCACCCACCAGCAGACCAACGGGGCCGCCGAAAGCGAGGCCGATAAGCGCAAAAATAACAATCAGAAATAACATGGCAGTCTCTAACGTTGATAAATAAAAAGATTACGGCAGTCGGGCACGAATCGCGCGTTCGATGCCGTCGGCATCCAGGCCGCAGTCATGCAGCAGCTCGGCAGGCGTGCCGTGTTCCACAAAGGCGTCCGGCAAGCCGAGGTTGAGCACTTCTACTTGAACGCCTTCGGCATGCAGGAGCTCATTGACGGCGCTTCCGGCACCACCGGCGATGACGTTTTCTTCCAGCGTGACCAGCAATTCATGCTCGTCGGCCGCGTGGAGCACGGCTTCGCGGTCCAGCGGTTTGATAGAGCGCATATTGATGAGCGTGGCATCGAGGCTTTCAGCCACCTCGGCGGCGGCAGTGTTAACGCTGCCAAAGGCGAGTAACGCAATGCTGGCGCCACTGCCTGAAGGCTTGCGGCGCACCTCGGCGAGGCCAATGGGTAGCGCTTCCAGATGCTCGGGAATCGCTACGCCCGGGCCGGTGCCGCGCGGATAGCGCACGGCGGCAGGGCCCGGATGATGGTAGGCCGCACTAAGCATGGCGCGACACTCGGCTTCATCCGCGGGCGCCAGAATCACCATGCCGGGCACACAGCGCAGAAAGGACAAGTCCATGCTGCCATGGTGGGTGGGCCCGTCTTCGCCGACCAGACCCGCGCGATCAATGGCAAAGGTGACGTCGAGGGATTGCACTGCCACGTCATGAATCAGTTGGTCGTAGCCGCGCTGCAGAAACGTAGAGTAAATGGCCACCACCGGTTTCATGCCTTCGCAGGCCATGCCCGCCGCGAGCGTGACGGCGTGTTGTTCAGCAATCGCCACATCAAAGTAGCGCTCGGGGTATTCCTTGGAGAAACGAATCAGGTCCGAGCCTTCGCGCATTGCCGGGGTAATCCCCATCAGGCGATCATCCGCGGCGGCCATGTCGCACAGCCAGTCGCCGAATACGTTGCAGTATTTTTTCTTGGCAGGTTTTTTGGGCGCCACAGGCGCGGCGGTTGGCGTTTGATGAGCGGGCTCGCTGGGCTTTTCCAGTTTGGTAATCGCATGGTAGCCAATCTGGTCGGCTTCGGCGGGTAAGAAGCCTTTACCCTTGACGGTCTTGATATGCAAAAACTGCGGGCCGTTCAGGTCGCGCAGAGTGTCCAGCGTCTCGGTGAGTGTTTCGAGGTCATGACCGTCGATGGGGCCGACATAGTTGAAGCCCATTTCTTCAAACAGCGTGGCGGGGCTGACCATGCCTTTCATGTGCTCTTCGGTGCGGCGGGCAAGCTCCAACGCGCCGGGAAGGTGGGAAAGCACCTTTTTACCTTCTTCACGCATCTTAAGATACGGCTTGCTGGAAAGCACGCGGGCCAGGTAAGTCGCCATGCCGCCGACGTTTTCGGAGATCGACATCTCATTATCATTGAGAATAACCAACATGTTGGCATCCACGTGCCCCGCATGGGTGAGGGCTTCAAACGCCATGCCGGCACTCAGCGCGCCGTCGCCGATAATCGCGCAGACGCGGCGTGGCTTGTTCTGGGCCTGGGTGGCCAATGCCATGCCAAGCGCGGCAGAAATTGAGGTGCTGGAGTGGCCGACGCCAAAGGTATCGTAGCCGGACTCGGCGCGGCGCGGAAACGCCGCGAGGCCACCGTGCTGGCGAATGCTGAGCATGGCGTCACGCCGCCCGGTGAGTATCTTGTGCGGGTAGGCCTGATGACCCACGTCCCATACCAGTCGGTCGTCGGGTGTGTTGAACGCGTGGTGTAGCGCCACGCTCAGCTCCACCACCCCGAGACCCGCGCCAAAGTGGCCGCCGGACACGCCAACGCTGTAAAGCAGATAGGCACGCAGTTCGTCTGCCAACTGGGCAAGCTGCCTGGCGTTCATGGCCCGCAGGGCGGCGGGGTGGTCAAAGGAGTCGAGCAACGGCGTTGCCGGGCGCTCGCGGGGTATTTCGTCGAACAGCTTCATGGGCATTGTCTAGTGGTCGCGCTCGATCATGTAGTGGGCAAGGTCGGCCAATGGCTGTGCGTTCTTGCCCAGTGGGGCAAGCGCGGCAATGGCCTCGTCAATGAGTGTCTGGGCTTTGTGCTGTGCGCCTTCAAGCCCCAGTAAACCGGGGTACGTCGGCTTGGCGCGGGCAGCATCGGCGCCGGATGTTTTACCCAGTGTGGCGGTGTCACCCGTCACGTCCAGCACATCGTCGTGAATCTGGAAGGCTAGTCCAATGGCACGCGCGTAGCGAATCAGCGCCTGTAGACGGGAGTCGTGTTCGTCAACGGCGATCAGCCCGCCCAGACGAACCGCGGCGACGATCAGTGCGCCGGTCTTGTGGGCGTGCATATGCTCCAAAGCCTCGACATTGGGGTGGCCACCAACGGCAGCGAGGTCCAGTGCCTGGCCAGCGACCATACCATCACGGCCAGCGGCGCTGGCAAGGGTGGTCACCAGGCTGCCAAGCCGTGGGTGCCCTGTGCGGGCCAGCACTTCAAAAGCCAGTGCCTGAAGGGCATCGCCTGCCAGGATAGCGGTGGCTTCATCAAAGGCCTTGTGGACCGTTGGCTGTCCGCGGCGCAGGTCGTCGTCGTCCATGGCGGGCAGGTCGTCGTGGATCAGCGAATAAGCATGGATCAGTTCGATGGCGGCGGCAGCTGCGTCAAGCTCGTCGTCGCGGGCCCCCAGCGCCCGGCCGGCCAGATACACCAGTAACGGGCGTAGCCGCTTGCCACCCACCAGCAAGCCATGGCGCATGGCGGCTTCCAGGCGCGGCTCGGTGGCCCGTTGCGTATCAAATAGCGCGGCCAGGGTGGCGTCAACGCGATTATTGCTTGTGTCACGCAACATAGTCAGCCCAGCGGCGGCGGGCGCTACCATGGTGGCGTCTCCTTGTTGCTGTCATCCGTGCCATCAGAATCTTCCGTGGGCGAGTCGGGGCCATCAAAGGGTGTAACGTTCAAGCGGCCTTCACTGTCTTCACTGAGCGCGTGCACCTTTAATTCCGCGCTATCCAGGCGTTGCTGTGCGTCACGGGTGAGGCGAACGCCTTGCTCAAAGGCGGTCAGCGCATCCTCCAATGAGAGTTCGCCAGACTCCAGGCGTTCCACGAGCGTCTCTAGCTGCTCAACCGTGGCGGCAAAATCTTGTGGGGGTGTGGTGTCACTCATTGGGCCATGCCTACCGTTTTCCTGACGCCCTGACGTGGGCGGCGCGTGTGTCTGCAGAGAACAAGGCCAACAGTATACACCGAGGGCGGGGGGTGGCGTCTGCCCTCAAGGCCCTGCCGAAGGTGCGACTTGTGTCGCGTTCATCTTGACAACGCACACTTTTCATCACGCGAGCCCAGCGAGAGCGTGGGCGAATGTGCTACCATACGGGCCTTCCGCGAACCGTTAAGCGGCGCATGCCGCCGATCATAGAGGTTGATTCAGCCATGGCCAAAACGTCCCTGGACAAGAGCAAGATCAAGATCCTGCTGCTCGAGGGCGTCCACCAAAGCGCGGTGGACAATTTTCAAAACGCAGGTTACGAAAATATCGAGCATCTGCCTACATCGCTGGATGAAGAGGCGCTGATCGAGAAGATTCGTGACGTTCACTTCATCGGTATTCGTTCCCGTACTCAACTGAATGAGCGCGTGTTCGCGGCGGCGGAAAAGCTGGTGGGCGTTGGCTGTTTCTGCATCGGCACCAATCAGGTCGACCTTGACGCGGCGCTCAAGCGCGGGATTGCGGTATTCAACGCACCGTATTCCAACACCCGCTCAGTCGCTGAGTTGGTACTCGCCGAAGCCATCATGCTGCTGCGCGGTATTCCGGAGAAAAATGCCCGGGCTCATCAGGGCGGCTGGCTGAAATCGGCGAAAAACTCCCACGAAGCCCGCGGAAAAACGCTGGGTATCGTGGGTTATGGCAGCATTGGCGCGCAGCTTTCCGTGCTCGCCGAGTCGCTGGGCTTTAACGTCATTTATTACGATGTGATCACCAAGCTGGGCATGGGTAACGCCAACCAGGTGGCGAGCCTTGAAGAGTTGTTGGGGCGCGCCGATGTGGTCAGCCTGCACGTGCCTGACCTGGCGTCCACCCGCTGGATGGTAGGCGAAAAAGAAATTGCTGCCATGAAGCCCGGTGCCATCTTGATCAACGCCTCGCGGGGCAGCGTGGTGGAAATTGAACCGCTGGCTCAGGCGATCAAGGCGGGCAGGCTGAACGGGGCGGCGATTGATGTCTTCCCCGTCGAGCCGAAGGGCAATGCCGAGGAGTTTGAAAGCCCGCTACGCGGCCTGGAAAACGTTATCCTCACGCCGCATATCGGCGGCTCGACCCTGGAAGCCCAGGAAAATATCGGCATCGAGGTGTCGGAAAAACTGATCACCTATTCCGATAACGGCACCACGGTGACCTCGGTCAACTTCCCCGAAGTGGCGCTGCCCGCGCACCCGGACAAGCATCGCTTGCTACATATTCACGACAACGTGCCCGGTGTGCTGTCGCAGATCAACCGTGTGCTATCTGAGAACGGCATCAATATCTCGGGCCAGTACCTGCAAACCAACGACAAGGTTGGCTACGTGGTCATCGATGTGGACAAAGCCTACGGCCCCCAGGCGCTGGAAGCGTTGAAGCAGGTCGATCATACGCTGAAGATTCGCGTGCTCTACTCGGCGCAGAATAGTTAAGCAACCTTACCGTTGTACTAAACGGTTGCACTAACGCCAAAACGGCCCCGATCGGGGCCGTTTTGAGTTCAAACCTCTGGCTCAAGCCAAATCAAACAGCAACACTTCCCCCGCCTTCTTGCCGGTCAGCGTAAATGTTTCGTCCGGTTGAAACGACGCGGCGTCGCCCGCGCTTAGCGTTTCGCCGTTGACCTCCATTTCGCCGTTCACCACGTGCAGCCACGCATAACGGGTACTCGGTGTATCTGCCTGTTCGCCTTCATTAAACAAGGCGCTATACAGATTAACGTCCTGATTAACGCTCACCGAGCCATCCTGGCCGTCAGGTGATACCACCAGCCGCCACTGGCCCTGCCGCTCAGCGTGTGGAAAGGCTTTCTGTTCGTAGCTGGGCGCAATGCCGCGTTTGGCGGTCTCGATCCAGATTTGCAGGAAGTGCAGGCCGTTTTCCTTGGAATGGTTGAACTCGCTGTGCAGCACGCCGGTGCCTGCTGACATACGCTGCACGTCCCCCGGGCGCATCACTTCACCATTGCCCATGTTGTCCTGATGGGCCATTTCGCCATCGAGCACATAGGAGATGATCTCCATATCCCGATGGGGGTGAGCGCCGAAGCCGTGTCCAGGGGACACGCGATCTTCATTGATCACCCGCAGCGCACGGAAGCCCATGTGGTCAGAATCCATGTAATTGGCAAACGAGAACGTATGGTAGGAACGCAGCCAGCCGTGGTCGGCGTAGCCTCGCTCGTTTGAACGGCGGATCTTCATCATCAACTCCAGAGTGTTGGGAGAATGACAATTAATATACGCCTGCTGACTGAGGGCGTGGGGTGAAGGTTTCTCAATGATCAGATCGAATAAATCGACGTATCGGGTTGGGCGCTTTACGTCAGACTTTTTGCTAAAATGCGCTCGTTAATTCACCTGGTCCGCCTTTTACGGGGGCGACTACCTGGAGTTCGTCATGTCAGTACCTATGTCATCAACTACGTCATCACCGCGTATTGTGGTCGCGGCGTTATATAAGTTTGTCACCCTGAACGACTTTGAAGCGCTGCGTGAACCGCTGCGCCAGACCATGCTGGATAACGGCGTGAAGGGCACGCTGCTGCTTGCCAAAGAGGGCATCAACGGCACGGTTGCCGGTACCCGCGAGGGCATCGATGCGCTGCTCGCCTGGTTGACCGCCGACCCACGGCTAAGTGATATCGACCATAAAGAATCGTTTTGTGACGAGCCGCCGTTCTATCGTACCAAGGTGAAACTGAAAAAAGAGATCGTCACCCTGGGTGTTCCGGACGTCGACCCTAACGACACCGTAGGCACTTACGTCGAGCCGGAGCAATGGAACGACATTATTGCCGATCCGGAAGTGCTGGTTATCGATACCCGCAACGACTATGAAGTGGAGATCGGCAGCTTTGAAGGCGCCGTCGATCCAAAGACCACGACCTTCCGTGAATTCCCTGAATACGTGCGCGAACACTATGACCCCGAGAAGCATAAAAAAGTCGCCATGTTCTGTACCGGCGGTATCCGCTGCGAAAAAGCTTCCAGCTTCATGCTCAAGGAAGGTTTTGACGAGGTCTATCACCTCAAGGGTGGCGTGCTGAATTACCTGGAAAAAGTCCCCGAAGAGCAGTCTCTGTGGCGCGGTGAGTGCTTCGTTTTTGATAACCGGGTGACCGTTCGCCATGACTTGAGCGAAGGCGAGTTTGAACAGTGCCATGCCTGTCGTCGGCCGATCTCCGCAGAAGATATGCAGTCGTCCGCTTATGAGCCTGGTATCAGCTGCCCCCACTGCATCGACTCGCTACCCGAGAAGACCCGTGCGGCGGCGCGCGAGCGTCAGCGCCAGATTGACCTCGCCAAAGCCCGTGGTGAGCCGCATCCATTGGGCCGTGATATGCGTAAAGCGTCGTCTATTTAGTTGCTTACCGGCAGTCAGGTGGTGGTGGAATTCGTTTCCGTAAGCGCGACAGCGGCCGCACAGGCACGTTATCCTTACGCTCTTTGCGCCTACCTATAAGTAGAGGTGCCTTCAGGAGAGCTTTTCAGGAGAGAGCCAGGTGAGTGACGTAAAGCGCAGGACCGTTGGCCGCCCGGCCAATTCGGCCAAAGCAGGCGGTGGGCACAGCCAGTCGTTGGTGCGTGGGTTAAATCTGTTGGAGTACCTGGCCAGCAGTCCCGAGGGTTTGGCGCTTTCCGCCCTGGCGGAAATGGCCGATCTCGCGCCTTCGACAACCCACCGATTGCTTCAGGCGCTGCAGAGTCAGGGCTTCGTCACTCAGGAGAATGAACAGGGCCTGTGGCGTATTGATGTCAAGACGTTCCGCATCGGTAACAGCTTTCTCGAAGCGCGGGACGTGGTCGCCACCAGTCGTCCGTTTTTACGTCGCCTGACAGCCGAGACCGGCGAAACCGCCAACCTGGGCATCCGCGATGCTGATACGGCGGTGTTTCTTGCCCAGCACGAGTCGCCGCAGATGATGCGCATGATTACCCGGCTAGGCTCGCGGGCGCCCTTGCACGCCTCCGGTGTCGGCAAGGCCCTGCTGGCCTGGATGCCTGACGACGAACGCGCCCAACTGCTCGCTAAAGGTGAACTGCCCCGGGTGACCGAAAACACCCTTTACCAGCCCGACACCCTGCTCGACGAGATGCATTGCATTCGTGACCAGGGTTTTGCCTGTGACCGTGAAGAGCATGCGATTGGCTTGCACTGTGTAGCAGCATGCGTCAATGACGAGCACGGCATGCCGTTGGCGGCCATTTCGGTGTCAGGCCCCGTGGCGCGTATCCCTGAGGCTCGGCTACTGGAGCTGGGCGCGCTGGTGCGCCGCGTGGCGGATGAGATTACGCTGCAGTTGGGTGGTCAACTTCCCGCGTCCTGATGCTGAGCCTTTTTTGGATAGCGCTGCTCAGCGCTACGTTATTGCCTGGCGGGTCGGAAGTCTGGCTCGCGCGACAATGGTGTCAGGGCCAGCCGGTCCTGGCATTATGGTGCGTCGCCACCGCTGGCAATACGCTGGGCAGCCTGGTCAATGTAGCCTTGGGCCGTTACGCACGGCGCTTTCAGGACCGTCGTTGGTTTCCGGCTTCCCCCGCGCAGCTGGCCCGTGCCGAACGTTGGTACCAGCGTGTTGGTGAAGCGAGCCTGCTGTTGTCCTGGCTGCCGATCATTGGTGATCCGTTGACCGTCGTGGCCGGCATATTACGCTTGCCCTGGTGGCGCGCGCTGGCATGGATACTGGTCGCAAAAGGTGCCCGCTATGCACTGATACTCGGTTTGGCAGCGTCCTGGCTCGAGCCTTTGTGCAGGTAATCATGTTAAGCTCAATATCCTATACAATGCTTATATGTTCCTTGGCATGTATGATTAGTCGAAACAATTAGCTCAGCCATCAGGTTGATGCAACGACTCACCATCAAAGGGAGGTTACGGTGTGACGCCACTACGTTTATTACCCTGTCTCAGCGTCTGGCTGCTAGCGCTGATGACGCTGTTTGCTGCGCCCGTGTTTGCGCAAAGCAGTACACCAAGTGAAGGTGGCAGCGACGGGGCAGAGACCACTGAACCACAGTCCTATGAATCCCTGGCGAACTTACTCGAAGACGAGCAGGCTCGCCAGGAACTCATCGACTTGCTACGCAGCCAGGCGTCCGAGGTGGCCGAGTCATCGGAGCTACCCGGGGGCGCTGCCCAGGGCAGTGATATCGCCCCCGAGGATGTGTCGCTGCCGCGCCAACTGGCTCAACTGACCAGCAATGTTGTCGGCGAAGTCGGCGGCCAGTTCGAACAACTAGTGCTGCTGGTGCGTGGCCTCTTTGTCGGTGGTGGCGAGAGCGTCTTCGACATGGCGGTATTCATGTCCGCGGCGATCAATCTTGGTATCGTGATTGCCGCCACCTTCGCCATGTTTATGGTGTTTCGACGCGTGGCGAAGCCGTTGTTCACTAAAATCAGTGGCTGGTCCCAGCAGGGCGCCGGGCTGACGCCCGTGCTGCGTTTGATTGTTTGCGTGGCGATTGCCGCCGTGATTGATGTGCTGCTGGTGGCGCTTGCCTATGTCGGCGGTAATCTTGTTGCCACCTTTGCGGTCGGTGAAGTTGGCGACCTCTCCACTCGGGCATCCCTGTTTCTCAACGCCTTTTTAATCATTGAGCTCTTGAAAGCCGCAGTGCGGATGCTGTTTTCCTCGCGCTACGAAGGGTTGCGACTGTTGCCGATTTCAGCGCAGGAAGCCTCCTACTGGAACCGTTGGTTAGCCCGCCTGATAGGCATGGTGGGATACGGCCTGATGGTCGTGGTCCCGCTGGTCAATTTCTATGTGTCGGCAGCCATTGGTCAGGCGGTCGGTACCTTGATCATGCTGCTGGCGTTCATTTATGCCGTGGCGGTGGTGCTGAAAAACCGCGTGCGCCTGCGCGACAACCTGAATACCGTCGGTGCACGCTCGACACTAGCCGCCAGCCGTGTGTCTCTTCAGCTGTTCGCCCGCACCTGGCACCTGTTCGCGCTGCTCTACTTCCTGATGGTGTTGGTGCTGACGCTGGTTCGTCCAGGCGATGCCTTGCCGTTTGTGCTGTTTGCGACACTGAAAACGCTGGCAGCGGTCGTCGCGGGCCTCTTGGTGTCGTCGTTCCTGACGCAAACCATTGGCCGCCGCATTCAGCTCTCGCCTGACATGCGCCGCAAGCTGCCGCTGTTGGAAAAGCGTCTTAATCGCTACGTGCCCAATGCGCTGCGTATTCTGCGCACGGTGATTGTGGTAACGGTCATCATGGTGGTGCTGGATGCCTGGGGCGCGTTCGATCTGGCCGCCTGGTATGCCTCTGAAGCCGGAGCTGGCCTGGTTAGCAAGTTAATCAGCGTGGCCATTATACTTATCGTTGCGATCGGCGCGTGGCTGGGGCTTGCCAGTCTGATCGAACACAAGCTCAATCCGGATACCGGAGTAGGCGAGCCCACCGCACGGGCAAAAACGCTGCTCAGCCTGTTCCGCAACGCACTGGCCATTGCCATGGTGACCATAACCGGCATGATCGTGCTGTCGGAGATCGGCATCAATATCGGCCCGCTGATTGCGGGTGCCGGTGTGCTTGGCCTGGCAATTGGTTTCGGTGCGCAAAAACTGGTTCAGGATGTCATCACCGGCGTCTTCATCCAGGTGGAAAACGCCATGAATACCGGCGATGTGGTCACCGTTGGCGGCATTACCGGCACGGCGGAAAAACTCAGTATCCGCTCGGTGGGTATCCGTGATCTTAGCGGCACCTTCCATATCGTGCCGTTCTCCAGCGTCGATACGGTCTCCAACTACATGCGCGAGTTCGGTAACCACGTCGGCGAGTACGGCATTGCCTATCGCGAAAGTATTGACGATGCGATCGAGCAACTAAAAGTCGCGTTCGAGGACCTCAAGGCCAGCGAAGAGCATGGCCACAAGCTGCTCGAAGACATGACCGTTGCCGGGGTCATCGCGCTGGCGGATAGCTCGGTCAATATCCGTGTGGTGATCAAGACCACGCCGGGCGACCAGTGGGCGGTTGGGCGTGCGTATAACCGTTTCGTCAAGCTGCGCTTTGATGAAGCCGGTATCGAAATACCCTTCCCGCATACCACGCTGTACTTCGGCGAAAACAAGGACGGTAGCGCACCGCCCGCGAACGTCCGGGTTATCGACTCCACCGCCGAGGAAACAGACGGCAAGCAGGCTCCCCGTCAGGACGCTGGAGAACAACAACCGGCCTCTCATCAGGATGTGCAGCAAGCGTCGGACTCGGATCACATCAAGCCCGACCACGACGACGTTGATACGCCTGACGGGCGCTAAACGCCGCATCGTAATACGCAAAGGGGCTGCCATCGGGCAGCCCCTTTGCTTTGCGGGTTACCCCGGATAGTTTTCCGAGTGACGCCCTTCCACATTGATGGATTCGCCGCCGTCGACAAACAGAATCTGCCCGGCGACAAAGTCGTTGTTGAGCAGGTAATGCAACGCCTGCACGAGATGGTCGGGTTCGCCTTGTTGCTTGACGGGGATCCCGTCGATGCGCCAGTCGATGTAGTCGCTGGTACGCTGGGAGGCGGGTAGCACGACGCCCGGCGCGATGCCGTTCACCCGGATGCGGGGGGCAAACTCCAGCGCCGCCATGCGTGTCATCTCCGCCAGACTCTTTTTGGACAGCAAATAGGCGGCGTAGGGGTACTGGTGGTAGGCCACCTTGTTGTCGATGATATTGATCACCTGGCCCGTGTCGACAGCGCTGGCAAAGTGCCGGGTTAACAATAGTGGGGTAAACAGATTCACCCGGAACTGGGTTTCCAGCATCTCAAGGTCGGTCTCGGCAAGGGGCGCGGGCGTGTAGGCGGATGCGCTGTTGAGCAGGACGCTCAGCTTTGGGAATCGCTGTGTTACCTGCTCGATCAGTCGGCCCACATCGTCGTGCAAGAAATCGCAGCTGAATAGCTCGCAATCCCGACCTTTTGCGCGGATGCCTTCGGCGACTTCCTCTGCCTCATCGCGGGAGCGGTTTACGTGCAGCGCGATGTCATAGCCCGCGTCAGCCAGTGATTCGGCAAAATGACGTCCCAGGCGCGTTGCCCCGCCGGTAACCAATGCGGCCGGTGTACTCATTGAACAATCCTCGTCGTGATAGGGTGCTTGATCGGTGTAGGATGACATGACTGTCTGCGTGAGGGCAGCGTTTGTCAATAAATTGTACAGTACTTGCACAAACGGTGCAGAACGTTAGGCTTGGGTTTTATCGGCGCTTCGCTCAAGGATGGATAACATGTCTCAATCACGTTTATATGCCCAACCCGATACCTCGCTTCACGAATGCGTCATTTCGCTGGGCTCCAATATAGAGCCCGAGCGGCACGCGGCCGAGGCACTGGATATCCTTTGCCAAGAGTGTGAAATGGTCGGCCGCTCCCGTGAAATCGTTACCACGCCGGTCGGCTACCAGCAGCAGCCCAACTTTCTCAACGCGGCCTTACTGGTGCGCACGCGCTTATCGATGAGTGACTTTCGTGCCTACCTGAAAGGTGTGGAAGATCGCCTCGGCCGGGTTCGTGGCCCGATCAAGTCGGGGCCGAGGACCATGGATCTGGACATTGTTGCCTGGGATGGCGAGCTGGTGGATGAGGGCTATCTTGAGCACGATTATGTGCGGGTCCCCGTTGATGAGTTGCTGTCGGCAGTGGAGCGCAAATAAATCCTTCCTTGGGGCTAACGCCGGGTACTAAACGGCCGATAAGTAGTATTCTTGGCTGTTTCCTTTAAGCGCTGTGCCGCTTGGGAGAAATCGGTGGTAAGCCTCAAAACCAATATCAGTTCCTTGCTTACTCTTCAGCACCTGCGGAGTAGCCAGCAGTCGATGCAAACCGCCATGCAGCGGCTTTCGTCCGGCCTGCGCATTAATAGTGCCAAGGATGATCCTGCTGGCCAGGCGATTGCCAACCGCATGACAGCACAAATCAAGGGCATGACCCAGGCGATTCGCAACACCAACGATGGCATATCAATGGTGCAGACAGCGGAAGGCTCGCTAAATCAGGTTAACGACAACCTGCAACGCATCCGTGAGCTGAGCGTGCAAGCAGCGAACGGCACCAACTCTTCCGACGACCTGGTTTCTATCCAAGACGAAATCGATCAGCGTTTAGAAGAGATTGATCGCATTGCCGGGCAGAGTAATTTCAACGGCATAGGGCTGATTGACGAGCCAAAGTCGTTAAACATCCAGGTGGGTGCTAACGATGGTGATAGCATCGCAGTACGTTTTGAAGGGATGGGGTTGCAGGCCCTGGGCCTGGAAGGCTTTAGTATTCTTGATGACGGTAGTGCCACCGAAGACCCGCTAGCAACCCTGGATGACGCTATCAAGCGCGTAGACCGCCAGCGCAGCTATATGGGGGCCGTGCAGAATCGCTTTGAAAGCGTGATTGATGGGCTTAATACCAATATTATCAACACGTCCGCCGCCCGGTCGCGCATTCAGGATGCTGATTACGCCAAGGAAGTTTCAAATCTGGTGCGCGCTCAGATCCTTCAGCAGGTAGGCATCGCTATTTTGGCCCAGGCCAACCAGCAGCCGCAGATGATTTTGCGACTGCTGGAAGGGCTCTAGTGGCTACTTAATAATGCCCTGCTCACGCGCCATGGCATACGCAGCCTTGGGGCCGTGCCATAAAGTGGGCAACAGGATCAGCGACACGGGAATGGCGGTGATCACGATAAACTGCTGTAGCGCACTGATCTGACCGGCGCCCATGTTCAGCAATATCGCCGCCATCAGGGCCATGGCGATCCCCCAGAAGGCGCGGATGTAAGGGTTGGGGTCGTCGTGACCAGCGCCCACGACGGCGATGGCGTAGCTCATCGAGTCACCGGTGGTCGCCACGAAAATGGTCGTTAACAGCAAGATCGCCAACGCCATCCAGGTGCCACCGGGCAGTGCTTGCGCGACGGTCAGGGTGGCCACGTCAAACTGGAAGTTGTTCAGCGCTTCGGTCAGCTCGATGGCACCGCTGAGTTGATAGTAGATGCCCGAGCCGCCAAGCAGGGTAAACCACACGCTGGTGGCAATCGGCGCGATAACGGCGACGGCGACAATCATCTGGCGAATGGTGCGGCCACGGGAAATGCGCGCCACGAAAATGGCCATCAGCGGCGCATAGCCGATGAACCAGGCAAAGAAGAACACCGTCCACCACTGCATCCACCAGTCGGGCGCGGTGTCGGCCGTCGTGGTTGCCATGGTGAAGAACTCGCTCACATAGGTGCCCATCCCTGCCACATAGCTGTTGGTCAGGAACAGGGTCGGGCCGAAGATAAAGATGACCGCACCAATCGTGAGCGCCAGCAGCACGTTGAACCGACTGAGTAGCTGAATGCCTTTATGGACACCGCTCATTGAGGACAGCACGTAAATGCTGCCCAGCGCCGCAAGAATGATCAACTGGCCGGTATAGCCTTCCGGCAGACCAAATAGCTCGTGTAAACCAAAACTGACCTGGGTCGCCAGGAAACCGATCGGCCCCACGGTGCCTGCCACCAGGGCAATCACACAGCACGCATCGATAATGCCGCCCAGCGGCCCACGTAGCAGACGCTCACCAAATACCGGGTACAGCAGGGTGCGGGGCTGAAGCGGCTGGCCTTTCACATAGTGGGCATGCGCCAGTACCACCGCCGAAAGCGACCCGAGTACCGCCCAGGCCAAAAAGCCCCAATGGTTGAACGATTGGGCGAGTGCGTTTGCCACGGCTTCTGGCGTGCCGGCTTCGCTGTCGAACGCGGGAGGGGTGACTACAAAGTGATAAACCGGTTCGCCTGCTGCGAAAAACACCCCACCACCGGCCAGCAAGGTGCACAGAATGATTGATAGCCACTTGAAGGTACTCATTTCCGGCGCATCGAGGTTGCCGATTTTGGCGTTGGCGGCGGGGGTAAAGGCCAGGCCAATGGCAATCAAGAAGGTGGCGATCAGCAGCAGTTGAAAGTAGGTGCCGAACACCCGTGCCGTCCAGGCGAAACCGGTACTGATGCTGTTGGCAACGAGGTCGACATCGTAAAGTGATAGACCAATAAAGGCCACGATAAAGCCGATGCTAAGCAGCAGCACCAGAGGATCACCGAGGGCGCGTAGACCACTTCGTGGCATCGCGTCTTGAGTTGATTGTGTCGTCATGAGAGTCCGTTTGGGAATTGGGCAAGATGGTCGTCAAACTTAACAGCTTGCCGCGTTGAAAAGTGGGAAAAAAAAAGCGCCATTCATGGAATGGCGCTAGGACAGGAAACTGAGCACATTGTAACGTCTTTATAGACCAACGTCTAACACTGCTTGCTGCATTATGGTGCGCTACCAGTGGAAAAGCAGCGACGCGCTGGTGGTGGTGTCGCTGCGTTTGTCGGCATCGTCAGGGGGCTCTGAATTGTGTTTGATCTCGTAGGAGAGGCGGAGCGAAAGCTTTGAGTTCAGCCGTGTCGTCAGGGCGGTGAGCGAGCGCGAGGTGACATTCTGGCGCGTGTATTCCAGCGACGCTTCCTGACGGATATCGGCGTAGTCGGCAAATTCCCAGCGATAATCGATGGCCGAATAGGCAACGCCCAGGCGCTCATTACCGTGCTCGCGGAGCCGGTCGTGGCGGTAGCCCGGGCCGGCTTCCAGCGACAGCGTATGACGCTCGTTGTCGAGGATCTGCCGCCCGTAGCCGCCAATCGCGCTGAGCTGCTGATCGTAACCGGCAAAGCGATCTTTTTCCCAACGGGCAAAGCCAAACAGGTAATGGGGCCCGTTGAAGTCGTAGCGTTCGCGGGCCGCCAGCAGGTACTGTTCGGCGGCAGTGTCGTCTTCCTTGCTGACGTGGCGCACTTCGCCGCGCAGCGAGTGGGTCAAATCGCCCGTCAACCATTGCAAGCGGGTTTTGCCGATGAGCGTTTCACTGTTGGTATTGCCCGTGAGGCGGTTGTAGCCCAATTCAGAGTCGCCGCTGAAAACGGGGGTATCGTCGGACGGAGGGTCAGGGGCGTAAAAGGGGCTTGCAATGGCTGACGCGCTCCAGAGAACACCCAGTAAAATGGCCACTCCCTTTCCCCAATCCTTCGCTAGCATACCGCTCTCCCTGATCTGGCAGTGCAAGGCCTGTTACCTGTCCAGTTGACCAAAGCAGCGAAGTTTAACGCCCTCTGCATGCGCATGCCATAATGAGGCCGTTACCGCTTGTGAGTGCCGTCATGCCATCCTCCCGCCCGAACAAAACATTAGCTGAGTTGCAACGCTGGCGTCGAACGCGCTCCAGGCGGCGCTGGTACAAACGCAGCTTTCGCCTTCAGGTCATGCTGCTTGTCGGTCTTTTGCTGGCGGGCATGCTGTTGGCACAAGGCACCTATCTGAATCACCGTAAAGCCGAGATCATCAGCACGCAAATGGGGGAGCGGGCCTTGGCGGTAGCCAAGACGGTGGCCTCAATGCCCGCACTTATCGATGCCTTTGACGATGACAATCCCGCAAGCGTGATACAGCCGCTGGCCGAACGCGTGCGTCGTGAAACCGGCGCGCGGTACGTGGTGGTCGGTAATAACCAAAGCGTGCGCTATTCGCATCCGGTGCCCGAGCGTATCGGCTTGACCATGGTAGGCGGCGATAACGCGCGGGCGCTTGAAGGAGGCGAGTCCTATGTATCGGAAGCGACCGGTACATTGGGGTCCGCCATGCGCGGTAAAACGCCGGTGCGCGATGAAGCGGGGAATATCATCGGCATTGTCTCGGTCGGCTTCATGCTTGATCGCGTCGCAATGGATATCGCTCGCTATAACAGCCTGGGCTGGTCATTGGTGGCGCTGATGATCGTGCTGGGGTTTGCCGGTGCCTATTGGCTCTCCCAGCATCTAAAGCGTGTCATTCTGGGGTTGGAGCCCTACGAAATTGCCCGTCTGGCGATGGAGAAAGAGGCCATCCTGCAATCGATACACGAGGGTATCCTGGCGGTGAACCGCGAAGGCCAGATTACGCTGGTGAACCAACAGGCTCGGTGGTTCCTGGGGTTGGCCGACGAGCATATTCTCCTCGGCCAGCCGATCCGCGAGGTGGTTCCCAATTCGCGGCTCCAGGAAGTGCTTAAGTACGGTCAGCAGGAGTTCGACCAGCAAATGTGGCTGGGGGATCATCCGGTGGTGGTTAACCGCGTGCCGATTGTCCACGAGGGCGAGATCGAGGGAGCGGTGGCGACATTTCGCAGCCGTCGGGAGATTGTCGATCTATCCCAGGCGCTGACCCAGGCTAGCCGCGATGTCGACATGCTGCGCGCCCAGGCGCACGAGTTTTCCAATAAGCTCTACACCATTTCCGGCTTGCTGCAGCTCGAGCGCATTGATGAGGCGCTGACGTTGATCCACCAGGAAACCAAGCGCGCTCAGGCGCAGATGAGCTTCTTGATGCGTAACGTCGTCGATACCGTTTTGAGCGGTACCCTGATGGGCAAACTGACCCGTGCCAGGGAACTGGGCGTAACGCTGGATATTGATGAACAAAGCTCACTTAGCCGCCCGCTAACGCCGACCGGGCAGGAAGTGATGATGAGTGTGGTGGGTAACCTGCTGGATAACGCCTGCTACGCAGCCCTGCATGGGCCGAATGACCCGCCACGGGTACGCTTGTTTTTCACCGACCTGGGCGAGCAATTGCTCATTGAAGTGGAGGATAACGGGCCTGGTGTTGTCCCTGAGCATGTCGAGTCGATTTTTAGCGAAGGCTTCTCGACCAAAACCGGTCAGCATCAGGGACTAGGCCTGGCGCTGGTGGCGCGACTGTGTCGCCAGCATGGTGGCACGGTCACCCTGGAAGACAGCGAACTCGGCGGTGCCTGCTTTATCGCGGTGCTGGACCGCTCACTATGTGCCGACGGTGACGCGTCATCGTCCGTGATAAGCTAACCGGCGCAGATTCTTACAATGACAACTAATGGCCTGTAATTCGGTTAAAGGAAGCCTTATGTCGGCGCACGAGTACGGTATTTTGGTGGTAGAAGATGACTTTCGCATTGCCGATATCCACCGCGCTTTTATCGAGCAAAGCGAGGGTTTTCATGTTGTCGGCATGGCCCGCAACGCCGCTGAAACCAATGCCCTGATGGCCGAGCAAGGCCAGCACGTGCAGTTGATCTTGCTGGATGCTTATCTGCCCGATGTGGAAGGGCTGGAGCTGCTATGGGCGCTGCGTCGTGATTACGTACAGGTGGATATTGTCATGGTCACCGCCGCCCGTGAGGTGGATACCATTAGCGAGGCGCTGCGCGGCGGTGTTTTTGATTACCTTATCAAACCCATTGAAGCCGGTCGTATGCAGCAGATGCTGGCGCGCTTTCGCCGAGAGCGCGAGGCATTGGCCAGCCGCGCGGAGATGAATCAAGCCGAGCTTGACCAGGTGCTGGCCCGCGCAACGCCTGTTGAACCCAACGTCCCCAGTGGGCGAAGCCTGCCAAAAGGTATCGACCGCCTGACGTTACGTTCGGTGATTGAGGCGCTCAGGCAAGCGCATCAGCCGTTGGCTGCCACCCAGGTGGCACGGGGGATGGGAGCAAGCCGTTCCACGGCACGCCGCTACTTAGAGTTTTTGGTCTCAGTGCAAGTGGTAGACGCCGAATTGGGCTATGGTGATGTAGGTAGACCCGAACGCCGTTACCGTTTGCGGGCCGGTGCCAATGGTTGGCTTGAGGGCCTTTAATCAGGAACAAAAACGAAGCGGTTTAAACGTCCTGACAGCACCGTGAGCAAAATGAACACAATGCGCAGAATGCTTTTTTTGTGCTTAATGTTCACAAGCTTGTCGCCCGGGTCTGCTTTCTTCTAACGTTCACAGCGTGAAGTGCTATGCATCACGACAACACGCTCACTACAACAACAGTTTGAAACGTGGAGAACGCTATGACTCTCAAGTCTTCCTTGAAGTACGTAACGCTGCTGGCTCTGCCGCTGGCCGCAATGACGACTTTTTCCAGCACTGCCGCTGCCTTCGAACCGGAAGGTAAAGTCGAGTGTATCGCCCCCTCTGACCCGGGCGGCGGTTGGGACTTTACCTGCCGTAGTGTCGGCAACGTGCTCCAGGAGCTCGACCTGGTGTCGGGTAACGTTCAGACCATCAATATGGCCGGTGCCGGTGGCGGTGTGGCTTACGGTCATACCATCAGCAAGCGCGCTGGCGATGAGGAGCTTCTCGTCGCGGCGTCTACGGCCACTACGACTCGCCTTGCCCAGGGTCAGTTCCCTGACATGACCGCGGACATGGTCAACTGGATTGGGGCGCTGGGCGCTGACTACGGCATCATCGCCGTCTCCGCCGATTCCGAATACGATGATCTCAATGAGCTGATGGATGCCCTTAAAGAGGATCCACGCAGCGTGAAGTTTGCTGGCGGGAGCGCCAAGGGCGGCTGGGATCACCTCAAGGTATTGATCGCGGCTCAGGCGGCCGAGGTCGAGAACCTGCCACGCATCGCTTACCTGTCTTACAACAATGGCGGCGAAGCACTGACCCAGGTGATCGGCGGCCACGTTGAAGCGTTCACCGGCGATATCACCGAGGCTCAAGGCTTCATGGAATCGGGTGATCTCAAGGTGTTAGCGGTACTGTCTGAAGAGCGCCTACCCGGTGACCTGTCTGATATTCCCACCGCACGCGAACAGGGCATTGATGCGCTGGGCCCCAACTGGCGCGGCTTCTATATGCCAGCGGATATCTCTGACGAAGCCAAGCAGTACTGGGTCGATGCCATGGATACCATCTATGCGAGCGATGAATGGAAGAACGTCATGCAGCAAAATGGCCTGATGCCTTTCCACATGAGCGCCGGTGAGTTCGAGACCTTCGTTAAAGACCAGATCAAAGATATCGAACAGCTGTCCACGGATATCGGGCTGATTCAGTGATGGTTTTCAATGATCGTATCTTTGGAATACTGATGATCGTCCTGGCCGTCGCGTACGGCTGGGGCGCCACTCAGTTTCCCGAACCGTTTGGCGGGTCCGAGGCGGTCGGCCCCGAGACATTTCCTCTGTTATTAGCCGTCGTATTGGGGCTGTCCAGCCTGTACATGGTCGTACGGCCGGATCCGGATAATGCCTGGCCATGGAGCCGTACCGGTATCGAACTGATCGTTGCGGTCGTGGTGCTGGTTCTGTATGCCATGCTGCTGCAACCGCTAGGCTTCATCATCAGCACCGCACTGGCTGTGGGGACTCTCTGCTGGCGCATGGGGTCACGCCCGGTCAAGGCTTATATCACTGGAGCGGTTTCCGGTGTGGTGGTGTACCTGGTATTCAGTTTTGCCCTCGATCTGGCGCTACCGCTAGGCATATTGTCGTTCTTGGAGGTGGGCTAATGGAAACGCTTGGCTTCTTGATGGACGGGTTTGGCGTCGCGCTGCAGCCCCATAACCTGATGTTTGCGCTGATCGGTGCCTTTTTGGGCACTTTGATCGGTGCCTTGCCAGGCCTTGGCCCGGCCAACGGGGTGGCGATCCTGATCCCGCTGGCCTTTACCCTCGGTCTGGCACCGGAAACCGCCCTCATCATGCTGACGTCGGTGTATGCCGGGGCGATGTATGGCGGGCGCATTTCCTCGATACTGCTCAATATTCCCGGTGACGAACCGGCGATGATGACCTGTCTTGATGGCTACCCGATGGCACAACAGGGCAAGGCGTCCGAGGCGTTGGCGATCTCTGCCGTTGCGTCCTTTATCGGTAGCCTGGTGGCCACCATAGGGCTGATTATATTGGCACCTCTGTTGGCAAAGTTCGCCTTGACCTTCGGGCCTGCCGAGTATTTCGCGCTCTTCCTGCTGGCGTTCGCAACCTTGGGCGGTATCACTGGCAAGAATCCAATGAAGACCGTTGTAGCAGCCGCCATCGGTTTGATGATTGCCACGGTGGGTATCGATTCCACCGGGGTGCAGCGCTTTACGTTTGGAACGCTGGAACTCTACGAGGGCGTGGATTTCATCATTGCGATTGTGGGGCTGTTCGCCATTTCCGAGCTGTTGTTCTTCATCGAAGAGAAGGCCGGTGGTGGCAAGGAAAAAATGGCGGTCAACAAGCTCTCGCTCAAGTGGAAGGATATCCGAGAGATCCTGCCCTCCAGCTTTCGTGGTGGGGTGCTGGGCTTCATCGCTGGCGTGCTGCCAGGTGCCGGTGCGTCGCTGGGTAGCTTTATTGGTTATACCCTGGAAAAAAAGGTCGTGGGCAAGAAAGGCTACTTCGGCAAGGGTGATCCACGCGGTGTCGCAGGTCCCGAGGCCGGTAACAACGGTGCTTCAAGCGGCGCGCTGGTGCCCATGCTGACATTGGGTGTGCCGGGTAGCGGCACGACGGCGGTGCTGCTGGCGCTGCTGATTTCGCTGAACATCACGCCGGGCCCGCTGATGTTTACCCAGAATGCCGACATTGTCTGGGGCGTGATTGCCGCTCTCCTGGTGGGTAACTTCCTGCTGCTGATCCTGAACATTCCGATGGTGGGGATCTTCGTCAAGCTGCTGTCGGTACCGCCCATGTACCTGCTGCCGATCGTTACCATGATTGCCTTTGTCGGCATCTACTCGATCAGCAATACCGTCTTCGATCTCTACTTCATGGTGATCTTTGGCGTTGCCGGTTATCTGCTGCGTAAGCTTGAGATTCCCCTGGTGCCGATCATTCTCGGCCTGTTACTGGGGCCGGAGATGGAAAAGAACCTGCGCCATGCCATGGATATATCCGACGGTGACTGGACCATACTATGGAACAGCGGCCTGGCCATTGGCCTTTGGGTATTTGCCGGTCTGGGCTTGATCCTGCCCTATATTATTGGGCCTATCCTGCGCCGCCGGATGCGCAATCCCATCGAAGAGGGAACGTCTGGCAGCGATTAATCCTGGAACGGATTCATCAACCCTGAAAAACGGGGCGTCGACGAGAGTCGGCGCCCCGTTTTTGCACGGTCACAGTGCATTGAGCGTTACTGGTGCATGATCAGCGTGCGCTCGCCGACAGCTGTTGCGCTATCTTGGTGCTTTTAGTCGTAATCTGGTTTTTTAGACTTATCTTAAGTTGCTGATTGTGCGTCCATAAGTTGCTTATGTGCCAATCTGGCGCAGCCCTTGCAAATTGTTTGTTGCTAGTGGACGTATACCAAGCTTTGTTGCTTGGCATACGACGCCAATAAACGAGCCCCCAGCATAAGGGGTGCAAGGAGATTCAAGTGACCACTTTCCTACGCAAGACACACCCGAAGACGTCTAGAGTGTTCTCGACTGCCCTGCTGACCGCTGCTGTGATGGGGGCCAGTACCCAGGCCGTCGCACAAGACGACGACCCGATCAAAGTCGGGATCCTGCACTCGCTGTCCGGCACCATGGCCATCAGCGAAACCGTCCTTAAAGACACCGTCGAGATGCTGGTTGAGCAGCAGAATGAAGCCGGCGGCCTGCTCGGCCGTGAAATTGAACCCGTGGTGGTCGACCCTGCTTCCGACTGGCCGCTGTTTGCCGAGCGCGCCCGGGAGCTGCTTGAGCAGGAAGAAGTGGACGTCATTTTTGGTAACTGGACCTCCGTATCGCGTAAATCGGTACTGCCCGTGGTGGAAGAGTTGAACGGGCTACTCTTCTATCCGGTGCAATATGAAGGTGAAGAGTCGTCCGAAAACGTCTTCTACACCGGCGCGGCACCCAACCAGCAGGCGATTCCGGCCGTTAACTACCTGCATGATCAGGTCGGCGTGGAGCGCTGGGTCCTGGCGGGTACCGACTACGTCTATCCGCGCACCACTAACCGTATCCTGGAAGCCTACCTGAAAGAAGAATTTGGCGTGGCCGACGAAGATATCATGGTCAACTACACGCCCTTTGGTCACTCCGATTGGCAGAATATCGTGTCGGAAATTGGCCGCTTCGGCAGCGAAGGCAAGAAAACCGCCGTGGTATCCACCGTTAACGGTGATGCCAATGTGCCGTTCTACCGTGAGCTGGGCAACCAGGGTATCGACGCGGCCGATATTCCCGTCGTCGCCTTCTCGGTGGGCGAGCAGGAACTCACCGGGATCGATACTGGGCCGCTGGTGGGCCACCTGGCAGCCTGGAACTACTTCATGAGCGTGGATGCCGACGCCAACTACGACTTCATCGACGCCTGGCTTGAGCATACCGGCGAAGACGACGCCGTGACCAACGACCCGATGGAAGCCCACTACATCGGCTTCAACATGTGGGTAGAGGCTGTTCAGAAAGCCGGTACCACCGATGTGGACGCGGTTAAAGATGCCATCATCGGCGTGACCGTGCCCAACCTGTCGGGTGGTTCGGCCGCGATGATGCCCAACCACCACATCACCAAGCCGGTCATGATCGGGGAAATTCAGGACAACGGCCAGTTCGCCGTGGTTTGGGAAACGCCGTCTACCGTGGCAGGCGATGCCTGGTCGGACTACTTACCCGGTTCGCGTGATCTGATCAGCGACTGGCGCAAGCCAATGGAATGCGGCAACTACAACGTGGCGGAAAACCGCTGCATGGGTAGCGATGCTGAAGAAGCGCAGACCGAGTAAGCCTATGTCAGGGGCGGTGTAAGCCGCCCCGTTGTTGGATCCGTTTTCCCCTTATTCATCTACCCAGGCGATGCCTTGCTTATGGCACCGCCTGGGGCACGCCACTCGAAGGACTCACTCATGAGGATCCCTTGCTATTCGTGGACAGCACGTACCATGTCAAGGATCGTCACCTGTTTGCTCATCAGCCTGCTGGCCTGGTTTCCCATGGCGGTTCAGGCACAGGAGGACGATGGTCAAGCGCTCCTTGAAGCGCTGGATACGCGCTCATTCGACGACAAAGCCATGGCCATCAACGCCATTATCGAAAGCGAGCAAGAGCGCGCCGACGTCTGGTTGCAGGCGCTGCTGGATAGCGACTTACAGCGACTGAAAGACGACGGCCGCTTTGTGATCGCGCTACAAACCGCGGGGCTTGACGTCACCGTTGAAGATGCCCTGACCGGGGAGGCCCTGGGCGAGGTCAGCCGCCGCGACCTGGATCGGTTAACCATCAACAACGCGCTACGCACCCAGCTGCGTTCGGCGATTTCGCTGGTCGAGCTGTATAACGGCGATCAAGACGCCCGTTTGGACGCGGCGAAACGGCTGATTGGCGAGGTAGAGGAAGAACAGGTCGAGCCGCTCACCAACCGGCTGGAAAACGAACCGTCGGCAGCGGTACGCGATCGGTTGAATCAAGCGCTGGCGGTCTATCGCCTCAACCAGGGCGATATCGAGGCCGTCGAGGTGCTATCGGGTAGCTTGAACAGTAACGTCCGGGTGGCGTTGGGTCGTGCTACCCAATCGGATGACCCGCAGATGGTCGACGCCGCCACCGCCGCCCTGGCCGATATCGAGCAAAACCTTAAAATCAACCGCGCCGCCGAGACGCTCTACTTCGGCCTTTCCATGGGCTCAGTGCTGGTGCTCGCGGCCATTGGCCTGGCGATCACCTTCGGCGTGATGGGCGTGATCAACATGGCCCACGGCGAGCTGATCATGCTGGGGGCCTATACCACCTGGGCCATGCAGCAACTGCTGCCCGGCCAGCCGGGGCTGGCCCTGATACTGGCGATCCCTGCCGGGTTCATGGTGTCCGCTCTGGCAGGAGTGGCGATTGAGCGTGGCGTGATTCAGTTTCTGAAAGGCCGACCGCTGGAGACATTGCTGGCCACGTTCGGTGTCAGCCTGATTCTTCAGCAGTTGGTACGCACGGTGATCTCGCCGCAAAACCGCACGGTGATTACCCCGGAGTGGATGAGCGGTTCGCTGGTGGTGAACGATGCGCTGTCGCTAACCCTTAACCGCATGTATGTGCTGGGGTTTGCGCTGGTGGTGTTTGCGGGCCTGATACTGATCATGCGCCACACACGGCTGGGGCTTGAGGTCCGTGCGGTCACCCAGAACCGCAACATGGCCCGCTCAATGGGCATTCGCGCCACACGCGTGGATATCATGACCTTTGCGCTTGGTTCCGGCGTGGCGGGGCTTGCCGGCGTGGCACTCTCCCAGCTCACCAATGTTGGCCCCAACCTCGGCCAGAACTACATCATCGACTCCTTCATGGTGGTGGTGTTCGGTGGTGTCGGCAATCTATGGGGCACGCTGGTGGCCGGCATGTCGCTGGGCATTATCAACCAGGTGCTGGAACCCTGGGCAGGGGCGGTACTGGCCAAGATTATCGTGCTGGTATTCATCATCCTGTTTATTCAAAAGCGCCCCCGCGGACTCTTTCCGCAGAAGGGCCGGGCGGCGGAGGGCTAATCGATTATGTGGCTAACACGACCCTTCAACGAACGCTCGACGCAGATTTTTCTGCTCATACTGGTACTTGCGGTCACCGTGGTGACGGTGCTGCACCTGGCGGTACCCGCCGGGCATCCGCTGTACGTATCGGGCTATACCGTAGGACTATTGGGCAAGTATCTCACCTATGCGCTGTTGGCGGTCGCGGTGGACCTGGTGTGGGGCTATCTGGGGATTTTGAGCCTGGGGCATGGCGCCTTTTTCGCCATTGGCGGCTATGCCATGGGCATGTACCTGATGCGCCAGATCGGTGATCGCGGCACCTACGGCGACCCTATCCTGCCCGACTTCATGGTCTTCCTGAACTGGGACAGCCTGCCGTGGTACTGGTACGGGTTTGATATGGCCTGGTTTGCCTTTGCCATGGTGCTGATAGCACCGGGGCTGCTGGCGCTGGTATTTGGCTGGTTGGCCTTTCGCTCGCGGGTCACCGGGGTGTATCTGTCGATCATCACCCAGGCGATGACTTTCGCGCTGATGCTGGCCTTCTTCCGCAACGAGATGGGCTTTGGCGGCAACAACGGCCTGACCGATTTCCGCGAGCTATTGGGTTTTGATTTGCGCAGTGAAGCCACCCGCCTCGGTTTGTTCATTGCCTCCGGGGTGGCACTGGCGTTGGGCTATTTGGTATGTCGGTCGATTGTCGGTAGCAAACTCGGTCGGGTGTGCGTCGCCACCCGCGATGCGGAAGCGCGCACGCGCTTTCTCGGCTATCGGGTGGAGCGCTTCCAGCTGTTCGTGTTTGTCGTCTCGGCCATGCTGGCAGGGGTGGCCGGGGCGCTCTACGTGCCCCAGGTGGGGATTATCAACCCCAGCGAATTTGATCCGATTTTCTCCATCGAGATAGTCCTGTGGGTGGCGCTGGGTGGCCGCGCTTCGCTTTACGGTGCGGTGATCGGCGCGGTGCTGGTGAACTACGCCAAGACCGTGTTTACCGGGGTCATGCCCGATGCCTGGCTGTTCGCGCTGGGGGGGCTGTTCGTGTTTGTCACGGTGTTCCTGCCCAAGGGCGTCGCCGGGCTCTTGGAGCGTCGTGCGCGACGTCGAGACGATACTGACGTAACGCCGGAAAAGGAGGCCAAGGCATGAGTTTTTTCCAATCGTTGACCGAACGCGACCGGGTGTTCGACTTCATGACGCCCCAGTTATCGAAGGTGGACGTACGCCACGGGCCGATTCTCTACATGGAGGATGTCACCGTCAGCTTTGATGGCTTCAAGGCCATCAACAACCTGAACCTGACCATCGACGATGGCGAATTGCGCTGCATTATCGGCCCCAACGGGGCGGGTAAAACCACCATGATGGACATCATTACCGGCAAGACACGCCCAGATGAAGGCAGCGTTTGGTTCGGCAGCCGTCATAATCTGCTGCACATGAACGAGCCAGAGATTGCCAGCCTGGGCATCGGGCGCAAGTTCCAGAAGCCTACGGTGTTCGAGGCGTTGACGGTATTTGAAAACCTGGAACTGGCGATGGCGGCGGATAAGCGGATCATACCGACCCTCACCGCCCGCCTGACCGGCGAGATCAAGGACCGCATTGACGAAGTACTGGAGACCATCGGCCTGACGACGCTGCGTTATCAACCCGCGGGTATTCTTTCCCACGGCCAGAAGCAGTGGCTGGAAATCGGCATGCTATTGATGCAGCGCCCGCGCCTGCTGTTGGTGGATGAACCGGTTGCCGGTATGACCGAGCAGGAAATGGAGCGCACTGCCGAGTTGCTCACCGGCTTGGCGGGGCAGCAGTCGGTAGTGGTGGTCGAACACGACATGGGCTTTGTGCGTTCGATTGCCCGCCAGGTGACGGTCTTACACCAGGGCAGCGTGCTGGCGGAAGGTACCATGGACCAAGTCTCCAGCGACCCCAGTGTGGTTGAGGTTTACCTGGGTGCCGATGACGAGGAGGCCGCCTGATGCTAGCCATTGAAAAGCTCAATCAGTTCTACGGCGAAAGCCACACACTGTGGGATCTGGACCTTGAGGTGCCCGTCGGGCAGTGCACCTGCGTGATGGGCCGTAACGGCGTGGGCAAAACCACGCTGCTGAAGGCGGTCATGGGTGAAGTCGCGGTGAAAAGCGGTGCACTACGCTACTCGAACGGCGATACAGGCGAGGTTGAGCTGACCCAAAAAGCCGTTGAAGAACGTTCACGCCTGGGCATCGGCTATGTGCCCCAGGGGCGCCAGATTTTTCCGCTACTCACCGTGGAAGATAATCTGCGAACGGGACTGGGGGCACGCCGAGACGGGGTGAAAAAAATACCCGAGCGGGTGTATGAGCTGTTCCCGGTGCTCAAGGAAATGAAAAACCGTCGCGGCGGCGATCTCTCCGGCGGCCAGCAGCAACAGCTGGCTATCGGTCGCGCTCTGGTCATCGAGCCAAAATTGTTGATCCTGGATGAGCCCGGCGAGGGCATCCAGCCCAATATCGTCTCGCAAATCGGCCAGGTGATTCGCCAGTTGATCAACGAGGACGGCTTGACGGTACTGCTGGTAGAGCAAAAACTACCCTTTGCACGTAAATACGCCGACCGCTTCGTGATCATGGACCGCGGCCGGCCGGTGGCAAATGGCGATATCGGCGAGCTTTCCGATGAACTGATCCAGCAGCATTTGACGGTTTAGGTTATCCACAGCGGGCTGCGCTGTCTAAAAACGCTCCCACTCAATGGCAGACGTTTTGTCCCCCGGGAGTGTGATCGGCGCCTAAGATAATGAAGGCGGTTCCATCGGCGTCTGGCGTGCCCGGCGCCGCTTGATCTGCTGCGTGATAACGCCGTAGCGCGGACCGGCCAGGAAGGCAAGCATCAGGAAGATGCCGGTCATTACCGCCATCATGCCACCGATGGAGACGTTGAGGTGTACGGCGAGGTAGTAGCCACAAACGCTTGAGCCGATCGAGACCAGCGCGCCGATGACAAACATCATCCACAGTCGGTCGGTCATCAGGTACGCTGCCGAGGCCGGCACGATGGCGAAGGCGATAAACAGCACTGCCCCCACGGCGTCAAAGGCGGCCACGGCGGTTGAGCTTGTGAGCATCAGGAGCACGTAGAAGAGAACCGACGGCATGAAACCAAAGGTCTTGGCCAGTGCCGGGTCAAAGGTGGCCAGCTTCAACTCCTTATAGAACAGGAAGATAAAGCCATAATTCAGTACGGTCATCACGCTCATGGAGACCAGCGCCTGGGGGATCGGCAGGCCAAACAGATTGACCGTGTCCAGCCAGACGAAACCGATCTCACCGAGCAGGACGGTGTGGGTGTCGATATGCACGTCATGGGCATAGATGTTGAGCAGCAACACCCCGATGGAGAACAGTGCCGGAAAGACCAGGCCGATGGCGGCGTCCTGCTTGACGCGCTTGGTGCTGGCCAGTGCCTCAGTGAGCAGGACCGTCAAAAGGCCGGTCAAGGCCGCTCCCACCAGTTGTACAGTTCCGCTCTGCTGCTTGGTAAGCAGCCAGACGATGACAATGCCAAAAACGATCGAGTGGCTGATGGCGTCAGACAGCATGCTGTTGCCGCGCAGTACCAGAAAGGTGCCCACCGCCGAGGAGGCAATGCCCACCATGGCGCCGACCAGCATGATCTGTAGATCCGTGCTACTGAGCAACGCCGCCATCATGATGGTGTTGCCTCAAACGTTGCGACCACTTTCTTAGCCTCCTCGTAGCCACGGGCTGTGAGCTTCCAGCGAGTGATCCGCTGCGATCCCGTCTCGTGATTGGATTGCTGTGTTAGATAGCCCTGGCGCCGTAGTCGATACAGTATCAGGCGGACACCTAAGGTGTTGTAGTAGCGGGGTGTCGCGGAGGGGTGCTTATAAAAGGCATACAGCAACTGCTGCCTACGCAACGCTCTTTTTCGCTGATAATGCTGCGCCAGGCCCCACAGCAGGCCACGTCCAGGCGCCAGTGCCAGCGAGATCAAAACAATAGTGGTGGCGGTAAGGACGATCAGTGGGCCGGTGGCCAGGCCGCGTGAGAGGGTGCTAACGGTGGCGCCGGAGACACCGCTGACAATACCGATAGCGGCAGCAATCACCAGCATGCCGCCCAGGTGGCGGCTCCACTGACGGGCGGCCGCTGCAGGCGCCACGATCATGGCGGCCATCAGAATCACACCGACCATTTGTAGGCCGACGACCACAGCCAGTGCCACCATGGCGGTGAGCGTTGCCTCAATGGCGGTGGTGGGCATACCAAGGGTGCGTGCGTACTCCGCATCGAACGTGACCAGCTTGGCCTGTTTCCAGAAAACAGCTAACAGCAGCAGGGTAATCAGCGTGATACCGCCCATCACCCATAGATCCGAGCGAAGAGTGGCAGCGGCCTGGCCGAAAAGGAAGGCTTCCAGCCCACCTTGGGAGGCATTATGGGTGTTCTGAATATAGGTCAGTAGCACGATGCCCACTGCAAAGAAGATACTCAAGCAGATACCCAGCCCGGCATCGGTTTTCAGGCGACTCATTCGGGTCAGCATCAACATGGTCAGTGCGGCGAGCGAGCCGGTCGCCAACGAACCGACGATGATTCCACCAATATCGCGGCTGCCGGTGATGATAAAGCTTAAACAGATGCCAGGAAGTGCGGCATGGGAAATGGCGTCGCCCAGCAGACTCTGACGGCGCAGCACCGCAAAACAGCCCAACGGGCCGCTGATCAAGCCGAGCAGTGAGGCACCCATTACCACGTTCTGGAAGGTGTAGTCAGACAGTAGATCGAACAACGGCATGCGTTATGTCACCTTCGATGCGGCAAACATGAGCGCATCACTATCGTTCAGCAGGGCGATCTGACCACCATAAGCTTGGCGCAGATGCTCGACCTTGAAGACGTCATCAGCTTGGCCACTGGCCACCACCCGGACGTTGAGCAGTAGCAGCCAGTCGAAGTAATGCCGGACCGTCTGCAGGTCGTGGTGAACCACGATCAACGTCTTGCCCGCATCGCGCAGGCGGCGCAGGATGTCGATGATGGCTCGCTCGGTGGTTGCGTCAACTCCCGCCATGGGCTCGTCCAGAAAGTAGACATCGGCCTGTTGAACCAGCGCCCGAGCAAGAAAAACCCGCTGCTGCTGGCCGCCGGATAGCTGGCTGATCTGACGATCGGCGAAGGCTTGCATGCCGACCATTTCCAGCGCTTCCAATGCCTCGTGGCGTTCTTTGCGGCCCGGACGCCTGAACCAACCCAGGCGCCCGTAAAGTCCCATGATGACCACATCCAGCGCCGTAGTGGGAAAGTCCCAGTCAACGCTGGAGCGTTGCGGCACGTAACCGACGCGCTTGCGTTGCGCGGCGTAAGGGCGTCCATGCACCATGACATCGCCGGACAGCGATGGGACAAGTCCGAGCAAGCTCTTGATCAGCGTGCTCTTGCCTGCGCCATTGGGACCGACAATGCCAGCCATCACGCCGGCGGGAATGTCGAGATCAATGTCCCAGAGCACGGGCTGGCTATGGTAGCTGACCGTCAGGTTGCGGATGCTTAGGGCCGGGTCGGTATTGCTAAGTGTGGCCATCAATAGGCTGCCTTATCGGATATGTTGAGCGATTTCCCACTTGCTCGCCCAGTCGTTCAACTCAGCAGGCAAGGGCGCTAGCGACCCCCCCAGCGCTTCGACAATGTGCTGGGTATTGCGATAGATCATACCCATGTAAGTGCCATCCAAGGTGCCCGCATCGCCCATGGCATCGGAGTAGAGTTCACCGCCGATCTCGACATCATGGCCGCGTTGCTCGGCCGCATCCATCACGGCCTGAACCGTACGTGGGTTGATGGTGCTTTCGATGAAGACAGCGGGTACGGACCGCTCCACGACAATATCCGCCATGCTGCGGATATCGGCAATGCCCGTTTCGGTCTCGGTGCTGATGCCTTGCACACCTTCCACTTCAATATCATAGGCGCGGCCAAAGTAGCTGAATGCGTCGTGAGCGGTGACCAGAATGCGCTGTTCTTCAGGGATGCTGGCGATGCTCTCTTTGACCCATTCATGCAGGGCAAGCAATTGAGCCTGATAGCGCTCGGTATTGGCTTCAATGGCGTCGGCGCAGTCAGGGCGCGCTTCACTGAACGTGGTGCGCAGCGTGGGCAGCGTTTGCGCCCAGAGGGAAACGTCCATCCAGAGGTGTGGGTCGATGCCGTAGATATCCTGTGCGGTAATCAAGTCGCCTGGATCGATCGAGGCGGGAGCCACCGCCAGGGTCGGTGTGCGCTCAGAGAAGTTTTCCAGCACCTCACCCAACTGCCCCTCCAGCGAGTAGCCCGAGTAGAGAATCTGTTCGGCGTCACGCAGCGTCGTCACATCATTGGCGCTCGCCTGGTAGAGATGGGGGTCAACGCCTGGACCCATCATGGCGTTCACACTGACACACTCGCCCCCGACCTCTTGAGCAACATCGGCAATCATGCCGATGGTCGCCACCACATTGAGCGGCTCGTTGTTAGCAGAGGCCGTTGCTGCGAACGAAAGCGCTCCCAATAGCGCCACTGGGTATCTTGTTGCCATGCTGAAACTCCCACCGGTGAGTTATACTCGTCTACGTTGCTGCGCGCAACACTGTGTTGCCTCAAGTAATAAGTATAGCCTTGGCTAAGTTTCTTGCGTCAGGGATTTAATGTCAAGTGGGCAGCCGTTTGATATTGGTGGCTTTCAATCATGGAGCTGTGAAGGGCAAATCGCCCGACGCTTATACACGCCGGGCGCTTGGTTAGGCCGCTCGGCTATTCAAACGCCGCTCCTGGAGCGGACGAATAAGCAGCCAGTCAATGGCCAGCATGACGATGAGTGACGCGCCCACCAGCGGAAACAGTAGGCCGCCAACGGCCAGTATGGCGATCAGGCCGCGGAACACCCGTTTGTCCGAGGGCAGGGGTGGAACGCCCATCTTGCCCTCGGGACGGCGCTTCCACCACATCACTCCGGCTGAGACAGCTAGCAGAATAATGGCGATGCATACGGCTAGAAATAGCAGTTGATTGGCAAGCCCGAACTGCTGGCCCATATGCACGTTGATGCCAAACTCCAGCCAGCGTCCCAGCGCGCCGTAATCGGCATAGCTCATGTCAAGCAGGCGTTCGCCGCTGTATTGGTCAAGGTGCACCACACGCTGCTGACTGAGGTCATTGGGGTAGGCGGAGCCGGTATACACGCCGGTATCGGTGTCGGGAAGGTTCACAGCGTAGCCGCGATGCAGCCCCAGCTCATCGAAGGTGGCAACGGCCTGGTCTATCCCCATTGGTGTCATGGAGATAGACGATGTGGAGGACTCGGGCAGTTGCGCCTGCTCTAGCGACCAGGTGGTCGAGCTCTGGTCACTCAGACGGGTGTCTGACATGGGGACTTCCACGCGCACGCCCGACGGGTAGCCAAAGTTATTGCCGTTGGCCCACTGGTTGACCTGCGCACCCCAGACGCCCGACCACGGCATGCCAGTGATGGCGAGAAACACAATAAAGGCACCGACAAAAAGGCCGGTAACAGCATGGGTATCGCGCCAGAACGTCCGGCTTTTGGGTTTGCCGCGCACGCTGACGACACCCCCTGCGCCTTTACGGCGTGGCCACCATAGGTAAAGGCCGGTAAGCACCAGCAAGATTGACCAGCCGCCGGCGATTTCAATCAGTTTGCGTGCAGTGGGTCCAAAGTATTTCAAACTGTGCAGGTAACGAACGGTCCACATCACCGTGCCACGGTCATCCAGCGCTCCCAGCACATTCGTGGTATACGGATTGACGTAAACCGCCAAACGCTCGCCTCCCGCCGTTTTGACAGTGATCTCCGCCGAGCTTTCCGGGGTAGCGGGGTCAGTGAATTTGACGGCTTTACCGGGGTGGGCCGTCAGGGCCGCGCTGATCAGCGAAGAGGGCGGTTGCGTCGCCTCTTGAACGGCCACGCGCTTCATATCGGCGTGTATCAGCGCGTCCAACTCGTCTTTGAAAAGGTACAGCCCACCCGTCATCGCCAGGGTGATCATAAACGGCAGTACCAACAGGCCTGCATAGAAGTGCCAACGCCAAACGGCGCGATAGAGGTCAGAGGCATGACGCTTGCCTGTCTGCTGAGAGGTTGTCGACATACTCAAACTCCTCGCCACCGAACCATGGGTGCCTGGCGGATAGTTTTGAAAAACGGCCGCTGAACAAGGCGATCGTGAGGAGAACCGTGTTGGCGGTAACTGAGTAATGGGCTATGTGAGGAGCGATACCAGGCGGTATTTGCTGAACGACGTAGCTGCACGGAGGGTTACCTGAAAAGCACAGTATAAAAGCTGTGGGTAGGGCAAAGGTTAGATGGTAGCGGAAAGTGGTTGCATACACAGCCCTGAAAACGCGGTCATTTGTCACATTGTTATCGCAGGCAAGCGGCTTGGGTCGTGTCGCAGCAAGAGGCAGGGCGCATCTTGCACCTTATTCGTGCGCGAAGGGATCCGGTGTTTCTTTTTAGTGCATTTTTATGACGGGATTTCGACCACCACGTTGCGATGGTAGCCACTCGCTGGGCTAGTCAGTCGGTTTTCACCATTTTGGCGCATTCTTTGCATTGGAAAGTCAGTCATGCGCCAACAAGGAAGCGAAAACGCCTCATGCTGCTGAGTGAACCTGCAAGATTGGATGACACCTCCGGACACCGCTTTGATGCACAACGCCACTGGGCGGCATCGCTGGCGCTGCGCTTTGCCCATCGCCAAGGAGTCACCCGGATGGTGCAGTCGCGCCACTCGGGGCCATTACGGGTACAGCGGCCTTTTTATCCGGAAGGCCGGGGTGAGGCCTGTCACGTTTATCTGCTGCATCCGCCGGGTGGGTTGGTGAGCGGTGATGCGTTGACCATCCAGGCACATGTGGAAAACGGCACTCACGCGCTGCTGACGACACCCGCCGCCAACAAGCTCTATAAAGCTGACAGCCAAGGCGTCGCCTGGACCCAGCACACCTGTCTAAGCGTTGACGACGGCGCGACCCTTGAATGGCTGCCCCAGGAAACCATTGCCTTTGACGGCTCCAGAGGCGAGCAGTATACGCAGATTGACCTTAACGGCAGTGCCCGCTGCCTGGGCTGGGAAATGATGGCGCTGGGCCGCCCGGCGAGCGAGCTGCCCTATGTGTCGGGACGCATTGAGCAGCACTTTCGTTTGACCCTGGACGGCAAGCCGCTGTGGCTGGAGCGCCAGCCCCTCGACCCTTTGCACCCGCGCTTTACCGGGCGCTGGGGGCAAGGGGGCGCGACGGTACAGGCGACGCTCTGGGCAGTGGGCATAGCCGATGTGGCGGGGGCTATCGAGGCCCTGCGCGAAGCGCTGCCTGACAACCCCCGCTGGGCCGTTACCGTGCGCCACGGCGTATTGTTGCTGCGCTATCTGGGCAACGCCCGCAATGAAGCCTGGGCGCTGTGCGAGCAGGCCTGGCATCTACTGCGCCCCCTTTGGATCGAGCGTGAAGCGCACACACCGAGAATTTGGCTAACCTAATAACTCGCTAACGGAGACGCCCTATGGAATTAACCCCGAGAGACAAAGACAAGCTATTACTGTTTTCAGCCGCCCAGCTTGCCGAGCGCCGTCGCGCACGCGGCCTGAAACTCAACTACCCCGAAGCGGTCGCGCTGATCAGTTTTGAAATCATGGAAGGCGCCCGTGACGGTCGCAGCGTGGCCGACCTGATGAGTTACGGCCGCGAGATATTAAATCGCGACGACGTGATGGAAGGGGTGGCCGAAATGGTCGACGAGGTGCAGGTGGAAGCCACTTTCCCCGACGGCACCAAACTCGTGACCGTCCACACCCCGATCAACTAGCTATCAGCACTCAGGAGGCTGCCATGATTCCCGGCCCAATGATTCCAGGACAGTATCAGTTAAAAGACGGCGATATCGAGCTGTGCGCGGGCCGCGAGCGTATCAGCGTCGAGGTGGCCAATACCGGTGACCGGCCGATTCAGGTGGGGTCGCACTATCATTTTGCCGAGGCCAACCCGGCGCTGGTGTTTGACCGTGACAAGTCACGTGGTTATCGCCTGGACGTCGCGGCGGGCACGGCAATTCGCTTCGAGCCCGGCCAGACCCGCGAAGTTACCTTGATCCCGTATGTCGGTAAGCGGGAAATTTATGGCTTCCGCGGCGATGTGATGGGTGCGCTTGATGGAGGTAAGCAATGAAACCGGACAACAAGATCAGTCGGCAGGCCTACGCCGATATGTACGGCCCCACGGTGGGTGACCGTGTGCGGCTGGGCGACACCGCACTGTGGATTGAAGTCGAAAAGGACGCTACCCACTACGGCGACGAAGTGAAATTTGGCGGCGGCAAGGTTATCCGCGACGGCATGGGCCAAAGCCAGCGGGCCGACGACACGGTGATGGATACGGTCATCACCAATGCGCTGATCTTGGACTGGTGGGGCATCGTCAAAGCCGACGTGGGCATTCAAAGCGGCCGTATTGCCGCGATTGGCAAAGCCGGTAACCCGGATACCCAGCCGGATGTCGAGATCGTGATTGGCCCCGGCACCGAAATCATCTCCGGGGAAGGCAAGATTCTCACCGCCGGGGCGCTGGATGCCCATATTCATTTTATTTGTCCGCAGCTGGTGGAAGAAGCGCTGATGAGCGGCATTACCACCATGCTCGGCGGCGGCACAGGGCCGGCCACCGGCACGAATGCCACCACCTGCACCCCTGGCGCCTGGCATATCGGCAAAATGCTCCAGGCGGTGGACGATATGCCCATGAACATTGGCTTACTGGGCAAGGGTAACGCCAGCCTTCCCGAGTCGCTGGAAGCCCAGCTAAACGCAGGCGCCATGGGCCTCAAACTGCACGAGGACTGGGGCACGACACCCGCCTCGATCAATAACTGCCTTAACGTGGCGGATGTTTATGATGTGCAGGTGGCCATCCACACCGACACCCTGAACGAGTCGGGCTTTGTGGAAGACACCCTGGGGGCCTTTAAAGAACGCTGCATTCACACCTACCACACCGAGGGGGCCGGGGGTGGTCACGCGCCGGATATCCTCACCGCCTGCTCCAAGCCCTATGTGCTGCCGTCGTCCACCAACCCGACGCGCCCCTATACGGTCAACACCATCGACGAACACCTCGATATGCTGATGGTGTGCCACCACCTTGACCCCAATATTCCCGAAGACGTGGCTTTCGCCGACTCACGTATTCGCCGGGAAACCATCGCCGCCGAGGATATCCTCCATGACCTGGGCGTGATCTCGATGATCGCCTCGGACTCCCAGGCCATGGGGCGGGTCGGTGAAGTGGTCTGCCGCACCTGGCAAACGGCCCACAAGATGAAAGTGCAGCGCGGCCTGCTGCCGGAAGACGAGGTCCTGGGCGCCGATAATTTCCGCGCCAAGCGCTATATCGCCAAATACACCATTAACCCGGCCATCACCCACGGTATTGCCCACGAAGTCGGCTCCATCGAAGTCGGAAAAATGGCGGATCTGGTGCTTTGGAAACCGGCGTTTTTCGGTACCAAACCGGCGATGATCATCAAGGGTGGCATGATTGCGGCGGCCCCCATGGGCGACCCCAATGCGTCGATTCCCACGCCACAGCCGGTGCATTACCGTTACATGTTTGGTGCCCTGGGCCGAGCGGCCAGCCAGACCCGGCTCAGCTTTGTCAGCCAGGCGGCGCTGGATGCGGGGATTAAACAAACGCTGGGGCTGAATAGCCAACTGGCCGCGTGCAAAAACGTACGCCAGGTACGCAAGCAGGACATGAAGCTCAACGACGCCTGCCCAGAGCTGACCGTCGACCCACAGACCTACGAAGTGCGCTGCGATGGCGAAATTTTAACCTGCGAGCCCGCCACCGAGCTGCCGCTGGCCCAGCGATATCACTTGTTTTGATTGAGCTATTATCCGGGGCGCCGGGGGTAGGCCTACGAGAGGGCGCTGTGAATACGTCCGTGTACGCTACTTTTGCCATCTGCCCTCCATGGATGGAGGAAATGCCGGAAATGTATGGAACATTTTTCGGCCATGGCAAAAGACCCTCTCTACGGCCTACCCCCGGCACAGCCGCACCGAGCGAGAAAGGACGCTAGTCATGCTAAAACTGATAGAAAGATTAGGGCTGATAGAGGAAAGCGCGGCGAGCGACACACTCACGCTGCCCTTTGAGCTACGCATCCGCGGACGCTTGAAAGCCCAAAGCGACAGCGGTCGTGAGCTGGGGCTGTTTCTGGATCGCGGCCCGGTGTTGCGCAGCGGCGAAGGCCTAAAAGCGGAAAGTGGTGAGATAGTACGCGTCTGCGCCGCCGTAGAACCGGTGGTGACCGCGCGAGTAAGTGCTGGCTTACCACTGGCGCGCCTTGCTTACCACCTGGGCAATCGCCACGTACAGCTGGCGCTGGGAGAAGATGAAAAAGGCGGCTGGGTGCGCTTCCCGCCGGATCATGTACTGGAAGAGCTCGCCGAGTTGTTAGGTGCAGAATTAGAGCACCACAACGCCACCTTCGACCCTGAGCCGGGCGCCTATAATCAGGTAGGCGGCGGTGGTCACTCACATGGTCATTCCCACGGGCACGGCCATTCTCATGACCACGACCACCCTCATGACCATTCGCACGACCATGAGCATCACCATGCCCACTGATGTCACCCCGCAAAGCGATGAGCTGGCACTGCTGGGGCTGATGCAACTGGTCAGCCCGTCGCTGCCCATCGGCGCCTTTGCCTTCTCGCAAGGCCTGGAAAGTGCCTTCGAACTTGGCTGGGTAAGTGACGAAGCAAGTCTGGCCGATTGGCTAAGCGGCGTATTGGAAGACGGCTTAACCCGTTGCGAGTTACCCGTGCTGGCGCGGCTGCATCAGGCCATTGGCCAAGGCGATAGCAATACGATTGCCCAGTGGGATACGTGGCTGGCGGCAACGCGCGAAACTGCCGAGCTGGCCGCTGAAGACAGTCGCCTGGGTGCCTCACTCAAGCGTCTGCTGGGTAGCCTGAATTTGATGCCAAGTGAAGACTCACTACCGTCCTTGTTACCGGTTCAATCAGGTTATGTAACCCTGTTTGCGTACACTGCTCATACCCGTGGCGTCTCCGTTCGACACACGCTGCTCGGCTTTGCCTGGGCGTGGCTGGAAAACCAGTTGGCTGTTGCCTGCAAAGCCCTGCCCCTGGGCCACACTGCTGCCCAGCGGGTGATCGAGCAGTTGCGCCCGGCACTTGTCGGTGCCGTTGATCAGGCGCTTTCGCTTGATGACGAAGAGCTCGGCCCCGTGCTACCTGGTTTGGCGCTGGCCAGCGCCTTGCACGAAACCCAATATTCACGACTGTTTAGAAGTTAGGAGATATTCATCATGACGCACTGTTTACGCGTTGGCGTGGGTGGCCCGGTTGGCTCGGGCAAAACCGCACTGTTAAAGCAGCTCTGCCTGGCGCTGCGCGACCACTACGATATCGCCGTGGTGACCAACGATATCTACACCCGCGAAGATGCTGACTTTCTGCTCAAGCACGATGCGCTGCCGGCCGACCGCATTTTAGGTGTGGAAACCGGCGGCTGCCCGCACACCGCCATTCGAGAAGATGCCTCCATGAACCTGGCGGCCATCGATGAGCTGCAGGAACGCCATCCCAAGCTGGAACTGGTGATGGTGGAGTCCGGCGGCGATAACCTGTCGGCGACCTTTAGCCCCGAGCTTTCGGATCTCACGCTTTACGTGATCGACGTGTCCGCTGGCGACAAGATTCCGCGCAAGGGTGGGCCGGGCATCACCAAATCCGACCTGCTGATTATCAACAAGATCGATATCGCCGAGCAGGTGCATGCCTCGCTGGAGGTGATGGAGCGCGACTCGAAAAAGATGCGTGGCGAACGGCCCTTTGTGTTCACCAATCTTTATGACGGAGTAGGGCTTGAAGAGATTATCCGCTTTATTCTCGATAAAGGGATGCTGGACGAGCGGCGGACGGCCATCGCGGGCTAACCTGGGGTGGGCACAATAAAAAAGTCGCCCCGACCAGGCGGTTGAAGGGTCGAGGCGACTGAACAAAGGTGGGTGGCATCAAGCCTTAAAACGGGCCGTCCCTGGCCACCACACCCCTACATTGGACCGGCGCGCTTTCCATCACCTTAACTTATGTTATGAACATTCTAATTTCGCTCTGAATAGGCCAAAAACCATCGAATGGTCCTGAATAATTAAAGTTTAAACAACGTTTGTCGATAAGAAACGAATAATAATTTTAATACTTCATAACCCACAAACGTTGGAATTCGCTCACAATGACTACCTCTGAATCTCCCTCTCGCTGGGCCTTGGGCCTGCAAACCAAGGTGCTGATACTGGTCTTGCTACCCTTGTTCCTGGTCACGGTTGCCCTCGTGGGGTTTAAAGCCTACACCATGACCCAGTACGCCCGTGACACGCTCGCGGAACAGCGTGACCAATTAATTGAAGAGCGCCGCAGAGCGGTCCGCGATATTGTGCAAATGGCGAGGACTGCCATCGAACCGATTTACGAAGATGCCGGTGTTAACGATGAGGAAGCCAAGCAGCGGGTCGCCGAGATTGTGCGTTCCATGCGCTTCGAAGATAACAATTACATCTTTATCTACGACTATGACGGTAACAATATTGTGACGGCCCCCGCGCCTGAGCGCGAAGGGACCAACATGATTGATGCGCAAACGCCCGATGGCACCTACCTGATCCGCGAGATTATCGACGTTGCCCAGAGTGGCGGTGGGTTCTATAGCTATGTATGGGAATATCCAGGTACCGACGAGTTTCAACCCAAGCACTCTTATGTGGACCGCCTTGAAAAATGGGATTGGTTAATCGGTGCGGGTGTCTACGTGACCGATGTTGATGAGGCGATGACCGAACTGGAAGCCACCAAAGCGGCCGAGTTGCGCCAAGGCATCATCTTTGCCGCGCTGCTGGGGCTGGTCGTGTTTATCGTGGTTGCCCTGGTGGCGTATATTTTTGTGCGGCGCACCGTCGGCCCGATCAAGCGCACGGCTGCCGCCATGAGTGATATTGCTCAGGGCCGCGGTGACCTGACCCGGCGCCTCGCGGTGGAAAGCAACGACGAGATCGGCGAGCTGGCCGTGCAGTTCAATGCCTTTGTCGAGCGCATGCAGGACACGCTGCGCGACGTTCGCCACAGTACCTCCAGCGTCTACGATTCCGCCGGGGAGATATCCCGCAGCAGCGAGGAACTGTCGACGCGGACCGAGCAGGCGGCTGCCAACCTACAGGAAACCTCCGCCTCCATGGAGGAAATTACCTCGACGGTCAATCACAGTGCCGACAACGCCCAGCAGGCCAATAAGCTGGTGCAGTCCACAGCAGAAGTCGCTCATCAGGGCGAACAGTCCATGGAGCAGGTCGAGCGCACCATGCAGGATATCAATGAGTCGGCCAGCCGTATCAGCGATATCATTACCATGATCGATTCCATTGCCTTCCAGACCAACATCCTGGCGCTCAACGCTTCGGTGGAAGCGGCTCGAGCGGGCGAACACGGCCGTGGGTTTGCCGTGGTGGCGGAGGAAGTTCGAACCCTGGCGAGCCGTTCCAGCGACGCGTCCAAGGAAATCCGCACGCTGATTGATGCCTCGGTACAGCACACAGATTCCGGCGCCAAGCTGGTGCGCGATGCGGGCGCCACCATGCGCGAGATTGTCGAGAGCGTGGCCAAGGTGACCGATGTCATTGGCGAGATCAGCGCCGGAGCGAAAGAACAGAGCAGCGGTATTGGCCAGATCAACACCGCCGTGGCGGAAATGGATACCATGACCCAGCAAAATGCGGCCATGGTGCAACAGTCGACCACTGCTGCCGCCGATATGCGCCGCCACGCTGAGCACCTGAATCAGCTAATCAACTCTTTTGTCCTTGGCGAAGGCGAGCCACAGCATCAGGCGCTCGCCTCTCCGGCGCCTCAGCAGCGTGACAGCGATAGCGCCATGAAACGTCCCGCGCTGTCATCCCACGCCTCATCACAGCCATCTTCAAAGCCCTCGCCGGCGAAGCATGCCGCAGATGACTGGGAAGAGTTCTAACGCTGACGAACAGTGCGGGCGATATCAGCACTGATGAAAGATGGGGATAAAAACGGGGCTTGCCATCTGGCAAGCCCCATTGCGTTTACGTCAGTGGTGATTATCCGTTATGGCGCTTGGCCAATCTTTCCGCCAGCAAGGTGACGGCGCGCTTTGCCAGTGGTGAAAGCGCAGTATCCTCGCGTTCCAGTGTGGCGACCAGGCGATGCTTCATGGAGCGCGCCCAGAAGGTTTCCAGGTGGCGGCAGGTGGCCGCGGCGGCCGTTTCTTCATCGCGACCGCCGCCCAGGTTAGCGGCGATCTGGTTGGTCATGTGAATCAGCTGCGTATCTTGTTGCAACGACATTGCGTACCTCCTTAGCCATGGGCCATCGCCGTCGACGTGGGGCGATGGTAAATCAGGTGGCGGCCGGGCCGCGCAAAGCCTGCCAGTAGCAGGCCCGATGCCTGGGCCTGCTCCACCGCGAGCGCCGTGGCCGCGGAGACCGCCACCAGGGCACCAATACCGGCACTGGCACATTTGTGCACCATCTCGTAGCTGGCGCGACTGGTGACCAGCGCGAACCCTTCGTCGAGGGGGCTGGCCTCGCGGGCAAGGGCACCAATCAGTTTGTCCAGGGCGTTATGGCGGCCCACATCCTCGCAGAGCCGTTGGATGCGCCCCTGGGCATTGCACCAGGCGGCACCGTGGCTGGCGCCAGTGGCTGCCTGCAGCGGCTGGTGGGCGGCCAGTTCCTGCAGGGCGCGCTGAATGGCGCCATCGCTCACAGGCGGCGCCACCACATGGGGAATCGGGCGGATGGCCTGCTCCAGGGCTTCGGTGCCGCACAGGCCGCAGCCGGTGCGCCCTGTCAGGCTGCGCCGGCGCTGTTTGAGTTCGGCCATCCGCTGGCTGGCAATGGTGAGATGAACGGTGAAACCTTGGGGCGCTTCATGGATATCGAGGTCATAGCACTCGGTGACATCGGCCAGGATACCCTCGGAAAGACTAAAGCCCAGGGCAAACTCTTCTAGATCCGTCGGGCTGGCCATCATCACTGCGTGAGAAATGCCGTTGTAGACCAGTGCCACCGGCCTTTCCAAGGCCAGAAGATCCCCCTGGGCATCGGCGTACCAGCCGTTAGTACCCCGGTGCACTTCCACCTGCTGGCGCATCAGGGCGGACTGCGGCGCTGGTGCCGTGTCGTTCATCGATGCACTCATGGCGCCTCCTGCTGAGCCTTGGCCAGGTAATCACGCTGGGCCAGGTCAAAGGCACTAAAGCGCTGCTGCCAGGCCGACGGTTGGCTGACTTTTTCCACCTGCACCGCCGTGACCTTGTATTCCGGGCAGTTGGTGGCCCAGTCCGAGTTGTCCGTGGTGATGACGTTGGCGCCGCTGCCGGGGTGGTGGAAGGTGGTATACACCACGCCGGGTTGCATACGCTCGCTGAGTCGCGCGCGCAGGACTGTCTGGCCTGAGCGGCTGGTGATGCCCAGCCAGTCGCCGTCGCGCACGCCGCGCAGCTCGGCGTCAGACGGGTGCAGTTCCAGCACGTCCTCATCGTGCCAGCGCTGGTTGTCGGTGCGTCGGGTCTGGGCCCCTACGTTGTACTGGCTAAGGATCCGCCCGGTCGTCAGCAGCAGCGGGAAGCGGCGATTGGCGCGCTCCTCGGTGGCCACGTACTCGGTAATCGCAAAGCGCCCCAGGCCGATGGGGAACTCAACCTCGTGCATGGTCGGCATGCCCAGCGGGTACTCGGCGTTGCAGGGCCACTGCAGGCTGCCGTGCTCTTCGAGCTTGGCGTAGCTGACGCCCGCGAAGCTTGGCGTCAACTGGGCGATCTCGTCCATGATCTCGGACGGATGGGTGTAGTGCATCGGGTAACCCAGCGCATTGGCCAGATCCTGGGTGACTTGCCAGTCTTCCTTGCCGGCCACCGGGGCCGTCACCTTGCGTACCCGGTTGATACGTCGCTCGGCGTTGGTGAAGGTGCCGTTCTTCTCCAGGAAGCTGGAACCCGGCAGCAGCACGTGGGCGAACTTGGCCGTTTCGTTGAGGAAAATATCCTGCACGATCAGGCAGTCCAGCGACGTGAGCGCCGCCTCGACGTGCTGGGTGTTGGGATCGGACTGGGCGATATCTTCGCCCTGTACGTAGAGCGCCTTGAAGGTGCCTTCAATGGCGGCGTCGAACATGTTGGGAATGCGCAGCCCCGGCTCGTCGTCGAGCGTCACGCCCCACACCGACTCAAAGCGGCCCCGGGCGGTGGGGTCGGCCACGTGCTGGTAGCCCGGTAGCTCGTGGGGGAAGGAGCCCATGTCACAGGAACCCTGGACATTGTTCTGGCCGCGCAGCGGGTTCACGCCCACGCCCTCGCGGCCAATGTTGCCGGTGGCCAGGGCCAGGTTGGCAATGCCCATCACCATGGTGGAGCCCTGGCTGTGTTCGGTTACTCCCAGTCCGTAGTAAATCGCGCCGTTGCCCGCCGTAGCGTAGGTACGTGCTGCCTGGCGAACGGCCTCGGCGGGCACGCCGGTGATGGCTTCGGTCGCCTCCGGCGAATGGCGAGCCTCGCCGATAAAGTCGCGCCAGGCGCGGTACGCTTCGGTATCGCAGCGCTTGGCGACGAACTCCGTGTCCTCGAGGCCTTCGGTGACCACCACGTGGCCCAGCGCGTTGACCAGCGCCACGTTGGTGCCCGGGCGCAGCGGCAGGTGCTGGGCCTCGCTCATGTGCGGGGTCTTTAAAAGGTCGATGCGGCGCGGGTCGGCGACGATCAGCTTCGCCCCCTGGCGCAGGCGCTTGCGCATCATCGAGCCGAATACCGGGTGGGCGTCGGTGGGGTTGGCTCCGATCACGATAATGGCGTCCGACTTCATCACCGAGTCGAAGGTCTGGGTGCCCGCCGACTCGCCCAGCGTGGTCTTCAAGCCGTAGCCGGTGGGCGAGTGGCAGACCCGCGCGCAGGTGTCGGTGTTGTTGTTGCCAAACGCCGCGCGGATCAGCTTCTGCACCAGGTAGGTTTCTTCGTTGGTACAGCGCGAGGAGGTAATCCCGCCGATGCTTTCGCGGCCGTGCTCGGCCTGAATGGCTTTCAGGCGGCTGGCGGCAAAGCCGATCGCCTCTTCCCAGCTGACTTCCCGCCAGGGCTGGTCGATGCTGTCGCGGATCATCGGCGTGGTCAGGCGATCCGGGTGGGTGGTGTAGCCGAAGGCAAAGCGCCCCTTCACGCAGGAGTGGCCGTGGTTAGCATCGCCGCCCTTGTAGGGCACCATGCGCACCAGTTGGTCGCCCTTCATCTGGGCTTCAAACGAGCAGCCCACGCCGCAGTAGGCGCAGGTCGTCACCACGCTATGGTCCGGCACGCCTTGGTCGATCACGCTCTTCTCCATCAGCGTGGCCGTGGGGCAGGCCTGCACGCAGGCCCCGCAGGAGACGCAGTCCGAGTCCATGAAGGCGTCGTTCTGGCCTGCTGATACTTTGGATTCGAACCCGCGGCCATCGATGGTTAGCGCGAAGGTGCCCTGGACTTCGTCGCAGGCGCGCACGCAGCGCGAACAGAGGATGCACTTGCTGGGATCGAAGGTGAAGTAGGGGTTGGACTCGTCCTTGACCGCCTCCAGATGATTCTCGCCCGTAAAGCCGTAGCGCACTTCGCGCAGGCCGACGCTACCGGCCATGTCCTGCAGCTCGCAGTCGCCGTTGGCCGGGCAGGTCAAACAGTCCAGCGGGTGGTCGGAGATGTACAGCTCCATTACGTTGCGGCGCAGCTTGGCGAGCCGCTCGTTCTGGGTGGTTACCTTCATGCCTTCCACCACCGGCGTGGTGCAGGAGGCGGGAAAGCCCCGGCGCCCCTCTACCTGCACGGCGCACAGCCGACAAGAACCAAAGGCTTCCAGGCTATCGGTGGCGCACAGCTTGGGAATGTTGATATCCGCCAGCGCCGCCGCGCGCAGTACCGAGGTGCCTTCCGGCACGCTGATCGTCACGCCGTCGATATCAAGGCTCACCGAGGCAGTGCCGACGGTCTGAGCAGGGAAGGGCGTGCCAAGGTCTTTGCAATGCCCAGCGTTGCCGGCATGCTGGCTGGGGTCGAAGTGCTGAATCATGATCTGTCTCCATTCGCCGGACGCTGGAAGTCGCCGGGGAAGTGTTTCAGGGCGCTCTGCACCGGGAAGGGGGTCATGCCGCCCATGGCGCAGAGCGAACCGTCGACCATCGTTTCGCAAAGGTCGTGGAGTAGAGTGAGGTTGGCGTCGCGATTGTCGTTGGCGCGAATGCGGTCGATCACCTCCACCCCCCGGGTCGAGCCGATACGACACGGTGTGCACTTGCCACAGGATTCCACCTTGCAGAACTCCATCGAAAAGCGCGCCTGCTCGGCCATATCGACGCTGTCATCGAACACCACCACGCCGCCGTGCCCCACGCCTGCGCCCACCTCGGCGAAGGTTTCGTAATCCAGCGGCATGTCCCATTGGCTTTCGGGCAGGTAGGCGCATAGTGGCCCGCCCACCTGCACGGCACGTAGCGGGCGGCCGCTGGCTGTGCCGCCGCCGAAGTCTTCCATCAGCGTGCGCAGCGTAGTGCCAAAGGCGAGCTCTACCAGACCGCCGCGCTTGACGTTGCCCGCCAACTGCAGTGCCAGGGTGCCCCGCGAGCGGCCCATGCCGTGATTGGCGTAGGCCTCGGCGCCTTCGGCCAGAATGAACGGTACGGCGGCTAGCGAGAGTACGTTGTTGACCACGGTAGGGCGGCCGAACAGGCCCTCAATTGCGGGCAGAGGTGGCTTGAAGCGCACCAGCCCGCGCTTGCCTTCGAGGCTTTCCAGTAGCGAGGTCTCTTCGCCACAGATATAGGCACCGGCGCCCAGACGCACTTCCAGGTGGAAGGCGTGGCCACTGCCAAGGAGGTCGCCGCCGAGATACCCGGCGCTCTCGGCGCGGCGAATGGCCTCGTCGAGGATCTCTTTCGCCAGCGGATACTCGGAGCGCAGGTAGATATAGCCTTGCGTCGCGCCCACCGCGAGCCCGGCGATGGTCATGCCCTCGATCAGCATGTAAGGGTCGCACTCCATCGCCAGCCGGTCGGCAAAGGTGCCGGAGTCGCCCTCATCGGCATTGCAGACGATGTACTTCTGATCGGCGGGCGTATCAAGCACGGTCTGCCACTTGATGCCGGTGGGGAAGGCCGCCCCGCCGCGCCCGCGCAGGCCGGAGGCTTTGACTTCCTCGACGATGTCCTGAGGCTCGCGTTGCAGGGCTGCGTCCAGGCCGCTAAAACCACTGTGGGCGCGATAGTCGTCAATCGACAGCGGGTCGGTGATGCCAATGCGCGCGAAGGTCAAGCGCTGCTGGCGGGCGAGGTAGTCAATTTCTTCCGTGGGGCCCAGTGCCAGGGGATGGCTGACGCTACCTTCGAGCAAGCCGTTGTCGAGCAGCGCCGCTACATCCCCCGGCGTTACGGGGCCGTAGGCGAAGCGCCCAATGGGGGTTTCAACTTCCACCAGCGGCTCAAGCCAGGCAAGACCGCGGGAGCCATTGCGCACCAGCGTGATGGGTTGGCCGCGTGCGGCGGCCTCCTTCTCCAGTCGGCTGGCGACCGTATCGGCCCCCAGTGAAAGCGCGGTGGTATCTCGGGGGACAAAAACGCGAATGCTCATCCCATCACCTCCAGCGGCCGGGTTTGTAGCTCATCTATCAATTCATCGAAGGCGTCCGGCGTGACGCGGCCGCGTATGCTGTCGTCCACGCGGATCGACGGGCCGCAGGCGCAGTTGCCCAGGCAGTAAACGGCTTCGAGGGTGATTTCGCGATCCGCCGTGGTCTGGTGGTAGTCGACCCCCAAACGCGCCTTGGCGTGGGCTTCGAGCTTACGCGCCCCTACCGACTGACATGCCTCTGCGCGGCAGATCTGTACGACGTGGCGCCCCGGCGGCGTGGTGCGAAAGTGGTGGTAGAAGCTGATGACACCGTGCACTTCGGCACGTGTCTGGTGGAGGGCATCGGCGATGATGGGTACCGCTGCCTCTGGGATGAAGCCGATGCGATCCTGAAGGGCGTGGAGGATCGGCAGTAGGGCGCCGGGCTTGTGCTTCAGGGCGTCGACCTCGGCCTGAATTGCCTGCGGCGCCCACGCCTGGGAATGGTTCATGATGCCCACCTCACAACTGCTTATTATGTTTTAAATATGCACAGCTTTTCATATTTAAAAAGACGTGCATCACGGTTAAGACAAAGCTAGCATCAAGTTATTGACTAAAAAATATGAAATAGTGTGCCTATGAAACGGATCAAGGTAACGCCGACCTGGTGCTTTAGCGATGAAGAGGGGCACCGGCTCGATCCCAACCTTTTGCGCCTGCTGGGGGCGGTTCATCGCCACGGCAAGTTGACCCATGCCGCCGAGGAAGCGGGGATTTCCTATCGCCACGCGTGGAATCTACTGCGCCAGGGCGGGGAGTTCTTTGGTGTGACTTTGGTAGAAATGGCGCGGGGGCGAGGGGCGCGGTTATCGCCGCTGGGTGAGAAGCTGCTATGGGCCGAGCAGCGCGCCACCGCTCGGTTAAGCCCGCAGCTTGATAGCCTGAGCTCCGAGCTGAACCTTGCCATTCAGCAGCACCAGGAAGGCGTGCACCCCGTCCTGCGCCTCCACGCCAGCCACGGGTTTGCGATAGAGCTGCTGCCGCAGCATCTGGGTGAGCTGCAGCTTTATCTGCAGTACTGCAGCTCGCTGGAAGCGCTTGCAGCCCTGAACCAAGACCGCTGTGATCTGGCGGGCTGCCACCTGCCCAGGGGGGTTGTGGGGGAAAAGGCACGGCGTAAATACCGCCGCCTGCTCAAACCCCGCTATCATCGGCTGATAGGATTTATCGCCCGCCAGCAGGGGCTAATGGTGGCGCCAGGTAACCCGTTGGGCATTGATGGCGTTGCCGCACTGGCCGACAGGCCGGTGACGTTTATCAACCGGCAGGCGTCGTCCGGAACCCGGGAACTGCTGGACAGCCTGCTGGCCGAGGCCGGTATTTCAGCCGCCAACGTCAATGGTTACGGGGTTGAGGAGTACACCCACTCGGCGGTAGCGGCCTATGTGGCGGCGGGCATGGCGGATGTTGGCTTTGGTGTCGAGGCCGCCGCGCAGCGGTTCGGGCTAGATTTTGTGCCGTTGGCCACTGAAGACTACTTGCTGGCGTGCCATCATCGTTCCCTGAAAGAGTCGCAATTTACCGACTTTTTGCAGGTGTTGCGCAGCGCTTCCTTCCAGGAAGCGGTGCAGTATCTGCCAGGCTATAGCCCCAGCCAGTGTGGCGGCGTGATCGAGATCGGCAGCTTTTTATAAGGGGGTACTGGTTGATCATGGGCCTGTCACTGGACAAACCCTTTTCGATGGTTATCTGCCGGGCGTTGGTTAGCCGCTGGTCGACGTCGCTTGTTGAGCATTACGCTCACGCAAATGATTAATGACGCCGCCTTGCGCAATCAACGTTTTCTGGCGCTCCGTCAGCCCGTGGTGCAAGGTCATTGTCCCCTTGCCGGGGACCTCGGCGATCAAGTCATCGCCTTTGGCAAGTTGGTTGTAAAGATCCCTGATCACAATCATGTCTCCCTGACCCAAGCGCTCGCTATCTTCGGGGTGGCAAAAGGTGAGCGGTAAGGCGCCAAAACAAATCAGGTTCTGCCAATGAATGCGGGCAAAACTCTTGGCGATCACCACCTGCAAGCCCAGGTAGCGGGGCACCAGCGCGGCATTCTCGCGACTTGACCCTTGGCCGTAGTTAACACCGCCGACAATCACATGACCGCCCTGGGTGCGGGTGGTGTCAGCACGGGTCGCGTAGGTATCATCGACGGCTTCAAACGTGAATGGGGCCGACGCATAGATGCTGCTCCAGTAAGGCAGCACCCGCTGACCGGCAGGCATGATGTCATCGGTTGAAATGTTGTCGCCGACGACCAGTAATACGGGTACTTCCAGCGTATCGGGGAGGGGGCTCAACGCCGGTAGTGCCGGTGTGTTGTCCGTTTTTTGCAGGGGCTTGAGGCGGGCTTCTTCAACAGGCAGCGGCGCGTTAAACAGCGCACGGTTGATGACTATCTTGTCTGGCTCGGTAATGCGCGGATACGCCATGGAAAGCGTTCGTGGGTCGGTAATGACCCCGGCCAGCGCCGAGGCAGCCGCCGTTTCCGGGCTGCATAGAAAAACGCTGTCTTCCCGTGTGCCCGAGCGCCCCGGAAAATTACGCGGTACCGTACGCAGGCTGTTGAGCCCCACGGCAGGGGCTTGGCCCATGCCGATACAGCCGTTACAACCTGCTTGGTGGAGTCGCGCGCCACTGGCAACAAGATCAGCCAGATAACCCTGTTGAATCAGCGTGGTGAGTACCTGACGAGAAGACGGGTTGATGTCCAGCGAGACACCGTCGGCCACCTGTCGGTCGCGGACGATTTCCGCCACGACCGCAAAATCACGATATCCCGGATTACCTGAAGAGCCGATATAGGCCTGATGGAGTGGCTGGCCTGCCGCTTCGCGAACGGTGACGACATTATCCGGGCTGGAAGGCAGTGCGATCATGGGTTCCAAGGTCGCGAGGTCAAGATGATCGTTGAGTTCGTAGCGACAGCCGGATTCCGCGGCCAGTGGCTGCCAGTCACTCTCCCGTCCGCGAGCCGCCAGAAAGCGACGGGTTTCTTCGTCGCTGGGGAAGACCGTGGCCGTCGCGCCCATTTCAGTGCCCATGTTCGCCAATACATGGCGGTCCATGGCGGAAAGGTGGGCAAGCCCGGGGCCGTAATATTCGATCATCGTGTTTTTGCCACCGGCAACGCCGTGCCGACGTAACAGCTCGAGAACGATGTCCTTGGCGGACACCCAGTCGGGCAACTGGCCTTCCAGCTTAATGCCCCAGATCTTGGGCATGGTGATATACAGTGGTTCGCCCGCCATGGCCATGGCGACTTCAATACCGCCTGCGCCAATGGCCAGCATCCCCAGCGCCCCTGCCGCCGTGGTGTGGCTGTCGCAGCCGACGATCGACTGACCGGGGACGCCGAAGTTTTCCATATGCACCGGGTGGCTGATGCCATTGCCAGGGCCTGAGTACCACACGCCGAAACGCTCGCAGGCACTTTTCAGAAACAGGTAGGTTTCTGCATTCAGGTTGTCCGCTTGTACCAGACCGTGGTCGATATACTGCACGCTGGGCTGGGTATGGACACGGTCCAGGCCCATGGCTTCGAGTTCCAGCATGACCAGTGTGCCCAGCACGTCCTGAAGCAACGCCTGGTTGATCTCCAGAGCGATTTCGCTACCCGGGATCATCTCGCCGCTGACGAGATGGCGCTGGATTAACTGCTGGGAAAGGTTCAAAGGTTGGGCGGATGTCACGGACTGAGTCATTGTTATTCACCGTCGGTGGAGTTGCGTTACACCTGGGCAGGCAGGGGATAGCGACGATCGGCGCTGCCTGCTTTGCCTACCTGCCCTGGGGTGTCGTGGCCGATCAAATCGGGGAGAGTGGCACAGGCCTCAAGCAGCGCGGGCAGATTGACACCCGTGTTCACTCCCATCTGCTCAAACATGTGTACCAGGTCTTCCGTGCACACATTGCCCGTTGCGCCGGGGGCAAAGGGACAGCCGCCCAGCCCTCCCAGCGAGGCATCGAAGCGGGTAATGCCGACCTGCCAGGCGGCCAGCGCGTTGGCAAGGCCCATGCCCCGGGTATTATGAAAATGTAGCGTAAACGGTACGCCAGGGAAGCGTTTCAGTACCTGAGCACACAGCGCGCTCACCTGAACCGGATTGGCAACACCGGTGGTATCGCAGAGCGTGACACCCTCTACGCCCAGCGCCAGCTGTTGTTCGATGAGGTCGAGTACCCGCGCTTCAGGCACATTGCCTTCAAACGGGCAACCAAAGGCCGTCGACAGCGAGGCGTTGATAAACACGCCGCTGCCCCTGACGGTATTAATGATGTTGGCAAACTGCTGGAGTGACACTTCGGGCGTCATGCGCAGGTTGGCCCGACCGTGGGCATCGCTTGCCGACATCACCAGGTTGATCTCGTCGACACCGCAGGCAAGTGCACGCTCAGCACCTTTCAGGTTAGGTACCAGCACGGTTATGTCGACGCCTTGACGACGTTGAATGGCGCTGACAACCTCGGCGGCATCACTTAGGTTGGGAATCGCCTTGGGCGACACGAAGGAGGTGGCCTCGATGCGCGCAATGCCGGTGGCGGTCAGGGCATCAATCAACGCCACCTTCTGGTCGGTGGGTATAAAACGTGATTCGCTCTGAAAGCCATCCCGAGGAGCGACTTCGTTGATTTGTAGCGTCTCCATCGTGCCCTCTCAAGGTTAGATAATGCCTGCATGGCGCAGTTTTTCACGGGTTTCGGTATCGATGCCCAACTCGTCAAGCACTTCATCGGTATGGGCACCCAGCGGCGGGCCACCTTGCCCAAGCCTGCCGGGCGTGGCGCTCAATTTGGGCAGGACGCCCGGCACCTTGAGCGAACGACCGTCGGCACGCGTCACGGTCTGAATCATTTCGCGGGCCAGGTAGTGCGGGTCGTTGGCAATATCCGCAGCGGTGTAGGGGTAGCCTGCCGGCACGCGCGCCTCCTCCAGGAGGCGCAGTATCTCGTCGCGCTCCCGGGTCTGGGTCCAGGCCTCGATAGCGGCATCGATTGCCTGGGCATGCTGGGAACGGCCATCGTTATGCGCCATGGCAGGGTTCTGCGCGAGGTCGTCGCGGCCAATGACCTGCATCAGGCGCTTGAAAATACTGTCGCCGTTGCCTGCGATAAGCACATAGTCACCCTGCTGCGTACGGTATGCATTCGAGGGCGTGATGCCCGGCAGTGCGCTACCACTGGGTTCGCGGACATGACCGGTCGCATCGTATTCGGGCAGCAGGCTTTCCATCATGGCAAAGACGGACTCGTAGAGCGCGACGTCAATTTCCTGCCCCAGGCCGCTGCGCTGTCGTTCCTGAAGAGCAAGTAACGTGCCTATCACGGCGTATAGCGCGGATAGCGAATCACCGATGCTGACGCCGACCCTTACCGAGGGTTCATCCGGCTGGCCGGTCAGGTAACGCAGCCCGCCCATCGCCTCACCGATGACCCCGAACCCTGGCTTGTTACGGTAAGGGCCGGTCTGGCCGAAGCCGGAAACGCGCACCATGATCAACCCGGGGTTATGCGCGGCCAGTGCTTCATAGCCAAGCCCCCAGCCCTCTAGCGTGCCGGGGCGAAAGTTTTCAACGATGACATCCGCCTCTACCGCCAGGCGGCGCACCATTTCCTGGCCTTCTTCAGTACGCAGGTCGAGCGTTACCGAGCGCTTGGTACGGCTTTGCACATGCCACCAGAGCGAGGTGCCTTCTTCGAGAATCCGCCATTTACGAAGGGGGTCGCCGGTGCCGGGGGGCTCGATCTTGATCACGTCAGCGCCAAATTCGCCGAGAAGCTTGGTGGCAAACGGGCCTGCAATCAGTTGGCCAAGCTCTACGACTTTCAGTCCATCGAGGGGAAGCTGGCGCGTGGTCATAATAAGAGCTCCTGATAACCCTGTTGATGCCGTTATTGTCAGTTTGTTTTCCACCTAGCATCGGCGAGCTGGCGTGTGAGAACAATTAAGCAATCAGGAACTAGGTGTTCGTCATGGACGAAGCCTAAGATGGCGAGGTACGTTCTTTTACCCCAATAGCAGGGCGGTCAGCGCGATGCTGCGATTTGATTTTGTTACCTTGAAACTGTTTGTTGCCATTGCCGATGAGGGGCGGCTCACCGCCGCCGCTGAGCGTGAACACCTTGCCGTGGCAGCGGTCAGCAAGCGCGTCAGCGACCTGGAGGCGCTGGTGGGCACCGAACTCTTGTATCGCCGCCCCCGGGGAGTTGAACTTACCCCGGCAGGCCGGGCGTTTTTACACCATGCCCGACGCATTCTCGAAGACGTGGCGCGAATGCAGGCCGAGCTGAGCGAATACGGCGAAGGGGTGCGCGGTCATGTGCGCATCCATTCCAACACCTCGGCGATCATCGCCTTTCTTCCCCAGGATTTAAGCGCCTTTGCCCTGACCTACCCGCAGATCAAGATCGACCTGCAGGAACGTACCAGCAGTGAAGCGATTACCGCCGTGCGCGATGGCGTGGCCGATATCGGCATTTTTGCCAGCCATGTGGCGGCGGATGAGCTGGAGGTAAAGCCCTACCGGCGCGATCAGCTGGTCCTGGTGACGCCGCAGGATCATCCGCTGGCTGTTCATCAGCAGCTGCATTTGCATCAGGCCGCTGAATACGACTTTGTAGGCTTGCAACAGGACACGTCGCTACAATCGCTCCTGCATGAGCAGGCCAGCCAGGCGGGAAGAACCCTGCGCATGCGAATTCAGGTACGCAGCTTTGATGCGATTTGCCGCATGATTCACTACGGCATGGGCGTTGGTGTATTGCCCCAGCAGACGCTGTATCGCGATTTGAAAGATTTAAAGTTATGCATGATCCCCTTGGCCGACGAGTGGGCCAAGCGCGAGCTGGTGGTGGGAATGCGTCATTACGCTACTCTGCCGCTGGTGGCCCGCCACCTGGTCGATCACCTGTTGGCGCCTCATACCCCCGAACAGCCTCTGTAGCTTTAAACCGACCATGTTAAACGCATCGGCAAAGCGATAACGTGCATGAACATCACAACCCAGGAGAAGGGCATGACCGAGAGCATTGCAAGCGAGGTGAGAGCCCTCACCTTTGATGTCTTTGGCACGGTGGTGGACTGGCGCAGTAGTGTCATTCGGGAAGGCCAGCAGTTGGGTGACGCCAAGGGCCTCAACATCGACTGGGCACGCTTTGCTGACGAGTGGCGCGGAGGCTATGCACCGGCGATGGATCGCGTGCGCCAGGGTGAACTGCCATGGACTCGGCTGGACGAGTTGCATCGGATGACGCTGGACCGGTTGCTCGATGACCATGGCCTGGCCGACTGTCTGGATGAAACCGAAAAAGACCATTTGAACCGGGTCTGGCACCGCTTGACGCCCTGGCCTGACAGCGCTGAGGGGCTTTCAAAGCTAAAACAGCGCTATGTGTTGGCCACGCTATCCAACGGCAATGTCTCGCTGCTGGTGAACATGGCGCGCAACGCTGGCCTGCCCTGGGACTGCGTGCTGTCATCGGAGCTCGCCGGGCACTACAAGCGTGACCCGGAGGTGTATCAGATGGCAATGCGACTGCTCGACCTCAAGCCGTCGCAGGTAATGATGGTGGCGGCGCATCAGGATGACCTCCAGGCCGCCTATCGGCAGGGGATGCGCACCGCCTTTATCAAGCGTCCCCTGGAGCACGGACCCGACGCCACACCTGATTTATCCATTGATCCCCGCTTCGATTTCGTCGCCGAGGACATCATCGACCTGGCGCGACAGCTGCTATGAAACTCGACCCGACCTCACTCAGACTGTTCGTGCGCGTGGCTGAAACGGGCACCATCAGCGGCGCGGCCGATGCTTCGTTCATGGCGACTTCGGCCGTCAGCAAGCGGCTTAGCGAGCTGGAAGCCTACTTCAACACGCCACTGCTCAAGCGCAACAATCGAGGTATCGTGCTGACGCCCGCCGGGAGTGCTCTGCTGAATCTATCCCGTGGCGTACTGCATAATCTGGAAGACCTCGATCTGCAGATGCGCGACTATTCCAGTGGTCAACGCGGCATGGTGCGGGTGTTCGCCAATATGTCAGCGATCACGCAATACCTGCCCAACGAAATGCGCGTTTTTTTCGAGCAGCACCCGGATATTGGCGTGCAGTTGGAAGAGAAAGTAAGCCCCATCATTACCCGCGAGGTCATGAACAACAACGCGGATATCGGGGTTTGCGCCCAACTGTTGCATGGCTACGACCTCATCGAGTTTCCCTACCACGTTGATGACCTTGTGCTGGTGGTCCCCAAGCAGCATCCGCTTGCCGAGCGGGAGCAGATCGATTTTCGCGAGTGCCTGGACTATCCCCATGTGGGACTGCATACCGCGAGTGCCATCAATCTGGAGATTATGCGCGCCGCCAGCATGGTCAATAAGACACTGCGTATCCGTATTCAGGTGACCAGCTACGACGCGCTATGCCTGATGGTCCAGGAAGGCCTGGGGATCGGCGTGTTGCCCCGCGGTGCCATTCGTCAGTACGTCGATGGCCTCAACGTCAAGGTGCTGGCGATCCGGGACAGCTGGGCACGGCGTCGGCTGAGTATCTATGTGAAAGATTTGGACAAGCTCTCCATGGCCGCCCGGGTGTTGGTCGACCATTTGGTGAATGCCGCGGCGGTGCGTTGATTGGCGGGCTCTCCAAGTCAGCTGTTGTGCACTTTCCTCGTCCAGCTTTCGCGTTTGGAGAAGGCAGGTTCATCAATCACCAATATACAGCTACCCACCTTTAGCGCTATCACTCTAGCAACCATCAAGCGATGTTCCCCTGCTTGGTGAGTTTTCGGGAGGGGCGCGACCTTGGCCTCCCACAGCAAACAACAGCACAACATGCTTCCCGACGCTGAGAGGAAATAACAATGACTGCAATAAAACTACGCCACCTACTGCCCGCTTCCCTGTTGGTCGCTGGTGCGCTTACGACAGGCACTGTTCAGGCACAGACCGCGCTTAACATGGGCGCTGTGCCCACCGGTACCGGCTGGTTCTTTGGTATCTCGGAAGGCGCGCGCGTGATAAGCGCCAATTCAGATTACGAAATTACCGTACGTGAAACGGGCGGCACTCGTGAAAACGCCATACGACTGAATAACGGCGAGCTTGACCTGGCGTTCACCGAAGCCCTGGTGGGGTATGAGCTCTATAACGGCGTGGGCCGTTTCGAGGACACGCCCAACCCGGATGTGCGGCTCGTTTACTGGATTGCGCCGTCCACCATGCACTGGGCGGTTCGCCAGGATAGCGATATCGAAACCTTTGAAGACCTGAACGGCGAACGCTTCAACCCCAGCAGCATTGGTGGGGGCGGTGAGTACATTACCGAGCAGGTGTTTGGCATCCTCAATATCGAGCCGGACTTCCAGCGCATGCGGGTAAACGATGCGGCGGAAGGCGTTACCGATGGTCGCCTGGTGGGCTTTAGCTACAACGGTGTGCCGCCGATCCCGCTGTTTACCGAGGTGCATTCCTCACGCCCGCTACAGTTGCTGTCGCTGACGGACGAACAGGTGGAGACCGTGATTGAAGAGTTGCCCTTTCTCTCGCCTGCCATTGTACCGGCGGATACCTATACCGGGATGAGCGAAGCCCAGTCGCTGGGGATCTACATGGGCGTGGCGGCAAGCACCGAGCTTGACGCCGATACGGTGTATGAACTGACCAAGGCGTACTGGGAAAACCACGACGAAGTGGCTGCTTCTTTCAAGCCAGCGGCAAGCGTTGAGCCACAGACCGTAGTGGATACCGCCACCTTCCCGCTGCATGCCGGGGCGCTGCGGTATTACCAGGAGTTGGGTCTGGACATTCCGGAAGACATCATTCCGCCTGAAGCTCAGTAAGCACACTCTTGAGCCCCCGCCGGTATCCCGGTGGGGGCGTTAGCTATCAGCCTGACGCGTTGCTCGACCGTCTTTGGTCGGGCGGCGCGGGAGTTCCCCCCATGGATACCACTAAGAATCCCAATGTTGTTGAAAAGTATCAGGAGGATTCGGGCAAGCGACAGCTCTCGGGCTTCTGGTTTGTGGTGGTGCGCACAGCCGCCGTTGCGATGGCGATTTTCCACCTCTATACGGCCGTTACCGGGCCGGTGAATACGCAAAACGCCGTTCACCTGCTGTTTGCAATGCCGCTGATTTTTCTGGCTTACCATTGCCGGGTACGGGATGCCCAGAAGATCCCCTGGTTTGATCTTGTCCCGATTGTCATGAGCGTCGTGATCAGCGGTTACTACGTTTATCACTTCGACCGCATCATCTATCAGCTGGGCTATCTAACGCCTACCGCGCTGGATCTGGTACTGGGCGTGAGTGCGATCTTGCTGCTTCTGGAAGCCTGTCGCCGCGCTATCGGTCTGGCCTTCCCGATCCTGGTGCTGATCGCCCTGGCGTATGCAGCCTTTGGGCAACACCTGCCCGGCGTGTGGGGCCACGGCGGCTTTCGCTGGGACGATCTGGTGGCGACTTTCTACCTCGGCCCCACTGGCATCTTTGGCAGTCTGATGCGCACCTCCTCCACGGTGATCGTCATCTTCATCATGTTTGGAGCGCTGCTGGTCACGACCGGCGGCGGCGATACGTTCATGCGGCTTTCCACCGCCGCGACCGGCGGAATGGCAGGCGGGCCCGCCAAAGCGGCTACCTTGTGTAGTGCCATGTTTGGCAGCATCAGCGGTAGCACGGCGGCCAATGTGGCCACCACCGGGGTGTTTACCATTCCGCTGATGAAGAAAAGCGGCTATAGCCCGCGTTTTGCCGCGGCGACTGAAGCGTCGGCATCGACCGGCGGACAGATTCTGCCGCCCATCATGGGTGCGGCTGCGTTCGTCATGGCCGATGTAATATCGACCAGCTACCTGGACATTATCAGTGCTGCCCTGATACCGGCGCTGCTTTTTTACCTGGCTATCTGGATGAGCGTGCATTTTGAAGCCAAGCGCCTAGGGCTGGACCCGATTCCCAAAGACCAGCGGCCAAGCTTGCGCGAAGGGTTTTTCAACGTAGAAACCTTACTGCTGCCGCTGATCGTGCTGATTACCATGCTGATACTGCGCTATACACCGACAACCGCCGCGGTGGCAGCGTACTTCACGGCGATGGTGCTGTATCTGGTATCGCCACGCAGTCAGGGAACGCTATGGGAGCGGGTAAAATCCCTGCCGGCGGCCCTCGAAGCCGGTGCCATGACAGCGGCCATGATTGCCGTCATTATCGGCAGTGTCGCGCTGATTGCCGCGGTGATCAGCCTGACGGGGCTGGGGCTCAAGGTGTCCTCGCTGATCGTCATGGTGAGCGGCGGTGATGTGCTGATCACGCTTTTGCTGGCGATGGTGGTGGCCATTATTCTGGGGATGGGCCTGCCCACGGTCGCCGCTTATATGCTGGCGGCATCGGTGGTCGCGGCGGCCTTTATCGAAGCGGGGCTGCCAAGTCTTTCGGCACACCTGTTTATCCTTTATTTCGCGATTCTGTCAGGCGTGACGCCGCCTGTCGCGCTGGCGGCTTATATCGGTGGCGCGATTGCCGGTTCGCACTGGTTCCGTACGGCACTGACGGCCACCAAGATTTCGCTGGGCGGCTTCCTGATTCCCTTCATGTTCATTTACCACCCGCCGCTTCTGGGCCAAGGCACGAAGCTGGAAATTGGCATGGCAGTGGCATCCGGGGTGCTGGGGATTATTGCCCTGGCGGCATCGACCATCGGCTATTTTGCGCGCCCATGTTCCTGGTTAGAACGTGGACTGCTGCTGTTCGCCGCCCTGATGCTGATCAATGGGCAAGCCATCACCGATGTCGCCGGGATTGCCGTTATAGCAGGTATCTTCGCGTGGCAGCGTTTTGCGACCCATACGCCTAAAGGCGCTACCCCGCTTGCTTCTGAACCTCCCAAGGAAACGCGCTCATGAAGGTAGTGATCCCCGATGATTATCAGGATTGTGTCCGCACGCTGGATGCCTTTGCCAAGCTGGCAGGTCATCAGGTCACCGTCTATAACGACACGGTGACCGATGAAGACCAGTTGGTGGCACGCTTTCAAGACGCCGAGGCGCTGGTGCTGATTCGCGAGCGCACACCGATAACCGCGTCGTTGCTGGCGCGGCTACCCAAGCTCAAATTGATCAGCCAGACCGGCGGTGGGGCGGCTCATGTAGATATGGCGGCCTGCCGCCAGCACGGCGTGACCGTGCTGGCGGGTACCGGCTCGCCCTATGCGGCCGCCGAGCTGACCTGGGGGCTGGTGCTGGCGGCGATGCGGCATATCCCTGACGAGGTGAACAACCTCAGGGCCGGGCGCTGGCAGCGCACGCTGGGTACCGGCTTGAAAGGCCGCACGCTGGGTATTTTTGGCTACGGCAAGATCGGCCAGCTGGTGGCGCGTTACGGTCAGGCGTTTGAAATGGAGGTGCTGGTGTGGGGTCGGGAGACGACCCGTGAACGAGCCGCGGCCGCAGGGCTTGAGGTGGCGGATTCCCAGGCGGACTTCTTCGCGCGCAGCGATGTGCTCAGCCTGCACCTGCGGCTAAACCCGGAAACCCGCGGCATCGTCACCGCCGAAAACCTCGCCGCCATGAAGCCCACGGCGCTGCTGGTGAACACCAGTCGCGCCCCGCTGGTGGAAGACGGCGCGCTTGAAGCTGCCCTCAACGCCGGGCGGCCGGGCATGGCCGCCGTGGATGTGTTCGATGACGAACCGGTGTGGGCGCACCCGTTACTGGAACTGGCGAACGTCGTGGCGACCCCGCACCTGGGCTATGTCGAGAAAGACAGCTACGAACTCTATTTTGGCGATGCGTTCGACAACGTCGTGGCTTTTGACACAGGCCAGCCGGTGCGTGATCTGGCCGCAGGGGAATAACGATTCCCCTGCATTTATCAACTCAGCCCGACCAGCCAAGCCACATCGGCACGTAAACCACCAATAGAAGTACGCCGATCAACCCCAGCAGGTACGGCACGATAGCCTGGGTGATGCGCTCCAGCGGCAGTTGCGTCACCGAGGAAGCCACATAGAGGTTGATGGCCACCGGCGGGGTAATCATGCCGATAGACAGCCCCACCACGATAATCAGGCCAAAGTGGATCGGGTCGATGCCCAACTGCAGCGCAAGCGGCAGCAGCACAGGGGTCAGAATGATCAACGCGCTGGCGGTTTCGATAAACACCCCGGTAAGCAGAATGACCGCGACGATCAGCAGCATGATCACGTACGGGTCGGTGGACAGCGACAGCACCGACTGGGCGATGGCCCCGGGTACCTGCCAACTGGACAGCGTCCAACTGAGCACCGCCGACATGGCAATCACCAGCATGATCACCGACGTGGTCATCGCCGAGCGAATCAGCAGTTGGTACACATTGCGGATCGTCAAATCGCGATACACAAACAACGACACCATAATGGCGTAGTTGACCGCGACCACCGCCGCCTCAGACGGCGTGAAAATGCCCGAGAAGATGCCGCCAAGGATAATCACCGGCGTCATCAGGCCCCAACTGGCGTCTTTGAAAGTACGCAGAATCACAGGCAAAGACAGAGGCGTGCCCTTGGGATACTGCCGCCGATAAGCCTGGGTAATGGCGATTGCCATCAGCCCCAGGCCCATCGCCAGGCCCGGCAGAAAGCCGTTCAAGAACAGCTTGGATACCGACTGCTGGGCGATCACCGCGTAGATGATCATCGGCACCGACGGTGGAATCACCACGCCAATGGTGCCGCTGGCGGCGATCAAGCTGGCGGCGGAGGCGGGGTCGTAACCCTTGCGCTTGAGTTCCGGCACCAGGCTTGAACCGACGGCGGCGGTGGTGGCCGCCCCCGAGCCGGAAATGGCGGCAAAGAACATCCCCGCCATGATCGAAACGAGCGACAGCCCGCCGCGCATGAAGCCCACCAATGAATCGGCAAAGCTCACCAGCTTTTCGCTGACCTTACCCTGGGCCATTAAATCCCCGGCCAGAATAAACATCGGGATCGCCACCAGGGCGAAGGAGTTAATCCCCTGGAACATCTGCTGGGGCACCACCATCAGCGGCACGCCCGCCTGATAAAGCGCAAACAGCGTGCTGGCGCCAATCGCAAAGGCGATGGGCACGTTGAGCAGCATCAAGGCAAAAAACAGCCCGAACAGGAGCATCGTCATGACGGTGTCTCCCTTGGCTCGTGGGTATCGCCGGTGACGACCAGTTCAACGGCATCGACCAGGGCGTACCAGGCCATCACGGCGGCGCAGAAGGGCACCACGGCGTAGACATAAGACATCGACACGCGCAGCGCCGCCGACTTCTGGAAGCTCTGTACCTGCATGTATTCCACGCTAATCACCGCCAGGGCAATCAAGAACGCCACGACCACCAATGAGGCCAGCAGCCGCGCTAACAGGCGAAGCCGAGCGGGCAGGGCATCGACGGCAAAGGTGACCGCGATATGTCGGCCGCGCTGGAACGCCAGGGTGCCGGCAAGAAACGTCAACCACACCAGCAGAAAACGGGCGACTTCTTCGGTCCACTCCACGGCGGTGAACAGTACGCGGGAAATGATTTGTAGTGTGATAACGCCAATCAGGGCCGCCATGGCCATAAACACCACGGGCTGGATGATGGCATCCAGCCCGTGCTCAACACGGCGCAGCCCCGCGATCAGCGCGCGGGTGCGTTGGGTCACTTATTCCAATGCCTCCCGAATGCGCGGTAGATAGTCACCAAACTGCTCGGCGTATTCGTCATAAACCGGCTGCACGGCTTTCTGGAAGGCCTCAATGTCCGGCGAGTCATTGATTTCCATGCCCGCCTCGCGCAGCTCGGCCAACTGCTCGGCTTCCATCTCAGCATTGACCTGGCGTTCATGCTCGGCCGCTTCCTGAGCGGCTTCCTCCAGAATCACCTGCGCGTCTTCGGGGAGCTGGTTCCATACCGAAGACCCCATGACAAAAATCGCCGGTGCATACGTGTGGCGCGAGAGCGTCATGTAGTTCTGGGTTTCGTCCAGGTTGAACGAGTGGATCACGTTGACCGGGTTTTCCTGGCCGTCGATGGTGCCCTGTTGCATGGCCGTCAGGGCTTCGGTCCAGGCCATGGGAATGGCGTTGGCGCCCAGGGCGCGGAACGTATCGGTGTATACCGGGTTTTCCATCACGCGAATGCGCAGACCATCGATATCTTCCGGCGCGTTGACCGGGCGTTCGCTGTTGGTCAGGTTACGGAAACCACGCTCGGCGTAGGCCAGGCCTTTCAGGTTGACCTCGGAGAGCTTGTCCAGCAGCTCCTGACCGATGGGACCATCGAGCACTTCGTAGGCGGCTTCCGGGGAGGGAAACAGGAACGGCAGTTCGAACACCGCCATTTCCTCGACAAAGTTGGCCACGGGCCCGTTGGTGATCACGCCCATATCGACGGTGCCGATCTGCATGCCTTCGAGCAGCGTACGCTCATCGCCCAGCGAGGCGTTGGGGTAGATCTCGATATCCACCTTGCCGTCGGTGCGTTCTTCAACAAGCTCTTCAAACTTGGTGGCGGCGATATGGAAGCCATCCTGCTCGTTCACCACATGCGCCAAGCGCAGGGTAACGGGGTCCATATCGTCAACGGAGGCATTAGCGGCACCTACCAGCGCCAGTGAGATGCCCAGTGCCAGCGTGCTACGTACAAATGTTTTCATTTTATTGTGTTCCCGGTTCTTGAGGTTCAGAGATGCCTGTTAAGGATGCACCAAGGAACTGAAAAGGGTCAATTGACTTAAGCCGCTAAGCGCTCCCGCGGCTGGACACAGCCCGCCCGCGCGGGTAGGATACGCCCCCTAAGCGCCCGTAGCTCAGTTGGATAGAGTATCGGCCTCCGAAGCCGAGGGTCGCAGGTTCGAATCCTGCCGGGCGCGCCAAATTGTGAAAAAAGGGCCTGCGAGGAATCGTGGGCCTTTTTTTGGTTTGGCTGTTATTTGCCAAGAGCGGTCTTTTAGGTAGTGCTGATATAACGCTTTGGTCACCGTAAAATTAGGAGCGCAGCGAGTAATTTTTTCACGTGCAGCACTTGTTATGCATTTGGCTCGCCCATGATCTTTTCCCACTTGTCTTCATAAGTCAGTAGGTTGTTCCGCACCTTGTACCTGCCAGAATCACTTTGTGAGACGTAGATGACTCCCGGTTGATTCTCGGCATACTCGGACTTAACCTCGTTCTTGGTTAAAATGAAGTACTGGACAGGGTCATCGAATACCACCAACACAAGGTAGTCATACTCTTTTTCAAGATTACTGATTGAATTATTGGTGCTTCCATTTTGAAGCTCGGTGGCCTTCACTTGCACGCGGGCGACGGTTCGATCTAGGCGAACCACTGTTATATCATAGTGTGGCTGCCTGAATGAGATCGCCGAATATGCTTCCACGTCTTTGCGAATCAACTCTGCAAGGACGAGGTATTCCGCAACCTTTCCGCTGTGTTCCATCTTTTTCCTCTTTGCTCCAATGCCTAACGCCGCCAGCACGCGCGGCTACAAAATGGAGGCGAAGCCGCAATGTAGTAGGCGTCGTCGTGACCGGCCTCGTTAAGAGATTTACTCATGCCAGCTCGAAATATCTACGCTAAATTTATTAAGGTTAATGGCGCTACCTAATGGTTTTTTGAATAAAACTTCCATTTCACTGCATGCGGGAAACGAAGCCGGAATTTCAGCCCCATCTCATTTACGTCGATCGGATGCTGTCCAATACACCAAAGTAGCGCCAATACTCCCCTCGACATGCATTTCCAGAGAGTTTACGCCGATTTTAACAACATGATTTTTTCTGGCATTATTTCCTCAATAAACTGATGGGTCAATATTTCCATTAACTCAACAACCGATTCATGGTTTATTTTTTCAATCAAAATACCATCGGTATCATCGAAAAGATTGCTTACAACCTCTGTTATCGCTTCGTCAATCTTTTTAACAAAGTCAAAAATTACTGCAAAGCATTGATCTGCGGTGGTTTCAATTTCTTCAATTTAAATTTTAAACGTTGAATCTTCTATGTGCGTAAATCCACTCAGACGGTTGATGGTAGGTATCAATTCTCTAGAAACCTCATCTATTTCGTCAATACAAAGCTTTTTCGTTACAAAGAAATCAGAAAGGCCGCCTTGAATCGCAAATTTTATGCGATGCTTTCGAGTAATGCCTGTAGATGATGCTTTATTCGGCTCAAACAATTGACATCTCCGCAGCTCATCATATGGCGCTAATCGGTGAAAAACATGCCTAGTTAATTCGCGCAGAGCAAGAGCATAGGTAAAGTTGTTTAGCCTGAGTGTTTTTTTCAGAAGGTTAACAAACGCTGAATCCAATAACTCTTTTTCAAAGCCATCAAGAAGGACACTATTAATTCTTTCTTGATATTGCTCTCTCAATCGATCCATCCGTCCTCCTAACGCCTTGTTAAACAGCAGCCGAAGCTAAGCGTAGGCTGTCCGGTGGAGGCCGCCTTTTTTTTGCGGCCGGAACGAATTTTAGCATTTTGCTATATTATTTGAGGTACGCCAAACTCGATTATTTTCGCCCTAGGTGATGACTTAAGCATGTTTTTTAATAGTTCAATATCTTTCTCCAAAAACGATATCTTTTTCTTTAAATCATTACTGCGTTTTGTATAGCTATCCAATCGAATCGAAAGCTCAACCAAGCGCTCGTTAGCAGCATCTAGCATAGAATCCGGGGTTTGTAACGACGCACCATATTCGCCTTCATACCTAAACCGGGTGCAAATCACAGTTTCTCTTTCGGCTTGTAATTTGTAATACTCGACAAAAGAAGATAATGCAGATATCTCTGACTTTAGATACTTTATTTCTATTTCTGTATCTGGCTGAAGGCTTTTATATCTCTCAATTTTATCCTGAGCTGCGTCTATTAGATTTTGTGTAATAACTACTGGGATGCCGAAAGTTTGATTGACCATACTAATACTCAAATGTTAGCTAAATAATATAACGTCAACAGCACGCGCGGCTATGGAATGGAAGCGAAGCCGCAATGGAGCAGACGTCGCCGTGACTGTTTTTGTTAGGCCTCGCTGTCATCGGTCGTTTCTTCTTTATCAGGTGCATCGCTGTTCTGATCACTGGCAACAAGACCAAGAAGAAACTGCACTGGCTTTGTTAAAACCCTATGTACCTGTAGCGCCTTAGCAGTGAACGAATCGATTTTGTCGACTAGTTGGCCCAACCTTTCTATTACATCAGCATTTGATTCCGCAGCTTTTGTAAGGTCAGCTTGGTTTGCCACAACCATTCCGATAGTTGATTGAAGTGACTGTTTAAGTCCTTTGGCTCCCTTGATCTTATACATCGATAAAGCTGTACGCAACCTTTCAATTTCCTCCAGAAGGGTAAGTCTTATCCCTCCTTCTAAAGAGCTATCGATGACCGAAGCAAAGAGCTGTTCGATAAGCGTCGTAATCATTTCTAAGTCCTCTTTCTGAAGCTGTTCTTCAGTGTAAATTGAGGACAAAAACTCGGAACAGAACTGAAGCCTGGTTAATGCGCCATCAGTTAACTGCTGCTTTTGAGGTTTCCACGTGGAATTGAGATTCAAGGGAAATATAGCTTTTTCTATCTGAGGAAACGAAGAGAGATAAAGTTCTTCATTGATCCCTTCACTCATTCTTATGAGACTTTTAACTTCCTCACCCAACTGGTACAGCTCAATAACCTTCTTCGTAATCGCTGAGTCGTCGCTCTCGTCTTCAGACAAAACTACGGCCCAGACCTGGCGCACCTTGAGATCATCCTGCTTACCTTTCGCACGACGAAGGATCTCGTAATAGCGACCTGCTGGGTTATTGATATCTATCACAACTCCTCCTTCAGAGTACGAAAGGGTTAACAGTTTTATTAATGCGCATTAATATTATCACCCGTCTCTTAAAATTGCGCTTACGCATAAAGATAAGCAATCTTTTTATATGTATATTCTAGATTATCCTCCTACAATACAAGCCCCCACATTACAGAACCGACCAGAAAAAAACGCATTGTGAGCCAAAGGCTCCTATGAATACACAATTTCTGCGGATGGCCGCTTTGGGTCGTCAACTGCCGCACCACTATCAGAGTAGCTTGAGCCTCCGCTCCCGGCCATGATCGGCCTTTCAGGAGCCACTAATATAGCGCTTTAACTCCTTGCTCAACGGGGCACCATAGGCGCGACCAGTAGAGCCGCTGTAAGTGGTGGAGTGAATTGCAGCAATTTTTTGTACCATTGCCTACAGAGGACTGTATTCCAATATTTGTTCAAGAAGCAGGTTTCCATCTTGATGGTTTTTAATATATTCAAGAGCCTTTTCTTTCGCTCTCGCTTCGCTATGAACCGAAGAATCAAGTTCGAAGAGACGAATACTTTCTAAGCCTTTAGGAGATATACCTTGAATGAGAATGCTGTTATTTCCGTTAGCCCACGAATAATGTATTGAATGATCATCAAGATGTGGGTGTACGATACGAAAGTCGCACCTTCTATAATCAAGAGCTTTTTTCCCATGTACAATTGGATCATATACCCCTTTTTTATAGGAGCAATTGCATAAATTGCAAGCAAGAACCAAGTTGATAACTTCGAAAGTATACTCTGGATGTTGTGGTCGAACTTGTCCTCCTTTAGGAGCAAAATGCTCAATTTCATAGCGACTTGTTTCGCCAAGAGTTAATCCACAGTATGCACATTTTTCATTCTGAATGTCTCGCAGCTGTGCTTTAAGTATGGATTTAAACTCCCCAATCTCTGAGCGTATAGATTTTGCCTTATCCGTCTTTATATCCCATTCTCCACCACTAAGCGGCCTTAGGATTTTTAGTCTTTTTTTTATTCTAGAGGGGATAACAGGTTTTCTTGATAGTTGCTTAATCATTTTCTACAGATTCCAGATATTCCCTACATTCAGATAAAAGAATATTAATTGGATCATTTGCATCCAAGGAATAATCCAATAGTTTCTCATATAGTCTTCTGATATCGTCTAGATTTCTGCTTTTACTTGAAATCATGCTTAGCAAATCAGAGATATCCTTCTCGAAATAGAAATTTCTAGCCGTTCTTAATCCAAAAACTCGATAAAGAATATTTTCAGCAGACCATGCATATGTGTCATATTCAATTAGATTACAAACTCTGCTGTCATAATCTCCTGTGCCACATTTTTTCAAAGACAGCAGCGTCGATGATTTCGGATCCAAGTCTGAAACCATGAAATGAGAGTGAGATGCTAGTATGCAATGAGAACTATAGTGTTTTTTCGTAATCTCCTTTAATAACCTGATATATCTCATTTGCCAGCGAGGATGCAAACTTAGTTCCGGCTCATCGATTAGAATTAGTGAATTATTCTCAATATGAGAAATTAGATTTATCATTGTGTAAAGAAAATGCTTTTCACCCGAACTCGTATGCTCGAAGCTGAATTTATCATCCTTTATAAAATCAACTTCAGGGGGAGCCAAAAATTCCAGTCTTTCCAGCATTTCTAAATAATGAAATCTATCACTGAGAACATTTGAGTTATTCGACAAATCTAAAGTTATAACTACACTAGACATTTCCTTAACATAAAATCTTTTCACTTCATTAACAAAAGAAATAATATTATTTGAGCGTTCTAGCATTTCTTCATTTTTACTATTTGAGAAATACTCTTTTCGATTACTTAGAGAGCTAATTTTTCTTGAAATTGTTTCATGCGTTATGCCGCGTGAAAACAATGTTTTCCTTCTTAACTTATACCTAATATTTATTTCACTACCTATATTGAGAAATTGGAATGCGGTCTTCAACGCTTCAACTCTAGAAGCGTCGCTCAATGAAGACAACAGGGAAGATAGTAGTTTTTTTTGTATAGAACTAGTATACGTTGCATTTGAAGTGGCTCTTACTCCTAAATACTCATATAAATCATCCTGATTATTTGAAAATGAAAATTTATCGTTAACCATAAAAGATAGAGCCAGCACTTTCTTTGGCTTTGAAAGCGCATCTAATTTTATTTCTTCACCATTCTTTAGATACTTAAAAGAATCTTTGTTTTTAAGCACTTTATATTCATCACGATCTAGTACATATACGAGTTCAACGTTTTCATACTTGAAGCCCTTGCCAGCACCTTTAAAAGTCGCAAACCTAAAAAAATCAGAAAGCATCCTTAATAGATAGCTTTTTCCTACACCATTTTCACCAATTATTAGTGTCGTTAAAAGCGAACTTCGGCTATCTATTTCGCCGTCTTCAAGTACACAATCATAAATCAGGCGGTTGTTATGATGTATTTTAAATCTTTTTATTGTAAACAATACTCTTACCTATAAAAGTTATGTTCATCGGGTATAGGCAGGTATAACGCCTGAGTTAAGCCGACTTGCGTAGCGAAACCAACAACATAGCACACTTTACATGTCATGTTGTAGTTGCAGCGAAGCAAGTTCGGCTTGAACGAATCGTTAGGCCAATCATGCCGCGCACTTAAGTTTCTGGAAGCTTTTTTCCCATTCTGGATCAGGAATGGTTCCTCCGTTTCCTTCGCGCACGTCTCGAAGCACGCTGCAAATGCAGCCTCTGCGGGCTTTGCCTGAACCTTCTTCGATGAATCGTTGTCGACAACTTTCAATGCGCTCATGAATGGATCTGAGCTCCGGGGCAGAGAAGGTTGAGAAGGCAACCTTAAGTGCACGTTCTTTCTCTGGAAGCGATGGGTCAGCCTGGCGCCGTTTCAGGTAAGTCTGGAAGCTTTCCCTGCCGAGCTGAACCACATCTACCATCGCGCTTATTACAGCTGCAGTAGTGGCGAGCGTAATCGGGTCAATCATGACGCCTCCTTAGTTTGTCCATCTGTTGGCCTAACAGCATATTAGACAGCGCGTTCTATGATTGAATGAACGCTGGCACCTTTTTCCGGCAAATACAGCCTACAAGATCCACCCAAGCCTATAATTAATCTTTGGGCTATTAATTTCATTAGGCTTTATAGCCAAAACTCGCGCTTCTGCTGCATTTCCAAGAATGTCCGCTTTGGGTCGTTATCAGCCACTGTATTCCCAACCCTCTGTGCCGAATGACCTTCGCCAAGCGTCTGCTAATTCAAATGTCTTGAATCCAGCCTAGCACAGGCTGGTTAAGTTGGCTGAGAGTCGAGGGGGATCTATCAACACTTCTTCCGTCGGGTAGGGGAGCCGTCTTGGGTAAGAAAGTCTTCAACGAGCGCGCTATCTACACAGACAATACATGCAGCCGTTGCTGCACCTATTGCATAGGCTTAGGTATAAAGCGCCAAGTAGCGGTTTTTGGAAGGTAGCAGATGTTGGCGACACAGGTCAGCCAGGCGTTCGCGGTCTTCGTCCCGAATCGCCTCAATCATCAATTCGTGCTCGCGGCGGGCTTGAGCGAGGGCGTCGCGGTCGGTGATCGCAATGAAACGGATGCCGTGGGCTTTCTGGGCAAATTCGTTGATGGTGGCGTAGAGGTAAGTGTTGCCGCAGGCCCGGAAAAGCGTGCGATGGAAAGCGATGTTCATATGAAACACCTGACGCAGGTCGTGGGCATACACGGCCTCGCTATGCTGCTGATGAACCGCTTCCAGTTCGGCAAGCCATTCCGGCGGAGCTGGCAAGGGCAGCTTGTTGACGGCGGCCAGCTCGAGAATCTCGCGCATGGCGTAGATCTCTTCGACTTCATCCGGTGGATAGCTCCTGACGAAGGCGCCCCGGTTTTTGATGCGCTCCGTCAGGCCGATGCTATCGAGTTGGAAGAGCGCCTGACGGACGACGTGCCGCTTGCAATTGAAGCGTTCCATCATGGTTTCTTCGACCAGCCGCTCGCGGGGGTGCAGGCGGCCGAGCACAATGTCCTCTTCTACCGCGGCCACGATGTCACTGACACCATGGGCAGATTGCGAGGCTTGGGTTTCGGCACCGCGTGTTGACGGCTGGGCGGTTCGGCTCATGATCGGTTTCTCAGCCTCCATGGCAGGGCATATGGTTAAGAAGTGTACCAAACTCGCCTTCACGCTTCATGCTGCCTCGGAATCCGGCAGGTGGGCGCCGGTCGACAGGCGCGGAAGTCACAGCCTTGCTCGGCTTGCAGGATCTGCTCCATAAACAGGCGACGATAGCCCAACAGCGGCGCTTCGCTCGTCTCGGTTTTGAACGCCTGTCGGCGTGCATCAAGCTCCTTTTCATCCACTTCCAGACTTAGCCGATTGTTGCTGACATCCAGCGATATGACGTCACCATCGCGCACCAGTCCTAGTGGGCCGCCCTCGGCAGATTCCGGGGAAACGTGGAGCACCACGGTACCTGCCGCCGTGCCGCTCATGCGCCCATCGGATATACGCACCATATCTTTGACGCCCTGGGCGGCCAGTTTCTTGGGAATCGGGATGTAGCCAGCTTCGGGCATGCCCGGTGCGCCCTTGGGCCCGATATTCTGCAGTATCAGCACGTCGTCGGCGTTAACATCCAGGTCGGGATCGTCAATGCGGTTGGCCAGGTCCTCAAGCCCGGTGAATACCACGGCGCGGCCGCGATGGGTCATCAACTCGGCGGAGGCAGCCGACTGCTTGATGATGGCGCCGGCGGGGGCCAGGTTGCCACGCAACACCGCGATGCCTCCCTGGGCATAGATAGGGTTTTGCTTGGGGCGCACGATCTTCTGGTCGATAAGGTGCACGGCGGCATCGATGTTTTCACCCAGGGTGTGGCCGTTGATGGTCATGGCATTCAGGTGCAATAGCGGTTTTAGCTCGCGCAACAGGGTGGGCAGGCCGCCGGCGCGGTGCAGGTCCTCCATGTAGCCCTCACCTGAGGGTTTGAGGTCCACCAGTACCGGGGTTTCCTGGCTCATGCGGTCGAAGGCTTCAAGGTCGATGTCGATGCCTAGCCGTCCGGCGATGGCGGTCAGGTGAATCAAGGCGTTGGTCGAGCCGCCTAATGCGAGCAGAACCCGCAGGGCGTTCTCGAATGCCTCAGGGGTCAGAATTTGATCGGGGGTAACACCAGCCCGAGCGAGCGCTACGGCCTGGGCACCGGATTGCTCGGCGATGCGTTGCCGGTCGGCATACACCGCCGGTGCAGTAGCGCTGTTGGGCAGCATGATACCCAGTGTCTCAGCCAGGCAAGCCATGGTGCTGGCGGTACCCATTACCGAGCAGGTGCCTACGGTGGGGACCAGCTTGTCGTTGACCTCGTTGATCTCCGCCTCGTCGATGTCCTTGCCGCGATAGGCCGCCCAGTAACGGCGGCAGTCGGTGCAGGCGCCAACGCGCGTCCCGCGATGTGAGCCGGAGAGCATGGGACCCGTGACGACCTGGACCGTTGGAACACCGGCGCTTGAAGCAGCCATCAACTGAGCGGGAACGGTCTTGTCGCAGCCGCCGATCAGTACCACGGCATCCATCGGCTGAGCGCGAATCATCTCTTCAGTATCCAACGCCATGAGGTTGCGCAGGTACATGCTGGTGGGGTTGGCGAAGGACTCATGGAGGGTGATGGTAGGAAAATCGACCGGCAAGCCGCCCGCGAGCATCACTCCGCGTTTTACGCTCTCGACTAACCCCGGCACGTTGCCGTGACAGGCGTTGTAGCCGCTATAAGTATTGGCAATGCCAACGACCGGGCGTGAAAGCGCGTCATCCGTGTAGCCCATTCCCTTGATAAAGGCCTTGCGCAGGAACAGCGAAAAGTCGGCATCGCCGTAGTTGGTTAGGCGATTGGACATGCCTAGAGTAGGGCCGTCGGCGTCAGGTTGCTGATGGTCACTGCCTTGGTGGTTGTTTCGGAAGTCCTGGCTCATCGCGGTTTCCTCTATGTTGTTCGCGGCTTGTCGGAGGTCCGTTGATTACGGTTCTTGAACGCAAGGCTAGGCGGTAAAAATCGGCTTGGCAAGATTATTAATAATATTATTGACAATATTGTTGATAGGCAACTACGTTTGATCTTGCAAGCACGCCTTGCACGACAATGTGCGATACAACGACAAACAGCACTTGAGGTAACAACGATGCAAATCCGTAGCGCTTACGCCGCAACCCTACTGTCCGCTCTGATGTTTTCAGGGGCCGCCCAAGCCGATTATTCAGCCGCTGATGAGATCAAGGTGCTGCAAGGTTTCAAAGCGGGTGGAGGTAGTGATGCCCTAGCTCAACTGACCCAACCGTTCTTGCGGGAGTCGCTGGGTGTGGAATTTATTAACGAGTACTTACCTGGGGCCACGGGCGCAATTGCCTGGACCCGTCTAGCCCACCAGTCGCCGAATGATGGCAGCGTCATCAGTATCACCAATACGCCGATGTTGATGACCAACTACATCATGAATGACGCCATCAATTATTCGATCGACGAACTGACGCCAATTGCCAGCGTGGTCACCGACCCTGGCATCATCGTGGTGCCAGAGAATAGCCCCTATGAAACCGTGGAAGAGTTCCTTGCTGCCGCTGAGGAAAGACCCGGTGAGATCACGGTGGGCAACTCGGGCGTTGGGGGGGATGACTTCTTCTCGACCATCATGATCGAGAAGGCAACCGGCCTGTCCTTCCAGAAGGTGCCTTTCCAGGGCGATGGTCCATCGGCCACGGCGGCGCTGGGCGGCAAGATCGATGCCAGCTTCAACAACCTGGGTAACGTCTATGGCCACATCGAGTCGGGTAGCCTGCGGCCGCTAGCGATATTTGCCGAAGAGCGTCTGGATATCCTGCCTGATGTGCCCACCATGGTAGAGATGGATATCGACGTCGTGGCGGGTTCTTCACGCGGTTACAGCGCGCCTGCGGGCATTCCGGATGAGGCTCGCGATGAGCTGATTGCTGCCTTCGAGGCCCTAAGGGAGAACGAGGAGTTTCAGCAGACCGCCCAGGAGCGGGCCATGAACCTCGACATCCAGACCGGTGACGATTACGGCCAGATGATGCAGGACATGGAAGGCCAGTTCGTAGAAATCTGGGCAGATGTCAAAGATGAGGTCAACCAATAAGGCAACGTCGCAGTACGGCGATCGACAAGGGGGTGTGAGATGAACATAAGTCGTCTGGTGTTGGGAGTTTTTGCCATTGGCTTAGCAGCGACTTTCTATATCACTGCGCTTGGCTACCCCGATAAGGCGGCGAACATGCCTCTTATCTACTCGGTCGTGGTCGCCTTGTTGGGCGCGGCAATGGTGGGCCAGGAGATCGTCAGTACGCTGCGTCGACGCAAGATGTCGGCCGGAGGAGTGGCGGTTTCATCCACTGATGATGCCTCAGATGGGACAGCCCTCAACGGGCAGGAAAGCCGCCGCAAGCCATGGAAGGCCATGCTGATATTTCTGCTGGCTGCCGTTTACCTCTATAGCCTTTCAATACTGGGGTACCTGGCTGCCACCGTTGGCTTCATGGTCGTGGCATTGGCGATTATCGGTCATGTCTCGTGGCGCTTTGCCGCCATAGGCATTGTGCTGCTCGTCACGGTGGTATGTGCCGTTTTTATCGGCTTTCTCGGTCTGCCGGTGCCACTGCTACCGCCATTGCTTTCATCATAACGACATTTAGTGCACTCCTTATCTTCAACCCGCACGGCATCATCAAGCATGGTGGCGGGTTGGAGATGGGTGCCTGACGCAGGCTTCTGGAGTCTAGTCATATGGATAACCTTGTTCTGGTGGGCCTGACCAATGTCATCTCGTTCACCAATATTGCCCTGATCCTGGGCGGTACCCTTCTGGGGCTGTTCGTGGGCGCTATGCCCGGGCTCTCTGCGACCATGGCGCTGGCGTTACTGTTACCCCTTACGTTCGGTATGGACCCTGCCTCGGGGCTCAGTATGCTGGCGTCGCTCTACGTGGGGGCCTCCTACGGTGGTTCGATCGCCGCCATTTTGTTGCGGACACCCGGTACGCCGTCGGCTGCGGCGACAGTGCTTGATGGCTATCCGCTATCGCAACAGGGTCAGGCTGGCAAGGCGTTGGGGATCTCGATCTTCGCGTCTTTTATTGGTGGTCTGATGAGCGGTATTGCACTGCTGACGGCGGCACCGCTACTCGGCGTTCTAGTGCTCAAGTTCGGCCCGATCGAGCTTTTCGCCATTGCCGTACTGGGCATTACCATCATCGGCTCGCTGGCCCAGGGCTCGGTCATCAGCGGTCTGCTTTCCGGGGCCCTGGGGCTGCTGGTGAGTACTGTCGGCATGGACCTGATCACCGGTACGCCACGCATGACCTACGGCATCATTAATCTTTTCTCGGGCATTGAGTTCACGGTCGCGCTGATCGGACTGTTCTCGATCCCTCAGGCGCTGATCCTGATCGAGAATGCGCATGGTAAACAAAAGGTGGCGAGCAAGATCACCGACCGGTTGATTCCGCCACTGGCCGAGCTTCGCCGTTTGCTCCCCAATATTTTCCGCTCCGGCGGCATTGGCATCATCACCGGCCTGATTCCGGGGACCGGCGGTGATACGGCGAGCTGGTTCGCCTATAACGAGGCGAAACGTTTCGCCAAGGACAAGAGCCGCTTCGGCAAGGGTGACATCGCCGGGGTGGCCGCCCCTGAAGCTGCCAACAATGCGGTGGTCGGCGGTGCCCTGATTCCCACCATTGCGTTGGGCATTCCTGGCAGTTCCTCCACTGCGATTCTGCTGGGTGCCCTCATGGTGCAGGGCATCCTGCCCGGCCCCAATCTGCTCACAGATTATGGCGATGTTACCTACACCCTGATCTGGGCGGTCATTTTCGCCAACATTGGCTTACTGGTGGTGGGGCTGTTGTTTACTCGCTTATGCGTGAGTGTGACGCGGATCCCTGACAGCTTTGTGGCCTGCTCGATTATAACGCTGTGTGTGATCGGTGCCTTTGCGATTAACAACAGCCTGTTCGAGGTAGGTCTGATGCTGGGCTTTGGGCTGTTCGGTTACTGGATGAACAAGGCAGGTGTGTCGCCAGCGCCAATGGTGATCGGGCTGATTCTTGGGCCGGTCATGGAGACAAGCTTCCAGCAGTCAATGCTGATAGGGCAGGGCAATCTGGGCATCTTTTTGACCAGCCCCATTGCCGTTGTGTTGCTGTGCATCGCCGCTTTCTCGGTACTGCAAGCGACGCCTTTTTTCCGTTGGTTGCGGAGTTCGCTACGCAGCCGTACACAAGCGGAATGACCCCACTTTCAAGTCGAGGATTCAATATGACAACGATAACTGAAGTGCGTGCTCGGACGGTCAATGTGCCGCTTGATAATCCTACGAGCTTTTCCAATCGCCAGGTGCTCAAGCGCGATTACGTGCTGGTTGAGGTGGTGGGCGATGATGGCCATGTGGGCATTGGTTTTTGCTACGGCGGCAATAATGCCGGTGTACTGGTGGCCAACGCGGTGAGAGAGCTTTTGAAACCAGTGCTGATGGGGGCAGATGCCCATGCCACTGAAGCATTGTGGCAAGCCATGTATCAGGAGTCGCTGCTGCATGGTCGCTGTGGTTCGGTCATGCGTGCCATCAGTATTCTGGATACCGCGCTTTGGGACCGAAATGCCCGGGCCGCGCAACTGCCGCTTTATAAATACCTGGGCGCAAGCGACACGCAAAGCGTGCCAGCGTATGCCAGCGGGGGTTACTACCTGGACGGCAAGACCCCCGCGATGCTGGGTGAAGAAATGGCCGGCTACGTGGCGAAGGGGTTCAAGGCGGTTAAGATGAAGGTCGGCCGCGAAGACTTGGCTGGTGAGGAAGCGCGACTGGCGGCGGTGCGCGAGGCAGTAGGCCCCAATGTGCAGGTAATGATGGATGCCAACAATGCCTGGCGGGATCTGCCGTCGGCGCTGGCCTTTATGCGCATGGCCGAACCGTACGCCCCTTTCTGGATCGAGGAGCCATTTAGCCCCGATGATATCGACAACCATCGTCGCCTGGCAGAGCGTACGCCAGTGCCGGTTGCTACGGGTGAAATAGAGGCGGGCCGCTGGCGCTTCAAAGAGTTGCTGGATAAGGAAGCGGCCATGATTCTGCAGACCGATGCGGCGGTTTGTGGGGGCATTACCGAGTTCCGGCGCATCGCCGCCACAGCGGCCAGTTTCGGTGTCGACATTTACCCGCACTGGTTCCACGACCTGCATATCCACCTGGTGGCGTCGGCACCCAACGTGACCATGGTCGAGTTCTTCGCTGACGATCAGGTGCTTAACTTCAGGCGCCTGGTGGATACTCAGTTGCAGTTTGCCGACGGTCAACTGCTGCTGCCCACCGCTCCGGGACTTGGCTTCGGCTTTGATCAGGCGGCGCTTGAGCGTTATGCCATCGAACCCTGGCACTAACCGTCTTACAACAAGGAGAATGTCATGTCTCAAGTGAGTGGAGACGTCTGGTCACCGGTCATTACCCCCTTCGTCGCCGACCTGGCGCCGGACGAGCAGCGTTTTGTGGCGCATTGCCAATGGCTGGCCTCGAATGGCGTCGGCTTGGCGGTGTTCGGCACCAATTCCGAGGCCAATTCAATGACGGTGGCTGAAAAGCAGGCGTTGTTGCAGGCGCTGGTGGATGGCGGTATCGATCCTGCCCGAGTGATGCCCGGCACCGGCAACTGCGCGATTGATGACTGCGTCTCATTGACCCGCGCGGCGGTGGAGGCCGGCTGTGCCGGTGTGCTGATGCTGCCGCCTTTCTATTACAAGGGGGTCAGCGATGAGGGCTTGTTCCGCTACTACAGTGAAGTGATCAACCGCGTTGCCGATTCACGCCTGCGGATCTATCTCTACCATATTCCGCCGGTCACTCAGGTGCCGCTTTCGCTCGAACTGATCGAACGGTTACGCGATGCTTTCCCTGGCATCATTGCCGGCATCAAGGACAGCGGCGGTGATTGGGCCCACACCCAAGCGCTGACCGAGCGCTTTGCCGGGCAGGATTTCGCCGTGTACGCGGGTAGCGAACGGTTTCTGCTGGATACCTTGCGGGCCGGTGGCGCTGGCTGCATCAGTGCCACGGCCAACGTTAATCCGGCGGCCATCGTTGAGTTGGCACGGCATTGGCAGGAGGGTGATGCCGACGAGCGTCAGCAGCGCCTTAACGTGGTACGCGACCTGTTTGAAACTTATCCGCTGATCCCTGCCATGAAAGCGGCGACGGCGTATTTTTCGGGAATCAACGATTGGCGGCGCTTGCGCCCACCCTTGGTGGAGCTGGACGACCAGCGTACCGCTGAACTTATGTCTGCGCTCAAAGCGACGGGTTTCCAAATGCAAGGAGTGGGCGAGGCGCGCCATGGCTGAGCAAATAAAACCGTGGCGGATTGTCGCCGTACGCCGACTCAGCGAAGCCCAGCTTGAGGCGCTTTCCGGCATGGCGGAGGTTGACTACTTCGAGGATGTGGACGCCTCCAATCACGCCGACTTTATGGCAGCACTTTCCAAGGCCCATGGCCTGATCGGCGGTAAGCTGGAGCTCAGCGAGGCGATGTTGGCCAAAGCGCCAGCGCTACGGGTGGTCGCCACTATTTCGGTAGGCTATGACCATTTGCCCCTTGAAGCTCTGAGCCGGCGCGGCATTTTGCTCTGCAATACACCGGATGTGCTGACCGAGACCACCGCCGATACGGCGTTTGCGCTGATCATGGCGACTCAGCGGCGCCTGGTCGAGCTTTCCAATCTTGTCCGTGACGGTGGCTGGCAGGCCCATATCGGCCCCGAGTATTTCGGCGTGGATGTGCACGGTAAAACCCTGGGCATCGTAGGCGCAGGGCGGATTGGCGCGGCGATTGCCCGGCGCGGGGCACTGGGCTTCGGCATGCCGATCCTGTACACGGCGGCATCGCCCAAACCGGCGCTCGAGCAGGAGCTCGGCGCACAGCGGCGTGATCTTGAGGCATTGTTAGCCCAAGCAGATATCGTCTGTTTGAGCGTGCCCTACAACGCCGACACCCATCACCTGATTGACGCCGATGCCCTGTCCCTCATGAAGCCGACGGCGGCACTGGTCAATGTGGCAAGGGGAAAAGTGGTGGATGAACCGGCGTTGATCGAGGCACTACGCCGCGGTCGTATTCGTGCCGCAGGGCTCGATGTGTTCGCCGAAGAACCATTGCCTGCCGACTCACCGTTGTCCGCCATGGACAATGTGGTGGTTGCCCCGCATATTGGCTCGGCGACCCATGAAACGCGTGACGCCATGGCGCAACTGGCCGTCGATAACCTGGTGGGTGCGCTGGTTGGCAGTGGACCGCTTACCCCCGTTAATGAGGATGTCTGGCGACGGACCTTCTCTGAAGCCCAGGAGACATAATGCCCCGACGATTGGACCATATTCTGAGCCTGGATGACTTCGAGCGGGCCGCCAAGCGGCATTTACCGCGACCGCTGTTTGGCTATGTCGCGAGCGTCGCCGAAGACGGCATGACCGCACGCGCCAGTCGTGATGCTTTCGATCACTACGTGTTTCTACCGCGGGCGCTGGTCAATGTGGCCGATGTATCGACGGAAACCGAGCTCTTTGGTTGCCGCTATGCCTATCCGTTTGGCATTGCCCCAATGGGGATAAGTGCCCTGACGGCCTATCGGGGCGACCGGGTGCTGGTGCGGGCGGCGTCAAACGCTGGCATTCCCATGATCGTAAGCGGTACCTCGTTGATTCCTATGGAAAAATTGGCAGGTCCGAATGGCTCGGATTGGTTCCAGGCCTATCTGCCTGGAACGCCAGAGGAGATTGATGCCCTACTGGCGCGTGTCGAGAAGGCCGGATTTAGCAATCTGGTGATCACCGTGGACTACGCCGTGCCGCCCAATCCTGAAAATCACCGGCGAGCGGGTTTCTCTTCGCCGCTGCGCCCCAGCCTCCGGCTCGCCTTGGATGGCCTGGTACGGCCACGTTGGCTATTCGGGACCTTTTTAAAGACATTATGGTACCACGGCGTTCCGCACTTCGAGAATAACGCGGCAACGCGAGGCGTGCCGGTGCTGGCAAAAAACGTTAACCGGGATTTCTCGGGCCGTCGGCACCTGGATTGGTCAACGCTTGATCGGGTTCGGGCGTGCTGGAAGGGTAACCTGATAGTGAAAGGTATTCTCCACCCAGACGATGCACGACGGGCCGTCAGTGCCGGTGCCGATGGGGTGATTGTTTCCAACCATGGTGGCCGTCAGCTCGATGCCACCGTGGCACCGCTGACCATGCTGCCCGAGGTGGTGGAGGCAGTTGGTGAAGCGGTGCCGGTGATGATTGATGGCAGCTTCCGGCGTGGCAGCCAGGTGCTCAAGGCGTTGTCGTTGGGCGCCAGCTTCGTGTTTCTGGGCCGTCCCTTTAATTATGCGGCCAGCATCGCGGGCGACGCCGGTGTGGAGAAAGCGGTCACGCTCTTGGGTGACGAAATAGAACGCGATATGGCGCTGCTCGGCGTAACAAGCGTCAAGGCGTTATCCGTGGATTTACTAAAGCGAAATGGGTTCTATTAGTTCTATTTAAACTGATGTGGATTCAGTAAAAGTGTTCCATCCATCGCGATGAACCTGCTGGCCTGGCCCATCAGAAACGCGGCGCTCAACGGCGGGGCGCCATGAACGTCAACTGTTTTCCGTATTGCCCCCTGATTTTGTTGACGAGCAGATCAAAGTCTCCAGCGCCTGAGGTCAGCACGATGACCTCGGCTGTCTCCGCGCGCTCCATGACATCGAGCACGATGCCAACATCCCAATCCCCTTTTGCAGAACCGTCTGAACGCTGACTAAAAGGCGTTCACGACGCCTCTGTTGGTGGTGGATATCGCCCAAAACTTATTGTCATCAAAGTGGCGGCCATAGGTTTCGAGCACGTCGGCGTCACCTTTTGCGTAAAGCGTCTGTGTTTTATCCCGTCCCGGGCGGGCAAGGAAGGTGGCGAGGTTTTTAGTGTCAATACAACTTTTAGGTAAATTTTTTCGAATATGAAAAGCGAGAAAAGTACCTTTTTATGGAATGATCATTACATTAGCATGCTAATCACCTAGTGGAGAGCATTTCTCCGTACCAACCCAAGGAGACGTATCATGAAACTCAGGACAACGCTTTCAGCTCTTGTCATTGTCGCCATTCCCATGGTCGCCCAGGCCGACCCGGCCACTGAGCGTGCCATTCAACTGAACGAGCCTCTGAAGACTGGCCAGGTAACGCAACAGGACGCTGATACGTCGGTATCGGTCATGGATTTATCCCAGGATATCGTGAGCGAAGGCGACAGCGCTGCCATGAAAAAAGCACGCGCTAGCCTTAGAACGGAAAATCAGCACGAGACAGATATCCAGTTGAGCGCTGATCAACTGGAACTGGCGCGCGAAGCGACCACCTAAACGCGATCTAATACCGACGTGCTATTTGGCTTATGAGCCGCGGGGCCCCGACACACTGTCGGGGCCTTTTTAGTTTACGAACTCATGAATCAAAGAACCATGGCGTTCATGGTTTGCTACTCTGCCCGCCACTTGCTCGACGAGCCCCATCTGGTCACCGCCGCCTCGGCTGGCTCGCGATGGTGGCCCTGCCATGTTCCAGCCGCTGCATTCAGCGGCGCTCAGTGCCCCCATCAAGTGCGCGAAGAGAGTTGGTTCGAGCGAGCAGGGGACCAACGCTCAGGGCGGTTGCTGTAATGCAGGCCTGGGCACTCACAGCGAATCGCTAGTCTTTGACTACCATCCGCCTGAGCAGCAGGGGCAGCAGCAACATCAGTAGCGTGATACGTAGCAGGTGGTGAGTGGTAACAAAGGCAGGGTCGATACCCAAGCTCAGTGCAACCAGGCTTAACTCCGGGGCACCGCCGGGCATGTAGGCGAGCAGCGCTGCCGCGGCGGAATACCCGGTGAGCAGGTGGCCTGCCCAGGCCGCGATAATGGCGAGAAACAACAGTACCAGGGCCTGAATGACGGCCATCAGTAGCGCCATGCCCACCGCGCCAAGCTTGGCGCCAGCAAAGCGCACGCCCACGGAGATACCGATGATCACCTGGGCGAACGCAATGATCGCCGGGGGCACCGCGGCGTGGGTGAGGCCGGAGAAGTGCAGTACCCCTGAAACCAGCGCCGGGCCGAACAGCAGCGGGCTGGGCAGCCGAAGGATCTTGCCCAGCCATACGCCGCTGATGCCCGCCGCCAACAGCCAGCCGATATCTATCGGGGTTGGCATCCATAGCCACTGTGACAATGCGGGCGTGGCACTGCCAATATCGACATGGCCGATAAACTGCAGCGCAGGCGGAATGGCCACCAGCAGCACCAGGATACGCACGGCGTGGGTAATGCCGATAATCCGCAGGTCGGCCCCGGAGGAGAGCGCCATTCCCGTCACCGTGGAGACCCCGCCAGGCACGCCAGAGTAGAGCGACGTCTCCCAGGAATGCCCGGCCACGCGGCAGGAGAACCAAACCGAGAAGGTCATCATTACCGCCGTGGCGATCAGCATGACGGCAAGGCTGATACCCCAAAGGCTGGCGTCGCCGGTCATCTCCGGTGTGAACGCTGAACCGAGCATGACCCCAATGACCACCAGTACCCCCTTGCGCCCCTTGCGCGGTGACTCAAGGGGGACGCCCGCCAGAGAGGCCACGGTGGTGGCGATCATGGCGCCCAGTAACCAGGGGAGGGGAAGTTGTAGCCAGTAAGCCAGCCCACCGCCGACAATCCCGAGCGCCAACGTCGGCAGAAAACGACCTAGCGAGCCTATCCTTGCTGCCAGCATGGTTTTCAATCTCCTTTTAGCGTTAAAACCCCGGCAGTTGAGAACATCTGCCGGGGCGGTCGTGTTGCGTGTCGATCGGCGTTTGGCTTTCGTCAATCAGCGTTTGGCTTTCGTCAATCAGCGTCTGGCCGCAAGCATCTTCGGCACTGCCCAGGGCAGCACCAGCAGCAAGGCAGCGGCTATCCACAGCCCCAGTGAAATACCCGACTGCCATAGGATGCCGACATCACCACCGCTAATGGACAGCGCGCGGCGCAGGTTCTGCTCCATCAAGCCACCCAGCACGTAGCCAAGAATCACGGGGGCCAGGGAGAACCCCAGCTTGCGCAGCAGGTAGCCAAACACGCCGATGATCAGCATCAGGTAGATGGCAAACAGGTCGGAGTGCAACTGGTAGACGCCGACGAACGCCAGGATAGCAATGGCGGGTACCAATACCCAGCGCGGGATAGTCAGCACGCGGGCAAAGACGCCAGCCAGCGGGAGGTTCAGCATCAACAGGACAATGTTACCGATGTAAAGCGAGGCGATCAGGCCACCGGCCACTTCCGGGCGCTCGGTGAACATCATCGGTCCTGGGGTGATGTTGTAAAGCATCAGCGCGCCCAGCAATACGGCCGTGGTGCCCGAGCCGGGAATGCCAAGCGTCAGCATGGGCACGAAGGAGCCCACCGCGGCCGCGTTGTTGGCTGACTCTGGCGCTGCCAGGCCGCGCATGTCGCCCTTGCCAAAGGTATTGTCCTTGTCGGAAAGACGCTTTTCGGTAGTGTAGGAAACGGCGCCCGCCACCGACGCACCGGTCCCGGGGAGAACGCCGATGATAAAGCCGAGCAATCCCGACCGGCCGATAGCACCTTTACACGCGATAACTTCCTTGAGGGTGACAAAGACACGACCCAGCGGCGGGAGCTTGCCGTCGTCCTCCGAGCGGTGAGCATGCTCAAGCATCAGCAGAATTTCGCTGATGGCAAACAGCCCAATGATCATCACCACGAAGTCGATGCCGTCGTAGAGCTCGGGCAAACCAAAGGTATAGCGCAACACGCCGCTGCCGGAGTCGATACCCACGGTGGCAATCAGCACGCCCAGCACCGCGCCAATGGCGGTCTTGATGGGATCCTTGCCCATCATCACCGACATGGAGGAGAAAGCGAAGATCATGAGCGCAAAAAATTCGGCCGGGCCGAACATCACCGCGACCTCTGCCAGCAGCGGCGCAAAGAGTGTCAGGCCGATAATGGCAATGGTCGCGCCAATGAAGGAGCTAACGGCCGAAAGGCCTAGCGCGGGGCCGGCAAGCCCTTTCTGTGCCAGCGGGTAGCCGTCCAGGGTGGTCATGACCGCACCGGCATCACCGGGCACATTGAGCAAGATGCTCGACATGCGTCCGCCGTATTCGGCGCCAGTGTAGACGGCGGCCAGCAGGATCAGCGATGACTCCGCCGGCAAGCCGAGGGTGTAGGCCAACGGCATCAGAATGGCGATGCCGTTGATCGGGCCAATACCCGGCAAGGCCCCGAACAGGGTGCCCAGCAGGGCGCCAAGGAAGGCCAGGCCCAGGTTGAGAGGGGTTAGCGCCACCCCGAAGCCGTCGATCAGGAAATCGAACATCTCAGCGATCCTTTAGATGAAGCTGGCGAACAAGTAGCCAGAAGGCAGACTGATGCCGAGGGCGGCGGTGAACAGAAAATAGCCGACAATCGACATGACAACGCCGGTAATCAGTGCCTTACCCCAGGTCGCATCGAACAGTCGCGCCAGGGCGGTGACCACCAGCAGCGATGAGACGATGAACCCCAGCTGTCTGAACAAGACGGCATAGACCAGTAGTAAAACCAGCACCAGTAACAACCGGAGTGCCAGTGCCTTGTGCGGCCAGCTGCCGTTGTCGCCGGGCCTCAAGATCATGACCAGCGATAGCAGGGTCAGCAGAATCGACAGCCCCAAGGGGAATGCCTTGGGACCGACGGGCTCATAGCTGAAAGGCATTTCCAACTGAATGGCCTGGACGGCGATAAACGCCGCCAGACCGATCAGGGCAATACCCAGTACTCGGTCGGCGGCGATTCTCATTGCGTCAGACCCACTTCTTCAGCCAATCCTTTGAATTCGGCAACCTGCTCCTTGACGTAGCTGTCAAAGTCGTCCCCGAAGCGTGACATCGGGAACAGGCCGCGCGCTTCACGCAGTTCGGCAAAGACAGGGTCGTCTGCCAGTTCCTGCATGCGCTCGATCCAGGCCTGGTAGGCTTCATCGCTGACATCCGGACCCATGTAATAGCCGCGCCAGATCGGCCATTCCACATCGTAGCCCTGCTCGGCTGCGGTGGGGATCTCGGCGTAGGGGCCTCCCATCCGTTCTTCGGAAAGCGATGCCAGTACGCGGATCTTGCCGCTCTCAAGCTGAGACTTGAGTTCCGAGAGGTCGCCGGTGAACACCTGAATGTGGTCGCCCAGCAATGCCGCCAGGGCCTCGCCGCCGCCCTCGAAGGCCACGTAACGAAGGTCTTTTGGCGACATATCCCCGGACTTGGCGATCAACGCCGCCTTCATCCAGTCCTGGCTGCCGACCGTTCCGCCAGCGCCGAAGGCAATCTCGTTGGGATTTTCTTTCAGGTCGGCCATCAGCTCCTCGAGGTTTTCCCAAGGTGCATCGGCACTGACGACGATAGCGCCATAGTCGACGCCGAGCGCGCCAAGCCAGCGGACTTCATCAGCGTCGTACTGGCCAAACTTGCCAAGCGCCAGGTTGACGGCGGCACCGGTGCTGGCGGCAACGATCAGGCCAGGGTCATCGGTGCGTACACCGTTGACATGGTTATAAGCCACCGCGCCAATGCCCCCGGGCATGTAGCTGACCATCATCGGCTTGTTGATCAGGCCGGTATCCTGCAGGCCATTGGCAGCGAGGCGACACGTCAGGTCGTAGCCACCGCCGGGCTTGGCTGGCGCGATGCACTCGGTGGATTCCGGGATCGTCTGGGCGTGAGCCTGGCCAATCAACAAGGCACTGCCGATGATGGCAAGGCCTGAGGCGTGGCGAAGGATTGGGTTGATCTTCATGACGAACTCCTGTTCTCTTGTTGTAGTCGGGCGCGGTGAATGTCCGAGCCCGGTCATACCAGATGACAGTCGCCATGTTAGGCAGGCAACCTTTCACCAACCTGTCATCTTCCCAATACTGTTCTGAGACTTTAGTCACATGCGCCTAATCATCGTGGAAGACGATCCGATGATCGCCCGCTCGCTGGACAATGCGCTTGCTCGTCTGAGTAATACCGTTGATGTCTTCACGCTCGCAAGCAAAGCGCGTACGGCACTGCGAAATGACACCTTCGATCTTGTTTTGCTCGATCTGGGGTTACCCGATGGCGATGGCCTTGAATTGCTGAAGGAGTTACGCGAGCGCGGCGACAGGACACCGGTGCTGATTCTCACGGCCCGGGACGGCGTCGATGATCGCGTCCACGGTCTTGACCTGGGCGCGGATGACTATCTTGCCAAGCCGTTCTCGGTGGCAGAGCTTGAAGCCCGGGTGCGGGCCTTGCTAAGGCGCAGCCAGCAGCGCAGCGATAATCGACTGAAATACGGTCCTTTATGCCTGGATCCGACGGCGGGCGTCGCGACACTCGACGGCACAGTGCTCGAACTCCCACGCCGAGAGCTGCGCCTGCTTGAGGGGCTGCTTTTACACGCGGGGAATATCGCCCCGCGCGAGATGCTGGAAGGGCGGGTGTTCAGCTATGGGGACGTTGGCTCCAACGCACTGGAGGTTTACGTGAGCCGCCTGCGCAAGCGACTTCAAGGCAGCTGTCTGCGCATCCGAACCTTTCGGGGCCTGGGCTATCGCCTCGAGGAAGTGCCAAGGTGATTCACGTTCAAGGCACGCTAAAAGCGCGTCTGGCGATCTGGCTGTTCGTCATGGTCTCGGGGCTCGGTACGCTACTGCTGATGGAGGCTTATTATTCCACCCAGCGCGCGGCGGAGCGCGCTTACGACAGTCAGCTTGAAGCGGCTGCACTGACCACCGCCGAGTCGGTGCAGTGGGAAGGCAGCGAGCCTGTCGTCAGGATTCCGCCCGCCGCCCTGCAGATTCTGGCGACCTCTCATCAGGAGCGGGTCTTCTACGCCGTGCTCGACCCTGACGGACGACGAATCTCGGCCAACCTCGATATCCCCATTCCCAAGGCAGGACGTGACAAGGCGGCCATCGAACCCACCTGGCTTGATCTGACCCAGGCGGGGACTCGCTGGCGCTTGCATGGTAGGGAGTACGACTCGGCGGGATGGGACATTCAGGATCCGGTGCAGATCTGGGTGGGGCATACGGTCAGTGGGCGCGAGGCACTGGCCAAAGAGCTGTTCGACCGAGCGGTCATTCGATTTATCGCCATGGTGATGCTGGCAGGTATCCTGATGCTATTGGCGATGCGAGTGGCATTGAAACCGATGCGCCAGCTGCGCCATCAATTGCGGCAACGCACGGCGGATGACACGCGGCCCCTCAATGGCAAGGTGCCGGAAGAATTGCGTGAAACGGTCGAGGCGCTTGATACCCTGTTTACCCGCCAGCGCGAGAGCCGTGACAACCTGCTGCGCTTCACGGCAGACGCCAGCCATCAGCTCAAGACTCCGCTAGCGGGCTTGCAGAGTACCAGCGAGTTGGCTCTGCATAGCCACGACCCAGATGAGTGGTATCGAGCCTTGTCGGACGTCCACGACGGTGCGAAGCGGACCAGTCGTCTTGCCAGCCAGTTGTTAAGCCTTGCGCGCCTGCGCCATATCGAAGAGGCTGACGAGCTCAAACCGATCGACCTTAAAACGACGCTCCATGACACCGTGCTTGAGTGGGCCCAGCGCGAGGCGGCGATGCACCACGACCTGGGGCTGGCCGAGTTGCCTTCCGAACCCGTCATGATACGGGGGCAAGCGTGGGCGCTCCGTGAGCTGCTGGGCAACCTGATCGACAACGCGCTGCGCTATACCCCCGCCGGTAGTGAGATTACCCTGGGACTAGAGGCCATCGACCATCACATCATGCTCTATATCGAGGATAATGGCCCTGGGGTGGAGCCCGAGGTTCGCAATCGGATGTTTCAGCCCTTTGAGCGCGGCGGGCGTCAGGATACGCAGGGGTCAGGCCTGGGTCTGGCGATTGTGGATTCCATTGCGCAACGCCATGCGGCCGAACTTCATGTCAAAGAACGACAGCCTCACGGGCTTCGGATTGAGTTGCACTTTCTGGCGATAAGAGAGGAAACCTGATGCACCGCCTATGGCTGACGACTGCCCTGCTGGTTGTCTGTTTTTCATCTTCCCAGCGTTTGCAAGCGATGCCGTTGGTGGTAGAAGCCGCGTTGGACCGGCAGGTCGTCGCGCCTCTTTTGGCGGCTTTCGAGCAGGCCCACCCGGCTATCGAGCTCATCTACCGTGATCGTTCCACATTGGAAGTCAATGACTTGATAGCGACAGCGGACCCCCCGCCCGACGTGGTGATCAGCTCCGCCATGCCCTGGCAGATGAACCGGGTGAATCAGGGTTATGCCCAACAGCTGGATTCTGCACAGGCCAGCGAATGGCCTGACTGGGCCAAATGGCGAAATGAGCTTTTCGGCTTCACCTTCGAGCCGATCGTCATGGCTTACCGGCTTGATCTGGCGCGCCACATCCTGCCGCCGCAAACCCATGCGGACCTTCACACGCTGCTAAGCGAACAGCGTGAGACGTTACAGGGTAAGGTAACCACTTACTCCCCGTCAGAAAGCGGGATCGGCTACACCCTGTTCCAGCAGGATGCTCGCTATACCGACAGGTTCTGGGATCTGGTGACGGTACTGGGGGACGCCGACGCCCAGCTCGAAGCCAATACCCGCTCGATGTTGAAAGGGCTGACGGAGGGGCGCTACTGGCTGGGTTACAACCTTTTGGGTTCCTACGCCATGGTGTGGGCTCAGGAAAATCCCGAGGTGATTGTGCAGGTACCTCAGGACTACGCCCTGGTAATGATGCGAACGGGGTTCATCCACCGTGATGCGCCAAACCCGCGCGCGGCGCAAGCCTTTATGAACTTTCTGCTTAGCCGCGATGGTCAGCGTGTATTGGCGGCCCAGACCCCGCTTTTCAGCGTTCGGCCCGACGTGGTCGGGCCCTATACCGCTCAACGCTTGCGCGACCAGGTCGGCGACCGCCTCTATCCCATCACGCTTAACGCCTCGGTGCTTGCCTTTGTCGATGCGCTACGCCGCGATGCCTTTATGGCACGGTGGCAGCGTGAGTTCAGTCGCTATCAGCGCGGCGGTGATTAACGCTAATTTAGTAGCAGTGCTTTATCGATATGTATAAACGCACTGGCCTCGTTTATCAGTGAGACGGCTGTAAACTGAGGGACGCCGTAAACCTCCACTGTTTTACCATGTTGTGTGCGGATTTTATTGGCGAGTAGATCAAAGTCTCCGTCGCCTGTTACCAGCACGATAGTATCGGCCTGTTCGGCGTACTCTATTGCATCGAGGGCAATGCCAACATCCCAATCGCCTTTGACGGAGCCGTCCGAGCGTTGAATGAAGGGCTTTAGCTTCACTTCAAAACCAATGGCTCTTAGTATCGTTTGAAACTCGCGTTGTTTTTTGTCGCCTTTGTCGATGGCATAACAAACGGCTTTCACAACGTCTCTTCCTGTCGTTGCTCGAGCCCAGAACTTATTGTAATCAAAGTTCTTTCCGTATGCTGATCGCACCGTGTAATAGATGTTTTGGATATCCACGAATATGGCGACTTTTTCCATAAATATAATTAGTTTTCCGTAAGTTGTATTCAGTTCAAGCCGAACAGTTGGCTGATCAGCGGAATCAGCACGGAGCTGAATATCCCCGTCATGCCCATCGCCAGGCCAGCAAAGGCACCTGCCAGGGTGCTGCGCTGCATGGCATAGGCCGTTCCGAACCCGTGTGCGGCCAGGCCCAGGGCGAAGCCGCTTGACGTATGTGAACGCACCTTGAGGACGCGAAATACCAGTGGGGCGAGCAGGCAACCCATCACGCCGGTGGTCAACGATAAACCGGCGGATAGTGACGGGAATCCGCCTATCTGTTCCGAGATACCAATGGCGATGGGAGAGGTGACCGATTTAGGGGCCATGGATAGCAACAGCGAATCGCTGGCGCCAAAAAGCTGGCCAATCAAGACGGTGGTCACGACGGCCGTCAGGCTGCCGCTTAGGCAAACGACCAGCAACGGCAGCAGCATTCGGCGAATACGGGCACGGTGGTCATAAAGGGGCACGGCCAGCGCCACTGTGGCGGGGCCCAGCAGGAAGTGAATGAACTGCGCCCCTTCAAAGTAGGTGTCGTAGTCGGTGCTGCTAAGGGTCAACAGCAGGATGATCATCAACATGGCGACCAGCACCGGATGCAGCAGCGCAGTGCCACCCGCCTTGCGATTAAGCACGCTGGCCAACAGGTAGGCCCCCAGCGTAACCACAATCCAGAACAGAGGCCGGGCGTTGAAGTAAACCCAAAAAGTGGTGAGCTCCATCCTTTATTCCTTATGCTTGTATTGACGGGTTTCCCACGCCTGCAGCAGCCAGCCGGTCAGCGACAAGGTAATAAGGGTGCTCAGTAGCAGCGAGGCCAGAATCGTGAGCCATTGCTGGGCGAGTGTCTCTGCAAATAGCATCAGGCCGACGCCTGCCGGGACAAACAGCAGCGATAAATGCCGCACCAATCCCTCGGCAGGCAAACGCAGGCCATCCGGCACGCGGCCATGGAACATCAGCCCGATCAACAGGAGGAGCATGCCCGCTACCGGGCCCGGAATTGGCCAGCCGAACCATACCATCAGCCACTCGCCCATGAGTTGGCAAATCAGCAGAATCAAAAACCCCTGAACCATGTTGATGACCTCGCCAGTTGTTTTGGAAAGGGTTAAGCGTTGTGCATCCATGGGGCGAGTTCACCACACCATGGATATTGTCGATACATACTATGGGATGACAGGCACAAAACGTAGGGCGCGCCTATCAGCGTAAGGAATTTGAGTATTCCAGAGACTGATAGACGCGCCCATCGTTAAAAACATGGCGTTACAGGAGCGTTAGACGTAGAAGTCCAGATCCTCCTGCGCTTTCAGTAGGTCCCGCATCTTGATGGGATCGTCGCCAAAGAAGAATACCAGGCCCCAGTGAGTGCCGAAGGCCGAGCGGTCTGGCACGGTCTCTTCCGTCGGCGCGACCAGTTCGTGGGACTCGAAATAGGGATGCTCGATCGTTTCTTTTGGCATCTCCAACTTGCTGACCACACGGCGCCTTGGGTACACACCGAAGCAGCCTGCGTAGCCTTTCGCATCGACCACCTCACGTGGGAAGAAGGCAGCCACTTCCTCTTTAGTGCTTTTGGGGTCGAACACCAACATTGACGCCTGGTACGCATTAAACCCGTAGGCTTTTTCGATCAGCTCGAACGCCTTGAAGCCGGGCGGGCGATAGGCAACCTCGCCAAAGTACATCTCGCCGTCTGCGGTGACGAAGTACTCGGGATGGATCAGGCCGAACTGGATGTCGAACGTTTTAATCAGCAGTTCGATCTGCTTGGTAATCGCGTTGCGCCAGCTTTCGAGCTCTTGCGTGGCGGGCACGAAGACCGAATAGCCCAACGTCACGTATTCCGAGATGTTGAGGAACTGGATCTTGCCATCGTGTATCCAGGCTTCCACCGCAAATTCCCAGCCATCCAGGTGGCTTTCCATCAGCAGCGGATATTCTTCATCTGGAATGTGTTCAATTTCTTCCATCGTGCGGATCATGCGGTGGCCGAGGCAGCCAGCTTTATCGAATGCCTTGACGTGAATCGGGTCGTCAGGGTCACCATCAAGCTTGAGCAGCGTCTGGTTGACGCGCTTCATGAAGCGAATAACGTCTTCTTTCTCGTGAGCTTCCTCGAAAATACCCACGCGAATACCGCCAAGCTGCGCACGGCGCTTCATAAGGGCCTTGTCGCGGAACAGGATGGACTGCCCGTACATGCGTGGGCTGTCGAGAAGGACAGAATTTATCGCACCGGACCACTCAACGGTTTCTTCAAACAGTGGGATGGCAACGTCGACGCCCTCGGCTTTCAGCCTTTCGGCGATTTCCATGGACCGGTCATTCAGGCGGATAAAGTCCCAGGCGATGAAGGGGATATTGTTGGCGGTACAGAAATCTTCGGCCCATTCCGGGGCAACCACGACATAACGGCGGTCAAATTTTTGCGCCGCCTTGATCGCGTTGACACTCCAGCCGAGCAGGGCAATGTAACCCTTGTTGGGGTCCTTGGGGGTCTCGGTACCTTTAACCGAATCCATTTCCGGGTCGCGCCAAGCGGCTACCGATTCGGGTAACTGCTTTTCTGATGTTATCGACATTCGATGTTCTCCTTTGCGGGTTAACCGAGACAGACTGCGACAACATTGGGGTGAACAAGGTGAAGCAAGACGCAGCCAGTGTTGTTTAGAGATGATCGACCATGTCAGCAGTAAGACTTTTCAACATATCTACTCTCATTTTAACCTAGACGATTCCCATCTGGATGGCAATTTGATTGTAGTATTTCTGGAAAAAGCTTGTATAAGTTTTCCTGCATACTGTTAGCGTTTCACGGCGGTCATCGCGGCCGCTTTCCGGAAGGCAGGAATGGGCTTGACCCGGCACTTCAGGGCGTCAAGGTGCATACAAGTAGAGCCCTGTAAAGAAATTAAAAAACAAGGCGTTACATTTATTCGAGGGTAGCCAAGGCCAACGTCAAAAGAGCCACGATACCGAAGCCAGGCGATAACGAAACATTGGTTGGCTGGTGCCGTCGGGCGGCCGTCAAGCCGCCCGAGGGTATTAGAGTTTGACGGTGGGGTCGCCAAAGCCTTGAGGCACATACAGGTTGTGCTCACCAAGGTTGCGGGTATCGGTTTCACCGCAAAGTGCCATGGTGGTGTCCAACTCCTTGTGGATGATCTCCAGCGCCCGAGTGACGCCGGCCTCGCCCGCAGCGCCCAGTCCATAGGTGTAGGCTCTACCGATGTAGGTGCCCTTGGCACCCAGCGCAAGCGCCTTGAGGACATCCTGGCCCGAGCGAATCCCCGAGTCGAGATGCACTTCCACTTTGTCGCCAACGGCATCCATGATGGCGGGCAGCATGCGGATAGAACTCATGGCCCCATCCAGCTGGCGACCGCCATGGTTGGAGACAATGATGGCATCCGCGCCGATCTCGGCTGCGCGACGTGCGTCTTCTGGCGCCATGATGCCCTTAACGATCAGCTTGCCGCCCCACCACTCCTTGAATTGAGCAATTCGATTCCAGTCCAGCGAGACATCAAACGCTTCCGCCGTCCAGGTTGATAATGACGAAGGGTCCGTCACCCCTTTGGCATGGCCGACGATATTGCCAAATGAGCGCCGCTTGGTTTGCAGCATTTCAAGCCCCCAGGGAATCTTGGTGGCCATGTTGGCGATTGAGCGAGGGGTCAATTTGGGGGGCGCTGACAGCCCATTCTTGATGTCTTTATGGCGTTGGCCAAGCACCTGAAGATCCACCGTCACCACAATCGCGGAACACTTCGCTGCTCTGGCGCGTTCGATCAGACGGCGCATGAAATCGTCATCTTTGAGCGTGTATACCTGGAACCAAAACGGCTTGGTGGTGTGCTCGGCAACGTCTTCAATCGAACAGATCGACATGGTCGACAGCGTATACGGCACGCCGAATTTCTCGGCTGCCCGAGCCGCCTTGATCTCACCGTCAGCGGACTGCATGCCGGTCAGCCCGACAGGCGCCAGGGCCACCGGCATGGCCACGTCTTCACCGATCATCTGGTTGCGCGTGGTGCGCCCCGACATGTCAACGGCCACCCGCTGCTTGAGGTGGATATGCTGGAAGTCGCTGGTGTTTTCGCGAAAGGTCTGCTCTGTCCAACTGCCCGACTCGGCATAGTCATAGAACATCTTGGGCGTGCGGCGGACATAACGACGACGGAGATCTTCGATATTGGTATAGACCGGCATGGGTAATCCTATGAAGTGTGAGAAAGGCAGCAGACGTCCTCGGCAGCAGACCCCCTGACCGCCACCAATGACTTTTTTAACAGAATACTGCCGTCAATACATAACCCGGACGAAAATTAAACCGCAGAGTGGTGAGGCAACATCGCACTCCAGTTTTTTGTTAATGCTGTTGACGTGTGGGTTATGAAAGCGCAAGGTGGTTCCAGTTGGATAGCAAGTTGAACGTAGTCAGTAGCATCGAAGCATCTTTAGTGTTTGAGCCTGGTGAAAGTTTCTTGTTCTACCCATCGCAACTCGGGTATTTCCCCGGCATACATTTCGCTAAATCGAGGATTTCGATCATGGCAACTGGCACAGTTAAGTGGTTTAACGACGCAAAAGGCTACGGCTTCATTTCTACTGCAGAAGGCGGTGACGACCTGTTTGCGCACTTCTCTGAAATTCAGGCTGAAGGCTTCAAATCCCTGCAAGACGGTCAAGAGGTTTCTTTTGACGTAACTCAGGGGCAAAAAGGCCTTCAGGCTTCCAACATTAAAGTACTGTCGTGATCGGCATGCTGTAACGTTGGTTACCGATTCGTCGGTAAGCTGAAAACCCCGCCAAGTGTGGGGTTTTTGCGTATCTAGCCGTGCATTTTTTGATGAAAAGTGCGCGCCCTGCCGCGAAAGCATGTATCAAAGCGTCACTTTACCCCTCAGATTTTTGGTTTTGCCTTTACGCGTTTTGGCATCCACCCGTTTGCGCTTGGCGGAACGGCTGGGTCTTGTCGGCTTGCGCGCTTTCTGCTGTTTGACCGCTTCGCGAATCAATTCGCGCAGCCGTGCCAGGGCATCCTCGCGGTTGTGCTCCTGGGTCCGGTAGCGCTGGGCCTTGATGATGATTACGCCCTCTTGGGTGATGCGCTGATCGGTCAGCGCCAGCAGTCGCTCTTTGTAGAAGGGCGGTAGGGTTGAGCGATGAATATCGAAACGCAGGTGAATGGCCGAGGCCACCTTGTTGACGTTCTGGCCGCCAGCCCCCTGCGCGCGGATAGGATTCAGCTCGATTTCCCATTCAGCCAGCTCCACATTGTTGGAAATACGTAGCATAGGGCTCCTTCATATTGGGTTGATCTTCACGTTCCATAAATGGCTGGACTGGCGAAGCGTGTCGCAATCAGTTTAGGGTCTTGTGACGTTTCATAGCGGTCATGAATGAAACGTGAACCGGTCGTATATGTTTATAATAGGACGTCTTTTATGCCATGGAGAAGCCGATGAACGACGTTATCAAGCTGCTGACCTCGCACCGTTCGATCCGCAAGTTTGAGCCGCGCGAGATGCCCGACGGCTTATTGACTGAACTGATTCGCGCGGGGCAGGCTGCCGCGACGTCCAGCCATATTCAAGCCTACAGTGTGATGCGTGTCACCGATATGGCGAAACGTGAGCAGTTGGTCGAGCTAACAGGCGGCCAGGGCTACGTGGCAAGCTGCAGTGAGTTTTTGGTCTTCTGTGCCGACATGAAGCGCCCGCTTGAAGCCGCCGAGCGCACTGGGGAAGACGTCATCAGCGGCATGACCGAACAGTTGCTGGTCGCCACAGTGGATGTATCGCTTGTCGCGCAAAACGTGGCCATAGCGGCGGAGTCAGAAGGACTCGGCATCTGCTATATCGGCGGGATACGCAATAACCCCCAGGCGGTCAGTGACCTGCTGGACCTACCGCCGCATGTCTACCCGGTATTTGGCATGTGCATCGGCTACCCTGCCCATGACCCGGACGTCAAACCGCGTCTACCGGTCGAGGCGGTGCTCAAGGAAAATCATTACAGCGATGACACTGAGCAAGTCGCGGCTTTCGACCAAACCATGCAAACCTACTATCAGGCCCGTAAAGGCGGCAACAAGGACACGGATTGGTCGCACAACCTGACGCCGTTATTTACCCAAAAGCTGCGTCCGCACATGCGTGAATTCCTGATCGAGAAAGGGTTCAAGATGCAGTGAGGAAAACCCGCGTGCCGACCTACTTAGACAAGCATCGACGGTTTGAATAATTCAGTACGGTCGATGGTGTTGCCTGACAGCATGAATTCCCCCATGCCCCGGTAGTGCAGCGATTCTTCATCATCGGCCTTGGGTGCTACGTGGGCTTTAACGACCTCAAAGATAAACAGGTTGTAGCGTTCAACCATGGCGTCATCATGTAGTCGGCACTCAAAGGATGCGTAGCACTCCTCGATCAGCGGCGCCCCCACCTTCTCTGCTTTGACTGGGGTTAGGGCAAACGTCTTGAACTTGTCGACCTCGCCCCCGGAGCAGTTGCCGATACCCACCACCTTATCGACGAGCGACGCTGAGGGAATATTGATCACGCATTCGCCGCTGTGACGCACAAGGTCGTGGGAATGATTGCCTGCAGCAATAACGCACCCAATAAGCGATGGAGAGAACGCCATGACCATGTGCCACCCCATGGTCATGATGTTGGTTTGCGCTTGCCACTGCGATGAAACCAGCACAATCGGGCCGGGCTCGAGGAAGTGTCTGATATTCGATACGGGGAAGTCTTCCTTCGTCATCGGGTGTGTCATCAACAACCTCCGATTGGGTTTGATTGAACTGGGTCAAGCGCTCGGGCGGCGCATCACCAGCAGGTCCTCTGCAGGGCCGGGGGAGGCGATCACCAAAAACGAGGCCAATACAAACGACAGCCAAAGCTCTATCGACATGGTGTTAATCTTCCTGAGATTAAATCGATGGGATAGTCCCCGGTATAGTTTTCCCTGAATGGGAGTGACACCAGAGACTCCGTCCTGACATCGTTTTGAGTGCCATGCGGCCAGCCTGACGACGCTTTTCCAACGTTGAAAGGCCGATTATATCGACGCCTATTATGCGTTCGTTGGCATCTGATGTTGCGTTATAGTTCAAGCGCTAGCAGCCTCACAAGGAGAGTGACGCTCACGGAAGCGGGCATGACGCTCCCACGTCAAATGGTCGTGCACGGACGGTTATGCTGTTACGCGGCTTTATCAGGTATTTACTGAGCTTGCTAATGGCTTTAGACGTTCGTGGGGCGATCATGCACACTGGTTCCAGTTGTAGTGAAATAACTCGGTTGAATCAAAGGTTGAATAGTATCTAGCGGCCTTGGCATTAGATCCTAGACGTCTAAAAGGCTTTATGACTAAGGTCGCAAATGGTCAGTGCCTCATGTCCAAGCGGCGGCGCTGCATGAAGGTAAAAATTGTAGGAATACAATAAAGGAGAAGTCGAGTGAAGATAGGCGCACCGAAAGAAAGTGCCCGGGGGGAGGCGCGCGTCGCGCTCACCCCCGAGAGCGCCCAACATATCCAGAAGCTGGGTCATGAGTGCCTGATTGAAGCTGGCGCCGGTGAGGCGGCGGGCTTTAGTGACGCCGCGTATCGCGACGTGGGCGTGAGCGTTGTAGACGGCGCTGATGCGCTGTGGCGCGACGCCGAGGTGGTCATTAAAGTCCGCGAGCCTTCTGATGACGAAGTCAAGCAGCTGCACGAAGGCCAAACCCTGATTACCTTCTTCTGGCCAGCGCAAAACGAGGCGCTGCTGGAAGCCTGCAAGGCCCAGGGCGCCACCGTGGTGGCGATGGACATGGTGCCGCGTATCTCCCGGGCACAGAAGATGGACGCGCTATCGTCCATGGCCAATATCGCGGGTTACCGTGCGGTCATCGAGGCAGGCAACAACTTCGGCCGCTTCTTCACCGGCCAGGTCACCGCAGCGGGCAAGGTGCCGCCTGCCAAAGTGCTGGTGGTCGGCGCTGGCGTGGCGGGTCTGGCGGCAATCGGGACGGCCACAAGCCTGGGCGCCGTGGTGCGCGCCTTCGACGTTCGCCCCGAAGTGTCCGAGCAGATTGAATCCATGGGCGCCGAGTTCCTGTTCCTCGAATTTGACGAAAGCCAGGACGGTTCCGAAAGCGGTGGTTACGCGGCGCCTTCCAGCCCCGAGTTCCGCGAAAAACAGCTTGAGTGTTTCCGCGAGCAGGCGCCGGATGTGGATATCGTGATTACCACCGCGCTGATTCCAGGTAAGCCCGCGCCTAAGCTGTGGCTTGAGGACATGGTCGCCGCGATGAAGCCCGGTTCGGTGATTATCGACCTGGCGGCCGAGAAAGGCGGTAACTGCGACCTGACTAAGCCCGACGAGCGGGTAGTGACCGATAACGGCGTCGTGGTGGTTGGCTACACCGATTTTCCCTCGCGCATGGCGACTCAGTCGTCGCTGCTGTACGCCACCAATATCCGTCATATGCTGACCGATCTCACCCCCGAGAAAGACGGTGTGATCAATCACAACATGGACGACGACGTGATTCGTGGCGCCACAGTGACGCATCAAGGCGAGATCACCTTCCCGCCGCCGCCGCCCAAAGTGAAAGCGATTGGTGCGGCGCCGCAGAAGAAGAAAGAAAAGGAACCGACGCCGGAGGAGAAAAAGGCCGCCGAGCATGAGGCGTTCAAGGCCCAGACCAAGCGTCAGGTGAGCCTTTTGGCGATTGGCGGTGCTCTCATGCTGCTGCTCGGCCAGGTGGCGCCGGTCTCGTTCATGCAGCACTTCATTGTGTTTGTACTGGCCTGCTTTATCGGCTTCCAGGTGATCTGGAACGTTAGCCACTCGCTGCACACGCCACTCATGGCGGTGACCAACGCAATCTCGGGCATCATCATCCTCGGCGCCATCTTGCAGATCGGCACGAGTAGCGTGATCGTCGGCATATTGGCCGCCATCTCGGTGCTGATTGCGACCATTAATATCGTTGGTGGCTTCCTGGTGACACGCCGGATGCTCGCCATGTTCCAGAAATCCTAAGCAGCGGAGAAACGATATGTTAGGTCAAGGATTCGTATCTGCTGCGGCGATCGCGGCAAGTGTTTTGTTTATCCTCTCATTGGGGGGGTTGAGTAACCAGGAGAAAGCCAAGCGAGCGGTGTGGTACGGCATCGTTGGCATGGCGGTAGCGGTATTTTTCACCGCCTTCGGTCCCGGTATCGGTGGCTACTGGTGGTTGATCCCGATGATGATCATCGGTGCTGGCATCGGGGTATACCTGGCTAAAAAGGTCGAGATGACCGAAATGCCCCAACTGGTGGCCGCACTGCATAGTTTTGTCGGTCTGGCCGCGGTGTTTGTTGCCTGGAGCGCGGATCTTGAGCGCCGCCGGGTGATGGCGGCACAGGCCGCCGATGGCGCGATGCAGGAGTTTTCCGCCTTTGCCGCGCTGGTGGCGACCAAAGCCCCCGATGAGCTGATGTTCCTACAGGTCGAGGTGGTGCTGGGGATCTTCATCGGCGCGGTGACATTTACCGGCTCGGTAATCGCCTTTGGCAAGCTGGCTGGCAAGGTCGACGGTAAGCCGAAGCAGCTGCCGGGTGGGCATATGCTCAACGCCGGGGCAGCGGCGCTGTCGCTTCTGCTGGCGATCATGTACCTCAACGGCGCGGGCTTCTGGACGCTGATCCTGCTGGCAGCGCTGGCGTTCTTTATCGGCTACCACCTGATCATGGGCATCGGCGGGGCGGACATGCCGGTCGTGGTCTCCATGCTCAACAGCTACTCGGGCTGGGCGGCGGCTGCCATCGGTTTCACGCTATCCAACGACCTGCTGATCGTCACCGGCGCCCTGGTGGGCTCATCGGGTGCCATTCTCTCGTATATCATGTGCAAGGCGATGAACCGCAACTTCATCAGCGTGATCCTGGGCGGCTTTGGCGGCACCCAAGGGCCGGCCGCCGAGATCGAAGGCGAGCAGGTGGCGATTGATGCAAACGGAGTAGCCAGTGCCTTGAACGACGCCGACAGCGTCATTATCGTGCCGGGTTACGGCATGGCAGTGGCCCAGGCGCAAACCGCGGTGAGCGACCTGGTACGTAAGCTGCGTGCGGCGGGTAAGGAAGTCCGCTTCGGTATTCACCCCGTGGCGGGTCGCCTGCCGGGGCACATGAACGTGCTGCTGGCCGAGGCCAAGGTGCCGTACGATATCGTGCTGGAAATGGATGAAATCAACGACGATTTCGCCTCGACCGACGTTGTCATCGTCATCGGCTCCAACGACATCGTCAATCCGGCCGCCGAGGAAGACCCCAACAGCCCGATCGCTGGCATGCCCGTGTTGAAGGTCTGGGAAGCCAAGCAGGTGTTCATCTGCAAGCGCGGCCAGGGCACCGGCTACTCGGGGATCGAGAACCCGCTGTTCTTCAAGGAAAACAGTCGCATGTTCTACGGCGACGCCCGCGACAGCATCGAATCGCTACTGCCGATGGTCGAATAGGTCGGCCCACGCAGATAACGATCCAGAACTAAGCCCGCGAGTCATCGCGGGTTTTTTTATGCTGTGCAGGCCCTCGATACCCCTGCTATGGTCATTGACCGCCTTCTTTTTCGAGCACTCGCTACCATGAACCAACGCCCTGACCCCCGCGTGCTTCTGCGCCTGCTGGGACTGCTTCGTCCCTATAGACTGCGGCTGGCCCTGGCGGGGCTGGCGTTATTATTGGCGTCGGGCAGTGTGCTGCTGCTGGGGAATGGACTGCGCCTGGTCATTGATCGGGGCTTCCTGGCGGCGGATGAACAAGCGCTGGCCCAGACGCTGGGTTTGATGCTGGCCGTGGTGTCGCTGCTGGCGATAGCGTCGGCATTGCGTTATTACCAGGTGACCTGGATTGGCGAGCGTCTGGCGGCCGACCTGCGCCAGCGCGTGTTCGACCATTTGCTGACCCTGGAGCCGAGCTTTTTCGAGAGCGCAAGCGACGGCCGCGCCGCCGGTGAGATCGCCTCGCGGCTGACGGCGGACACGAGTGTGCTGCAGAGCCTGTTTGGTTCGTCGGTCTCGCTGGCGCTACGTAACCTGGTCATGCTGGTAGGCGCCGTGGTGCTCATGCTGGTGACCCAGCCGTGGCTGTCGGCAATGGTGCTGGTGGGTATCCCGGCGACGTTGCTGCCGATTGTTTGGTATGGTCGTCGAGTCAGGCGGCTTTCACGCACCAGCCAGGACCATGTGGCTGAGCTTGGCCGCTACGCGGAAGAGTCATTGAGCGGTATCCAGACCCTCCAGGCATTCACCCACGAGGGAGAAGATAAAAAGCGTTATGGCGGAAGGGTCGAGCAGGCATTTGGCAGCGCTGTGGAACGCACCCGGCAGCGCGCCTGGCTGACCGGCATCGCCATGCTGGTGGTATTCACCGCCGTAGGCTTGATGCTCTGGCAGGGCGGTCAGGCGGTACTGGCTGGCACCATGAGTGCGGGCGAACTATCGGCGTTTATCTTCTACGCGGTACTGGCGGCAGGGGCCATCGCCACGCTGGCAGAAGTCGCCGGGGATGTGCAACGCGCAGCGGGGGCCGCAGAGCGGCTGCTGGAGCTGCTCGATACCCAGCCCACCATTCAGTCGCCCGCGCAGCCGCAAACCCTGCCTAGGCCATCGCAGGGCGATATTGCGTTGGAAAACTTAAGTTTCACCTACCCCGGCCGGGAAACCCCGGCGCTGATTGACGTTGATCTGCATATTCAGGCGGGCGAACGGGTCGCCGTGGTGGGGCCTTCGGGGGCGGGCAAAAGTACCTTGCTGGCGTTGTTGCTGCGTTTTTACGATCCAGGTCAGGGGCAAGTCACCCTGGATGGCTACGATATCCGCACCCTTGATCTGGTGGCCTTGCGCCGCGTCATGGGGCTGGTGGCGCAGGCGCCGTTACTGTTCAGCGGAACGGTGGCCGAGAATCTGCGCTATGGGGACGCTGAAGCGAGTAATGAAAGGCTACGCATGGCGGCCCAGGATGCCAGCGCTCTGGACTTTATCGATGCGCTTCCGCAAGGTTTCGATACGCCCCTCGGCCCCGGGGGCGTGCAGCTTTCCGGCGGTCAACGTCAGCGCCTTGCCATCGCCCGTGCGCTGCTCAAAGACCCTGCCGTGCTGTTGCTGGATGAAGCCACCAGCGCGCTGGATGCGGAAAGCGAGCGTCTTGTCCAGCAGGCGCTGGATCGACTGATGGTCGGGCGCACCAGTATCGTCATCGCCCACCGGCTGGCCACGGTGATCGCCGCGGATCGCCTGCTGGTGTTTGACGGCGGGCGGTTGGTGGCGGCGGGAACGCACCGCGAGCTGATTACGACCAGTGCGCTCTATCGCCATTTGGTCGCGTTGCAGTTTGGTGGTGAAACGTTATAAAAACAGTAGCGGGATAAATACGGGAATTGCCATGTCGAGTTTTCTTCAACGCCTCCGCGCCGTCCACGCCCCCTCGATCGGGCTTGGCTGCATGAACCTTTCCCACGGCTACGGTCAGCAAGTACCCGAGCCGGATGCGCTGCGCGCCCTGGATGCAGCGTTTGATATGGGCTATCGCCACTTTGATACTGCCACCCTCTACGGCGCCACGGCCAACGAAACGCTGCTTGGCCGTGCGCTGAAGGGGAAGCGTGAGCAGGTGCTACTGGCCAGCAAGTGTGGCATGGCGATTGACCCGGCCTCAGCCAAGCGGGTGATCGATGGGCACCCCGATACGCTACGTCGCCAGTGCGAGGCCAGCCTGAAACGTCTGCAAACCGATAACATCGACATCTATTACCTGCACCGCCTCGACCGCCAGGTGCCGATCGAGGAAAGTGTCGGGGCGCTGGGGCGTCTGGTGGACGCGGGCAAGATCGGCGGGGTGGGGCTTTCCGAAATTTCCGCGGCGACGCTGCGCCGCGCGGTGACGGAATACCCCATCGCAGCCGTGCAGTCCGAATACTCGCTGTGGACGCGCAATCCCGAGATTGCCCTGCTTGAGGCCTGCCGTGAGACGAACACGGCCCTTGTGGCGTTCAGCCCGCTTGGGCGCGGGTTTTTAGCGGAGGCAATCAGCGATCCGGCGCGCTTGCCCGAGGGGGACATGCGCCGCCAGATGCCGCGCTTCAGCCCGGATAACTTTGCCCATAACCGGCAGTTGCTCGATGACGTCACACGGCTTGCCAAGCGTCTAGGTGTTACCTCTGCCCAGCTAGCGCTGGCATGGGTCAATGCCCGGGGAGCCGACGTCATTCCGATCCCCGGCTCCACCTCGATAGCCCATATGCGCGACAACCTCTCAGCCGAAACGCTTTATCTGGATATCGCCACCTGTCAGCAGCTCAGCGCGATGCTGACGCCCGAGCAGGTCGCTGGCGGTCGCTACAGCGACGCCCAGCAGGCCAACATCGACACCGAAGAGTTTACTGTCAACCGCTAGGCGAGCGTGTTTGATTGGCGAGCAATACTGATTATAGGTCCAAGCTATTAAATCAGTGGTTAAATGCAAATTGAGACTATGGTGATAGTGGTCTAAAACTGTATCAGGACAAATTTGGTGTTGGCGGGGTCATTTGAGACTAGCGGGCACCACTGATGGTTGTGCTGGTACTTGCCAGCGACAAAAGCAATGAGGGGAGAGATATGAGCGGCAAATGTCCGGTAATGCATGGGGGTAACACCTCCACTGGTACGTCCAACAAGGATTGGTGGCCGGAAGGCATCAACCTGGAGATCCTGCATCAGCAAGATCGCAAATCCAATCCGATGAGCCCTGATTTCAACTATCGGGAAGAAGTCAGAAAGCTCGACTTCGATGCGCTCAAGCAGGACGTTCACGCGCTGATGACCGATAGCCAATCATGGTGGCCGGCAGACTGGGGCCATTACGGCGGCTTGATGATCCGTATGGCATGGCACTCCGCGGGCACCTACCGCATTGCCGATGGTCGTGGCGGCGGCGGTACCGGCAGCCAGCGCTTTGCCCCGCTCAACTCCTGGCCCGACAACACCAGCCTTGATAAGGCGCGTCGTCTGCTGTGGCCGATCAAGAAAAAATACGGCAACAAGATTAGCTGGGCCGATCTGATGATCCTGGCTGGCACCGTTGCCTATGAATCCATGGGGCTGCCGTCCTACGGGTTCTCCTTCGGCCGGGAAGATATCTGGGAACCGGAAAAAGATATCTACTGGGGCGATGAGAAAGAGTGGTTGGCGCCTTCTGATGAGCGCTATGAAGATGTCGACAAGCCTGAAACCATGGAAAATCCGCTGGCAGCTGTCCAGATGGGGCTTATCTACGTTAACCCTGAAGGTGTTAACGGCCAGTCGGATCCTTTGAAGACCGGTCAGCAGATACGTGAAACCTTCGCCCGTATGGCGATGAACGACGAAGAAACCGCGGCGCTGACCGCCGGTGGCCATACTGTAGGCAAGTGCCACGGTAATGGCGATGCCTCTGTGCTGGATGCCGAGCCTGAAGCCTCAGACGTCGAAAACCAAGGCTTCGGTTGGGGCAATCCCAACATGGACGGTAAGGCGAGCAATGCAGTCACCTCGGGTATCGAAGGCGCATGGACGACGAACCCTACCCAGTTTGACATGGGTTACTTTGACCTGCTGTTCGGCTACGAATGGGAACTCCGCAAGAGCCCTGCAGGTGCTAATCAATGGGAGCCGGTGAACATCAAGGAAGAAGACAAACCGGTCGATGCCAGCGACCCGTCGATTCGTCATAACCCGATCATGACCGATGCGGACATGGCGATGAAGATGGACCCGACTTACCGGGCGTACTGCGAAAAATTCATGGCTGACCCGGAGTACTTCAAGACGACGTTCGCCAAGGCGTGGTTCAAGCTCACCCACCGCGACCTGGGGCCGAAAGCACGCTACATTGGCCCTGAAGTACCCGACGAAGACCTGATCTGGCAGGACCCCATTCCGGCGGGTAACACCCACTACTCCGTCGAGAAGGTCAAAAAGCAGATCGCTGAAAGTGGCCTCAGCCAGAGCGACATGATCACCACCGCCTGGGATAGCGCACGGACCTATCGTGGTTCTGACATGCGCGGCGGTGCCAACGGCGCCCGTATTCGTCTTGCCCCGCAGAAAGACTGGGCGGGCAACGAGCCCGAGCGGCTGGCCAAGGTGCTGTCAGTGTACGAAAAAATCTCTGCCGAATCGGGTGCCAGCATTGCCGATGTGATCGTGCTGGGCGGCAGCGTAGGTATCGAGAAAGCGGCTAAAGCGGCGGGTTACGAGGTGCTTGTACCCTTCACGCCGGGTCGCGGTGATGCCACCGACGAGATGACCGACGCTGATTCCTTCGCGCCGCTCGAACCGCTGGCCGATGGTTTCCGTAACTGGCAGAAGAAAGACTACGTGGTCAAGCCGGAAGAAATGCTCCTCGACCGCGCCCAGTTGATGGGCCTGACCGGGCCGGAATTAACGGTTCTGCTCGGGGGTATGCGTGTCCTGGGCACCAACTTCGGTGGCACCAAGCATGGCGTATTCACTGAACGCGAAGGCCAGTTGACCAATGATTTCTTCGTTAACCTGACCGACATGAGTTACGCCTGGAAATCAGCGGGTAACAACACTTACGAAATCCGTGACCGGAAAACGGATGCCGTCAAGTGGACCGCCACGCGCGTCGACCTCGTGTTTGGCTCCAACTCCCTGCTGCGTTCCTACGCGGAAGTTTACGCTCAGGATGACAACGACGAGAAGTTTGTGAACGACTTCATCGCCGCCTGGACGAAAGTGATGAACGCGGATCGCTTCGACGTCTAAGCGACGCCGCCATCGAAAAGGCGCTGCCCCAAGGGCAGCGCCTTTTTTTTTTGCCTCGATAACCAACCTGCTCTTTTCTGCGCTCTAGGTCGCCACGTTCAGCGCTGGGATGCGCAGTAGCTGGCGCAGCTGTGGCAAACGCTCCTCCAGCAGATCTGCCAGGGTGTAGCGATCCAGCACGGCAAAAAACGCCTCCAATGCCTCATTCAGTACAGGGGGGAGACGACAGGCGGGGGTGATCACGCAGGCGTTTTTGTCGCGAAAGCACTCCACCAAGCCAAATTCAGACTCGGTATCGCGCACCAGGGCGCCGAGCTTGATGGTGGCCGGGTCGCGCTTCAGCCACAGGCCGCCGTGCTTGCCGCGTATGGCGGTGAGGTACCCTTTCTGGTTGAGCTCTTGGACGATCTTCATCACATGATGGCGCGATACCTTATAGGTCGAGGCAATTTCGTCGATCGTCGCGCGTTCCTCGCCTTTCACTGCCAGATAGAGCAGCACACGGATGGAGTAATCGGTAAAGCTGGTCAGGTGCATAAGCGGTCCGCGGCAGGTCGAATGGCTCAAACTTCCATTGTACGGTGAATCGGGGCCCAGGCGAAGCGCGCCCAGAACGTACTGAAACGCTGGTGAGCCGCGCGATGTGGCAGATTGTCGCTGTGGATTGGCGGCCATGCTTAAAGATGTATTATAGATACTACTTTAATAAAAAACACGTCGTATCATTCAATCCGCGAGGCTCACCATGCTGACTCAAGATCAAGAAGCGTTAATTGCCGCCACCGCTCCCGTCGTGGCTGAACACTTGAATACCATCACTCAGCGTTTTTACCCGCTGATGTTCGAGCGCTATCCCAGCGTAAAGCCGCTGTTCAATCAGGTTCACCAGCAAAATGGTGCCCAGCCGCGAGCGCTGGCGGGGGCAGTGCTGGCCTACGTGGGGTTGCGCCAAGACCCGGCCAAGGCACGTCAAACGCTCGAAACGGTAGTCAACAAACACGTATCGCTGGGCATTCTGCCCGAGCAATATCCGATTGTGGGCGAGTGTCTGATGATGGCGATTGGCGAGGTGCTGGGGGATGCCCTGACGCCGGAAATTGCCGACGCCTGGGGCGCGTTATATCAGGAACTGGCCGACCTGCTGATCGACCTGGAAGAAAACCGCTACCAGGAATTCGAGCAGCGTGTCGGCGGCTGGCGCGGTACGCGGCGTTTCCGCGTGGCGGATAGCCAGCAGGAAAGCGCGGTGATTCGCTCCTTTATTCTCGAACCCGAGGACGGTGGCCCCGTCGCGGCACATGCGCCTGGGCAATATATCGGCGTCAAGGTGACCATCGACGGCGAGCCGGTGCACCGCCACTACAGCCTGTCGGCAACGCCCAATGGGCGTGCTTATCGGGTGTCCATCAAGCGCGAGAACGACGGTCGCGTCAGCCGGTATTTCCACGACCAGCTGGCCAATGGCGGGGTGGTCGAGTTGCTACCCCCGGCGGGTGAGATGACGCTGGTTCCCGGTGACGCTCCGCTGATGTTGATCAGCGGTGGTGTGGGGCAGACCCCGCTGCTGCCTATCGCCAAACAGGCACTTGGCCAGGGCCGCCAGGTGGTGTATCTGCACGCCGCACAAACCTCTGAGCACTGGGCCTTTGCCGATGAGCTGCGCGCCCTTGAAAAAGCTTACCCAGCACAGTTCAAGCTGGTGACCGTGTTTGAGCAAGGCGACGACGGTGACCATCAAGGACGTCTTCACCAGGCGCTGCTGGCCGACTACTTGCCCGAAGGCGCCCACTGCTACTTCGTTGGCCCTCACGGCATGATGGAAGCTGTTGAGCAGGCGCTGAAGCAACTGGGCGTGGCGGATTCGCATCGCCACTATGAGCACTTCGGCCCAGCCATGCCGCTTAACGTGGCTTAATCGGAGATCCAGCAGGCGAACTGCCGACGGTAATCGGCCTGGGCCTGGCTGACGCTGACCGGCGTCAGCCATACCTGGGTGCCCGGCAGGCACTGGGCAAGCGTGGCACAGGCGGTTGGTGTCAACGCCCCCAGGCGTGGGTAGCCGCCAATGGTCTGGCGGTCGTTCATCAGCACAATGGGCTGGCCGTCGGGGGGGACCTGTACGGCGCCCAGCGGTATCCCCTCCGAAACGATGCCCTTCAAGGTGCCGCCAAGCACCGGCCCGGTCAGGCGAACGCCCATGCGGTCGGCGCGGTTATCGACCTGCCAGGGCATATTAAATGCCTGATACAGGCTGTTGCCGGAAAAGCTGGCGACCTGGGAGCCAAGCACGATGGGCAGGCGGCAGCCGGACGTTGGCATGCGCGGGGCCAGGTTGTCAGGCAGCGTGCGCGGCTGATGAGTGCTTCCCCGCCAGGTCAGGCGCTCGCCCGCCTTGAGCGGCTGACCGTTCTCCTGCAGGCCGCCTAATTGCTCGCGGACCGTGCACGCACGGCTGCCGAGCACCTCGGGCGCATCCAGGCCCCCGGGAAAAGCCAGGTAAGCGCGTAACCCCTGACGTGGCTGCTGAAAGGCCAACTCCTGCCCTGAGCGCAAGCTGAAGCTGGCGTTGGGTGCGAGCGGTTCGCCATCAAGGGTGGCAGCCAGGTCGGCGCCGGTCAGCACCAAGGTTACCTCGCCCTCGGCTTCCAGTGTCAGGCCACCTCCCATGACAATTTCAAGGGCAGCGCTGTTGAGCGGATTGCCCAGCAGCCAGTTGGCCCAATGAAATGCAATCCAGTCGGCAGCCCCGCCCTGGGTGACACCCAGATGACCCACGCCAAAGCGTCCTGCGTCTTGAACCAATGCCAGCGGCCCTGCCTTTTTAACCACTAATGCTGCCTGGCTCACGAGCGTTCCTCCATTGGCGTGGTATCGCCACCCTCGGCCTCAAACTCGGCCCGGGAAATCGACCGAAAGCGGACGCTGTCGCCAGGGCGCAATAGCGGCTCGCCGCGTTTGGCGTGCTCGAATAGCGGCACCGCCGTGCGGCCCAGCACGTTCCACCCGCCGGGTGAGGGCAGTGGATAAATGGCCGTTTGGCGATCGGCGATGCCGACGCTACCGGCGGCAACGTGACGCCTGGGGGTGGTCAGGCGCGGCGTGGCAATGGTGTCATCCACCAAGCCCATGAAGCCGTACCCCGGCGCAAAGCCCAGCGCGAACACGCAGTAGTCGTCTTGGCAATGCTGCTTGATCAGTTCGGCAATGCTGATGCCTGCGCGCTTGGCCACCCGCTCAAGATCCGGCCCGACGCTCTCGTCGTACCAAACGGGAATGTCATGGTGCTGACCTTGCTGGGTATCGGCGGGCGTCAGGCCCGTTAGGGCACCTTGAACGCGTGCCTGGGCGTCGAGGTGGCTGAGCGTTCGGCAATCATAATGCAGCAACAGCGTGGTGTAGGACGGCAGCAAATCGACCAGCGCCTCGCCGAAAGCTTCGCGTAGCGCCTGGTCAGCCGCCAGAATCCAGGCCATGTTGGTGACGTCGATGGTATCGAAAAGGCGTACCATCAAGGCTTCCATCCCGGCGGTTTCGATACGCAGCTTCACGTTGATCCCAGATGACTGAACGCATCGCGAATGGCGCGCACGGCGGCGACGGACTCTGGGTTGTCGCCGTGAACGCAAAGCGTATCGCAGGGTAGCGACAGCGAGGTGCCGTCGCGGGCGGTGAGGGGTTCGCCTTTGGCCAGCATGACGGCCTGGTCGACGATCGTGGCCTGGTCATGGTGGACCGCATCGGGCAGCCGCCGCGAGGCCAGATGGCCGTTGGCCTCATAGGCCCGGTCGGCAAAGGTCTCAAACCACAGGTTAATCCTCAGCTTGGCGGCTAACTCGCGGTGCGGTTCGGGGTTGGCAGTGGCCATGATCATGAGCGGCAGGCCGGGATCATAGGCATGCACGGCGCGCATCACGCCTTCAAGCAGTTCAGGGTTGGCCGCCATATCGTTATAAAGCGCGCCGTGAGGTTTGACGTAGCTCAACTGGGTGCCCTCCGCCTGGCAGATACCCGCCAGGGCGCCAATCTGGTAGAGCACCATATCCTCGGCCTCGCTGGGCGAGCAGGCCATGGAGCGGCGACCAAAGCCCATCAGGTCAGGGTAGCCAGGGTGCGCACCAACTCGCACACCGTAGCGAGCCGCGAGTTTGACCGTACGGCGCATCACGTGGGGGTCGGAGGCATGATAGCCGCAGGCAATGTTAGCGCAGTCAACAAAGGGCATCACTTCGTCGTCCAGGCCAAGCGACCAGTTGCCAAAGCTTTCACCCATGTCGCAGTTGAGAAGCGGGAGGGGCATATGGCCTCCTGAGTTATCAAAGAGCTATCGTCATCAAAGAACCATGTTCATCAAAGAGCTATGGTCATTACAAAAACGTGATCAAGCGTTTATTCAATATATGAAGTCGCTGGCGGCACTGCCAAGCTTTTTTACCGACGTTACGCTTTGAGACGCAACCTATCGTGCTGTTATTTCGTGGAAAAAAGGTTGACGAAGAAATCTCATAAGATTATCAACGACACTAGGCTAAAGACTTGAAGGTGATGAAAAGCACCGCCTACGTCAAGCGTGCAGTAACACCAAACGGTAATAACCTATCAATACGAGGGCTTTATCATGCGTACCCGCATTGCAACGCCGCTGCTTCTGGTCACGGCATGTAGCATCGCCGCGACCGCTCAGGCCGCCGAGTGGACCATGGCGACGCCATATGGCGATGCCAGTTTTCATACTCAAAACACCAAGCAGTTTGCCGAAGACGTTGCCGAGGCAACGGATGGAGACCTGACCATCAATGTGCAAAGCGGTGGTGCCCTTGTGTCTCACGGCGAGATCAAGCCGTCGGTACGCCGTGGCACCATTGCTGCGGGGGAAATATTCCTCTCGGTACTCTCCAATGAAAACCCGATTTTCGAGGTGGATACACTGCCCGGTGTGGCGGGAGGCTATGAAGAGGCCTATGCGCTTTGGGAAGCCACCAAGCCAATCATCAGTGACCTCTTTGAGGAAGAAGGCCTGATCCCGCTTTACGCCGTTCCCTGGCCGGCTCAGGGTATTTACACCGCTGAAGAACTGACCGACCCGGATCAGTTTGACGGCTTGCGCGTGCGGGCGCCCAATATCAATACCCAGCGGTTTATCGAAAATCTGGGCGGCAGCCCGACGGAAACGGAAGAGTCCGATATCCCCACGGCGTTCAGCACCGGCCGCGTGGATGCCATGATCACCTCGAGTTCCACGGGCAATTCGATGGCTGCCTGGGATTACGTCTCGCATTACACCGATGCCAACCTCTGGCTGCCCAAGAATATCGTCTTTATCAATCAGCGCAGCTTTGACCAGCTGGACGCAGACACCCAGGACGCGTTGATGGAAGCGGCCGCAGAAGCCGAAGAGCGCGGCTGGGAAATGAGCCGTGAAGATAACCAGGAAAGCCTGGCGATACTCAAAGAAAACGGCATCACCGTTTCCGAACCCAACGAGGAAGTGGGCGAGGCGCTGCAACAAGCGGGTGATGAGCTGTTTGCCGATTGGGAATCCCGGGCTGATGACCAGGCCAAGGAAGCGCTGCAGGCTTACCGTGATCAGCTTGAGGATTGATGACCCGTCTTAGCGGCGCAGATGCTGTGCCGCTTTGCGCGTCAAGAGGCCAAACCCATGACGTTCAAATTCGATAAGCTCTATCGCCTGGGGGCCTGGGGCGCTGCGCTTTGCATGATCGCGATTTGCGCGCTGGTCGCGACGCAGGTGTTTTCTCGATTGGTCGATGCGCTATTGGTCATGGTCGGTAGCGCGCGGCTGAACATCAATATCACCGGCGTTTCTGAGATGGCGTCTTACCTGCTGGTAGGTGCCACCTTTCTCGGCTTGGCGTATACCTTCGTCCACCACGCCCATATCCGGGTAACCTTGCTGATTACCCGGCTTCCCTCGACGCTTCGGGTGTGGTTCGAAGTGTTTGGCTTGATAGTGGCGCTGACGCTGAGTCTTCTGCTCTGCTACGGGTTGGTGGCGCTGATCCGCGAAAGCATCGCCTATAACGATGTTTCCTCAGGCTTTTTGTCGATTCCGCTGTGGATCCCCCAGGCCGTGCTGGTGACCGGCGTTGCCTTGCTGTGCCTGGCGCTGGGCGAGGCGCTGGTGATGGCGTTGCGCCTGGCGGTCAAGGACCCCTCACGTTTTCGCGAGGTCATGGCCAGCGAAGAAAACAACGACCCCTGAACCTTGTGGGAGATACCCTGTGCTGCTACTGAGTGTCGTGACCATCCTGACCCTGCTTGTGCTGTTGGGCAGCGGCGTTTGGATTGCCTTTGCGTTGATTGGCACCGCCTGGATAGCGCTCTCCATGTTCAGCTCGTTTGAACCAGGCCCGGTACTGGCGTCTGATTTCTGGGGGGCGAGTTACGGGTGGGATCTCACCGCGCTGCCGATGTTCATCTGGATGGGCGAGATCCTGTTTCGCTCGGGGCTGGCCGACAACATGTTTCGTGGGCTTTCGCCCTGGTTAAACCGATTCCCCGGGCGTTTGCTGCACACCAATATCATCGGCAGTGGCATGTTCGCGGCGGTGTGTGGCTCGTCGGCGGCCACCTGTGCCACGGTGGGCAAGATGACCTTGCCGGAGCTTGAGCGCCGGGGTTACGACCCCCAGATGGCGATCGGCACCCTGGCCAGCGCCTCGACACTGGGGTTGTTGATTCCCCCCTCCATCGTACTGATCGTCTATGGCGTCGTGACCGAGCAATCCATCTCGCGGCTGTTCATGGCAGGCATTGGCCCTGGCCTGATGATTCTGGCGATGTTCATGGGTTACCTGGTGCTGTGGTCGCTGCTCAAGGGTAACCGTGCCGGGCTGACCGGCAAGGACGAATCGGGAATGCGCTTTGCCGAGAAGCTGCGTAATACCTGGTCGCTGATCCCTATCCTTTTGTTGATTGGCGGGATTATCGTGTCGATCTATGGGGGCTTGGCGTCGCCCACGGAGGCGGCGGCGGTCGGGGTAGTGCTATCGATGCTGATTGCTCGCTCGAATGGCCATTTCAACCGCGAGATATTTCAATCCTCGCTCTTCGCCGCGGTGCGCACGGCCTGCATGATCGCTTTCATCATTGCCGGGGCCTCGTTTCTGACCTCGGCCATGGGCTTCACCCAGGTGCCCATGAAACTGGCGCAAGCGATTGGGGAAATGGGGCTGTCGCCCACCATGCTGCTGTTGGCGCTAACGGTGCTGTTGCTGGTGATGGGCTGCTTCCTGGACGGCATTTCGTTGATTCTGCTGGTCACCTCGATCATCATGCCGTTGGTGAGTGCTGCCGGGTTTGATCTTATCTGGTTTGGCATTTACCTGGTGATTGTGGTCGAGATGTCCCAAATCACGCCGCCCGTGGGCTTTAACCTCTTCGTGATACAAGGTCTCACCGGGAAGGATATTCTGACCATCACCAAAGCAACGCTACCGTTCTTTCTCTTGATGCTCGTGGCGGTTGCCTTGCTGCACCTTTTCCCGAACATTGCGCTGTACTTGCCCTACGCGATGAATCGCTAACCCCGGGCCCTACGCAATGAATCGTTAGTGACCATAAAGGGAAATGCCGCCGCGCCCATTGCGTTTGATGTAGTACATACTCTGGTCGGCGGCATCGATAAGCTCTCTGCCGTTGCCAAAGCCGCCGTCGCTGAGACAGGCAATGCCGATGGACACCGATACGAAAAGTGGCTTGCCATCAACCGTTTCCATGGGTGTTTCGGCAAGGCGCTTAGCAATCCGTTTGGCGAAACGTTGCGCTCCCTTAGCCGACTCATCGGGCAGGATAATCAAGAATTCTTCGCCCCCGTAGCGGCCTGCCAGGTCCCCCTCGCGAACCAGCGAGCCGAGCACGCGGCCAAAGCGCTCCAGTATGCGGTCGCCGGTCTGGTGACCGAAGCGGTCATTGAGTTTCTTGAAATGGTCCAGGTCGATAAACACCACTGACATGGTGTGACCGTACGTTTGGCAATATTCAAAACGTTTGTGCAGCTGTTCTTCCAGCCAGGCGCGATTTGCAAGGCCGGTGAGCGGATCCCGTCGGCTGCGTTCCTCCAGTTCTGTCTGGCGTTTCTGGAGATCATCAAGTTCCTGCTGTTGGGCGTTCAACCGGGCGTTGAGCGCCAATGTCTGTTGAAAGAGTAACTGCTGCGCCTGAATGATCAACGACTCGGTATCATGCGAAAAGGGGACGGTAAGTTCGAATAGATTGGTTAAAAGGGGCAGTTGAGACTGGACGTTTTTCAGCAAATCGCTCAGTGAAATAGCCGGCGTGGTCACCACCGGGCTTAGCTGGCGCAATAGGGTGGCCAACGCCTGGCTGGGGTTGGGCGACAGCCAGGTATCGGCGATAGGGCCTGAGAGACGCAGGCACAGCAGGTACATCTCTTTCTGAGTGCCGATCTCATCGTGGCTGGTGCTGATCGCTTGGGCCAGCGAAACCGGTGCCCCCCATTTAGCGGCGAGCCAGCTGCCGATCGATGAGTGATCACTGCCGAAGCGCAGGTGTTCGCCACGACTGAGTTGTGCATGGGAGAAGGTAGTGTTTGCATACAGGTCATGGGCGTCTTTGGGGTAAGCCGCGAGCAATGCCAGCATACCGATATCCTGGAGCAGTGCTGCGGTAAATACAAAGCTTGCCTCCTCGGGGCACAGCTGTTCTGCAAAGGAACGGGCTGCCAGTGCCGATACAATGGAGCGCCCCCAGATACGCTGAATCAGATCTTCTGACTGGCGGTCACGCCATAAACTAAAACTCAGCACCGCTGCCAGCGTGGCGTCCAACCCGAGCCGTGATGTAGCTTCCCAACATGAATGCGTTTCTGTTTGTTGACGGGCATAAAAAGCGCTATTGGCCAACGAAATCAACCGCAAGGTCAGCGCCGGATCCTGCTCGATGGCATTGGCATAATCATTAAGGGTCGCATCGGGGTAGCCTGCAACTTCCAGGACGCGGATCGCCACCGTTGGCAGCGATGGCAGCCTGGCGCATTGGTCCAGGTCGTTCTGCAGAAAACCCGGCAGGGCCGGTATGGCGAGATGATGTGTGTTGTCGCTATTAATAATGCCCGTCATATCGGCTCCTTTTCTCACGCTAGCTTAAAGGGCCAATTGCTTTTTTTCATCTTATATTGTGGGAAAGCAAGCTAATACCTTCGGCGGCCACAATCTATATCAGCCAGCGTTTAGTGTCAGGGCTTCACCGTCAAGGCGGTTCACTATAAGCTGGTTCAAACAGAGCAGCGAGACAACCAATGCAGACGGGTATTGAAGCGGCCGATATTTTTCGGCAGTTGGCTGAAGGGATGGGACAAACGGGGACCCCTCAGTTTTACCCAGCGCTAGTGGAGCGACTGGCAACCTTGCTGGGCGTGGATCATGCATTGGTGGCCCACGTTAATGCCGAAAATGACACTGCGGGCAGTGTCGTCGAAACCCTGGCGGTTTGGTCCAACGGGATGCATATGCCCAATGTTACCTACCCATTGGCCGGCACGCCCTGTGAAACCGTTGTGGGGCGCGACCCATGCTTATACCCCTGCGACGTGCAACAGCGCTTTCCTGATGATCATCTGCTGGCGGAACTGGGGGCCGATAGTTACATGGGCCTGCCGCTGTTGGCAGCGGACGGCAGAACGATCGGGCTACTGGCGCTGTTAAAAAACGCTCACATGGAGCTGGATGATCTTGCCAGGGAAGTGCTGCGGATTGCAGCGGCGCAAGCTGGTGCCGAGCTTGGACGCCAGCAGGCCGAGGAGGCACTCAAAGCCAGCGAGGCGGTTGCAAGGGAAAGCGAACGACGTCTGGATACGCTGCTCAATCACCTGCCGGGAATGGCCTACCGCTGCCTTAACGATGAGCACTGGACCATGGAGCTGGTCAGCCAGGGTGCACAAGAGCTAACCGGTTATCAGCCCCACGAACTGGTGGGCAACCACCTCATAAGCTTTGCTGAACTGATCAATGACCAAGATGCATCGCGAATGTTTGACGAGGTGCAGGCAGCCATTCGCGACAGACGTCCTTATCAAGTGGTTTATCGCCTGCATCATCGCGATGGACGAATCCGCTGGATGTGGGAGCAAGGACAAGCGGTGCTGGATGAGACGGGCAAGGTTGTCTGCCTGGAAGGGTTTATCACAGATGTGACCGATAACCAGGAAGCCCAGCGCGTTCAGCAGGCGGTAATGCAGGTGGCCTCAACGGTCACGTCACATGTGGGCGACGATTACTTTCAGCAGTTGATCAGCACGCTGGTGGAATTGCTGGAGGCTGACGGCGGCTTTATCGCGCTGCTCAATCGGTCACCCCATGAGGCGGGTGACCGTGATCGTTCGGCGGGCACCGTCACAACGGTAAGTCTTGTCGCAGACGGTACGCCATTGAATAATCAAACCTTCGTGTTGAGTGATTCACCCTGCGAACAGGTGGTCATTGAACGCGAGGCGGTTTCGCATAGTGGCGGCTACACGCCGATACCCGGAAATGCCATACAGGCCCAGGCCTGGATAGGCCGACGTCTCGATAATGCCCACGGCGAAGCCATTGGCGTGATGATGGTGTTCTATCGTGAGCCGCTTACCACCAACGCCTTCGCGACCTCAGTGCTACGCATTTTGTCGACCGGCGCCGCCGCGGAACTGGAGCGCCGTCGTGATCAGCGCCGTATGCACCAATTGGCGTATACGGACGGCACCACGGGGCTTGCGAACCGTGTTCACTTCCTGGAGGTTCAGACCCGGATGCTGCGCCGGGCGGCCCATCTCCATCAATCGCTCGGCTTGATCCTGCTCGATATCCGCCGCTTCAAGGAGATCAACGATACCCATGGCCATCAGGTAGGCGACCAGCTCTTGGCGATGGTCGCAGGGCGTCTGCAGGATGCCATACCTGACAGCAGTACCCTGGCGCGGTTATCCGGCGATGAGTTCGCGATACTGATGGATAACCCTGACGAGGCCGAACTGGCCGAAACGCTGGACCGTCTTCGCGAGACGGTCGCTGAAACCATCCGGCTGGGTCATAACGCGTTCAATCTGGAAGTGAGCGTGGGGTTCTCCCGTTACCCTGCGGATGCGACAGTGGCAAGCGAGCTGTTCAAGGCGGCCAGTATTGCCTTGCACCACGCCAAGCGCGATGGCAGCGTCTGTCCGTTCAGCTACGACATGATGCGTCAACAACGCCGCCGTCAAAAGATGACCGAGCGGCTCCACCAAGCCCTGATGGAAAATCGCCTGGCGCTTTATTACCAACCCCAGGTCAATATAAAGACCGGCCAACTGGCGGGCGCTGAGGCGTTGTGCCGGTGGTACGAGCCCGACTGGGGATGGATCAGCCCGGGGGAGTTCATTCCCCTGGCGGAGGAGCGTGGGCTGATTAGCGCGCTGGGTGACTGGGTGCTGGTGGAGGCCGCCAGACAGATCCTTGAATGGCAATCACAAGGAATGGCGGCGCTGCCTGGGCGCCTGTCGATTAATATTGCCGCACAGCAGTTTGCCGATCCGCAGTTGGCTCAGCATATTGCTGAACTGACACAAGGCGTGCCCGCGTCGGTATTGGCCCTGGAACTCACCGAGAGCGACTTCATGCGCGACCCCGACCAGGCGGTCGAGATTACCCAGAGGATGCGCGACGCTGGGTATGCCCTGTTTATCGATGATTTTGGCACCGGGTATTCATCGCTTTCCTATCTAAGGCGCTTTGCCGCCGATGCGCTGAAAATCGATATCTCCTTTGTACGCGATATGCTCGACAATCAGCATGACCGCGCCATTGTGAAAACCATCATTGCGATGGCCGATGCCTTGGGAATGAAAACCCTGGCGGAAGGCGTGGAGCATAAAGAACAGGCCACCCTGCTTGCCCAAATGGGATGCCTTGAGGCGCAAGGGTTTCTGTATGGTCGGCCCAAACCGGCCGATGAGTTTGCAGCGGCGTGGTTAAAACCCTAGCTTGTTAACCCGCGTCATCGCCCTGTCATCATCGTTGGCATACCCTACGCGCCGCCAACTCGTGATGAAAGGAGTGCCCCATGCGCCTGGCCCTGTTTGATCTTGACGACACCCTCCTGGATGGAGACTGCAGCGACCGCTGGAATTTATGGATGATAGAGCAAGGCTGGATCCGCGATGTCGACGCCTTTATGGTGCGAGCGGCGCAAATGCAGCAGGCCTATCACGCCGGAAAGCTGAAGCTTGAAGAGTACTTGGGCATGACCCTGGCGCCGCTACGCGGGCGTCGGGTGAGCGATGTGCAAAAAGAGGTAGAGCGCTTCGTCGCCACCCATCTGGAGCCACGCATTTTCGATCAGGCCTGGGCCTGTCTGGATGCCCACCGCCAGGCGGGCGATACCCTGCTGCTGATTTCTGCCTCGTCGCGCCACCTGGTCGAGCCGATTGCGACCACTTTAGGCATTGAACACGTGCTAGCGGTAGAGCCCAGCGTGGAGCACGGCATCAATGAAGACGCGCGCTATACTGGCGGCAGCGAAGGGGTTTTTTCCTATCGTGGCGGCAAAGTGATGCGCCTGAAACAGTGGCTGGCCGAGCAGCAGATTACCCCCAGCCACACCACCTTCTACTCAGACTCCCGCAACGACCTTCCGCTGCTTCAGTACGTAGATTGTCCCGTCGCTGTCAACCCCGATCCGGTCCTGGCCGAGGTCGCTAGCCTCGAAGGTTGGCGGCGCTTGGACTGGCGAACCACAAACCCTGCGGTTGCCTTTCGCCAACGTTAATCAGTTTAGCGCCTGATAGATCAGATTAAAGCCGACTAAAAACATGGCCAGAATCACCAACCGGTAAAACAGCACTTCGTTGACGCGGCTTTGCAGCCACAGGCCATTGCGCACGCCGATCCAGGCGATGGGTACCAGCACGAACGAGGCCCAGGCGCTGGTAACGTTAATCTCGCCAAGCCACATATAGGGCGCCAGTTTGATCACGTTGACCACGGCAAATGTCACGGCGCAGGTGGCGATAAAGGTCTCTTTGGACAGCTTGCGTGGCAGCAGGTACACGTTGAGCGGCGGTGCGCCCGCATGGGCCATGAAGCTGGTAAATCCGCAGATGCTCGCCGCCGGTAATGCCCATCGGGAGGAAATGGGCTTTTTGGCGACGGGCTTGAGTAGCATGTAAGCGGCAAACATCAAGGTGATCACGCCGAGGGTCAGGCGCAAGCCCTGTTCGCTCAGGCTGTCGAACAGCAGCGTCCCTACTGCCACGCCGATGAACAGCCCCGGCACAAAACGCCATACCTCGGCTACCGCCTGCCTGCCCCACCACGCCTTCACCGCAAACACATCCATCACCAGTAACAGCGGTAATAAAAGGCCCGCTGCCTGAGCCGGGCTGATCGCCAGCGCCATCAGCGGCACCGATAACGTGCCGAAACCACCCGCAAAGCCGCCTTTGGAAACGCCGGTCAGGTACACGGAAAATACGATTAACAGCCAGGCGATCACGGAGTAGTCGGGGAGCATACGCCTCTCTCGGTTATCAGTTCTCGGGTATCAGTTCTTGGATATCCGTGTTCAATAAAAAGCCCCGCAGAAGCGGGGCACCACAGCATAGCATTAGATGAACGTTAGCGGGCGAAGCGTCACTCCATCAAGTTTTCATTAGCCACTCGTGGTCGGGGTCGTTGTGGAATTTCCACACCCGTTTGGGGCCGGCCATCACGTTTAAGTAATAAAGCGAGTAGCCATGGGCAGCACCAACAGGGTGATAGCCCTTGGGTACCAGTACACAGCAGCCGTTTTCTACCGCCATGGTGTCATCAAGGCGGCGGTCATCGGTGTAGACGCGCTGAAAGGCAAAGCCCTGAGGGGGATTAATGCGGTGGTAGTAGGTCTCTTCCAACTGCGATTCTTGGGGTAAGTTATCCACATCGTGTTTATGGGGCGGGTAGCTCGACCAGTTGCCCGCGGGGGTGAATACTTCGACCACCAGCAGGCTATCGGCGGGCTCCGTCTCCGGCAAAATGTCGTGCACATGGCGGGTGTTCGTGCCCTGGCCACGGGTGCTCTGCTTGATGTTGTCCGGTGCAATCAAGCGTGGCGCATGATTGCCATGCCCTGGGGCCGCACACACCGCTAGCTCAAGATCGGTGGTCGCTTCCACCGCGTAGCTAACCCCATTGGGTAGGTACACCGCGTAGGGTGGAATCTGTTCAAAGATATCCATGCGCTTGCCGATATCATCAAAGCGATGCTCGCCGCAGGCAACATTGGCACGGCCAGTGAGCAGCACCAGGCAGACTTCCTGATCATCGCTGCTGGCTTCCAGGCGCTGCCCCTTGGCGAGTTTATGCACCCGAAAGCCGACATGCGTCCAGCCAGCGGAGGCGGGGGTAACGTCAATCACGGTGCCTTGTGCGTCCGGGGCGGTGGGGCGTACCAATAGTGAAGTCATTCTTCGCTCCTCCTGACGGTTCGGCGACGGTCTAGTCAGCCAAGCGTCTTGAAAATAAAATCTGATGTGGCTGCTTAAACCGCAGCATCGAGCATAATTTTGCGGCCTTCACGTAGTGAGCGCTCCGCTGCATCGGCCAATCGCAATGCCTCTAACCCGTCCTGGGCGCCCGCAAGAGGCGTGCGCTTTTCCTGCCACGCATCGACGAAATCAAGAATCTCTAATCGATAAGCCTCGGCATAACGCTCTAAAAAGAACCATTTGGGTTTTTCTTCCACTTGTCCCGCTTCGCCGGTAAAGCGCAGCCGGGTATCAGACTCGTTCTGCGCCTGCAGCATGCCCTGGCTGCCAAAGGCTTCGATACGCTGGTCGTAGCCATAGTTTGCGCGCCGTGAGTTGCTAATTTGACACAACTTTCCACTGGCGGTGGTGAGCGTGACCATGGCGGTATCTACATCGCCTGCTGCGCCAATGGCGGGGTCGATAATGCTACTGCCGACGGCAAAAATACTTTCAATCGGCTCATCAAGCAGCCAGCGCGCCATGTCCAGGTCATGAATCATCATGTCCCGGAACAGCCCGCCTGAGTCGCTGACATACTCGGCAGGCGGGGGAGACGGGTCGCGGCTGATAATGGTCAGGGTTTCCAGTGCCCCAATACGCCCTTGGGTAATGGCCTTTTTAAGTGCCGAAAACTGAGGATCGTGGCGGCGGTTAAAACCTAACGCGCAGGTCACCGGGTGTTCGCTGAGTACCTGCAGGGCATCGCGGGTGCGTGCTAAATCCAGGGCGATGGGTTTTTCACAGAGAACCGCCTTGCCTGCACGGGCAGCACGCTCCAGGTACTCCGCGTGGGTGGGCGTGCTGGAGGCAATCAGGACGGCGTCAATGTCGCCATCTGTAAAAATCTCATCAACGGAGGTTGCTTTGCTGCCGTACTGCTCGGCCAACGCTTCTGCGGCAGGCTGGTGAAAGTCGGCCACGGCGGCCAGGGTAACATTCGGGTGTGAGTGAATGGCCTGGGCATGCACCTTGCCGATGCGTCCAGCGCCGATCAGTGCCAGTTTCATAAGCGCTCCTATCTTGTTCTTGGGGTTGAAGGATTTTTAGTGAGTGAATTGCATTTATGCGTTGCGTTGGTGGCCCGACTGGGGATCCTTTTCACGTGTTTTGTCTTGCCGCACCCCCAGGGCAATGGCCAAGGTCTGGGCCAGGCAGAGCGAGGCGGTCAAACTGCGGAAACTTTTCACTTCAGCCTCGTTGACCACAAAGGCTACATCTGCGAAACGCGCCAGCGGGCTGAGGGTCGAGTCGGTAATCACCACAATAGGCAGACCACGCTGATGGGCGTCTTCGCAGGCTTTCTGGCTCTCTTCGGCATAGGGGGAGAAGCTGATGGTCAGCAGGGCGTCGTGTCGGCTCATGGCCCGCAGTTGCTCGCCGTACATCCCGCCCAAACCATTGACCAGCAGCGCCGGTTTATCGACATGCGCCAGGGCATAGGTCATGTAGCTGGCCACCATAAAGCTGCGTCGGGCACCCATCACATGAATGGCATGGGCCCGCTCAAAAATATCCAGCGCTTTTTCAAGGTTCTCTGGGTCAATGCGACTAGGCAGTTGCTCCAAGACGGCGCGATTAGCGTCGGCGAACTCCCATAATAGCTGGGTGCTGTCCGGTGTTTCCCCGGTTGCGCTGCGCACCGCTCGAATGCGCTCGGTGTAGTTGGGCAGTTCATCGACCAGGCGGCTGCGAAACAGCTGCTGCATTTCAGAAAAGCCCTTAAATCCCAAACTATTGGCCAGGCGAATCAAGGTGGAGGGAGTAACATCCGCCTGCTCGGCAATTTTGGCCACGGTCGCCAGAGCCACCTCCTGAGGGTGATCAAGCATAAACCGCGCGGTTTGCTGCAAACGTTTGCTTAGCGTGGCGTACTCTGCGGTGATCAGCGTTTCCAACTCACGGTAGCTTTGAGGTGGCTGCGGCATACAATTTCCTTAGCGTTAACGCGTGTACCACTTAGCTGAGAGAAAACTAAGCAAAGGGACTGATTGTTGAGCAGTCTAGTTGATTGAAATAAATATTCCATTTATACCAAAGTATAGAATAAATAATTTGCCTGTATTGCTATTTGGAATCTATATTCCATAGCGCCAAGGCATTTAATGCCACTTCCCTACCAACAACGATAACGTTATGAGGAATTATTTATGGCACGTCTATCTCAATGGCTTCTAGCCTCCGTCGCCACCACGGCGCTCATGGCGGGTGCCGCACAAGCACAGGAAACAGCACAAGAAGAGAATCGCTTCGTCATGGTGACCCATGGCGTTCCCTCGGATCCTTTCTGGTCGGTGGTCAAAAATGGCGCTGAGGCAGCGGCTGACCTTGTAGGCGCGGAGCTTGAGTACCGCGCACCTTCCACCTTTGACATGGCCAAGATGCAGCAACTCGTCCAGGCGGCAGTGGCCTCTCAACCAGACGGTTTGATTCTCTCATTCACCGATGAAAATGCCCTGGGCAGCGTTGTGCAAGACGCAGTCGATAACGGCATTCCCGTCATCACCATCAACTCCGGTGGCGATGTGGCGCGGGATTATGGCGCCCGCTTGCACGTTGGGCAGAGTGAGTACGAAGCGGGCAAGCAGGCCGCCGAGCGCATGCAGGAAATGGGCGTTGAGAAAGGCGTTTGCGTCAACCATGAACAGGGCAACCAGGGCCTTGACCAGCGCTGTGATGGCTTTGTTGAGGGCTTCGACGGCAATGCTGAGCAGCTAGCGACCACCTACGACCCCACCAATATTCGCAATGCCATTATCGCTTACCTTAACGAGAACAGTGATGTGCGTGGTGTGTTGACCTTGGGTGCATTGGCCGCTGATCCGATGATTCAGGCCATGCGCGAGCAGGGGGCTACCGATATGTTCACCCTCGGTACCTTTGATCTTTCACCCGACATTTTGGAAGCCTTGGATGCGGGTGAACTGGACTTTGCGATCGACCAACAGCAGTACATGCAGGGGTACTTACCTGTCATGTTCCTCGACCAGTTCGTCAAGAACGGGCTGCTACCCGCTGGGGATGTTGCTACCGGTCCGGGGTTTGTCACTCAAGAAAACGCAGCGCAGGTTATTGAGCTGAGTAGCCAGGGTATCCGTTGATAACGACCTAATCGGAAAAGGCTCGGCGGTGCCGAGCCTTGGGAGTCGATCGCCATGAATTCCAATGAAAATAACCAAGCGGCTGCGCCAGCAGCGGCTGATCAAGACGAACGGATCCAGAAAGTCTCGTTTTGGAAGAAAGCGCTCAATCGTCCTGAGTTGGGGGCGCTGGCCGGTACCGTGCTGGTGCTTGCCTTTTTTATCGCTGCCTCCAGCGGCACCGGGATGTTTACCCCCGCGGGTATTATTAATTTTCTGGAAGTTTCAGCACAGCTCGGCATTATCGCCACGGCGGCAGCACTACTGATGATCGGCGGGGAGTTTGATCTCTCGATTGGGTCGATGATCGGCCTGGCTGGCATTTTGATTGCGATCCCCGCCGTAGAGTATGGCTGGCCGCTATGGGCCGCTATCTTATTGGCATTCGCTTGTGCCGGGTTAGTGGGCTGGATTAACGGCAACCTGGTTAATCGCACTGGCTTGCCGTCCTTTATCGTCACGCTGGGTTTTCTGTTTATTCTGCGCGGCCTAGCGATTGGTGTCAGCCGGTTGTTGACGGGGCGAACCCAGGTGGGTGGCGTTGAAGAGCATATCCCCGGCGATTGGTTCGCGTCGCTGTTTTCCGGTGAGGTCGCCACGGGCCTGTTCTCTTGGATGGCCACGCAAGGCTGGATCGGCACTAATTTTGCGGGCAACCCCACCGTTTCGGGTATTCCGGTCTCCATCGTCTGGTGGTTGGGCTTAACGGCCGTGGCGACCTGGGTGCTGCTGTGCACGCCCTATGGCAACTGGATCTTCGCCAGCGGCGGCGACGCTAATGCCGCGCGCAATTCGGGCGTGCCGGTACGTCGGGTCAAGATTTCACTGTTCATGTTCACTGCCTTCTCCGCCACCATTTTTGCCTGCATTCAGGTAATGGATACCGGTTCGGCGGACACCATTCGTGGCTTGTTAAAAGAGCTGGAGGCCATTATCGCGGTGGTGATTGGCGGCGCTTTGCTGACCGGCGGCTATGGGTCTGCCATCGGCGCAGCGCTGGGTGCGCTGATCTTTGGCATGGTGCAAATGGGTATCTTCTACACCGGTGTTAATACGGACTGGTTCCAGGTCTTTTTGGGCGTGATGCTGCTGGTGGCCGTGCTGTTCAACAACTACATGCGCAAGAAGGCGATGGAGGCCAAGTAACATGACAACTCAAACGCCAATGATCGAAATGCGCAGCGTCAGCAAGCACTTCGGCAGTGTGATCGCCTTGAGCGATATTTCCATGCAGGTCTATGCCGGTGAAGTGATGTGCCTGCTCGGTGATAACGGCGCGGGCAAGTCGACGCTGATCAAAACCCTCTCGGGCGTTCATCAGCCCACCCATGGCGAGATGCTGCTGGATGGCGAACCCGCTCGCTTCAAGTCACCGGCTTACGCACTAGACGCAGGTATCGCGACGGTTTTCCAGGACTTGGCGATGGTGCCGTTGATGTCGATTACCCGGAACTTCTTTATGGGGCGCGAGCCGACGGTGGGCTGGGGGCTGTTCAAGCGCATCGATTGGAAATACGCCGACCGCATTGCCAAGCAGGAAATGGCCAAAATCGGCATTGATGTGCGCGACCCGAGTCAGCCGGTGGGCACGCTTTCCGGCGGCGAACGCCAGTGCGTGGCGATTGCCCGAGCCGTCTATTTTGGCGCCAAGGTGCTGATTCTGGATGAGCCAACGTCCGCCCTCGGGGTCAAGCAGGCCTCGGTAGTGCTGCGCTATATCGCCAAGGCGCGAGCCGATGGCCTGGCGGTCATCTTCATTACCCATAACGTCCATCACGCCTTCCCCGTGGCCGATGCCTTCACGCTTTTGTCCCGTGGCGGCAGCCTGGGCTCCTTCCGCAAAGAAGACGTCACCCGCGAAGAAGTACTCAACATGATGGCCGGTGGTGCCGAATTGGAGAGTCTGGATGCAGAGCTCGCTGAGTTCCAGCGCAGCGACCGCGAAAAAAAAGCCAATAGCGCTGCTGCCGATCGGACCACACCAAAGACCGCTGGCGGGAAGATTGATGAGCCCGCTGAAAACGTATAGCGAACAGCTACCAAAGAGCCACTATGACCATGTCAGCATCTACTTTCTCATCGCCGTTTACGTTGGCCGTTTGTGCAGAAATGGTTTTTCGCGACCTACCGATGAATGAACGTGTTAAGCGTATTGATGCATTGGGTTTTCAAGTGGAAATCTGGGACTGGACCCGACACGACATTGAATCCCTGGCCAATAGCGGCGCGACGTTTTCATCCATGACCGGCTATATCTCAGGCACCTTGGCGGATGCTGCCGGTGCCGATGAACTGCTGAGAACCGCCGCTGAATCGGCTGAGGTAGCAAAACGTCTCGGCATTCCGCGACTTAACTTGCATGGCACTGGGTTGAATAGCGAAGGCCTGCCCGTTCAGCCGTGCCAACTGATAACCGGCGCTATGTGGCTCAAAGCCCGGGACACGCTCAACCGGCTGGCAGATCTCGGCGAGCAGAACGACATCACCTTTGTGCTTGAAAACCTTAATACCGATGTTGACCACCCAGGTGTACCGTTTGCGCGTTTGGAAGATGTTCTAGCGCTTGTAAAAAGTGTCGACCGGCCCAGCTTGCGCATTATGTTGGACGTTTATCACGCCCAAATTGGCGAAGGTAATTTGATCGAATTGATTCGCCGCTGCGGACCGTACATTGGTGAAGTGCAAGTGGCTGATGTGCCTGGGCGCTGCGAACCGGGAACCGGCGAGATTAACTATCCGGCCATCGCCAAAGCGCTAAATAAAATAGGTTATCGAGGCACCGTGGGGTTGGAAGGTTGGGCCTCTGGGGATGACGACCTCGCGCTCGAACGATTCCGTGCTGCCTTCTCATTCTAGACAGGTTAGACGCCCAGAGCGCTTTGATGCTCAAAGCCATCTTTGCCCTAGACCACGAGAGTAACGTGGGGAGACCTTATGCTGAATAACAATAGCCAACACCGACCGCTTGATCTGATCTGCTTAGGGCGTGTAGCGGTGGATCTTTACGCCGAACAAATCGGTAGCCGCCTGGAAGACGTGGCCAGCTTTGCCAAATACCTGGGCGGTAGCTCCGGCAACATGGCCTACGGTACCGCGCGGCTTGGGTTGAAGTCCGCCATGCTCTCGCGGGTGGGCGACGAGCAGATGGGCAACTTTGTTCGCGAGGAGTTAGAACGGGTTGGCGTGGATACCATCGCGCTACAAACCGACCCCGAACGCCATACCGGTTTGGTACTGTTAGCGTTAAAAGACCGCGAGAGCTTCCCACTGCTGTTTTATCGCCGCGACTGCGCCGATATGGCCATTGATGCTGACGCCATTGACCCTGAGTTCATTGCCCGCTCAAAGGCATTGGCGATTACCGGCACCCATCTTTCTACTGATACGACTCGCCGAGCCTGCCGCAAGGCGCTGGACGCCGCTGCCCATTATGGCGTTAAGCGGGTGCTGGATATCGACTACCGTCCCGTGCTGTGGGGGCTCACCAATCCCGGCGATGGCGAAACCCGCTTTGTCGCCGATGACAAGGTGACCACCGACCTGCAGCGCTGGCTGCCGGATTTCGACCTGATTGTGGGCACCGAAGAGGAGTTTCATATTGCCGGCGGCAGTACGGATACCTTGTCGGCCCTGCGCGCAGTGCGAAAGGTTAGCGAGGCTACCCTGGTATGCAAGCTCGGGCCCATGGGCTGTGTGGTGTTTGAAGGAGACATTCCGTCACGCATTGAAGACGGTGTTTTGGTCAAGGGCGTACAGGTTGAAGTGCTCAACGTGCTGGGTGCCGGGGATGCCTTTATGAGTGGGTTGCTGCGGGGTTGGCTGAGAGGTGAGCCCTGGCAAACCAGCGCTGCCTATGCCAACGCCTGCGGCGCGCTGGTGGTGTCCCGGCACGGCTGTGCCCCGGCCATGCCCACCGAAGACGAGTTATTTGATTACCTGGCGCGCCGCGACGAAGTAATCCGGCCGGATATTGATCAACGCTTAAACCACTTACACCGCGTCACTACCCGAGTGCCTGCTCAATGGCCCGAAGTGTTGGGCCTGGCATTTGACCACCGCCGCCAGCTCACCGATATGGCTCGCGAAGAGTATGCCGACAGCGCGCGACTGCCTAAGCTTAAGAAGCTGTTGGTGTCGGCTGCCGAGGAGGGCGCCAAGCTGGGCGGCATTACCACGCCTGCGATTCTGGTAGATGACGTGCTGGGTCAGGAAGCGCTTAATCAAGCCAGCGGCAAAGGCTGGTGGATTGGTCGACCGGTAGAGCTGCCGGGCTCACGTCCGCTGCGCTTCCAGCATGGCGACGATTTAGGTGCCTGCCTGCGCAGCTGGCCTAGAGAGCAGATCATTAAATGCCTGGTGTTCTACCACCCCGACGATGAAATCTCACTGCGCTTAGAGCAGGAGGAGCGGCTGCGCCAGCTCTACCAGGCGGCCTGTGCCTATGGGCTGGAACTGCTGATTGAGGTCATTCTCCCTTCGAATATGCCCGGCGATGACACCACGCTGCCGCGCAGCCTGCAGCGGCTTTACAACCTGGGCATTCGGCCCGACTGGTGGAAGCTACCCACTATGTCAGACGCTGCCTGGCAGGCGGTGGGCGAGACCATTGAGCGCGAGGATACCTACTGCCGTGGCGTGGTACTGCTCGGGCTTGATGCCCCCATGGACGACATGAAGCGCGGCTTTGACGAGGCTGCTAAACACCCTTGCTGCAAGGGGTTTACCGTTGGACGCACGCTATTTGCCAGCGCCAGTCGCGACTGGCTGGCGGGGCGCATCGACGATGCAGCTTTGGTCGCACGCGTTGCCAAAAATTATGCCGAGCTAATACAAGCGTGGCGGCAATTAAGGCAGGCGCAGCCGCAAACGCTGGCCCACACCGAGGAGGCTTAAGATGAGCACCATTCGACTCACCATGGCCCAGGCGCTGGTCAAGTATCTTGCCGCGCAACGTATCGAGATTGATGGTCAAGAGGTGGCGCTTTTCGAAGGCGTGTTTGCGATTTTTGGTCATGGCAATGTGGCCGGAATGGGGGAAGCGCTCTACCACATGCAAGACAAACTGCCGACCTTTCGCGCCCACAACGAACAGGCCATGGCTCACGCGGCGATTGCTTTTGCCAAAGCCAATAATCGCCAGCGCTTAATGGCCGCGACCAGTTCCATCGGCCCAGGGGCGACTAATATGGTCACCGCGGCGGCGCTGGCCCATGCCAACCGGTTGCCGATCCTGCTGCTGCCGGGGGACACCTTTGCCACCCGCGAACCCGACCCGGTTCTCCAGCAGGTGGAGCATTTCGGTGACCCTACGGTTAGCGTCAACGACTGCTTTCGTCCCGTGTCGCGCTACTTTGATCGTATCAGCCGCCCGGAACAGCTACTCACCAGCTTGCCCCAGGCGATCGCCACAATGCTTGACCCGGAGCACTGCGGCCCCGCGACCCTGGCGCTGCCCCAGGATGTGCAAACCTTTGCCTACGACTATCCAGAAGCCTTTTTTGCTTCCAAGGTGCATCGTATTCGTCGCTCGCCGCCGGATGCTTATGAGCTTAGTCAAGCAGTCGATGCACTTAAGCAGGCCAAGCGCCCGCTGATCATTGCCGGTGGCGGTGTGCACTACGCCGCTGCCTGCGAAGATTTGGCCGAGTTTGCCAAAGCACGCGGCATCCCGGTCGCCGAAACCCAGGCTGGGAAAGGCTCACTGAAAGATAGCCACCCCTGCGCGGTGGGGGCCATTGGCGTCACCGGCAGCGCAGCTGCCAACCAGTTGGCAGAGCAGGCGGATGTCATCCTGGCGGTGGGCACCCGGCTGCAGGACTTTACCACCGGCTCCCGGGCTCTGTTTGAAAGCAGCGATAAAACGTTAATCGCCCTCAACGTTGGCCGCTTCGACAGCCTGAAACATCAAGCGCTGCCGCTTAGCTGCGACGCCTTGGTCGGGCTGGGGCAACTCGACGCGGCGCTGGGCGAGTGGCGCGGCAGCGATGAGTGGCGCGAACAGACCAGCACGCTCAAGCGCGAATGGGCCGAGGCGGTACATCGTGTAACCGCCGATCAAGGGCTGTCGCTGCCTACTGATGCTCAGGTGATCGGTACCGTCAATCGCCAGGCTGGTGATGACACCACCGTGGTATGCGCCGCCGGAGGTTTGCCAGGTGAGCTGCATAAACTCTGGCAGTGTTCAGGCCCAGGTAGTTACCACGTTGAGTACGGCTTCTCCTGCATGGGCTATGAAATTGCCGGTGGGCTCGGCGTCAAGATGGCCAAGCCCGAGCGAGAAGTGGTGGTGATGGTGGGCGATGGTAGCTACCTGATGCACAACTCCGAGCTGGCCACCTCGGTGATGCTGGGCCACAAGCTGATCGTCGTGGTGTTGGATAACCGCGGCTATGGCTGTATCAACCGCTTGCAACAGGCCACCGGCGGCGCGGGGTTCAACAACCTGCTGGAAGATTGCCGCACTGTGGAGGCTGGCGCACCCAAAACCGATTTTGCTGCCCACGCCAAAGCCCTGGGTTGTGAGGCTGAATCAGTGGCCGGTATTGCTGAACTGGAACAGGCGCTGGTGCGCGCTCGCGCTGCCCAATCAACCTACGTGATTGCCCTGGATACCGACCCGTTACCCAGCACCCAAGAAGGCGGCGCCTGGTGGGACGTGGCCGTGCCCGAGGTTTCCGAGCGTGAAGAAGTCAATACTGCTTACCAAGGGTATCGCGAGGCCAAGCAGCGCCAACGCCATTAATGCCAACCAACATCATCACAAGGAACACGCCATGCCAACGGTTACTTTAGGCATCAATCCGCTCACCTGGACAAACGATGACTTGCCCAGCCTGGGCGGCGCAACGCCCCTGGAAACCTGTTTAAAAGAGGGCCGCGAAGCGGGCTTTAGCGGCTTTGAACTGGGCAATAAATTCCCCCGCACGCCTGACGCCCTGAGCCAGGTGCTGGGCGCTCATGATCTGGCGCTCGTTTCGGGCTGGTACTCCGCACGCCTGCTGGAGCGCAGTCCCGAGGAAGAGATTGAAGCCATTCAGGATCATATGAACCTGCTCAAGCAGTGCGGTGCCAAGGTGATGGTGCTGTGTGAAGTCACCCACTGTGTACATGGCGATCAGGAGCGCCCGCTTTCCCAGCGTCCGCACCTTTCTGAGGAAGAGTGGCAGCGCCTGCTGCATGGCCTGGATGTGGTCGGCGACTATCTGAAATCCCAGGGCATTCAGCTGGTGTATCACCACCATCTGGGCACGGTGATTGAGAGCCAAGCCGACGTAGAGCGCTTAATGGACAACACCGGCGAAGGCGTGGGACTGCTGCTGGATTTTGGTCATCTGCGCGGTGCAGGTGGCGATCCGCTCGCCATCGCCAAACGCTACAGCCAACGTATCCACCATGTGCACTGCAAAGACCTGCGTTTCCCGGTGCTGGACGCAGTGCGCAACCGCGACAAAAGCTTTTTAAACGGCGTGCTGGACGGCCTGTTTACGGTGCCCGGGGATGGCAATGTGGATTTTCTGCCCGCCTTAACCCTCCTGTGCGAACAGGGCTACCAGGGCTGGTTAGTGGTGGAAGCCGAACAAGACCCGGAAGTGGCCCACCCGCTGACTTACGCCCGCCTGGGGTATCGCAACTTACGCCAACTGGCCGAGCAGGCAGGGTTTGATATTGCCGCCTAAGACAGCACCCGCGACGCATTTTCATCAGGAGTCTTTATGAAGACGCTATCCCACTATCTCAATGGTCAGCTCACCACTGGCCAAAACCAACGCTTTGCACCGGTTTACAACCCGGCTACCGGTGAGAAGAGCGCCCAGGTGGCGCTGGCCAGTACCGACGAGACCCGTGACGCAGTGCGCATTGCCGATGAGGCCTTTGTCGCCTGGTCAAAAACCTCGCCGCTGAAGCGCGCGCGTATTCTGTTCAAGTTCAAGGCACTGGTCGAAGAGCATACCGATGAGCTGGCGCGGCTGATATCCAGCGAACACGGCAAGGTATTGTCTGATGCCAAAGGCGAAGTCACCCGGGGCCTGGAAGTGGTCGAGTTCGCCTGTGGCATTCCCCACCTGCAGAAAGGCGAGCACTCCATGAACGTGGGTAGCGGTGTCGATAGCTACTCGATGATGCAGCCGCTGGGCGTCTGTGCGGGTATCTCGCCGTTCAACTTCCCTGCCATGGTACCCATGTGGATGTTCCCCATTGCGCTGGCTTGCGGCAACACCTTTGTAATGAAGCCGTCGGAAAAGGATCCCTCCACGCCGCTTCGCCTGGCTGAACTGCTTAAAGAGGCGGGCCTGCCGGCTGGCGTCTTCAACGTCGTTAATGGCGATAAAGAAGCCGTGGATGTGCTGCTCACCGATGAGCGTGTCCAGGCGGTAAGCTTTGTAGGCTCCACGCCCATCGCCGAGTACATCTACGCTACCGCCTCCGCCCATGGCAAGCGTGTTCAGGCCCTGGGCGGGGCCAAAAACCACATGGTAATCATGCCCGATGCGGATCTCGACCAAGCCGTGGGTGCCCTGATGGGGGCGGCCTATGGCTCAGCAGGCGAGCGCTGCATGGCGATTTCCGTCGCGGTACCCGTGGGTGAAGAAACCGCCAACCGCCTGCGGGAAAAGCTGGTGGCCGAACTGGATAAACTCACGGTTGGGCCTGGCCTGGTCGATGGCCCGGATAACGACATGGGCCCGCTAATCACCCGCGAACACCGCGACAAAGTGGCGGGCTATATCCAAACCGGCGTGGATGAAGGAGCAGAGCTGGTAGTAGACGGCCGCCAGACAACGATAGAGGGGGCGGGCGATGGCTATTTTATTGGCGGAACACTGTTTGATCGTGTGACGCCAGACATGCGCATTCACTCCGAGGAGATCTTTGGCCCGGTACTGGCGATTGCCCGCGTGGCGAGCTTCGACGAAGCGGTCAGCATGATCAACGCCCATGAATATGGTAACGGCACGGCGATCTTCACCCGCGATGGCGATGCGGCGCGTCAGTACTGCGAGCAGATCCAGGTCGGCATGGTGGGAGTGAACGTACCGATTCCGGTGCCCATGGCGTTCCATAGTTTCGGCGGCTGGAAGCGTTCGCTGTTTGGCCCGCTGCATATGCACGGCCCCGACGGTGTGCGTTTCTACACCCGCATGAAGACCATCACCCAGCGCTGGCCCAGCGGCATTCGTGAAGAGACCAACCACTTCACCATGCCGACCATGTAAACACTCTATGGGGCACGACACCATTCAACGCCGGGCCCAGCCCGGCGTTATTTGTTTAAAACAGGATAACCACAATGAAAACCCTCAAGATTGGCCTCATCGGCACCGGCTTTATGGGCAAAGCCCACGCCATCGCCTTTAACGCGGCGTCCAGCGTTTTTGAACTGCCCGCCAAGCCCGTTTGCGAACTACTGGCGGATGCCGACCTCGTCACTGCAGAGAGCCGGGCGCGGGCCTGGGGATTTGCCCGCGCCACCAACGATTGGTGTGCCCTGGTGGCAGACAGTGACGTGGACGTGGTGGATATCTGCGCACCCAATTTTCTGCATAAAGAGATGGCGCTGGCCGCCATTGCCGCTGGCAAGCATGTTTACGCCGAAAAACCGCTGGCGCTGAACACGGCAGATGCCGACGAGATGGTCGTTGCGGCTGAAAAGGCAGGCGTCAAAACCCTGGTCGGCTTTAACTATATTCGCAATTCCGCCACCCAGCTGGCCCGCCAGATTGTTGCCAGCGGTGAAATCGGTGAGCTGATTCACTTTCGTGGCCGGCACAATGAGGATTATCTGCTCGACCCAGCAAAGCCCCACGACTGGCATACACAGCGGGCAACAGCGGGTGCCGGTGCATTAGGCGATGTAGGGTCGCATATTCTCAATATGGCCGAGTTCTTGACCGGGCAGCGCATTACCGAGGCATGCGGCCAGCTCCAGACCGTCATTCCCACTCGGCCCAGGGCCGACGGCAGTGGTATGGCGGCGGTAGAGAACGATGATCAGGCCCAGGCCATGTTGCGCTTTGACCGGGGGTTAATGGGCAATATCGAAACCTCCCGGGTGGCCGCTGGCCGCAAGATGGGGTTGGCCTACACCCTTACCGGCACAAAAGGCGCCATTGTGTTTGACCAGGAGCGCATGAGCGAGCTGCAGCTATATCGCCACGGCGATGCACCAGGGAGGCGTGGCTTTACCACCTTGTTCGCTGGTCCTGAACACCCCGACTATGCTTCATTTAGCCCCGCACCAGGCCATGGCTTGGGCTATAACGATCAGAAAATTATCGAGGTTAGGGATCTTGTCGAAGGCATCATCAACCACCGCCCCCTCTATCCTGATTTTCGCGAAGCGGCCCGGGTTAACCGACTGATCGACGCCATCGAAAGGTCAGATCAGACGGGGCGGTGGGTGAGGGTATAACCGTTGCTGAGACACCAAGTAAACCAAGCGCTGGGGCTGCTTCCAGACGGCCCCGCGACTGCCTATAAGAAGAGAGTCACAAAATAATCAGCGTCGCCAGCCCCAGAAAGGATAGAAAGCCAACCACATCGGTGACGGTGGTTAAAATGACTGCGCCGGACAGCGCTGGATCAATCTGCAGCCTTTTCAACACCAGCGGAATCAGCACGCCTGACAAGTTGGCGAGGCTCATGTTGATAAAAATGGCTAGGGTGATGACCAGCGTGATCAGTAAGTCACTGAACCACAGATAGGAAATGAACCCGACGACGAGGGCCCACACCAGGCCGTTGCTCATGCCTACCCAAAGTTCCTTGTTATACAGCCACTGTTTGTTGTTACCGGCAAGTTGGCCTAACGCGAGACCGCGGATCACGACCGTCAGGGTTTGGCTACCGGCAATGCCGCCCATGCTGGCAACGACAGGCATCAGGATAGCTAATGCCACGATTTGATCGAGTACCGCTTCGAACTGACCGATCACGAAGGCGGCTAAAAAAGCGGTCAACAGGTTAATACCCAGCCAAATACCGCGGCTTTTAGCACTGCGCATGATGGGGGTGAACACTTCTTCTTCGTCACTGACGCCTGACATGTGCTTCAGCGTCATGTCAGCATCGTCTTGGGTGATTTCTAATACGTCGGCGGAGTTCAACTGCCCAACCAGCAATCCATCGCTATCGCACACGGGCACAAAGGGCAGCTCTTTGGAGCGCAATAACGCCGCTGCATCACTGACTTTCATTTGATCATTCAGGGTAAAAAAATCATCCATATAATCATCAACCACGGCACTTTGTGGTTGTTTGATCAAATCAATCAGCGTCAGTGTGCCGAGCAATCGCTTATCTTTATCCGTGATCATGATCTGCTGGGATTCATCGTCGAGCAACTGGTGGATGCGTATATAGCGTTGCACGGCTTCTAACGAGACCCCTTGCTTTACATTGACCGTCTCGGGGTCCATGTAACGCCCCACCACATCATCTTCATAGGCATGCAGGTTTTCGACCTGGGCGCGAATTTCCTGGTCCAGGCTGGCATAAACGCTGGTCTTGATGGCTTCGTCAGCAACGTCCAGTACTTCAGCCACTTCCTGAGCATCCAGGCCCTTGACGATCTGCTCAACATCGCTTGCCGATAAATCTTCGATATAGTCAGCACGGATGTCTTCATCGACTTCTGCCAATACCTCGCCGATGAGTTCGCCAGGGATGTACTCCCAAAGCCGATCGCGGGTTTTAGCGGGAAAAGATTCAAGGGTGCGCGCAATGGCCAGAATGTCCAGCTCGGCAAATAGCGCTTCCAGAGCGGTGCTATCTTCTTCATCCAGACTTTTTTGAAGATAAAGCAACTGCTCTTCAGTATTGGTGTATTTCTCATCATCGCGCATAGCGTCCATCCTTCGGCAAATTGATCGTCCACACAGCTACCTGAAAGCTATTGATGGCGCTTTATCAATTTTATAGACAGGCCTGGTTAAAAGCTACGCGAACGCCATGAGCCATGCGCTGCTGAGCAGACACAGGGGGCACATCGGTGCCGATCATTTCATCGGTGGCGTCGGCCCAGGTCAGCGTGCCATGGGTGAAGCCCAGCGGCGCCAAGGCACGGCCAATCCACTGCGTGCCGGTAAAGCGCTGCGTCTCGCCATTCTGGTCGATCAGCAAGCTGACGTTGTTATCCTGATGCAAGCGAACGATGTACCAGCCCATATCCAGTCCGTGCACTTCTACGTCAGGAAGCGGTTCGGGCCAGTGTGCAAGGTCTTCAAGGGTGACGTGAGCGGGAAGGGTAGAAGACATAGCGTATCCTCATGCGTGAATATCCGATACGCCAAGACTAAAGGCTGTACTCTATTTGTACAGCAATAACCGTCTGATCGGTGTTATATAAATGCCTGATCAGAGGAGGCGAAATGGGTGTTTTATCCTCTTTCCATTAAGAACTTATCCATTACGGAATAGAAAGCTGTAGGCATTCAATGCCGGTACGCCGCCCAGGTGAGCATAGAGAACCCTGGAGCCCGCAGGGAATTCGCCGTTGCGAACCTTATCGATCATGCCGTGCATGGATTTGCCTTCGTAAACCGGGTCGGTGAGGACGCCTTCCAAGCGAGCACACAGGCGAATGGCTTCCAGCGTACCTTCGTTGGGCAGGCCGTATTCCGGGCCGCCGTAGCGGGTATCCAGAATCACATCGTCGTCGGTAATGCCGCCTTCCAGCTCCACCAGCTCGGCGGTGTTGCGGGCGATGCGTAAGATCTGCTCGCGGGTTTGTTCCGGCTTGGCGGAAGCGTCGATACCGATCACACGCTGGGCACGGCCATCAGCGGCAAAGCCCACCACCATGCCCGCCTGGGTGCTGCCGGTGACCGAGCACACCACAATATAATCAAAGGTGAAGCCCAGCTCTTTCTCCTGCTGGCGCACCTCTTCGGCAAAGCCCACAAAACCCAAGCCGCCATAGGGGTGCTCTGAACAGCCCGCAGGAATCGGGAAGGGCTTACCACCCCGCTGGCGAACATCTTCCATGGCCTGCTCCCAACTGGGGCGAATGCCGATATCGAACCCCGCGTCGTCCATGCGTACATCGGCACCCATGATGCGCGACATCTCGATATTCCCCACCCGGTCGTAGACCGCGTCGGAGTAGTTGACCCAGTTCTCCTGTACCAGCACACATTGCATGCCCAAATGGGCGGCCACGGCGGCCACCTGACGGGTCTGGTTGGACTGAATACCACCAATCGACACCAGCGTATCGTAGCCCTGTTCCAACGCTTCCGGAATCAAATACTCGAGCTTGCGGGTTTTGTTGCCGCCAAAGGCCAGGCCGCTGTTGCAGTCTTCGCGTTTGGCGTAGAGCTCTACGTCACCGCCGAGATGTTCGCTTAGACGTTTGAGCGGTGTGATGGGGGACGGTCCAAAGGTGAGTGGGTAGCGGGGGAAACGTTCTAGGTTCATAGCAGGCTCCGGCTTTTAAGCGTTTCAGTGCGAAATAGACAGCTCGCTTGGCGAGGGTTTAGATGAAAGGTTTAGGTGAAAGCTTTGTGTGAACAGTTGGCGCGCTCTGCTATTTATACTAAGTGTTAGCTGCGATTTTTGTGTTGCAAAATAAGACGTGTTAAAGCAGCAAGTGTTGGTGTTAAATGCTTTATATGGGTTTAAATAGTGTCTAAAGGTCAATAAGGTAAATAATAGTGCGCTCAAAAACCTCCCGTTCAGGCGCTGAGCCTGATGATCAGGCGGCTGAACTGGACCGAACAGACCGGCGTATTCTCAAACTGCTGCAAGACGACGCCACACTCTCCAATGTGGCGCTGGCAGAGCAGGTGAGCTTGAGCCCAGCGGCCTGTTTACGCCGAGTGGAAAAGCTCAAACGGGACGGGGTGATCAGCCGGGTGGTGGCGCATCTAGACCCGGAGCAGCTACAGGCGGGGATGGTGGTGCTGATTGGCGTGGTGCTGGATCGCTCGACGCCGGAATCCTTCGCTGCCTTTGAAGAGGCGGCCCAGAAGGTATCCGGCTGTATGGAGTGCCATGTGGTCACCGGGGAATTCGACTACTTTATGCTGGTGCGCACCCGGGATAGCCAAAGCTTCAATAAATTGCATGCTGAGCAGTTACTCTACCTGCCCGGCGTGCGCCAGATCCGTTCGTTCATGGGGCTGCGTCAGGTTGTGTCGACCCATAAGGTGGTGGTTTAGCCCTGCTGTAGTCTTGGCTAAGGCGAGGAAGACGGCTCTGGCCGGGTGGCCAGCCAAAGGGCAATCAGCATCAGTAGGGCGATCACGCCCCAGCGCGTCCAGCCGGGGCCGAGCGACCAAGCCGTGATCAGTGCACTCAACGCGATCGTGCTGACGGCCGCCAATTTTCCGCGTCTGGAGATAGCCCGCTCCTGCTCCCAAGTGACCAGCAGTGGGCCCACATAGTGGCGGGAGCGGATCCAGGCCTCGAAGCGAGGCGACCCTTTGGAGGCGCAGTAAACGGCTATTAGCATAAAGACGGTGGTAGGCAGCAGGGGCAGAAAAATGCCGAGGACACCGATGCTAAAACTCAACCCTGCCAGCACGACCCACATGAGGCGGATCAGTCTCATTGTTGCTCCTGTTGGGCACGCTTCAATAACGTCATCGTGCTGAGTGTTGAATAAGTATGGGCTTATGTCACGGCTTTGCCACACAGACAATCTTCATATAAATGCAGGCACTCCGCCATCGTATTGTCATTTAGCTTCTTTAGTGTCTCCTAACGTTCAATCGTTGGCCTACAAACGATCAGGGGGAGACCACAATGAGTAAAGAGATCGAAGATCATCGCCTGTTTAACCAAAGCGGCAATCAACCTTTCGCCGAAGTATTGGCGCACCATGTATCCCGGCGCGATGTGATGCGCGGTGGTTTGAGCATGGCGGCTGCCTCGATGCTAAGCTTTGGCGGTGCGGCGCAAGCGCTTGCCTCCAGCGGCGCCCAAAAAACACCCCTGACGCTGGCGTTTGAGGCGGTTCAAGGATCACGCACCGATGCCGTGGTGGTGCCAGACGGTTACGTGGCCCAAGTCTTGGTGCCCTGGGGCACACCGTTAAGCGCGGGCGGCAGTTGGCAGCCCGACCAGCCAATGACCGCCGAGCGTCAGGCGGAAAGCGTGGGCATGCACCATGACGGCATGGCGGGGTTTGCCCTGGACGCTGACAGCGCCTCACGCCGTTTTGTTCTGGCACTCAACAATGAATATATCGACCAGTCGGCACTCTGGGCACCCCAGGGCGGCCCCACCAATGCGGATGAAGGGCAACGCCCGGCGGCGGAGTCGCGCACCGAGATCAATGCGCACGGTATCACCCTTGTCGAGGTTGAAAAAGACGCCAGCGGCCAATGGGCGCATGTGCCGGGCTCCCGCTATAACCGCCGCTTTACCAGCGCAACGGAAATGGATCTGGCTGGCCCCGTGGCGGGCAGTGACTATGTTAAAACTCACTTTTCGCCAGCAGGCACCCAAACCCGCGGTACCAATAATAACTGCGGTAACGGGGTAACGCCCTGGGGCACCTACATTGCCTGCGAAGAGAACTGGCCTAACGTCTTTGTTCACACCGGCGAGCGCTTCCAGGACGACGCCCGCATTGGTATTCCCACTGAACGCGGCCGCTATGCCTGGGAAACCTCGGCGGGTGATGCTTCTGAAGAGAACGATGAGTTTGCCCGCTTTGATATCACTCCACGCGGTGAGCGCGCCGAAGACGATTACCGTAACGAAGCGCGCACCTTCGGTTACCAGGTCGAAATCGATCCCTATAGCGGTGCTCGTGCCGTAAAACGCACGGCACTAGGCCGTTTCCGCCATGAAGGTTGCTGGTTAGGCAAGCTGGAAACTGGCAAGCCAATCGTTTACTACTCAGGCCACGATGCCCGCAACGAGTACGTATATAAGTACGTCTCCGACGCCGCCTGGGATCCCGCCGATGCTAATCGGCCGGGCGAGGCATATGACCGTCTTGCCATTGGCAACAAATATATGGATAACGGCACCCTCTATGTGGCCCGTTTTCACGCCGATGGCAGCGGTGAATGGCTGCCGCTGACGCCTGATGCCAAGACCCAGGATGGCCGAACCCTGGCGGCAGCCTTAGGCTTGGCTGAGGACGATTTAGCCGGTGTGATTATCAATACCTGCGACGCGGCAGACTTAATGGGCGCCACGCCGATGGATCGTCCCGAATGGGCCTCTGTTGACCCTGCATCGGGCGAGGTGTATCTCACTCTGACCAATAATTCACAGCGCATCGGTGAAGATTCACAGCCAACCTACACCAACGACGGTGAGCGTTTGGAGCAGGTGGGGGTAGGTTATGACCTGGCACCCACTAACGCGGCTAATCCACGTGCCAATAACGAGGCGGGCCACATTATTCGCTGGCGCGAAAGCCGCTTACCGAATGCCTTTACCTGGGAGGTGTTTGTGTTTGGCGCCGCCGCTGACGATACAGATAACCACTCGGGCCTGACCGAAATGAACCAGTTCGCCAGCCCCGATGGGCTCTGGTTCGATGATCGCGGTGATGGTCAGGGTATTCTCTGGATTCAGACCGACAACGGCTACGAGGGCGTGACGGAGTACACCAACGATCAACTGCTCGCGGTAGTCCCTAATGGACTGGACGATATCCAGGGAACCGGGCCGGTGATCAACAACAGCAACCAGCAGCAGCTCAAGCGCTTTGCGGTGGGGCCGAACGGTTGCGAAGTGACGGGTATCTTTGCCACGCCGGATAAAACCGCGCTGTTCATTAACATTCAGCACCCCGGTAACTGGCCTGCCAATGGCAGTGCGCTGACCCAAGATGCCACCGTTGCCGCTAGCGGCCAAGTCCGCCCGCGGGCATCAACCGTGGTGATTCAAAAGCGTGACGGAGGGCCGGTAGGGGTTTAAGAGCCAGCCTTCAACACTGCGTAGTATGCCTATACAAGCGTCGAACCTCTCCCAGGTTCGACGCTTTTTTGATGCTAGCGTTGCGCTACATAGTATTTTTCTGACGAGCCTCTAGCGCCTGAATGGCATCGACCTTTAGTGGCAGCTGGTTGGCCCAGAGAATATCTTCGCGGCAATGGCCAAGGTCCTGTAATAACTGATCGTCGTAAGCCAGTAGCGGCAAGATATGACGTCGAAATAGCCGCCGACGCCGGTAGCGCCACCAGCGCATATCGAGCGCTCGAATCAGCCGCATCGAGGGCATGGCCGGCATGTAAAAATGCAATTTTGGCGGCTTGGGCGGCGGCGCCAACTGGCTGGCTTTTTCCCAGGCGTCATGGGCATGTTGGGTCAGGGCTTCGCGCTTCATCTCGCACCTCCATTGTCACCCCCGCAGCACAGAAAGCGGCGCCTAAGCACCGACTGGGCAGGTATGAGCTGTGATTAATAAGCAGGAGGGTCGCGACCTCTGAGGAGTAGCTTGATACGCATTTATGGATCAATCAAACGAAAAGATCTACACTGAGCATTAAGATTTACTGAAAGGCAAGCGTGATGAACCAACTCTCTACCCTGCCCCCCAGTCGGGACGCCTTGCCGCTACTGGATAGCGAGGTACTGCGCACTTTCGTGACGATTGCGGAAAGCGGCAGTTTTACACGCGCCGCCCAGCAGCTGTTTCGCACCCCTTCCGCGCTGAGTATGCAGATCAAACGGCTGGAAGAGATTCTCGGCCAGACGCTGTTTGTACGCGAGGCACGGCATGTCCGCCTGACGGCCGAGGGGGAAGTACTGCTGGGCTATGGTCGTCGGCTGCTTAAACTCAACGCTGAAGCCGTGACCCAGTTTCTAGCGCCTGCCATCGAGGGGCGCGTGGGGCTGGGGATAACCGACGATGTGGTGGGGCGTATCTTGCCCACTGTACTGGCCCAGTTTGCCCGCTCGCACCCGGCGGTCCAGGTCGATGTCGAGGTGGGACGCAGCAAAGATCTGCTCGCCAGGTTGGACGAGGGCGAGCTTGATCTCGCCCTCGTGATGGCCGGAGGGCCTGGTCAGGCCGGACGTGGAGAGATCGTCCACAGCGAACCGCTGGTGTGGGCGGGGCGCGAGGATGGCGTTGCCGTGCAACGAACGCCACTGCCGGTGACCCTGGCCCAACAGGGGTGCGCGTGGCGTCGAATTACCCTCAATGCCCTTGATCAAGCGGGGATTGCTTACCGCATTGCTTACTCCTGTGACCACTGTGCCGGCCAGGAGGCCGCCATGCTGGCCGATTTGGCCGTGACGGCATTTCCAAAAAGCTTGGTTCGTCCGCCGCTCAAACGTCTGCACAACGAATCGCTGCCCCCGCTAGGCGATTACCAAGTGGCACTGGTGAAGCGCCCAGGCAGTGGTGATGCCAGTGAGGTATTGGCTGAACAGGTGGTCGAGGCGTTCCGGGAGGGTTGAGCTCATATGGGTAATAAATGGTCATTATATGGGGATCCTGAAAAGGGTTCTGTTGCCAAGCAGGCAGAATTAACCGACCTCTCCTACGCTATGTAAGTGCTTTGTAACTATTTTTTGTGGGGTTGTCCAAAAATCAGCGCAATGTATCCCTGTATTTAGCGTTGGATAACTCAGGTTATGTTAACAGCCAGTAAATGATCATACTGTCAGTGTAAATGAAATAATTTTTATGTCTCCACTGTTTTAGCTAGCACGGAGGCCACACCGAGTGAACCTTTCAAAGTGGGTCGGTGCCGCTATGCATGTTGAGCAATACAAGCTCAAGGATGAGTAAATCGTATGTATCAGCACTATGCGCGACCCGGACCTGAAGATAGTGATGAGTCGACGGGCCATGCGGTGGCTATCTTAACCGTGGCTAGGGACTCGCGCAGTGTCCAGGTTCTGGACGTCAATACCGACTATCAGCGCTTGTGGGGAGGAACCCGGGAGGAGTGGTTGGGCGCTACCCCCAATGTGGTTGAGCAGGAAGCGGCCAATGAGCAAATTCTTGCCCGACTGCGTGGTGCACTGAACACCAACATCGAGCGCAACTTCGAAGGCATCGGTGGGCGTGAGGTTTCTCGTCAACGTGATGGGTCGTGTCGACACATTGAGTGGCGCATCACGGCAATGGGGGCCTGTCAGCACGATGCCATCACGCTGGTACTGACACAGCGTGATGTGACCGATCAAGTGGAAAATGAGGCCCAACTGAAGCAGCTCGCCACCACCGATATGCTGACAGGCCTCGTTAACAGATCTCAATTCGACACGACGTTGAGAAATGAGCTCAGCCGCCAGGATCGCTACGCACGGCCCCTCTCTTTGATCATGCTGGATATTGATTACTTTAAAGATATCAATGATCGCTATGGCCATGATGTAGGCGATCAGGTATTGGTCGAAATGGCCGATTTGCTGAAAGGCAATTTACGTCAAGTAGACTACTGCGCAAGGTGGGGTGGCGAGGAGTTCATGCTGCTGGCACCCGAAACATCCCTGGAGCACGCCGTGCTTCTCGCCGATAAGATGCGGTGCGTGATTAACACTGCGGATTTCCCCACCTCAGGTCCCATCACCGCCAGCTTTGGTGTGGTTGAGGCACGGCCTCAAGAATCGGTCAAAAGTATCATGAAGCGAGTGGATGACGCCCTTTATCTCGCTAAAGAGAAAGGGCGTGATCAAGTCTCACCTATCGAGTTAGTGAAATCGATGAGGTTTGCCTAAGCAGGATCGCGATCAATCGCAAATGGCGCCCATGCCTGGCGCACCGGCATGATTTCGAGTCGATTGATATTGATATGTGGCGGTAGGGTGGCCAGGTAATAAAGTTGCTCGGCAATGTCTTCGGCCTGCAGGGGGGTGGTGCCTTTATAAAGCGCATCGGAAGCCGCCTGATTGCCTTTGGTGCGGACCAGCGTGAACTCGGTTTTGGCCATGCCGGGCGCGAGATCCGTCACGCGTACCCCGGTGCCCTGCAGGTCGCAACGCAGGTTGTAACTGAACTGTTGAACAAAGGCTTTCGACGCCCCGTAAACATGTCCGCCTGGGTACGGCCACTGTCCTGCCACCGACCCCAGGTTGAGGATGCTGGCGCCCTTGCCGGTAGCTAACAGGTGAGGCATGGCGGCGTGCGTCACGTTGACCAATCCGGTGATATTAGTGTCAATCATGGTGTGCCAGTCTTCCAGCGCCACGTTTTGGGCTGGTTCAGGCGCGAGCGCCAGGCCGGCATTATTAATCAGGCAAGTGAGTGGCAGCAGCGTGTCGGGGAGTTGACCTAATGCCTTGGTGACCGCGTCGCTGTCGCGAACGTCCAGGGGGATTGTCAGTACGGTGACGTGGAGCGCCAGTTCACTTTCCAGTTCAGCAAGTCGCTCCTCGCGACGTCCTGTCAGAATCAGCGACCAGCCCGCTTGGGCAAATCGTCGCGCGGCGGCTTTACCAAACCCGGATGTTGCGCCGGTAATCAATACGCTTGGCATTATGGTTCTCCTAGGGATAAAAAAACGACACTACTCTACAATGCGTGAAGCAACGCATTTAGAGCCAGATCATCCTGTCTTCTGTGACATCGGCTGTCCTGTGCACATGATATCTCTGGCTCTATAGAATAGCGGGGAGATATCACTAGGCTAGCAAACACGTTAATACAGAGAATTTATCAGGGTGCTTGCCATGAATACCAACATAGCCGCTTCTTATCCCCCCACAAACGGTGTGGATAACAACTACGTTCACCGCCTGGATCGCCAATACGTATTCCATTCGTGGTCTGCGCAGGGCAGTTTAGACCCGATGGTCGTGGCAGGTGCTGAAGGGTGCCGGGTGTGGGACTATGCGGGACGTTCATATCTTGATTTTAGCAGCCAGCTCGTCAATACCAATATCGGCCACCAGCACCCCAAAGTGGTTAGCGCAATTCAGGCCCAGGCGGCAAGCCTGTGCACCATCGCCCCGGCCCATGCCAACCTGGCTCGTGGTGAGGCGGCCAAGCGGATTATTGCCAAAGCCCCCGCGGGTTTTAGCAAGGTGTTTTTTACCAATGCGGGCGCGGATGCCAATGAAAACGCCATTCGCATGGCGCGGCTGTATACCGGGCGAAGCAAAATACTTTCAGCCTACCGTTCTTATCACGGCAATACCGGTTCAGCGATTGCGGCCACCGGTGACTGGCGGCGTGTACCTAACGAATATGCCAGCGGTCACGTCCATTTCTTCAACCCCTACCTCTATCGCAGCGAGTTCTGGGCGCGGGATGAAGATGAAGAGTGTGAGCGGGCGTTAACCCATCTACGCCGGGTGATTGAGTGCGAAGGCGCGAATGCCGTCGCCGCCATTCTGCTCGAAACCATTCCCGGTACCGCAGGAGTGTTGTTACCTCCCAAGGCTTACCTGCAGGGAGTTCGGAAACTCGCCGACGAGTTCGGCATCGTGCTGATTCTCGATGAAGTGATGGCCGGTTTCGGGCGCACGGGCAGTTGGTTTGCCTTTGAGCATTACGACATGGCGCCGGACCTGATCGTGTTCGCCAAAGGGGTCAACTCTGGCTATGTACCCGCCGGTGGCGTGATTATTTCAGCGCCTATTTCACACTACTTTGATGATCACTTGTTTGTCGGCGGGCTGACGTATTCCGGTCACCCCTTGGCAATGGCTGCGATCGTCGCAACCCTTGATGCCATGGACGAGGAGGGCATCGTGGATAATGCTGATAGAATCGGTAATGGCCTGTTAGCAGAAGGGCTGCAGCAGCTTGCCTCGCGTCATGCGGTGATAGGTGACTGGCGTGGCTTGGGCGTATTCCACGCTTTGGAACTGGTCAGCGACCCGGTCCGCAAAACGCCGCTACCCGGGGCAGAAGTGCTGAAGCTCAAGCAGCAATTGATGGAGCAAGGCTTGCTGGTGTTTACCGTCGAGAACCGCATTCACGTCGTGCCGCCATGCATTGTGTCGGCTGCGGAGGTGAAAGAGGGCCTGGCAATTCTTGAACGCGTGTTTGAAAGCTACGCGGCAACACGCTGATACGCGCGTTCTCAAGTGCTGAAGGCGTTATCGTAGGCGAGGCCCAGGCGTTGTATGCCTGGGTCGATACGCTCCCTTTCGATGGCGCCAAACCCAAGCCGGAAAAAGCGCCGCGGCGGGGCGGCATCGAAAAAGTGCTGAAAGCCGGGTTCGATCAGTACCCCTCGCTGGGCGGCGTGCCAGGCTAGCCGTTGGGTATCGATGCTGGCATCTGCTTCCATCCAGAAGGCGCTGGAACGGTGGCTGCTATGGCTCCGGCAGCCAGGCAAGGCCTGTTCAATGGCGAGGCGCATGGCGTCGCGCCGCTGATCGATCTCTTCCACATGCAGTTTGAGGTAGCGCTCGTAATAGCCTTCGGAAATAAACTGCGCCAGTTGATGCTGCAGCGCCGCGGGCGGGTGGCGGTACATCATGCGGCGTAGCGCTCGCAGCTCGTCAATTAACTCTGCGTCTGCCACCACGTAACCCATGCGCAAGCCGGGTGACAGCGCCTTGGATAAGCTGCCCATGTAGATAATGCGCGCGCTCTGGGCACTGGCTTTAAGCGCTGGCAGCGCAAACTGGTCACCGTGAATCTCCGCGTCGTAGTCATCCTCGATAACGATCTGGTCGCGGTGGGGTAGCTGGGCCAATAGCGCCTCGCGTCGTTCGCGGCTCATGGTCACGCCCGTGGGCACCTGGTGGCTGGGCATCACATACAGATAGTCACACTGTTGAGACCCTTCCAGGCGCATGCCTTCTGCATCCACGGTTTGGAACTGCAGGCGGGCGCCATGCTGGGCAAATACGTTCATCGCCTCTCGGTAACCTGGGGACTCCAGGGCCACGCTCGTCCCACGATGGCAAAGCAGTTGCGCAATCAAATAGAGCGCATTTTGCGTCCCCATGGTGATGAGTATCTCTTCTGAGCGAGCAAAAATTCCCCGGCGCGGCAAAATACGTTTACGCAGCTGCTCAATCAGCAAAGGATCATCCTGATCGATACGGTCGCGCAGCCATGGTTTGTCGCGTTGGGAACTTAATAACCGGCGGGAAACATCGCGCCATTGCGCGAGGGGGAAGAGGCGGGTATCTAACTGGCCATAAATAAACGGATAGGCATATTCCGACCAATTGCCGGGTTTAAGAATCCCTTGGTAGTTAGTAGGGCGCTTGGAAATACGTTTGTGCCAGTTTGGTGCAGCAGTCGATGCGCTGACATCTTCCGTCATCGCTGTTAAAGAGGCATTAAGCGATGATTGAGATTCATCATAATCAGGATGTAAGTAATAACCGCTACGAGGTCGGCTAATCAGATAACCATCTTCGACCAGCTTTTCGTAAACAATGGCCACCGTATTACGCGAAATACCCAACTGTTGCGAGAGCTTGCGGCAGGAGGGCAGCGCATCCTCACTGGGTAAACTCCCCATACGAATCGCTTCTAACAGCGTTTTACGCAGCTGTTCTTGTAGGCAGGGGGCAGCATTGGGGTCGACCTCAAGACACAGCGTTGTCATCCGGTACTCCTATGATCGCCTGTCCTATCAATAGGCGGTACATCTCCACTTAATGCACTTGTATCTGCATCTTTCATGCCAAAGGTTGGATCGATAACTGTCCTTTAAATTTACGCTAACTGGCTCTAATCCCAGCGATGATAAAAAACCTAGGGTGAATCAGCTTCTTCACATCACCGAAATGTTCGCAGCAGCATGGCTGATGACGACAGGCGAGTGATGTTTTGACCTGTTTTTTTTGAACCCCCTGGGAGTATCGGACGATGAAAAAAATAACGGCATTGGCTTCAGTGTTGAGTATTGGCGTACTGGCGCTAAGCGTTCCGCTTACCGTTACCGCTGCGGATTTAGAGGAAATCGAGGAGCGTGGCTACATGAGTGTGGCCACCGAAGATAACTACGCGCCGTTTAACTTCATGAGCGGCAGCGAACCCGATGGTTTTATCAAAGATATATTGATTGAACTGGAGGAATACGCCGACTTCGAAATTCGCCAGGATATTTTGCCCTGGACTGGGCTGCTAGCGTCGGTTTCATCGGGCCAGTACGACATGGCGCTGACCGGCGCTTCGGTAACCGATGAACGGTTGCGGGTGTTCAACTACGCGCCGCCCTTTGCCTCTGCCCAGCATTTTTATATCAAGCGGGCGGGTGATGACCGCATCAATAGCGTTGAGGACCTAAGCGGGATGACGCTGGGCGTTCAAGCGGGCAGCGCGCTGCTGTCGCGCCTCCCAGAGCTGGAAGCCATGCTGGAAGAAAGTGGGGGCGAGCTGGGCGACGTCATGCAGTATGAAGCCTACCCAGAAATCTACGCTGATCTTGCCAATGGCCGTGTTGATTACGTTATCAACTCCATCGTGCCGGTGAATGACCTGATCCGTGAGCGCCCTGACGTCTTCGAAGCGGGCCAAGCCGTCTCCGGCCCGGGCTTCGTGGCCTGGCCGATGCCCAAAGACAGCCCCGAGCTGCTGGCCTATATCACCGATTTTATGAGCCACCTGCGCGATTCTGGCCGCTTGGCCGAGCTACAGGAAAAATGGTTTGGTGAGTCCTTCGACGACCTGCCGACAACACCGATCACCTCAGTGGAAGAGTTCCACGAAATGGCCGGTATGTAAGCCATCACCTTCGCCAGCCGCCTGGGCGTATCAGCCGGGCGGCTGTTATCCAATCAAGCGAATCAGGGGTGAGTGAGCATGGACAGTAGCGCATGGGGGCTTCTTATTCAGGGTGCCTGGACCACGCTGTGGATCTCCGGCATATCCATTGCCATCGGTGTGGTGATGGGGCTGTTGATTGCGTTGCTTCGAGTGGCAAAAATTCCCGTTCTGCACCAACTGCTAGGCGTCTACATCAGCCTGGCGCGGGCAACACCGCTGGTGACGCTGGTGCTGTTTATCTTCCTAACCGCGCCGACCATGGGCGTTAACCTCAACCGCAATGTGGCCGGTATCATTGCGCTAACCCTCAATACCACTGCCTTTAACGCCGAAATTTGGCGCTCTGCATTCAACAACTTCTCCAAAGAGCAGCGTGAAGCCGCACTGGCGATTGGCATGACCCCATGGGTCTATTTCCGCCGCATTATGCTGCCGCAAATTACCATTACCAGCCTGCCGGGCCTGGTCAACGAGATGTCGTTTCTGATCAAAGGCAGCCCTGCCATTGCCGTCATCGGCGTGGTCGACCTGACCCGTGTGACCAACCGTATTTCAGCGGTGACCTACGACCCACTGCCACCCATTTTAGCGGCGGCGGCGCTGTATATGCTGATTATCAGTCTGTTGGTGTGGTTTCAACGCGTCGCCGAGCGTAAAGCCAGCCGACTGGCCGTTTAGGGAACCTCTATGAGCAATTGGGACATTCTTTGGTCGTCATACGATGTGTTTTTAAGTGGTTTTTATAACACCTTAAAACTGTTTGGCTTATCCGCCGTGTTAGCTTTTTTAATGGGCAGCGGCATGGTGTTCTTGTTGGAAGGCTCTCGACCGCGTTTGAAGATTCCGCTGCGGATCTTTATTGATGGCATGCGCATGCTGCCGTTTTTGATATTGGCTTATCTGCTCTATTACGGTTTACCCAGCGCAGGCATTCGTATGAGCGCCTGGACGGCTGGGATGGTTGCCCTGGTGATTTACCACGGCGCTTATTTTGCCGAGATTCTGCGCGGCTGCCGTGCCACTTTTGCTCAAGGGCAAGTAGAGGCCGCCATCGCCCAAGGGTTTTCGCAGCCGCAAATGTTTATGCGCATTATCCTGCCGCAGCTGATTTTGAAAACCCGCGGCCTGTTGGGCAATCAACTGATTATCCTGCTCAAGGACACCGCTTTTCTGGTCATTATCACCGTACGCGAACTCACCGCGGCGGCGAGTAGCCTGTCGAGCACCTACTTCATTCCCATGGAAGCGTTCATTGTGGTGATCGGCTTCTATTGGCTCATCAGTATTGGTTTAGAACTGTTTATCAAAATGATTGGCCGTTTTGGCGCCAAGCGAGGATTCGAAAATGCCTGAGACCGCCGCTGTGAGTATTCGTAATCTTTCCAAAAGCTTCGATGGCATTGAGGTGCTGCGGGATGTATCGCTGGAAGTGCAGCCCGGTGAGGTGGTGAGTATTTTGGGCTCATCGGGTTCGGGTAAATCGACCCTGTTACGCTGCATTAACTGGCTTGAGCACCCCGACCGCGGCGACATTCGTATCGACGGCGACCGTATCGGCGTGAGTGATACCGGCAAATCAATGTCGCGCCGTGAGTTGGCAGGCATGCGCGCGCGCCTGGGCATGGTGTTCCAGGGCTTTAACCTCTGGCCCCACCTCAATGTATTGCGCAATGTCACCGAGGCGCCTATTCACGTTCAGGGCTTGAGTAAAGCCGAGGCAGAAGAGCGGGCCATGGCGCTGCTCGAAAAAGTCGGTATGGCCGACAAGCGCGAACAGTACCCCTATACGCTATCGGGCGGGCAGAAGCAGCGGGTCGCGATTGCTCGGGCGCTTGCCATGCAGCCCAGGGTCATGCTGTTTGACGAGCCCACTTCAGCTCTCGATCCCGAACTGGTGGGCGAGGTGCTAGGGGTTATCAAAGACCTCTCCAAAGAAGGCTACACCATGGTGCTGGTAACCCACGAAATGGAGTTTGCCAGGGCAGTCTCTGACCAGGTGGTGTTCCTCAATAAAGGCATCATTATCGAAAAATCCCACCCCAGCGAGTTCTTTGAGAACCCTAAAACCGATCGGGTGCGGCGCTTTCTGGAGCTTGAGGCACCAGCGGTGTGAATTCACTTAATCTGGTGCTGGGTTGAGCCTTACCCCAACTGCCTGCGCCAGCGGTTCTCAATGGTATCCAACTCGGCAGCCCCATAATGCGCATGACCATGTTGTCCGTAGTAGGCCCATAATTGATCGCCATAATCGAAGTGCCACCACTCGCTGGGCAGGTTGGTGAAGCCATGCTCGCTCATGATGTGATACAGCAGGCGGCGATGATCCCGTGCTTTACGTTGCTGAGAGGTCAGCGATTCCAGATGCTCGAAATAGTCGCTATGAGAGGCCGGTAATGCCTCGTCAAACAGGGTGCCCATATCCAGCGGTAGGCCATCGGCATCACATAGCGTGACGTCGACAGCCCCGCCCGTCAGGTGCGGGCTGGGGGCGAGCGGGTCACGGCTGGGTACCGAGACAAACTCCCTGGTACGCTCCAGTAACTCTGCTTCACCGAGGTCGGGCTGGTGGTGGTGGATGGCTTCGTGCAGGGTGTCGAACAGATACTGCTGCACCCGCCATGGACGCCAGCCGTCAAGTACGATTAAACCGATGCCATCGGGCAAGCTGCGTGCTGCCGCGAGTAGTGCCCGATAAACTCCCTCACGAACGAAACATTCCGGTATCGCACCCGGAATGCCAAGCCGAGCATAGGCGGGAAAAACGCTGATCGGTGCGGGTGCAAGGCTCATCGGCATCAAATGCTCACCGTTATCGTCAATGGGTACGCGGCGCAGCTGTTCCCAGCAGGGGGCTGGGTAGCTGGGTACAGGCGGCAAGGCCTTCAATAGTGTGTTCAAAGGCATCGTCTTATCCAAGCGGGTTATCCAAGCAGAGTAGGTAGCCACAGCGTCAGCGGTGGGAAGAGAATCAATAAAATAAGTACCGCAATTGCTGTCAGCACAAAGGGCCAAATGGTTCTGAATAGCGATACAATTTCAAGACGACTAACCGCAGCCGCCACGAATACGCATGCGCCCAGTGGTGGCGTGATCAGCGCAATGGTGATGTTCAGCGTGATGATGATACCCAGATGGATAGGGTCGATACCCGCCATCATGGCGACCGGCGCGAAGATGGGCGTCAGTAGCATCAACGCCGATACCTCCTCCATGAACATCCCGGTGACAAAGGTGATGGCACTGAGCAGTAATAAAATAACGACACTATTATCCACATAGGGGGATAACAGTGACACAAACTGTTCCGGCACCTGAGCATAGGAAAGCAGCCAGCTAATCGTGGCTGAGGCAGCCATGATCAGGAAAATGGCAGAGGTCAGGCGCGCCGTATCCAAAATGGCTTTCCAGCATTCCTTGAGCCGTAACCCACCCAGCACGACACCACATAAGGCGACATACAGCGCTGTCAACGCGCCCGATTCTGTAGGCGTAACAAAGCCCAGCACAATGCCGGCAACGATAATGAAGGGAGCAATGAGTGCAGGCAGAGCCGCCATGAACGCCAAGCCAAGCTGACCCAATGAGGGAAGTTGAGCGCTTTTGGGTAATCGGTGGCGCCAGGCATACCAGGCGTTCATGCCCATAAAGGCAATACCCAGCAACAGCCCGGGCACGACGCCCGCCAGAAAGAGATCACCGACTGACGTATTCGTCAGCGAGGCGTAAAGAATCATGAAGATACTGGGCGGAATAATCGGGCCAATCAGCGAGCTGCCCGCGGTCAAACCGGCGGCAAAGGCCCTTGAGTAGCCCTCTTTCTCCATGGCGGGTACCAGCAGCGAACCAAGCGCCGAGGTATCGGCCACGGCAGAACCATTAACGCCTGCAAAGAAAACGCTCGAAACTACGTTGACGTGACCCATACCGCCCCGCAAGTGGCCAACTATCAGGCGGGCGAAGCCCATCAGGCGCTCGGTTAAGCCACTGACGTTCATCAGGTTGCCAGCCAGTATAAATAACGGAATGGCCATCAGTGAGAACACATTGATACCACCGAAGAATTGCTGGGGCATCATGCGTGGAATCATCGAAAAGTCGACGAATAAAAACCCCACAAACGCGGTGGTCAACAACGCAATAAACAGTGGCAGCCCCAGTAATACGTGGCCCAGGAAAACGGCCAGCATGGTCAAAGTCATAGGGAGTCCTCAACAGTCTTCATAGAGAGCCCTCAACGGTCTTCATAGAGTGTCCTCGACGGTCTTGAGGGGCGCGGGACCATAGAGAAGCACATGCCAAGCCAGTAGTAGGAAGCCAAGCGGTAGCGAGAGGAGGGGCACCGTGCGACTGATGCCAAGCCCGGACGTGGTAAACATGCTGACCGACAATGCATAGCGATAGCTAACCCATGCGCCGCCCGCTGCAATCAACAGGGTAAGTAGCCACTGGTACACATTGAGCAGGCGAGCGAAGGGGGCTGGCAGTAGCTTCTCCAGCAGCCCGACGCGCATATGTCCGCCTTCCGACCAGACGGCGCCTGCCGCGAGCATCACGGTGGCGATGATCAGGAAGCGCGATAGCTCATCCGTCCAGATAGGGGCACCACCGGCAACGTAGCGGGCGAAAACACCATAAAGAATGGCCGCCACATTAAGAGATAACAGCGCTCCTGCCAGGGTAAGGGTGATCGGACGGCTGATCGTCAGAAGACGGAGCCGAAGCGTTTTGAACATGGCAGCCTTCTATGAAATTCAGAAATGTGAAGTGAAAAAATAGAGGGCCGGTAAAGTACCAGCCCCCGTTATTGCCACGGCGACAGAAACCGTTAGTCGAGCAGGTCGCTCATACCCGCATCTTCCAGCGCCATATCGATCCAGCGTTGGTCGATATCACGCTCTTCGAGCCATTCAAGGTAAGCAGGCTGGCCGATTTCGCGGAAAGCGGTGAGCTCCTCTTCAGAAGGGCGAATCACTTCCATACCCTGTTCTTCCAGGTAGGCAATCCGTGAGTCGACCTGCTCCTCGTTGTGCTCGCGGGCATTCTGGTTCGCTTCGGCGACGGCTTCCTGAAAGGCATCACGAAGCTCGTCATCCCAACCGGCTATCATTTCGCTGTTGCCCACCAGGAACTGATTCGAATACTGGATGTTGGCAAGCGTCAGGTAGTCCTGTACTTCGTAAAGGCTGCCCAGGATGATATACATCGGCGGGTTCATCTGGCCGTCCGCTACCCCGGTGCGCAGTGCCATGTAGGTTTCAGTCCAGGGAATCGGCGTACCCGATGCACCGAAGGCCTCATAGAGCGCAACCTGGCTTGGGTCCATGGCCCGCAAGCGGAGACCTTCGAAGTCGTCAGGGTGACTGATAGGCTTCTCGTCATTGGTAAAGGCTAAAAAGCCGCCTTCCTCGACGACTGTCAGCATATCGATACCGGCGCGCTCCTTCAGCGCCGCACTGACTTCCTGCCAGTACTCCCCTTCATCAAAGAAGGTACGGGCCGCTGCAAAATCGTCGAACAGAAACGGAATCGCACTGACGAAAATTTCATCGACGAGAGGCGAGACACCCGCAAAGGACGCCACGTTGAGCATGGGCGTGCTCATGGTCTGCTCCATGCGCTCCTGCTCTTCGCCCAGTGAGCTATTGGGATATAGCTCTAATTGAATCTGGTTGTCGGTTTTTTCCTCGACCAGTTCCTTAAGGTTAGTGGCAAAGACGTGTACAGCATTCTTGTCGGGGTCGGGGGCGCCGTTGTAGCCCAAATTTATCGTGGTCTCGGCGACGGCATTGCCAGCCATCAGGGCAGAGCCAATCAGGCAAGCCGAGATGAGCCGCTTGGGTGAAAAGCGTTGGGTCAACACTGGGTGAGTCAACATAGTCAGTCTCCTGGTTTATTGTCGTGAGCTGTAGGGTGCTGAGTGAGCGCTATTAGCTTTATAGGTGCTGCCTACAGGAAGACTATGTATTGAGGCGTTGACTATGCAAGACCTTTAGTGTGGACTTTATTGCAACAGTCGAGGCGCATCGGCCGAGAAAAAGCGCATGCCTTTGTGTAAATGATCGATACAGGCCGTGGAAGCCACAGGGAGTTCCTGCCCCTTTAAGCTAACGATCTGCGCACGGGTACCGTTCATCACCGGGTAGCGCATGGGTAGCGTGCAAATTTCGCCACGCTTTATTTCATCGATGACGGTGATTTCCGGCATAAACGTAACGCCAATGCCTGAACGAACGAAATTCTTCAACACAGATACAGAGTTGGTGTGCAGGCGCGCTTCGAGATGGATACGCTCCTGGTGAGCCACCATATTGACCATTTGCCGCATGCCGAATGGGTTGTCCATTAATGCCAGCGGCCAATCCTTTAAGTCATGCAGCGTCACGGGCCGCTTCAGCTCAATGAGGGGGTGATTGGGGGGAACAATGACATCGAGTGGCTGACGCGTTTCCACATGGCAGTAAAGCTGCGGGTCCACCGGCGGTGCATAAAGTAGCGCGATATCCACTTCACGGTCTTTGAGTAGCGACATCGCTTCATTGACGCCCGCCATGCGCACTTCGACATTAATACCCGCAAACGCCGACATGAACGTGCCTAGCGGCGCGGTGATCAGATCGGCGATAAACCCTTCCCCAACGGCGATACGTACTTCGCCTTTCGCTAGGCCCTGAAGTGCCATGAGTTGGGAGAGTACGGCCTCCTCAGAGGCCCGCTGGGCGTGAAAGTGATGCACCAGCAACTGACCGGCTGCGGTTGCACGCATGCCGCGGCCGTGTCGTTCGCATAGCTGGGTATCCAATTCTTCTTCAAGTGCTTTTAATTGGCGGCTAACGGCGGAGGCGTCGACATTCAGATGGGCCGCAGCGCGCCTTAGCGAGCCGCGGCGAATGACTTCATTGAGGTAAGTTAATGCACGTTGATTAAGCATAAAGACACCTGACCATAAGGTGACATCCATATTAACGGATGACCGCTTGGCAAGTGCAATGGGTGCAGATCAGGCTAAGCGAGTGGTTGGGTAGATCGCTCGCCTTGTGCGTTTTTCGCCTCCACTGCATCCGCCAGCATATCAGCGGTAATGGCAGAGAGCGTCCAGCCCAGGTGGCCGTGGCCGGTGTTGTAGAACACCGTGGGCAGTTTGCCGGGGCCGACCTTGGGCAGCATGTTGGGGAGCATCGGGCGCAGGCCCGCCCAGGGTATCACGCGGCGGGTGCTGACCCCGGGGAAGCATTCTTCCACCCAGCGAATCAGCGGGCGGATGCGGTTGTCGCGGATATCGCGATTGAAGCCGTTGAACTCGGCGGTACCGGCGATGCGGAAGCGTTCATCCCCAAGGCGGCTGGTGACCAGCTTGGTTTCATCATCCAACAGGCTGACCGTAGGCGCAGCCTGTTGGGAGGCAGCATCATCGAGCTGCACGGTAATCGAATAGCCTTTGACCGGGTAGATATTGACCCGGTCGCCAAGCTTGGCGGCCAAGGCACGGCTGCCCACCCCGGCGCATACCACCACGCTATCAAAGGTTTCGCGCACCGGTTCGCCGTCAGCCTCGCCTTCAAGAGAGGCGGTGATCCAGGCGTGCTGTTCGTCCGCGCCGATGTCCTGCACGCTATGGCCATATTTCAGCGTTACACCGCGACGTTCGGCGGCTTGCGCCAGGCCGTGGGTAAACTTGTGAATATCGCCGGTGGCGTCGCTTTCGGTGAAGAAACCGCCATAGTAGTTGCCCGCCAGGGTGGGTTCGATGGCACGCATTTCCTCGGGCGTCACCGGCTGGCGCTCCAGGCCACCTTGGCTGAGCAGCTGGGAGACCTTGGCGGCGTGGTCATAGCCCGCTTTATCACGGTAGATATGCAGAATGCCTTTCTGCTTTAAGTCGAAATCGATCTGCTCGTCTTTCGCCCACTGAAACAGGTGTTCGCGGGCGGCAATGGCCAGCCGTGCGGTCTCGGTGGTGTTGGCGGCGTACTTGGGAATCGCGGCAATAAATTCGCCAAACCAGCTGAGCTTGTGCCAGCTCGGGCGGGGATTGACCAATAGCGGCGCGTCGTTTCTGAGCATCCAGCGCAGGCCCTTGATCACTGTTGGCCAGTGGTTCCACACCTCGGCGTTAGAGGCTGACAGCTGACCGCCGTTGGCAAACGACGTTTCCATCGCGGCATAGCGATGCTTTTCAAAGACAGTGACCTCATAGCCACGTTTGGCCAGGGCGTAGGCGCTGGTAATGCCGGTGATACCACCACCGATAACGGCAATGCGTTGCATAAGTCTCTCCGGTTTTCATGAGCGTCGGGAATCCCACCTAACGGCGTAATGGCTGCTGGGCGTACCCCTTCCGTCATGGAACCTGAGAGATTCGCGTGCCCTGTGGGGCGCGCTTGCTCCTTCGGTGGGCTGAGTGACGCAGTCATCAGCCGCTCTTCGGAAAGTGAGGGTCATAGCGGTCCGGTTGCCTGAGAGTTTCCGGGGTTGTTGCTCCTTCGGCGCTGGCGTCATCCTTGTGAGATGCGCCAAGCTCTCCCGCTATTACCTGATTATTGTTTAATCGTGATGGTTTTTAACGTTATCAGCTTCGCGATGGAAGTCGACCAAAGTCGTGAACGCTGATTCCACGGGGCCTGTATCAACAGAATTACTCTGCTGGCTGGGCCCGCGCAATGATCGCCGCGCAATCAAGCCCGGTAGGTAGCGTGCCGGTACTGAGGCCGTTGTGTTCAGCTAGCCGTCCGGCGCAGAACGCATCGGCCACACAAGCCGGGGCGTGCTGTACCAGCAGGGCGCCCTGCAACGCCAGGGCCATACCGTCCGTCAACTGGCGGGCGCGGTACTGGAGCGCTTGGGTATCCTGCAGTTCCCGCTGTAACTGGTGAATAAAGCGGTCCAGATGTACATCAGCGCCTTTTGCCTTGGCGAGTTCCGCAAAATAGGCGTCGAGCACCTCGGGCTGCTTTTCAATCGCGCGCAGGATATCCAGGCACTGGACGTTACCGCTGCCTTCCCAGATGGCGTTAACCGGCGATTCGCGGAACAGGCGCGGCATCACATGGGTTTCCATGACACCGCTACCGCCAATCACCTCCATCGCTTCATAGGCATGATGGGGCGTGCGCTTGCAGATCCAGTACTTGCCAACCGGCGTGGCGATTCTCGCAAGCAGGCGTTCGTGCTCATCGTCTTGCTGGTCCATGGCTCGGGCCATGCGCAGCATCAGGGTGGTCGCGGCTTCACTCTCGATGGCCAGGTCGGCGAGCACGTTCTGCATCAGTGGCTGTTCGCTCAAACGTGCCCCGAAGGCATGACGATGGATGGCGTGGTGAATCGCCTGGGCGGTGGCCTGGCGCATGCCAGCCGCGGAGCCAATCATGCAGTCGTAGCGGGTCATGGCCACCATCTCGATGATGGTACGCACGCCGCGTCCCTCGTCGCCCACCATCCAGGCAAAGGCGCCGCGTAGTTCGGTTTCGCTGGAAGCGTTCGCCACGTTGCCCATTTTGCGTTTGAGTTGCTGGATATGCAGCGGATTTTTAGTGCCGTCGGGTCGCCAGCGCGGCAGCAGAAAACAGCTCAAGCCGCCGGGTGCCTGGGCGAGCACCAGAAAAGCGTCGCACATCGGCGCCGAGACAAACCATTTATGGCCGACCAGTTCATAGGCCTCGCCCGGACCGCCTTGATCAATCGGGTAGGCGCGGGTGGTGTTCAGGCGCACATCGGAGCCACCCTGCTTCTCGGTCATTGCCATACCCAGGGTGACACCCTGTTTTTCGAAATAGGGCAGGTTGCGCGGGTCGTAGTGGGGCGCGGTGATTTTATCGCCCCAGCTCTCAAGCAGATTGGGCTGATGGCGTAACGCAGGCAGGGCTGCGAACGTCATGGTGATCGGGCAGCCGTGTGCTGCTTCCACCTGGGTGTTCAGGTAGTAGTTGGCGGCGCGTGTAACGTGCGCACCCGGCCCCGGGTTTCGCCAGGGGCTGGCGTGCAGACCGTGCTCCACCGCTGTTTTCATAAGCTGGTGATAGGCCGGGTGAAACTCAATCAAATCGACCCGATGGCCCTGCCGGTCATGGGTCACCAACTGTGGTGAGTGGCGGTTGGCGTCAAACCCCAGGGCGATGGCGTCGGACGAGCCTGCCCACTGACCAAACGTTTTGAGAGCCGTGTCGTCAGTGCCGCCTTCGCGCTTGACGCCTTCCTGAAGCGCGCGATCGGTTGTGTAGCTATTGACGTTTTCCAGCGACGGTGGCTGGTTTTCCACCTGATGGGTGCTGGCTTGTAGCTTATCAGCGAGGGGGAAGTGTGACGGCATGGTGACCACCTCTTATTGTGTTAGAGGGCCAATAATGAAGCGGCAATTTTTAAACGGTTGTTTGGTCAACTTTAGCGCGATGCGCCCATTATGCAAACACCACCGTTTTGACCCCTCGCTTTGCGCTAGCGCAAGACTTCACTGACAATAGGGCGTCGCTCCTTTCAACATGGATATGAGTCATGCAAGCAAACGGATTTTTTGATGATGTTGGCGAAACGATCGGTGAAGTGATTCGTGGCGTCGTCGAGTTTCTACTGGGTATTTTTACCAATCTCTTCGGCGCGTTCGATGAGTTTATCGATGGCCTGACGCGCTCGCTGGGCATCAGCGATTCGTTCTTCAGCATCGTGGTGCTGATCATCGGCGTGCTCATTCTGTGGGGAGGATTGAGGGCCTTTTTCCGCGGTTCGATCATCGGCGGTATCATCCGAACCCTGCTGGGACTGTTTATCCTGGCGTGGCTGATGATGTGAATATGTCACCGGGTAGCCCGAGGGTTACCCCAGTTGCTTCTCCAGCGCGAAAATATGCGCGTCATCCACCCCCAGCTCGCGCAGAGCGTGGGCAAGGTTCAAAAGATACTCACGATTGGGGCCGCTGGGGCCATGGGCCTGATTGATCTGGCGGGCAATATCCGCAAGCGGTGCCTCGCCAAGAAACGCCGGATTGTCCTCGCTTGCCAGATAAATCAGCCCCTCGCTCCTGCCGGCATCATGGCCATTGTGGTCAAGGAAGGTCAGCGGCACTTTTTCCCGCAGGTAGCCGTTTTTCTCGCGCACATCCAGCGGCCCGAGCACATCGGGCGTAATGCGGTAGGCCATGCCGTGGCACACCGCACCTGGCGAGCGGATCAGTGTCGCCACACGCCCCGGGGCTTCAGGGGTGCCGCGATGGTCGTGGGAGGCCTGCCAGAAGCGTCGCGCCCAGCCGGTAATGTAGGCGGGCTGGCGCTCCAGGTAGTCAAAATCAGCTTTCCAGATCAATGAGCCGTAGCCAAACAGCCACAGGTCGGCATGCTCATCGAAAAAGTTTCTTTGCTGGTTTAAGGCAGTGGTATCAAGCAACATAAAGCATCTACCCCGATCACCTGAGTGGCAGCGCGCAATGGCGTTAACGATCGTCCATCATCCCGGTTATACGATTGATTTACCAGCTAACCACCCCTTTCCAATGGAGAAGTTTCGCGTCCTTCGCCAACAGCTTGGGGAGCAGACGATGGCGACGCCAGTCGAGTGGCTGACCCCTCGGCCTGCCAGCATCGGCGCTTTGTCGCGCGTGCATACGCGGGCTTACCTTGACGCTTTTCTGAACGGTACGCTTGATCGTGCCGCTCAGCGCCGTAGTGGCTTTGTTTGGTCTGACGCCCTGGTCGAACGGGTAAGGTTGGAAACCGGTGGTACGCTGCTGTCGTTAGAAGTCGCTTTGGCATCAGGACTTGCCTGCAACTCAGCCGGTGGCACCCATCACGCCCATGCTGATGCAGCAAGCGGTTATTGCTTGATTAATGACCTTGCCGTTGCGGCGGCTCACGCCCTGGCGCAAGGCTGGGTCGAGCGGGTGTTGATCGTCGATTGTGATGTTCACCAGGGGGATGGCACGGCGCGCCTCTTCGCTGGCGTGCCCGGCGTCTTTACGTTTTCAATGCATGCCGGGCGCAACTTTCCCGCCCGCAAGGCGAAAAGCGACCTGGATATCGCCCTTGCCAATGGCATGGAAGACGATGCCTATCTGGCAGTGCTGGCATCGCGATTACCTGGGCTGCTGGCGGCCTATCAGCCCGATGTGGTGCTTTATGACGCCGGTGTGGATGTCCATCGTGATGACCGCCTGGGCTATCTAGCGCTGAGTGACGAAGGGCTGTATCAACGGGATGCCTATGTACTGGCATGCTGCCGCGAAGCTGACATTCCCGTCGCGGCGGTGATCGGTGGTGGCTATGATCGTGATATCGTCACGTTGGCAGAGCGCCACGCCCAGCTTCATCGAGCGGCGGCGGATGTGCTTGAACGTACCGGCGAATAGTAATGAAAAAATAGTAATGCAAAAGGAGGCAGGCATGCGTGCAATCTTTCTGGTGGATAACGGCTCCCTAAGGCCCCAGGCAACGCATAACTTGCGGCGTGTGGCGGCATCTCTCAGCGAGCTCATGGGCGAGACCGTGCAGGCAGCCTCGCTCCTCCACTCCAACAAGATCCCCGCTGAAGAGGTGGACGGCATCCCCGCGATAACGCTGGGCCCCGCTGCCGAGCGGGCGGCTGAGCAGGGCGCTGACGAGATTATCGTGCTGCCGTTCTTTTTCGGCCCAAGCAAGGCGCTGACCGGTTACCTGCCGGAGCGGATGGCCGCCATGCAGGAGCGTTTTCCTAACGTTAATGTGCGCGTGGCCCAGCCGCTGGTCGATGAACTGGGCGATAACGACCTGCGCCTTGCCGAGCTGTTGGCCGACAACGTTCGTGAGCAATCCGCATCAGGCCAAACGCCGAGGGTCGCGCTGGTGGATCATGGCAGCCCGATCCCTGAGGTCACCGCCGTGCGCAACCGCCTGGCAGGCCAACTGAGTGTGCTGCTGGGCGATGAAGCAGCCAGCGTTGTCGCCGCCTCTATGGAACGCCGCGAGGACGATGAGTACCGCTTTAACGAACCGCTGCTGGAAAATCTGCTGGATAGATCCGAATTTCACGCCGGGCCGGTGATCCTGGCAATGCTGTTTCTGTCACCCGGGCGCCACGCGGGGGAAGGCGGCGATATTGCCGAGATTTGCGCGGCGGCTGAACAGCGTCACCCAGGGTTGAGTGTTGTCTCCACCAAGCTGGTAGGTGAGCATCCGGGCATCGTCGATATCCTGCACACACGCCTGCGCCAAGCGCTTGATGGCGAACGCTTTCTGCTGGCGTTGTCGGCCCCCGGCGACGCGGCACACTAGGCGATGGGTGTAACAGGGCTCAAGAGCGCGTAGAATCGCGGGCCTTTCGATGCGCACTCTACATACCCAGGGCCCAGATCTTGATCGCAACCGCTAATATCACCATGCAGTTCGGGGCCAAGCCCCTGTTTGAAAACGTCTCCGTCAAGTTTAACAACGGCAATCGCTACGGCCTGATTGGCGCCAATGGCTGCGGCAAATCCACCTTCATGAAGATTCTGGGCGGCGAGCTCGAACCGACGTCCGGCCAGGTGATGCTGGATAGCAGCACGCGGCTGGGCAAGCTGCGTCAGGACCAGTTTGCGTTTGAAAACGAGCGCGTCATCGACACCGTGATCATGGGCAACGACGAGCTTTGGTCGGTCACCGCCGAGCGCGAGCGGATCTATTCCCTGGCGGAAATGAGTGAAGAAGACGGCATGGCGGTGGCAGATCTGGAAGTGCGCTTTGCCGAACTGGATGGTTATACCGCCGAAGCCCGCGCGGGCGAGCTGCTCCTTGGGCTGGGCATTCCCATCGAACAGCATACCGGCCCGATGAGTGAGGTGTCGCCCGGCTGGAAACTGCGCGTGCTGCTGGCTCAGGCACTGTTTTCGGACCCCGATGTCCTGCTCCTCGACGAACCTACCAACCACCTGGATATCAATACCATCCGCTGGCTGGAGGACATGCTCAAGGCGCGCAACAGCACCATGGTGATCATCTCCCACGACCGCCACTTCCTGAATAGCGTGTGCACCCACATGGCGGACCTGGATTACGGGGAAATCACCCTCTTCCCGGGTAACTACGACGACTACATGACCGCGGCGACGGCTGCGCGCGAGCGTCAGCACTCGGACAATGCCAAGAAAAAGGCCCAGATTGCCGAGCTGCAACAGTTTGTCAGCCGCTTCTCGGCCAACGCCTCGAAAGCCAAGCAGGCCACCTCGCGGGCGCGCCAGATCGACAAGATCAAGCTGGAAGATATCAAGCCTTCAAGCCGGGTTAGCCCCTTTATCCGCTTTGACCAGAATAAGAAGATCCACCGTAACGCGGTGAATGTTGACAATATCAGCAAAGGCTATAACGGCGAGACGCCGCTGTTCGAGCGCCTGTCGATGACCGTTGAAGCTGGCGAGCGGATCGCCATCATCGGGCCCAATGGCATTGGCAAGACGACCCTGCTGAAAACCCTTGTCGGCGAGTTGCACCCGGATGCTGGGGAAGTGAAGTGGACCGAAGCCGCCGAGCTTGGCGTGTTTGCTCAGGACCATACCGACGATTTTGCCGTGGATGCCACCCTGTTTGAATGGATGGGCCAGTGGACACAGGGGGGGGAGCAGGTGGTGCGCGGCGCGCTCGGGCGGATGCTGTTTTCCAGCGACGACATCGATAAATCGGTCAAGGTGATTTCCGGCGGCGAGCAAGGGCGCATGCTGTTCGGTAAGTTAATCCTCACTCAGCCCAATGTACTGCTGATGGATGAGCCGACCAACCACCTGGACATGGAGTCCATCGAGGCGCTGAACCTGGGCCTGGAAAACTACCCGGGGACCCTGCTGTTCGTCAGCCATGACCGCGAGTTCGTATCGTCGCTGGCCACGCGCATTATCGATATGCAGCCGGAGGGCATCGTCGACTTCAGCGGCAGCTATGACGATTATTTGCGCAGCCAGGGCGTTGCCTGATCCGCTCGGCAGGCGCTAGCCAATAATGCGTTCGAAGGTGGCGTCGGTGGCAGGTTCACGGTCGCCATCCAGCATATCGCCGGTAAACAGCGTCTGCATTTCTTTGGCCAGTGCCACATAGACATGCATCTGTTGATTGCGGCGCTTGCGCAGCGGTGGTTTCACCAACAGGCTGATGCCCTTGATCGGCTCGTGGGTTTCATTGCGTAGCAGGTCGGGCATTTCCCCGGGCGGAAACGCATTGGCGATAGTGATGGGGTTCGTGGGTTGCTCGCCGGCGATGTGAAAGACCTTCTTGATCGGGTCGAACGTCGCCTCCTTTTCGCGCAGCCACTCGGCAAGGCGCTGATCGGTATGCTCATCGGGTTTCGAAAAAATCACGAACAGCGAGTGCTGGGCCACTTTGCCGGAGTGCTTTGCCGATGAGGAGGATGTTTCCTCGGGCGGTGGCGGTGAAGTGGCTTCATGGGAGGGGCGTTCCTCCGTGGAAGCGGCAGTGTTTATCGGCGGTTGACGACGCTGCCGCATGACATAAATGAACAGCGCCAGGGCGGTTAGCGCTAATACGATAGAGCCGATTGCCAGTAGGGTGACTATGGGTATTGTCTCCATGGTGTTTTTATCCTTTTACGCGCTAATTGCGGGTTAATTGCGTCGCCAAATGGTCGCATTGAGGCAAAGTGCCAGCGCCACCCAAAGGGCATAGGGCACCATTAACCACGCTGCTAATGCGCTTACCTTAGCAAAAACAAAGATGGCAAGCATGATCAGCATCAGTAGTAGTGCGATATCGCCAAGTGCGGCGGCTATTTGCTTACGGCCAAAAAACAGCCACGACCAGGCGGCATTTGCCATCAGTTGGAGGGCATAAACGGTCAAGCCAGCGGTGCGCCAGGCCGAGTCGTCTGCCATGTAGATTCGCCACGCGGCAATCGCCATCAAAAGGTAAAGAATGCCCCAGGCAATGGGAAACGCGATATCCGGCGGTGTCCAGGCGGGTTTGTTGAGCTCGCGGTACCAGCTATCGGGCCTGAACCGTGCCCCGGTGCTGGCGGCAATGCCCACCAGAGCCAGCGATATCAGTAAAGCGAATAGCGAAGGGAGCATTCATCACCTGTGTTTCAAACGTAAGAATCAACAGCCTAGCAGCGTTTTGCCATCGTTAGACACAAAAAAAGCACCACCGAAGTGATGCTTTTCATTATTAAGCGGCTTTTTTTAAGGCCGCTACTTAGTCCATGCGGTCGTAACCATTATTCATGAACGGGTAGTCGGTGTAGCCTTTCTCGTCACCGCCGTAGAAGGTCTCGTGGTCGGGCTCGGTGAGAGTGGCGTTCACACGGAAGCGTTCGGGCAGATCCGGATTGGCAATGTAAGGACGGCCAAAGGCCACGGCATCGGTGGTGTTTTCGCTGATGCGCGCTTCGGCATGCGCGGCATCGTAGTTACCGCAGTAAATCAGACGACCGCTGAAGCGCTCGCGCATCTGCTCGCGGAAGCCAGCAGGGAACTGAATGTCGCCCCCGGCCCAGTTGGGCTCGTTCAGGTGCAGGTAAGCCAGGCCGCGCTTGGAAAGCTGATCGGCCATGTAGAACGCCATGGCTTCAGGCTCATCGTCGGTCAGGCCAAACAGCTCGATAAAGGGCGTCATGCGAATGCCGACCCGGTCGGCCCCGTAAACGTCGATGACGGCGTCGACCACTTCCAGCGGGAAGCGCGCCCGGTTTTCCAGCGAGCCGCCATACTGGTCGGTACGCTTATTGGTGCCGGTGGCCAGGAACTGGTTCAACAGGTAGGCGTTGGCCGCGTGGACCTCGACCATGTCAAAGCCAGCCCGCTTGGCGCGCTCAGCCGCCTGGCGATAGTCTTCGACGATACCCGGGAGCTCGTCGGTTTCCAGCGCGCGGGGCGTGCTGGTGGGGTGCTGACCGGCGGTGCCGTCTTCAAACTCAACGAAACATTGGGCACCTTCACCCTTCAGCGCGCTGGGCGCGACCGGTTGCTGGCCATTGGGCTGAACCATTTCGTGGGAAACGCGCCCAACGTGCCATAGTTGCAATGCCATACGGCCGCCTTTGGCGTGCACCGCATCGACCACGCCTTTCCAGCCAGCTTCCTGCTCGTCGGTCCAGATGCCGGGGGTATACACATAGCCGCGTGCCGTAGGCGAGATATTGGTCGCTTCGCTGATAATCAGCCCGGCCCCGGCGCGCTGGCCGTAATAAGCCTCCTGAATCTTGCCCGGCACGCTGTCTGGGGTGCGCGCACGTGTCAGTGGCGCCATGATCACCCGATTGGGGACCGACAGGCTGCCAAGCTGCGTTGCAGCGAGAAGCGATTCGTAAGCCATTAAACAAACTCCTTTTGAACTCTGTAATTGAGTAGTGGCGAACAGAATAGACCAGTTTACTAGCTAATGCCAACAGTTGTGTTGAATCTGTGGGATCCGTGCCTACTAGCTTATTTCCTCAAAATAAAAAAAGCCCCACTTTGAAAATCAAAGCGGGGCTATGGAGCGGATAGTGGGGCTTTTGTCATCCCCGCTGCCAGGGCCAGCGGCGTTTGGCGGGCGTATCAATCTGCTGTAGCGCGCTGGAGAGTGGCAGCATGATAGCGGTTAGCTGGCGGTGGCAGACGGCGCTGCTGAGAACCCCGGGGCACTGTCTTAGCAGCAGCTCGCACTGCTGCGAGGCGATATATAGTTGTTCGGTAACGGCGGGGGCAAACAACGGTTTTGCCTGTTGGCAGCAGTGGGTGAGCTCGCGGGATAGCATCGAGAGCATGCCGGTATCCAGCCAGCAGGGGAGCGGGTCGTCCAGGCGTCCGGCAATGGAGTGCTGGACGGCTTCAAACGAGGTGCGCAGGAACATGATGGTGTGGCGAAGCTGCCGCTGCTCGCTGTTCATGGTAATAACCTAACACTGTCGCCAATGGTTAAATGCGAAAAATAGTAGTTCTCATTTAAGGATGACGATAGCGCTAGTCAATCAGCCTGTCAATGCAGCGGCTATAAGGGGCCGCTTTCAGGCTGAATTCGCCGCCTGGTAAAGCTGCCAGTCGTTAGTGGTCAGTGGCTTGGCGCCCTGCTCGGTGACGACCACCGTATCGCTCAGCCCGACGCCCCATTGCCCCGGCAATCGCAGGCAAAGCGGCAGGTGAAAGACCATGTTGGCCTCAAACTGACGCCTTTGCCCCTGGGCGATATAGCCCGTGCCTTCCACCCAGCTTGGCGGAAACTGCGCGCCCACGGCATAACCAAACACGCCGGAGAAAAACAGCTGGTCGCGCTGGGGTGCCAGCAGCGCATCGGCAGCCTGGGCGGCATCGTCAAAGGTGTTGCCAGGGCGCATAGCGGCGCACAAGGCCTCAAACATCGAACGGCACAGGTCACGGGTGGCGGAAAGCGCGAAACTGGGTGTGCCGGTGACCGCCGTGCGCATCATGGGGGCGGTATAGCGCTGATAGGCGGCGCCGAACTCCAGAAAGACGGGTTCATCAGGCTGAATAATGCGCCGTTTGTGATTGACGTGAATCACGCCGATACGGTGTCCACTGGTCACAATCGGCTGCAGGCTCATAAACTCGCTGCCGTTCTCCAGCAGCGCTTTGGCGCCAACGGCAGCAATGTCGTTGTCGGTCATGCCGGGGCGAATGACCTGCATGGCGGCCTCCAAGCCGGCGGCGGTGATGCGGGCACTTTCCTGCAGCATGTCGAGCTCGGCGGAGCTTTTCACAATCCGGATCGCATCCAGCAGGTCGCCCGCCTCACAGAAACGTTCTTTGCCCACCGCCTCGGCGAGGGCGTGCATGACGCCCACGCGCAGCCCACTGCTCCAGCCATCGATACCGATGCGCTGGCAGTTGGCAAGCAGGTCGGCCAGGGGCGTGAGAATTTCATCCGCGTTTTCCCAGCGATAGCCAATGATCTCGTCCACCCGTGCGGTGACAACCGCTGCGCCGGTTTCAATCGAGGCGACTTGAAGCACCAGGCGCTCTGGCGTGCACACCAGACACGCATGCACCGAGACTTCAAAGGTGTGGTAGCCGGTCAGGTAATTGATATCGGCGGGGTCGGTAAGTAGTAACGCATCGACCCCGCGGCTCGCCATCGCATGGCGCACCTTGTCCAGACGCGCCTGATATTCGACGTGTGCAAAGGGCAGTTCACTCTCGGCGAGTGTCTCGGCAAGGGCTTCGCGGTAGTGATGATAATCCATGGCGACCTCCGGTATCAGGTAGGGTCAGTATAGGAGCCAACCACCGGAATGCACCCGCTAATCTGTGCGGCAGAACGGCCACACCTGATAAAACTTGCGGCACTGGAATTCCGCCTCGCAGCTGTTGAGTTGCGACTGGTAGCGGCTGGCCCGCGTGGCCACCTGCCTTGCCGCTCTCTGTACGGCGGGTTTGCCCCGGTAGCTGCCGCGTTGGTAGCCGCCCGCGCCTTCGTGATAGGCCAGATAAAGATGTTCGGGATTGCTCAGTGAAATACCGGTTTGTTCCAGGGTGCGCTGGTTGTACCAGCCGATAAAGTCGGTGGCGTGCTTCATGTGTGTGCGGCGAGCAAACAGGCTACCGGCCTGATCCTCGTATTCGCCCCAAACCGGGTCTTGTGCCTGGGCGTAACCCTTGGCGGAGGAGGGTCGCGGGCCTGGGATAAAGCCCAGGTAGTATTTGCGGTCCGGACGGACATGGCTGCGAAATGACGACTCCTGCTGGATAAACGACATCTGCGTGGCAATGGGCGTCCCCCACCGCTCCTGGGATTCCTGAGCGTAGTCGTACCAGGTTGGCTGCTCGCGGAAAATTTCGCAGATATTGCTTTGATCCTGAGGCGGGTTGGGCGCGAAGGTGGCGCAGCCCGAGAGCAACAGCACCAAGGCGAGTGCTACCCAGAGGCGGAGCGTTGGTAGCGCCGATGTATTTATGCGAAAACCATCAACAGGGCGAAGCATGAAAGCGTCCTTGTGAATAAATTATTGTCGATAACGGGTTGTGGGTAAGTGTTGGAAAGTCTGTGGGTAAATCACCAGGCGCGTTTTTCAGCCTTAGCGCAACAACGTTTCTAAACTGCGACGCAATCGTTGGGCTTCACGCACTAATGTCTCTCCCGAGAGCATCCCCACACCCATCACCAGGCCAACCCTTGGGTCGTGCTTGGCGCATACCGGGCTCAGGGGGCGCACTACCAAATGGTCTTTTAATAATGCTTGGGCGATCTGTACATCATTGATGCCCGGCTCAAGCTCGACGCACAGACTGATAGCGCTGCTTGGCATTGAAACACTGCGCACCTGTGGCAGGGTGCGCAGCTGATCATGCAGCACCTGCTGGCGGCCTAGGTAGTCGCGTTGAATACGGTGGCACCAGGTATCCAGGTCGCCGTCAAACATGAACTGCGCCAGCACGGCTTGATCCAGCATACGGCCTTCGCGAAAAAGTTCACTGCGCAGGCGGTTCATCGGCCCGGCCAGATGCCGGGGTACCACCAGGTAGCCCAGGCGCAGCCCAGGAAACATCATCTTGGAAAACGAACCGACCAGCAAGTGGTGCTCGGAACGCGGGTCGAAGAGCAGGTTGGCGTGATCGTTGCGGTTAAACTCGTAGTCGTCTTCAATCACGTAGGTGGGCGATAAGGCATCGCAGAGGTGGCGTTTATGCTCAGCGTTAGTGGGTACGCTGAGCGGGTAATGATGAGAACCGGTCAGATAGACCAGGGTGCTAGCATTTAGCGTGCTGGGCAGCCGATGGCCCTCGCCAGGCCGCCACGGCAGCATTTCAATCGTAAGCCCCGCGGCGCTGAACACATTGCGCGCTCCCCAGTAACAGGGGGATTCAATGGCAACGGTATCCCCTACGTCTGCAAGCGCCATGGCGCATAGCTCAATGCCATTATGGGTACCGTCAGTGATAATGATTTGTTCGGTATCGCAGTGAACGTTGCGCCAGCGTGCCAGAAAGTCTCGAATCGCTCGCTTTAGCGGGCCATAGCCGCCAGTGGAGTAAGACAGCAGGAGAGCGTTCTGCGGCACCGTCACACTCGCATAAAGTTGACGCCACTTGCGCATCGGGAACTGGGCGATATCGGGGATGCCAGGGACGAAGGACCCGTTTTGAATCATGCTGGCCCCGGCGTCATTCAACACGCGCTGGGCACGCTCGGAAAGGTGGAGGCGGGTTGGCACTTGGGTCGCCGTTGCCACGGGCTTGTTGGTCCAGGTTCCCTGACCATGGGCCGTTTTCAGCAATTGTTCATCGAGTAGTGTCTTGATGGCCTGGGCCAGGGTTTGGCGGGCCACACCCACGGTGCTTGCCAGGGCACGGTGAGAGGGTAGACGAAGCCCGGTGGGCCATTGTCGGGTGATCGCCTGACGCAGCGCCAATTCAATGCGTACCTGCTTGCTTAGCTGCTGGGGCTGGTGGGCATACAGATGTGCAAAGTGGTGCAAAGCCTCCTTGTGGTCCATGTCGAAGGTCTCCTGTTGTGCGTTACGGCGGCTATTACCGAGCCTTGCGACGAACGTCGCCGATATAGTTTGCACCTATTCTGTGCATCAGAGTAGTGGTCTAGTCGAAAGCCGAAGTGGTCCATTCGTGTTCTGTCTGCCGCCTGCTAGCGTGCGGCTATACTGTTTTCGACAGGATTCGGATACTGCGCCTCAGAGCGCCGATGATAACCTCCAATAACTTGCAGGACTCTGTGCTATGACAACGTCTTCTTCAGAACAAGCCAAGCTCGTCCGGGTGCTGGCCCGCGGTGACGTATTAGCCCTGGCATTTGGTGCCATGATCGGTTGGGGCTGGATTGTCCTCACCGGTACCGCGATTCAGTCAGCCGGCAGCGTCGGTGCCATTCTAGCTTTTATTGTCGGCGGGTTAGCGATTGTACTCGTCGGCCTGACCTATGCGGAGCTGGCCTCGGCCATGCCCAAAGTCGGCGGCGAGCATGTCTATAGCTACCGGGCGCTAGGTCATTGGCCCTCTTTCTTCTGTACCTGGGCTATCATATTGGGCTATTTGAGCGTGGTGGCGTTCGAGGCGGTGGCCTTGCCGACGGTCGTCGAGCACTTGGCGCCAAATTACGCAGTGGGGCACCTCTGGACCATCGCCGGGTGGGAAGTCAAAGCCACCTGGGTTGCGGTGGGCGTGGGCGGCTCGATTGCCATGATGATCATCAACTACTTCGGCGTGAGTACCGCGGCACTGCTGCAGAAAATTGTCACTGGTGTCATTCTGTTGGTCGGGGTAATGTTCGTCACCGGCTCGCTGTTTGAGGGCAATACCGCCAACATGATGCCGCTGTTTTCGCAGTCTGAAGGCAGCGTCATGGCCGGGGTTATTGCGGTCATCGTGATGGTGCCGTTTCTGTTTGTCGGCTTTGATGTCATTCCGCAGGCTGCCGAAGAGATCAATTTGCCGTACAAGGCAATCGGCAAGGTTCTGATGGTATCGGTGATTCTGGCCGTGGTGTGGTATTCGCTGATTATTCTGGCCACCAGCCTGGCCCTGGATAGTGACGCGATCGCCGCCAGTTCGCTCAGCGTACCCGATGCCATGGAACGTCTATTTAATGCTTCGTGGGCCGGTAACCTGATGGTGATAGCCGGTATTGCGGGTATCATTACCAGTTGGAATGCTTTCTACATTGGTGGCTCGCGGGCCATTTATGCGCTTGCCAATGCGGGCATGTTGCCTGCCACGTTCGCCAAGCTGCACCCCCGCTATAGAACGCCCACCAACGCTATCTTCCTGATGGGCTTTCTTTCCTGCCTGGCGCCTCTTTTCGGCCGCCCTGCGCTTGTGTGGATCGTCAATGCGGGTGGGCTGGGGATTGTGCTGGCGTACCTGTTTGTGGCGGTGTCCTTCATGGTCTTGCGCGTACGCGAGCCGGATATGCCCCGTCCTTTCAAGGTAAGCAACGGCAAGCTGTGCGGCACGCTGGCGATCATCCTGTCCTTCGGTATGGCGTGTCTCTATCTACCGGGTAGCCCGGCGGCGCTGGGCGTCGCGGAATGGACGATCCTTGCCGTTTGGGTATTGCTCGGCATCGGCTTTTATATCCACGCGCTGCGTACCTATGGGCGTGACTATAGCGATCGCCATATGCAAGCGGATCTATAAACCTTTGCCAAGTCGTCGAGATATATTTTCAAGACCAGGGCTTTTCAGGAGCAATATATGAGTTTTATCGAACAGTGGTTGCATGATGGCGTACCTGCCTTGGTGGGCGGCGAATGGCGTAAGGGCCAGCAGACCTTCTTGGTGGATAACCCCGCCACCGGCGAGACAATCGCCCAGGTGGCCGATTTAGGCGCCGACGATACCCGTGATGCCGTAGCGGCCGCCTACGATGCAGGGCCTGCCTGGCGCGCGACACCAGCGAAACAGCGCTCGGCACTGCTGCGCCGCTGGTTTGAGCTGATCCATGAGCACGCCGATGATCTGGCACGTCTGATGACTCTCGAGCAGGGCAAGCCGCTGGCGGAAGCCAAGGGGGAAGTCATCTATGGCGCCTCCTTTATCGAGTTCTTCGCCGAAGAAGCCAAGCGTATGGCCGGGGAAACCCTGCCCAGCCACGGCGCGGACAAGCGCCTTCTGGTGCTGCGCGAGCCGGTCGGTGTGGTCGCTGCCATCACCCCGTGGAACTTCCCGCTGGCGATGATTACCCGCAAGTGCGCCCCGGCCCTGGCCGCGGGCTGCACCGTGGTTATCAAGCCCGCTGAAGCCACACCGCTCACCGCCCTGGCGGCAGCGTACCTGGCGCTGGAAGCGGGCTTGCCGACGGGCACCATCAACGTGGTGACGGCATCGAAACCGGCAGCGGTGGGTGAGGTACTGACCACTGATCCACGGGTGCGCAAAGTCTCGTTTACCGGCTCTACCCCGGTGGGCAAACACCTGCTTGCCCAGTGTGCCAGCACAGTGAAGAAAACCGCCATGGAACTGGGCGGCAACGCACCCTTTATCGTCTTTGACGACGCCGATATCGATGCCGCCGTGGATGGCGCGATAGCATCTAAATTCCGTAACACCGGGCAGACCTGTGTGTGCACCAATCGCTTCCTGGTGCAGGACGGTATTTATGAGGCGTTTGTCAGCAAGCTCACCGAGCGTGTCAATGCCCTGAAAGTCGGCGATGGCCTGACCGAGGGCAGCGTCATCGGCCCGCTGATCAACCAGGCAGCAGTCGACAAAGTTCAGCGCCATGTAGACGACGCCTTGAGCCATGGCGCGCGCCTGTTGTGCGGTGGCAAGCCTCACGCCGCCGGCGAGCGTTTCTTTACTCCCACGGTACTGGCGGACGTGACCACCCAAATGGCCGTGGCCGATGAAGAGACCTTTGGCCCGGTGGCGCCGGTGTTCCGTTTCCAGCGCGATGAAGAAGCTATCCAGATGGCCAACGACACGCCCTTTGGTTTATCCGCATACTTTTACGCCACGGATTATCGCCGCATCTGGCATACCATGGAGCAGTTGGAGTACGGCATGGTCGGCGTCAATGAGGGACTTATCTCAACCGAGCTGGCGCCGTTCGGCGGTGTGAAAGAGTCTGGCCTTGGCCGCGAAGGCTCCCACCATGGGCTGGATGAGTTCACCGAGCTCAAGTACGTCTGCGTGGGCGGCTTATAAGGCAGCATTGTTTTAAGACATTGCTAACCAGTGGCTAAGCGTTATCGAGCCCGCCATCGTCAAACAGCGAGAGTTGCTGGCGATTGGCGGGTTTTGCTTTTTTAGCGCGTTTAGCAAATGGTCGTCTCTGGCTGGCAAGCTTATCCACAATGGCCTGGCTGTCTTCTCTTGCCTCGGGCGTGCGCCTGAGGTCATACAGCATCTTCTTCCAGTGGCGCGCCTCGGCTTCAAAGTCGTGGGGCAGCGGGTAGTGTTCGCCGGGCTGAAAACCGAACCGCCGACGCAGGCTTTCGGGCAGTGCCCAGGGCTTGGCGCGCCACTCTAACGGCAGTGCCGTTAATTCGGGCACCCATCGGGCAACAAACGCGCCGCTGGGGTCATTATCTTCTGCTTGCTTGATGGGGTTGTAGACCCGCAGCGCATTGGTGCCCGTGGCACCAGCCTGCATCTGCACCTGGGGGTAGTGGATACCGGGCTCGAAGTCGGTAAACAGCCGTGCCAGGTGCAGGGCGGGCTCGTGCCAGTGTAATCCAAGGCCAAACGTGGCGTGGGAGATGAGCATGGCGCGCATGCGAAAGTTGAGCCAGCCGGTGGCGGTCAGGCTGCGCATGCAGGCATCCACCAGCGGCACGCCGGTTTGGCCGTTTTTCCAGGCAGTCAGGTTGGGGTGGTCGGGGTCGCGTTCGCGCAGGCCACGCAGCGCGGGGTGCAGCGTCTGGTGCTCCATGCTCGGCTCACTTTCCAGCTTTTGAATAAAGTGGCAGTGCCAGTAAAGCCGCGAGGTAAAAGCGCGCAGGGAGCGTGACCACTGTGAATCTTCTGCATGTTTTTCCCGCTGGCGGCGCAGCGACTGGACCACTTCACGCATGGAGAGCGTGCCCCAGGCCAAGTGGGGCGAAAGCCGTGAGCCAAACTCCCAGGCTAGAAGCGGCTTGGATAGGGAACCGCGATAGCGCCGCCCGCGTTGAGTGACAAAGCTGCGCCATAGCGCACGCCCTTCGTTGCGGCCGCCTGGCTGACGCTCTGGGCAGGGCGTGGTATCGAAACCCAGCGTCAGTCCGCGAAGCTGCGAGGTGTCGAGGTGGTGAAACTGCTCCCAGCCTTGAGCCACCCTGGCATTGCGCGGAGCAGGTTCCGTGGGCGCTGTCATTAATGTTTCCCAATGTGCTTCCCAGCGGGTTTGCTGTCCGGTACGGCGGGTAAGCCCTCGAATGACGCCGTGTTGGCGGGATTCCTGCCAGGCAATACCGTGTTGACGACACCAGAGATGGACCCTTTTATCGCGTTCAAAGCTCCAGTCATTGCCGGTTTCTTGGTGGGAGTGAAGAACAAGGTCTCCATAGTGCGCTTTTAACCCAGCAAGCAGTTCAACAATACTGCCTTGGTAAAGGCACAGCGGCAGGCCCAGTGTCGCCAGTGCGGTAGAAAGGTCGACCAGTGAATCAGCGGCAAATTGCCAGTGACGCAGTGCGCTGTCCGGCGTTTGCCACTGCTCGGGTTCGATGGCAAAGACAGGCAGCACGGGACCTGCCACGGCGGCGGTGGCGAGCGGCGCGTGATCATGGATACGTAAATCGCGTTTGAACCAAACAACCTGAACAGGTGCCTTAGCCATACCTTACCTTGGCGGTTGAGGGCTATTCGCCACTAAGGCTATTCGCCGCTAAGCCACGACGTTACCATCAAGTCACCGTTTGCGTAATCAACTCAACAGGACCCGTTCAAAAGGAGAGTCATCATGTATATCGCCATGAACCGTTTTCGCATTGCCCCCGGTCGTGAAGAGGACTTTTTAGAGGTGTGGCGCAACCGCGATTCACATCTGGAAGACGTGCCGGGCTTCAAGCAGTTCCATATGTTGCAGGGCGAAAGCCAGGAAGACCACACCGTGTTTATTTCCCACAGCGTTTGGGAATCGGAAGAGGCTTTCCGCGACTGGACTCGCTCAGACGCCTTTCGCAAGGCTCACGCCAATGCCAAGTCGCCCGAGGGTATTTATCTAGGTCCGCCCAAATTTGAAGGTTATGAGGTGGTGCTCTAAGGCGCTCGTTAATCAGTTATTGCATGGCCGTTTGGCCATGCTTATCCACCCTTCTGTCGAGCCATCACAGGTAGCGGTTTGAAAACGACATCGAGCGTTTTATTTGCGACTCGCCGCCAGATTTTCGAGATAAAATTTGTCGTGTTTTAAACGATTCGTGCCAATATACGACTAAAGAGCAGTACCCATGCGTGAGTGACAATATGACTCAGCAACGGGAAGCCGAACAACGCCAGCGACACCTATATCAACAAGAAAACTTGATAACTGAAAGGTGACCGAGGTAGGAAAGATGGACTCTCATCAAGCAAATGACCAGACAGCAACACCGAATCGTTCAGGCGAACCTCAAACGCTGGGCTTTTTACTGTTAGACAACTTCACGTTGATTTCTCTGGCCTCTGCCATAGAACCTTTGCGGATGGCCAATCAACTGGCCGGGCGCGAGCTGTATCGCTGGTATACCCTGACCCAGGACGGCTTGCCCGTGCGTGCAAGCGATGGTTTGCAGGTAACGCCTGATGCCTCCATGCATTCCCCGCTATCGCTCGAGTGGGTGGTCGTTTGCGGCGGCGTAGGCCCTCATCGTAGTGTCACCCGCGAGCACGTACGCTGGCTTCAGTCCCAGTCGCGCCAATTGAGGCGTTTAGGTTCGGTATGCACAGGCAGTTGGGCGCTTGGCCAGGCGGGGCTGCTTGATCATTATGAAACCAGCATCCACTGGGAGTGTTTGGCGTCCATGCAGGAGGCGTTCCCCAACGTTATCCTGAACGCCAATCTCTTCTCAATTGACCGTGATCGATTCACGTCTTCGGGGGGCACCGCGCCGCTCGACATGATGCTCCACCTGATCGGTCATGATCATGGGCGCGAGCTGTCGGCGGGTATCTCCGAAATGTTCATCTGTGAACGCGTGCGTAACGAACAGGATCAGCAGCGTGTCCCTCTTAAACACGTGTTGGGCACTACCCAGCCCAAGCTGCTTGAGATTGTGGCGTTGATGGAATCCAACCTTGAAGAACCGATCGAACTCGATGAGTTGGCACGTTACGTCAATGTGTCACGTCGCCAGCTAGAGCGTTTGTTCCAACGCTACCTGCTCTGCTCACCGTCTAAATATTACCTCAAGTTGCGGCTGGTGCGAGCCCGGCAATTACTTAAGCAAACCCCCTTGTCGATCATCGAGATTGCCTCCGTTTGTGGTTTCGTTTCCACGCCCCATTTTTCCAAGTGTTACCGCGAGTATTTCGGTGTGCCGCCGAGAAATGAGCGCCTGAGCGGGCTTGAGCGCAAGAGCGATGGGAGCAAGTCACCACCGTTAATCAGACAGTGGGGGAACGGATCGAATGCATTGGAGCCTTCCTCGGGCGCTCAGCAGGCACTTGCCAATGCACAGGGAGAGCCGACGTTTGCCAGTGTACTGCTGGTGAACTGATAGCCACTGCGTGATCCCCCCATAACGTGCTGTCCCGTGTTGGGCAGCACGTTTTTTTATGGCCGCTACTCTCCATGTCAGCGTGACGCTGCGATAAATGTTTTGAAGGTGCGCGACGAGTGGTGGTGTTCGCGACACCATGACGCTTTTGGAATTTCCGCTGTCGTTTCCAAGAGCAGCCCACCCCGACGTCAGCGCTATGCTCGCTACATTCATCAATGTCGGAGCTTAGCCATGTCCCCTACAGAATTGCACGATGACGCTATCGTCATCGATGGTCTGATCATAGCCAAATGGAACCGTGAGCTGCTTGAAGATATGCGGCGCGGCGGTCTGACCGCTGCCAACTGTACGGTTTCGGTATGGGAAGGTTTCCAGGCGACCGTCGATAATATCGTTAGGTCCAACCAGCTGATGGCCGAATGCAGCGACCTGGTGCGCCCGGTGCGAACCACGGCGGATATCACCCGGGCCAAGGAAGAAGGCAAGACCGGCATCATCTACGGCTTCCAGAACGCCCACGCCTTTGAGGATCAGATCGGTTATGTCGAGATCTTCAAGCAGTTGGGCGTGGGCATCGTACAGATGTGCTACAACACCCAGAACCTGGTGGGAACCGGCTGCTACGAGCGCGACGGCGGTCTTTCCGGCTTCGGTCGCGAAATCGTGGCCGAGATGAACCGCGTCGGCATCATGTGCGACCTCTCTCACGTGGGCGCCAAGACCTCCGAGGAAGTCATCCTCGAGTCCAAGAAGCCGGTCTGCTACTCCCACTGCTTGCCTTCCGGGCTCAAGGAGCATCCGCGCAATAAATCCGATCAAGAGCTCAAGTTCATTGCCGACCACGGCGGCTTTGTCGGCGTCACCATGTTTACCCCGTTTCTCAAGAAGGGCGTCGATTCCACCATTGATGATTATTGCGAGGCCATCGAATACATCATGAACATCGTGGGGGAGGATGCCATCGGTATCGGCACCGACTTTACCCAGGGGCATGACCATGAATTCTTCGAGTGGTTGACCCATGACAAGGGCTATGCCCGCCGCCTGACGGACTTTGGCACGATCATCAACCCTGAGGGTATTCGCACCATCGGGGAGTTTCCCAATCTGACCGAGGCACTCCTGAAGCGCGGCATGAGCGAGTCCCAGGTGCGCAAGATCATGGGCGAGAACTGGGTGCGCGTGCTTAAGGACGTTTGGGGGAGCTGATGAGCCCGACTCACGCGGCTTTACCGGCGATAGGCCTACGAGGGGGCGCTGTGAATCCCTCCCTGGACGCTACTTTTGCCATCTGCCCGCCATGGATGGCGGAAATGCCGGAATTGTTTGGAACATTTTCCGGCCATGGCAAAAGACCCCCTCTACGGCCTATCCCCGGCGCCGCTCCCCTTGCAGAACGGCTAATTAGCCACTTCATAACAATCAGCAAGATCTGAGGAATACAACCGTGACCAAACTGGCCCCCGCACTGCCTATCGAAGTGGATAGCGAGACCGGCGTCTGGACGAGCGACGCCCTGCCGATGCTGTATGTGCCGCGACACTTCTTTATCAACAACCATGTGGCCGTCGAAGAGGCGCTGGGTGCCGAGAAGTACGCAGAGATCCTCTACCACGCTGGCTACAAGAGCGCCTGGCACTGGTGCGAGAAAGAAGCCGAATGCCATGGTATCGAGGGCGTGGCCGTCTTCGAACACTACATGACACGCCTCTCCCAGCGTGGCTGGGGACTCTTTATTACCGAACAGATCGACCTCGAAGCCGGTACGGCGAGAGTGCGGCTGGAGCACAGCGCCTTTGTTTACCAGCTTGGCAAGACAGGAAAAAAAGAAGAGTACATGTTCACCGGCTGGTTTGCCGGGGCCATGGACCAGATTCTTGCCGCGCGTGGCAGCGACCTGCGGACCGTCGCCGAGCAGACACAGAGTGCCGCTGAGCCTGGTTGTGATGTAGGTGTCTTCAACGTTGGGCCGCTGAACGACGCCACCCGCTAATCGCGGGAATGAGGAGAGAAGATCATGGCATTTGACGCAATTTTCGAGCCGATCGAGATCGGCAAGCTGACCATTCGCAATCGCGTGGTCAGTACCGCCCACGCCGAGGTACACGCCACCGACGGGGGCATGACCACCGAGCGCTACGTCAGGTACTACGAGGAAAAGGCCAAGGGTGGCTGCGGCCTATCCATCTGTGGTGGCTCCTCGGTGGTGTCCATCGACAGCCCCCAGGGCTGGTGGAGCTCGGTTAATCTTTCCACCGACCGTATCATCCCGCACTTCCAGAACCTGGCGGACGCCGTGCACAAGCATGGCGGCAAGATCATGATCCAGATCACCCACATGGGGCGCCGTTCACGCTGGGACGGCTTCGACTGGCCGACCCTGCTATCGCCTTCAGGGATCCGCGAACCGGTGCACCGCTCCACCTGCAAGACCATCGAAGAGGAAGAAATCTGGCGCATCATCGGTGACTTTGCCCAGGCGGCTCGCCGGGCAAAGGAAGGCGGGCTCGACGGCGTTGAGCTTTCCGCGGTGCATCAGCACTTGATTGACCAGTTCTGGAGCCCGCGGGTCAACAAGCGCGAGGACGAGTGGGGCGGCAGCTTCGAGGGGCGCATGAAGTTCGGCCTGGAAGTGCTGAAGGCCGTACGCGCCGAGGTGGGGGACGACTTCTGCGTCGGCATGCGTATCTGCGGTGACGAGTTTCACCCGGACGGCCTCTCCCACGACGACATGAAGCAGATCGCCGCCTACTACGATGCCACCGGCCAGGTGGATTTCTTTGGCGTGATCGGCTCCGGCTGCGACACCCACAACACCCTGGCCAACGTGATCCCCAACATGTCCTACCCGCCGGAGCCTTTCCTGCACCTGGCGGCGGGCATCAAGGAAGTGGTCAATGTGCCGGTGATCCACGCCCAGAACATCAAGGATCCCAACCAGGCTCAACGCATCCTTGAAGGTGGCTATGTGGACCTGGTGGGCATGACCCGGGCGCATATTGCCGACCCGCACCTGATTGCCAAGATCAAGATGGGCCAGGTGGACCAGATCAAGCAGTGCGTGGGCGCCAACTACTGTATTGACCGTCAGTACCAGGGCCTTGATGTGCTGTGTATCCAGAATGCGGCGACATCCCGGGAATACATGGGGCTGCCGCATATCATCGAGAAGACCGAGGGCGCCAAGCGCAAGGTCGTGGTGGTGGGCGGTGGCCCCGGCGGTATGGAAGCCGCCCGCGTTGCCGCAGAGCGCGGCCACGATGTCACCCTGTTCGAGGCGGCTGAAGCGCTGGGTGGGCAGATCACCATTGCCGCCCAGGCCCCGCAACGCGATCAGATTGCCGGTATCACCCGCTGGTTTCAGTTGGAGCTGGCGCGTCTTGGCGTCGACCTGCGCCTGGGTACCCGTGCCGACGAGGCGACGCTACTCGACCTGCATCCGGATATCGTGGTGCTGGCGACGGGTGGCCAGCCCTTCCTCAGTCAGTACCCGGAGTGGGGCTACTCTGAGGATACCGGGGAAAGCCTGGTGGTCAGCACCTGGGATGTACTCTCCGGCAAGGTGGCACCCGGTAATAACGTGCTGATCTATGACGCCATTTGCGAATTTTCCGGCGTCTCGGCGGCGGATTTTCTCGCCGAAAAGGGCGCCAAGGTGGAGATCGTCACCGACGATATCAAGCCCGGCGCGGCGGTGGGCGGTACGACCTTCCCCACGTACTACCGCAGCCTCTACGAGAAAGAGGTGATCATGTCCTCTGACCTGATGCTGCATAAGGTCTACCGTGAAGGTGACGGCCTGGTGGCGGTGCTCGAGAATGAGTACACCGGTGCCCTGGAGGAGCGCGTGGTCGATCAGGTGGTGGTGGAGAACGGCGTGCGCCCCGATGAGGCGCTCTACTACGCCCTCAAGGACCAGTCCCGCAACAAAGGCCAGGTGGACCTTGAGGCGCTCTACGCCGCCCAGGCGCAGCCCTGCCTGATGGAAGAAGGCGACGTAAATAGCGATGGCTTCCTGCTTTTCCGTCTGGGCGACTGCACGGCGCCGAGGAACACGCACGCGGCCATTTACGATGCTTTGCGAATCTGCAAGGACTTTTGACCAGAGTGAGAGCCGGGGCGCCGGGGGTAGACCGTAGCGAGGGTCTTTTGACAGGGATGTCAAAAGTAGCGCCCAGGGATGGGTTTACAGCGCCCTCGCAGAGGTCTGCCACCGGCGCCCAGCTGCCAAAGATGAGGTGAGCACCATGCTCGAAACGCTCTTGCCGATACTGATTTTTACTGCCCTGGCCCTGGCGGTGATCGGCGCCTTGCGCCGTATACGCCTGTGGCGTCAGGGGCGGTCGTCGCACGTTAATCTGTTCAAGGGGCTGGCGGCGTTGCCGCGCCGTTACCTGGTGGACCTGCACCATGTCGTCGCCCGCGACAAAATGATCTCCAATACCCACGTGGCCACCGCCGGTGGCTTCGTGGCCGCCGCCGTGCTGATGATCCTGGTGCATGGCCTGGGTATCGCCAACCCGCTGCTGGGTGGGTTACTGCTGCTTGCCAGTGCCTCCATGTTCGTTGGCAGCCTCTTCGTGGCGCGGCGGCGTATCAATCCTCCGGCGCGCCTCTCCAAAGGCCCCTGGATGCGCCTGCCCAAGAGCCTGATGGCGTTTTCGGTTAGCGTCTTCCTGATCACCTTGCCCACGGTGGGCCTGCTACCCGAAGGCTTGCTTGAAGGAAGCGCTAGTTGGTTCCTTGTGGTGGTGCTGGTTGGCTTAGTGGCCTGGGGTCTGGGCGAAATGTTCTTCGGCATGACCTGGGGCGGGCCCATGAAGCACGCCTTTGCAGGCGCCTTGCATCTGGCTTTCCACCGTCGGCCGGAGCGCTTTTCAACCAAGAAAGGGGGCGGCGGCCGTTCAACGGGCCTCAAGGCGCTGAACCTGGAGGACGAGGCAGCGCCACTGGGCGTGGAAAAGCCCGCCGATTTCACCTGGAATCAGCTGCTGGGATTTGATGCCTGTGTGCAGTGTGGCCGCTGCGAGGCGGCGTGTCCGGCCCTAGCTGCAGGCCAGCCGCTTAACCCCAAGAAACTGATTCAGGACATGGTCGTCGGCATGGCCGGTGGCAGTGATGCCAAATACGCTGGCACGCCTTACCCCGGCAAGCCGGTGGGTGAGCACCAAGGTACCCCCCATGGGCCGATCGTGGCCCCTGCCGCATTGCCGGAGGGGGCGTCGCTGGTGGACGCCGAGACGCTGTGGTCGTGTACGACATGCCGCGCCTGTGTCGAAGAGTGCCCGATGATGATCGAGCACGTGGATGCGATTGTCGATATGCGCCGCCACCTGACGTTAGAACGAGGCAAGACCCCCAACAAGGGCGCCGAAGTGCTCGACAATCTGATTGCCACCGACAATCTCGGCGGTTTTGATCCCGGCTCACGGCTCAACTGGGCAGCGGATCTCAACCTCCCTCGCATGGCAGACCTCCAACAGGTCGATGTGCTGTTGTGGCTGGGTGACGGCAGCTTCGATATGCGTAATCAGCGCACCCTGCGCGCACTGGTCAAGGTGCTGCGCGCCGCCGAGGTGGATTTCGCGGTCCTTGGAGACGAAGAGCGTGACAGCGGTGACGTGGCAAGGCGTCTGGGCGACGAAGCAACGTTCCAGTCCCTGGCGAAGCGCAATATTGCCACCCTTTCCAAGTACCGCTTCCAGCAGATCGTCACCTGTGACCCTCACAGCTTTCATGTGTTGGGTAACGAGTATGGCGAGCTGGGTGGCGTCTATGAGGTACGTCATCACAGCACCTTCATTGCGGAATTGTATGACGCGGGGCGGCTGACCTTCTCCCCCTGGAAGGGCGGCAGCGTCACCTATCACGACCCCTGTTACCTGGGACGCTATAACGGAGAGTTTGAGGCGCCCCGCAACGTGCTCAAGGCGCTTGGCATCGAGGTCAAGGAGATGGAACGCTCCGGCTCCCGCTCTCGCTGCTGCGGTGGCGGTGGCGGCGCGCCGATCACCGATATCCCAGGCAAGCAGCGGATTCCCGACATGCGCATGAATGACGTCAAGGAGAGCGGTGCCGAGCTGGTCGCGGTGGGCTGCCCCCAGTGCACGGCGATGCTGGAAGGCGTGGTGGATACCAGCGCCGAGGTTCGCGATATCGCTGAACTCGTGGCGGATGCCCTGGTGGAGCGCCCCGCCGGGGAGGCGTCCGGCGCGTCCCGCCAGCCCGCTGCAACGCCGACAGCTGAAGAGGTGATCGTATGAGTGAGACTATTGGCCACAATCAGCGCCGCGATCCGCGTCGCGAGTGGATCGCCCGGAACCGTCTGCATCCCGAGCATGCCAGTGTGCTTGCCGAGATGGGCAACGGAGGCGCCAGTGAGTGGTTTGGGCCCAACGGTGTGGTGCGCAAGAACCCCCGTGCGGTCGGCTTTATCGGCCCCAATGGCATCAAGCGTATTGACCGTAGCGGCCTTCAGCAAGGCGGGCAGGCCGCCGCGACAACAGCGGCTCCTCAAGACAGCCGCCGCACAGTGACGATTGAAGATCCCGCCTTCCTGGTGGCCGTGGTGCCTGATCTGACCGGTGGGCGACTGTCAGGTCACGATAAGGACCTGCTGGGGCTGGCCCGGCAAATGGCGGATGCCGATGTCGACCATCCCGGCGCCGTGGTGGCGATTCTGTTTGGCGAACATAAAGAAGCGGCACTGGGCGACGCTGGTATTGATCGCGTTGTGCACCTGGATGACGAGGTCTACATGGGGTTTGCCCCCGAGGCGCGTCTGGCCGCCTTGAGTGCCGTAGAGCGGGAGATGGCACCACGCTTCTGGCTAGTGCCCGACTCACTGCTCGGTGGCGGCGAGCAGGGGCGGCGCCTGGCCGTGCGGCTGGGCGAGCGTCCAGCGACCCAGGTCTGGCAGGTCGAGGCGGATGAACATAGCGCAACCGGATGGCGTTGTACGGCACGCGGTGCCGCCGGTACGAGCGATATTACCCGCCACCTGCCACGCGTTGTGCTGGCGCTTGCAGAATGCGCCGAGCCGGTCAGCGAGACCCGTCATGCCGCCCAGCCGGTCGAGCTGAACCAGCCTATGCCCGACGTGCTGGGACGTATCGAGGACATGGGCGAAGTCCCTGTCGATCCGGCCAGCGTGTCACTGGCAGAGGCGGAGTTCATTCTGTCGGCCGGGAATGGTGTCAAGGATTGGGAGGGCTACCACCACGCCGCCCAGGTGCTCGGTGCGGCCAAGGGAGCATCACGCGTCGCCGTGGACGATGGGTTCATGGCCCGCGATCGTCAGGTAGGCGCATCGGGCACCTGGGTGTCCGCGCGCGTCTATGTGGCGGTGGGCATCTCGGGGGCCATACAGCATCTTCAGGGTATTCAGACCTGCGATAAGGTCGTCGCTATTAACCTGGACGAGCGGTGCGATATGGTCAAGCGCGCCGATCTTGCCGTCATCGGCGACGCCAGCGAAATTCTCGCCGCGCTGGTCGCACGTGTCGAGCGTTATCGAGAACAGCAGCAGGAGAATCGCGATGCCGCCTAACGTCAACACATTGAATAACGCTGGGCTCAGCGTTGCCGTTCTGGTGTCGGTGGGGCGTCATCCGCTGACCGCGCGGGCGCGGCGTGCTGACCATGATGCTCGTGCGGTGGAAATGGCGCTGTCCCTGGGTGATGCCAGCGTTCAACTCATGCATGCAGGCGATGGTGGTGAAGCCTGCGAGGACGCCATGCGTGGCTATCTGGGGATGGGCATCAGCAGGGTCAAACGCATTCAGCAGGACCCGGATGCCGACGTCGTTCCGGCCTTGGCCAACATACTGCGGTTCGCCGCGCCGCAACTGGTGCTGACGGGAACGCGCGCCGAGACGGGAGAGGGCTCGGGTCTGGTGCCCTATCTGCTGGCCGAGACACTCGGCTGGACGGTGGTCAGTGGCCTGGCGGAAATTGAAAGCATCGAGCAGGGTGTCGCCACGGTGCTACAGGCCCTGCCACGGGGCAAACGCCGCCGCCTGAAGGTACGCTTACCGGCCATCGCCACGGTGGATAGCAGTGCCCCGGCCGCGCGCCAGAGCGCCTTCGGCCCGGCGCGACGCGGTGAGTTGGCGGATTGTGCCTGCGCCAGCGTGACCGATGAACTGCAAACCCAGTGGCGTGAGCAGCCCGCACGCAAGCGGCCCAAACGGCTAAAAATCGTCAAGTCAGCCTCGGCGCGTGACCGTTTCAAGGCAGCGGCGGCCAAGGCCGACAGCGGCGGCGGGCAACTGTTGAACGATGTGACACCTGAACAAGGCGCCGAGGCGGTTTTTACGCTACTCAAGGAGGAAGGCGTGCTGCGTTGAAGTGCCTTTATCTCACAGCATTCAATCGCCTTTTAAGCTCGCCCTCCGCGGCGGGCTTTTTAATGGCGTTACTGGCTATTTGCCAATCAATCCCGGATACAGCTGAAGGCGCTGCCTTTCCAGGTGCAAGCCGCGCCAGGCGTGCAGCACCAGCACCGTGATCACGACCGCCCCTCCCATGAGCGTCGACACACCAGGCGTCTCGCCCAATAGCCACCAGACCCAGAGCGTGCCCAGTGCGGTTTCGACCAGATAGAACAGCGCCACCTCAGTCGACGGCAGGTAGCGGGTGGCGCTGTTGATCAGCACCGTTGCCAAGGGCATCTGTATCAGTCCCATTACTGCCAGTACGCCATAGCGCTCAGCGTCCAGGGTCAGCGGCGACGCCATGGGCAGGGCAATCGCCGCCGAGAGCAGCCCGCCACCGGCAATCACCGTCATGGGGTCAATCGCTGGATAGCGGCGCAGCAGCGTCAGGTTGCCACCGATGGCCGCCGCTGCCGCCAGGGCGTAGAGGTTGCCGGTCAGCATTCCCATGGCCCCTTTCCCCATGAACACCAGGCCCATGCCCAGCATGCAGACGGCAATGGCCACCAGGGTTCGCCGCGCGACGCTTTCGCCCAGGAATATCCGCGAAAAAAGCGCGGCAAACAGCGGCGCGGTACTCAGGATCACCACCACGTTGGCCACGTTGGCGTTCATGACCGCCAGCACAAACAGACTGGATATCAGCCCCAGCAGCAGCGCCGAGGCCAGAGAGGAAAACGGGTGGCGGTTCAGCGTCGTCAGCCGTTTGGCTGACCAGCACAATACTCCCAGCACGCAGAACATCAATAAGCCGCGCCAGAACACGATGGTCCAGCCGTCGGTGCGCGCCAGGCGTATCAGCAAACCGTCGAAGCTGAGGGACACCACACCCAGCACTACCATGACGAGGCCGCGCTGATAACGACGTGTCTGCATTGTCCGACTCCTGGCTGTGAATAAAAAGATAACCGCCCACCGATCAGGTGGGCGGTTGGGGGATTCATGGCGGGCCAATGAACATGGACTCGCCAGATTTTCCCGTGTCTAGGAGGTGGTGTCGGCTGTCACCGTATGCGCCGCCGCGGCGCGATGGGGGCGGGGACGCACCACTCGATAGCCGACGGCACCGGCAAGCAGCAGCATGCCGCCGCAGCCGACCGCCAGCAGGTAACCGCCTTGAATCGCGCCGGCGGAGAGCCCGAAGCGCTCGGCGTAGCCTGCCAGGGTGACCGCGTATTGTTGCCATAAAAATACCCCGATAGCGACCCCGGAGAGCATGGTGCATAGCGCGATCCAGCGGGTGCCGGACACCCAGCCGCTCAGCGCTCGGGCATCGAACTCGTGCAGGAAGGCCCGATAGTCGGCCTCGGAAGGGCTGACGCGGGTCAAGGCGGATGCCAGTGCGATGGCCGCCAGCGCCATCAGCGTGCTCAGCAGTACCGGGTGCAGGTATACCGGCAGGCTGACCCACTCGGCCTGTACCATTAGCGACAGGATCAGGTTGCCGACAAAACCGACCGCCAGGCCCCAGCTGGCGCCCGCAGCGGTAATCCGCTGACTCCAGATGCTCATCAGAGCCACCGGCCCCCAGGAGGAGGCAAACAGCGTGGCGGCAAACCAGACCACCGCCATGACCGCCGGCGGCTGGAAGAGTGCCAGCAGCAGCGCGATCAGTCCTGCTGCAAGCACGGCGATACGGCTCTTGCGCAGGGCCGATTTTTCGTCCAGCGACGCGGGCAGAATATCGTTGGACAGGCTAAAGCCGATGATCGACAGGAACGTCGAGCAGGATGACAGCCCGGCCGCGAATACTCCCGTCAGAATGACCACTCCCAGCCAGGCGGGCAGGATATTGAGCGCCACCCAGACCATGGAACGTTCGGGGTCGAGGGTTGGGTCGTAGAGATTGATTGCCGCACCGGTCATCATCATCAGCGCATAGAAGACACCGAGCGCCACCGCCGTCAGCATGGCCGAGCGCATCACCACGTGCTCGTTACGCGCCATCAGGTAGCGGCTCGACTGCCAGGGGCTGGCCGCCAGCACCGCCGCCCAGACAAGGCCCAGGGTCAATCCCCAGACAAGCGCTTCGCCGGGGGAGGAGAAGCTGGCGTCAGGCCCTTCGATCACCCCATGCCATAGGGCAATGCCGGGCTTGTCGGTCTGGGTCAGCAGGCCTTCAACCACGCCGCTCCAGCCGCCCAGGTCCTGGATCACGTAGAGCGACCCGCCCACTGCAGCCAGCGAGAAGATCACGAACATGATGGTATCGGTGAGCATCACGCCGGGCGAGCCCGAATACAGAATGAAGCCGGTATAGGTCGCCCATACCAGCACCAGGCCCACCCAATAGGGCATGCCGGTCAGCTCGGCGAACATGATGCCCGCGCCCTGCATGACGCCCAGCAGGTACGCCCCCAGGCCGATGACCGTGGTGAGCCCGGCAATGACCTGGACGCGCCGCGAGGCAAAGCGCTTGCCAAAAAACTCCGGCACGGTCTTGGCACCGCTGCGGCGCAGGTAACGGCCGAACACCAAGGCGCCCAGCAGGCAGCCTGAGGTGCTCACCGCCGCAAAAATCAGCATGACGAACGGATAGCCCTGGTAGGCAAAGCCCGTTTCGCCGAGAAAGGCGCTGGTGCTCAGGTAGCTGGCCACCAGCGTACCCAGGATAAAAAAGGTGGGCGCATTGCGGCCGGCGACCAGGTAGTCATCCAGTCCCTTGACGCGCCGCCCGGCCAGATGCCCGATGACAAAATAGCCGACCAGGCTCAACAGAATTGCGATGGTATAAATCATGAGCATAACCATGGGGTTGTTAACATTGTGACGTCATGGTGCAGCGCTTTGTCGGCGCGCTCATTGTTGCCAGCGGCACCCAATGCAGCAATTACGACACGAAAAAGGGCGCCATGATAATGGCGCCCCGATAACAGCCGCTGTGCTGATCAGCGGGCGGGGGTGGGCACGGCGTTGAGCTCGCGCCACTCCTTGTGAAGCCCCATGTAAAGGCTGAAACACATTGCCAGCAGCACCAGCGTGAAGGGCAGGCCGGTGGCGACGGCGCCAGCCTGCAGCGCGCTCAGCGCGGTGTTGCCGCCGCCGTATAGCAGCACGCCGGCGATTACGCCTTCAAGCGTGGCCCAGAATACCCGCTGGCCCTTGGGCGCATCGGTCTTGCCACCGGCGGTGATGTTGTCGATCACCAGCGAGCCGGAGTCCGACGAGGTGATGAAGAATACCAGCACCAGAATGATCGCCAGCGTCGAGGTAATGCCGGTCAGGGGCAACTGCTCCAGCATGTGGAACATGGCCAGCGAAACGTCGCCAATGCCGTTGGCCAGCTCGCCCACGCCGTTGGAGGCCTGGAAAAGCGCCGTGCCGCCAAAGGCGCTCATCCACACCAGGGTGACCAGCGTCGGCACCAGCAGCACCGCGATCAGGAACTCGCGCACCGTGCGTCCCTTGGAAACGCGGGCGATGAACATGCCGACGAACGGCGACCAGGAGATCCACCACGCCCAGTAGAAGATCGTCCAGCCGTGGTACCAGGTATCGTCTTCGCGGCCAATCCAGTTGGACAGCGGCAGCAGATGGCCCACGTAGTCCAGCGCCGTGGTGCCGATCCCGGTCACGATCATCAGCGTCGGCCCGGCGATCACCACAAACAGCAACAGCAGTGCCGCGATGACCATGTTGATGTTCGAGAACAGCTTGACGCCGCCGTCGATGCCCCGCCATACCGAGAACAGCGCAATCACCGTCACGGCCACGATAATCGCCAGCTGGGTACCGATGGTGTTGGGAATGCCGAACAGGTAGGCCAGTCCACCGGCGGCCTGGGTGGCGCCAAAGCCCAGCGAGGTGGCCAGGCCGAAGATGGTGGCCAACACGGCAAAGATGTCGATGATGTGTCCCGCCCAGCCCCGGGCCCGCTCGCCCAGAATCGGGTAGAAGGCGGAGCGCAGCGTCAGCGGCATCCCCTTGTTATAGGCAAAGAAGGCCAGGGAAAGGGCCACCACGCCGTAGATCGCCCAGGGATGCAGGCCCCAATGGAACATGGTCGCCCCCATGGCGGCGCTGGCGCCCATCGGCGTCCCCGCGGGTGCATTCAGGGGCGTGCCGTACCAGTCGGTGTAGTAGGCCACGGGCTCGGCTACGCTCCAGAACATCAGGCCGATGCCCATGCCCGCCGCAAACAGCATGGCGAACCAGGAGGTGAGCGAGTATTCCGGCTTGGCGTCCTTGCCGCCCAGGCGAATCCGCCCCAGCGGCAGGCAGATAAGCACCAGGCAGAACACGACAAAGATATTGCCCGCGATCATGAACAGCCAGTCGAAGTGCTCGATCGACCAGTTCTTGGCAAGCCCCAGGTGGCTATTGGCAGCATCCGGGTAGATGAGCGCGTAAAGAATGAAGGCCAGAATGGCCAGCGCCGACAGCGGGAAAACCGGATTATGAAAATCCAGCCCCATTATCTGAGTGTTGTCCTGTCCGGGCGACAGGACCGGGTCGTCATTGTTGTTCATCAGGGTTCCTTGGTGGCTCTTGTTAGGCGTCGGTGAGGTGTCCGCGTCACCGACCCTGCAAATTGTTGGGCCTGTTTCAGAACAACAGTGTCGTGAAAGCGACCTCCATCTATCCGTCCTGACGGGGATGTCTCGAATAGATATGTGAATGCCTTTGCTGAGCAAGTTCCGGAAGGTGGAGGAGATAGGCTGGATAAGCGCAATTCACTCTATCGAGCAGAATAATAATCCACAGGAGCCAGCCATGAATGCAGCCAATCGCGGAGTCGTCTACAAGGGGCCGGGTGAGGTCGCCGTTGAGTCTATCGCTTATCCCGAACTTGCCCTTGGCAATCGCAAGTGCGAGCACGGCGTGATTCTCAAGGTCGTCACCACCAATATCTGCGGCAGCGATCAGCATATGGTTCGCGGCCGCACCACTGCCCAGCCTGGCCTGGTGCTCGGCCACGAAATCACCGGCATGGTGGTCGAGGCCGGTCGCGACGTTGAATTTATCAAGCCGGGCGATCTGGTCTCGGTGCCGTTCAATATTGCCTGTGGCCGCTGCCGCAACTGCAAGTCCGGCCAGACCGGCATCTGCCTCAACGTCAATCCATCGCGTCCCGGCGCCGCCTATGGCTACGTGGACATGGGCGGCTGGGTCGGCGGACAGACCGAATACGTGATGGTGCCCTATGCCGATTTTAATCTGCTGAAGTTCCCGGATGCCGATCAGGCCATGGAGAAGATCAAGGACCTGACCCTGCTCTCCGATATCTTCCCCACCGGCTTCCACGGCTGTGTGACCGCCGGTGTCGGCCCAGGCAGCACCGTCTATATCGCCGGAGCGGGTCCCGTCGGGCTGGCGGCGGCGGTTTCCGCCCAGCTGCTGGGCGCTGCCTGCGTGATCGTCGGCGACATGATCGAAGAGCGCCTGGCCCAGGCCCGCAGCTTTGGCTGCGAGACCATCGACCTGACCCAGGAAGGCGACATGGCAGACAAGATCGAGGTGATTCTTGGCGAGCGTGAAGTCGATGCCTTCGTCGACTGCGTCGGCTTCGAGGCCCACGCCTGCGGCTGCAACCATGGCAAGGAAGCGCCTGCCACGGTGCTCAACTCGGCAATGTCGCTGACCCGCGCGGGCGGCCAGATCGGCATTCCCGGCCTCTACGTGACCGAAGACCCCGGTTCTGAGGACAAGGCGGCCCAGCAGGGTGCTTTGAGCATGCGCTTTGGCCTCGGCTGGGCCAAGTCCCACAGCTTCCATACCGGCCAGTGTCCGGTGATGAAGTACCATCGCCCGCTGATGCAGGCTATCCTGTTTGGCAAGGTCAACATCGCCGATGCGGTCAATGTCCAGATGATCAACCTGGATCAGGCGCCCCAGGGCTATGCCGACTTCGACGGTGGCGCAGCCAAGAAATTCGTCATTGATCCCCATGGCAGTGTGGCCTGAGAACGCGTTGACTGAGCCGCTGATGAACGCAATAGCTGCGAAACAGACCGCCGCTGCCTGAAAGCGGGGGTGTGATAGACAGTACCGCCCTAGACGGTGCCCGCAGGGTGCCGTCTTTGTGCATTCGGCACCATCCCTATCAAGATAATAATGAGTAACCCATGACCGTCCAGACCGTGACCCCCAAGCGCCGCTTCCGTGGCAAGCCCCGTGGCCGTGATCTCGATCCCAGTCTCCTTGAGGGGTTGCGTGACCTATTGGGCGACGAACGCAAGGATGCCACGCTGCGCCGCCGGGACCTGCTGATCGAACACCTGCATGCCATACAGGACGCTCGGGGCCATCTGCTGCTGGCGGAGCTGCGTGCCCTGGCGACCTACATGAACTTGCCCATGGCGGCCGTCTACGAGACCGCTACCTTCTATGCCCACTTCGATGTCATTCACGATGACCAGCTGCCGCCACCGGCGGTGACCATCCGTGTTTGCGACTCTCTCGCCTGCCAGTTGGCTGGCGCCGAGGCGCTGAAAGCACAGTTGGAAGCCAGCATGGATATCGAGCAGGTACGTGTTCTCAGAGCGCCCTGCATGGGGCGCTGCGACACGGCGCCGGTGGCCGAGGTGGGGCATCATCATGTGTTGTCTGCCACCCAGGCGCGCGTCGCGTCGGTGATTGAGGAAGGGCACTTCCATCCCGAGCCCGTCAACTGGCAGCGCCTTGACGACTATCACGGCGGGGGTGGCCTGGCATTGCTTCAGGCCTGCCGTGCAGGCGATGTCACGGTAGACGAACTGATGGAGGCGATGCAGCAGGCCAATCTGCGTGGCCTGGGCGGCGCAGGCTTTCCGACCTTCAAGAAGTGGTACTTCGTGCGCCAGGAGGCCGGGCCCCGCTATTGCGCCATCAACGCTGACGAGGGCGAGCCCGGTACCTTCAAGGATCGCTATTACCTGGAGCGCTCGCCGCACCAGTTTCTGGAAGGGGCGCTGGTCAGCGCCTGGGCGGTCGACGCCGAGGCGCTGTATATCTACCTGCGCGATGAGTACCCGGCCTTGCATGGCGTGCTGCGCGAGGCCATTGGCGAGCTGGAGGCCGCGGGTCTGGTGGCACCTGGCTATATCGTGCTGCGCCGCGGCGCGGGCGCTTATATCTGCGGCGAAGAGTCGGCGATGATCGAGTCCCTGGAGGGCAAGCCGGGCAAACCCCGCCACCGCCCGCCGTTCGTGGCCCAGAAGGGGCTCTTTGACCGACCAACGCTGGTCAATAATGTCGAGACCGTCTACTGGATTCCGCTGATCTGGCAGCGTGGTGCCGAGGCGTTTTCCAGCCAGGGCCGACACGGCCGTGTCGGGCTGCGCAGTTTCTCGGTCTCGGGCCGGGTCAAGCGCCCCGGCGTGCATTTGGCACCGGCGGGGATCACCCTCAACGAGTTGGTCGAGGAGTACTGCGGGGGCATGGCCGATGGCCATCGCCTGGTGGCCTATCTGCCCGGTGGCGCCTCTGGCGGTATCCTGCCCGCGTCGAAGGCCGATGTTCCCCTGGACTTCGACACCCTCCAGGAGCACGGCGGTTTTATCGGCTCGGCGGCGGTCATGGTGCTGTCCGACCAGGACGACCTGCGTGCGGTGGCCACCAACCTGCTGGCCTTTTTTGCCGATGAGTCCTGCGGCCAGTGTACCCCCTGCCGGGTAGGCACCGAGAAGATGCTGACCCTGCTCGAGGGTGACGAATGGGACGCCGCGGTATTGACGCGTCTTTCCCAGGTGATGATGGATGCCTCCATTTGTGGCCTCGGCCAGGCGGCCCCCAACCCTGTGCTTGGGCTGCTCAAGGATTTCCGCGGCGAGCTGGCCGCCCAGAATGTGATTATCAAGGGGTAAGGGAGCATGAGCATGAGTACTAGCGAACAAGCCTTTACTCTGACGCTGGATGGCGTTGACGTCAGTGCGTACCACGGTGAAAGCCTCTGGCAGGTCGCCAAGCGCGCTGGCGAGACCATTCCGCACCTGTGTTTCAAGGACGCCAGCGGTTACCGCGCCGATGGCAATTGCCGGGCCTGCATGGTGGAGATCGAAGGCGAGCGCGCCCTGGCCGCCAGCTGTCTGCGCATGGCGACGCCAGGCATGGTGGTCAAGAGCGCCAGTTCCGAGCGCTCGCGCACGGCCCGGGAAGGGGTCATGGAGATGCTGCTGGTCGACCAGCCAGCCCGCGAAGACAGCCCCGACCGTTCCAGCCATTTCTGGGCCATGGCCGACCAGCTGGCCATCGATGCCACGGCGGTACGCCGCAAGCTGCCCAGGCGCGACGAGCGACAGGCGCCCACCGTGCATCATGTGGCGCCACGTAAAGACGCACTGACGAAGGACAACAGCCACTCTGCCATGAGCGTCAATCTCGACGCCTGCATCGAGTGCAACCTGTGTGTGCGTGCCTGTCGCGAAGTGCAGGTCAACGACGTTATCGGCCTGGCGCACCGCGGCGCGGCCTCGAAGATCGTCTTCGATTTCGACGACCCCATGGGCGACAGCACCTGCGTGGCCTGCGGCGAGTGTGTTCAGGCCTGCCCCACCGGCGCCCTGATGCCCGCCACCGTGGTCGATGAGGCGGGCCACGGTGACTCCGCCGCGGCCGATCGCCAGGTCGACTCGGTATGCCCCTACTGCGGGGTGGGCTGCCAGCTTACCTACCATATCAAGGACGACGAGATTCTTTATGTGGAGGGCCGCGAAGGGCCCTCCAACGAGAATCGCCTGTGCGTCAAAGGGCGCTTTGGTTACGACTATCCGCGTCATCCGTCGCGGCTTACCGTGCCGCTGATTCGCCGGGAGGGCGTGGCGAAAGGGCTCGACCCGGACTTCGACCCCGCCCAGCCCCTGACCCATTTCCGTGAGGCCAGCTGGGATGAGGCGCTGGATTTCGCCGCCAAGGGGCTTGTTGACCTCAAGGCCGCCCATGGTTCGGACGCCTTGGCGGGCTTCGGCAGTGCCAAGTGCTCCAACGAAGAGGCGTGGCTGTTCCAGAAGCTGGTGCGCACCGGCTTCGGCTCCAACCATGTGGACCACTGCACCCGGCTGTGCCACGCCAGTTCAGTGGCGGCGCTGATGGAATGCATTGGCTCCGGTGCCGTGACCGCCTCTTTCATGCAGGCCAGCCAGGCCGATGTGGTGATCCTTATCGGCTGCAACCCGGCGGTCAACCACCCGGTGGCGGCCACCTTCTTCAAGCAGGCGGCCAAGCGCGGCACCAAGCTGTTGATCCTCGACCCCCGTGGCCAGGCGCTGGATGCCTACGCCCACCGGAGCGTGCGCTTCTCGCCGGGGGCCGACGTGGCGCTGTTCAACGCCATGCTCAATGTGATCATCAGTGAAGAGCTCTATGACAGCGCCTATATCGCCGAGCACACCGAGGGCTTCGAGGCCCTCAAGACGCATACGGTGGACATGACCCCCGAGGCAATGAGCGGCCTGTGCGGTGTCGAACCCGAGACCATCCGCGAAGTGGCCAGGCTGTACGCCACCGCCGAGCGGGCGATGATCTTCTGGGGCATGGGTATCTCCCAGCACACCCACGGCACCGACAACGCCCGCGGCCTGATCTCGCTGGCGCTGGCCTGCGGCCAGACCGGGCGCCCCGGCACCGGTCTGCACCCGCTGCGTGGCCAGAACAATGTTCAGGGTGCCTCCGATGCGGGCATGATCCCCATGGTGATGCCGGATTACCAGCCGGTCAGCGATGCGCAGGTGCGTGCGGCCTTCGAGGAACTGTGGAATACCCAACTGGACCCTACGCCGGGTCTTACCGTGGTGGAAATCATGGACGCTATCGCCACGGGCACCATTCGCGGCATGCTTATTCAGGGCGAGAACCCGGCGATGTCCGACCCGGACCTCGACCACGCCCGGGCGGCCCTTGCCAAGCTTGAGCATCTGGTGGTGCAGGACCTCTTCGTCACCGAGACCGCCCAGTTCGCCGATGTCATCCTGCCAGCCTCCGCCTGGCCCGAGAAGAACGGTACGGTGACCAACACCAATCGCCAGGTGCAGATGGGGCGCGCGGCCTTGCCGCTGCCGGGGCAGGCCAAGCCGGACTGGTGGATTACCCAGGAGATTGCCAAGCGATTCGGCCTGGACTGGAACTACCAGCACCCGCGGGACGTCTTCGCCGAGATGCAGCAAGGCATGCCCTCGCTGGACAATATCTCCTGGGAACGCCTGGAGCGCGAGCAGTCGGTCACCTACCCCTGCTCGGCGGAGGACGCGCCGGGCGCCGACGTGGTCTTTTCCGAGGCCTTTCCCACCGCCAGCGGCCGGGCGAAATTCTCGCCCACCCGGCCACTGCCGCCGAATGAGCCGGTGGACAATGACTACCCAACCGTATTGACCACCGGCCGCCAACTGGAGCACTGGCATACCGGTTCCATGACGCGCCGCGCCAAGGTGCTGGATGACCTGGAGCCAGAGGCGGCGGCGACCCTGGCGCCCGTTGAGTTTGCCAGGCTGGGAATGGCGCCGGGCGACGACCTGACCATTGCCACCCGGCGAGGGTCCGTTACGCTCAAGGCGCGGGTCGATCCCGGCATGCCAGAAGGCATGGTCTTCCTGCCCTTCTGTTATGGGGAGGCCGCGGCCAATCTATTGACCAACCCGGCACTGGACCCGGTTGGCAAGATTCCGGAGTTCAAATATGCCGCCTGCCGGCTGAGCTGCCATTCTCCCAGTAAAAAAGAGGCACCGTTAAGCGTCTAAAAAAGCATGGCCCGCGTCAGCGGGCCATGTCCTTCAAGTCACCATCCTGGCAGTTTTAGCCTTGGGCTGAATTCACCCCTGGGCTAATTGCAGCGAAGGCGTATCGTATTCCAGGTTTTCGAGCATCCGGGTGGCATACCAGTCGACAAAATCGATCACCCCGAACTCATAGGTCTCGGAGTAGGGGCCGGGCTGGTAGGCCTTGGAGTTGATGCCCCGTTGGTTTTCTTCGGCGAGTTGACGGTCCTGGTCGTTGGTCGCGTCCCACACCTGGCGAAGCTGGTCGGGGTCGTAGTCGACGCCTTCTGCGGCATCCTTGTGGACCAGCCACTTGGTGGTCACCAGGGTTTTCTGGGGGCCAAGGGGCAGCACGCGGAAAACGATGGCGTGGTCACCCATGAAATGGTTCCAGGAATTGGGCAGATGCAGGATGCGCAGCGACCCCATATCGGCGTTGGGCAAGCGGCCCATCAACTTGTCGCAGCCGGGCTTGCCATCCATCGTCATCGAGACAATGCCATCCAGCATGGGGGTTCGCGTCATCCGGTTACGCTGGCCAAAGCGCTTCAGCTGGTAGGGGACTTGCTCACGATCCCAATCTGCCTGCTTGCGCGCCACCAATGCCTTGTAGGCGGGCGTGGCGCGGGGGTCGTCGGTGTCATCAAATTCCTGCAACGAGTTCAGCAGCTCAGGGTGCGCGCCGTTGCAGTGGTAGCATTCGCGGTTGTTTTCAATCACCAGCTTCCAGTTGGCTTGCTCGACGATGCTCGACTCCGTGGCGACCTTGACGTTGTCCATCTGGTACGGCTCAAGATAATGCTCGAGCGTTTCCAGGAACTCGTCCATGGCGGGCGGTTCATCGCTTAGGTTGATAAAGATGAAGCCCCCTGCCGTGCGGACATGGACCGGCTTGAGGCCAAATTGATCAAGGTTGAAGTCGCTGCCCATATCGCTCCCGGCGAACAGCAAGCGTCCATCAAGCTCGTAGGTCCACTGGTGGTAGGGGCAAACCAGTTTTGCCACCTTGCCCTTGTCCTTTGTGCAAAGCCGTGACCCGCGGTGGCGGCAGACATTGTGGAACGCATGAATCGTGCCCTCACCGCCGCGCACGATGACGATGGGATTATCACCGACGTCCAGCGTCATGAAGTTACCCTTGGTGGGTATCTCGCATGTCATCCCGGCGAACAGCCACTCTTTCTCGAAAATCTCCTGCATATCAAGCGCGAACAGGCGGGCGTCGTTATAAAACGGCTGCGGAAGCGAAAAGGTGCGCTTTCTTGTCTGCAGCATCTCGACCGTTGACTCACGAGCCGCGGCAAGTGGGTCTTCCATTGTATTCAGCACATGTTTTTCCATACCAGTATCCTCGTAAACCACTGCTTCCCCCTCAAGGGCTGCGAGTCGGCCGTTAGTCAAGATTGCTCAATCTTGTTGTTCTGTCGCGTAACCTGGCGCTTTGTTCATACCCGACCTGCATCGAGTGACAGATTGTGTGGCAGGCGCCTCACTGCCGGTTATCCAGCCGCGACATCAGGTGATGTAGTGACGACTAAAAAGGCGATTTGCAGACGATAAAGAGTGTCACGAGGTAAGCGCGCGTCGCTGTCAGGCAAGTCGGTTGGCAGGCGCGTCCCCAAAATGCAGCTCAACGGTACTGGCCGCATGAAGAATGCGGTTGAGTGATGCATAGCGATGAAGGCTGGTCAGGCAGAGGCGACAATGACAACTAACTACTTCAACCCGGTCACGACCCAAACCTGGACCAACGGCCGACATCAGGTACGTTGCGTGAAGGTGATCCAGGAAACCCAGGATGTACGCACGTTCTGCTTCATGGCCGAGCAGCCGGTGCTGTTCTTCTTCAAGCCGGGGCAGTTCGTGACGCTGGAGCTCGAGATCGACAATGAGTCGGTCATGCGCTCCTATACGATTTCCAGCTCCCCCTCCATCCCTTACAGTTTTTCGATCACCGTCAAGCAGATTCCGGGGGGCAAGGTCTCCAATTGGCTGCATGCCAATTTAAAGGTCGGCGACGAACTGGTCGTGCATGGGCCGGTCGGCGATTTCAACTCGATCGATTTTCCTGCTGAAAAGGTGCTGTTTCTTTCCGGGGGCGTTGGCATTACCCCGTTGATGTCGATGACCCGCTGGCTGTTCGATACCAACGCCAGCGTCGATGTTGAATTCGTGCATAGCGCCCGCGCCCCTCGCGATGTTATTTATCACCGCGAGCTGGTGCACATGTTTTCGCGCATCCCTGAGTTCAAGCTGCATATCATTTGCGAGAGCAAGGAGGATATCGGCGAGGCCTGGGCGGGCTACCGTGGCTATCTCACCCAGCCGCTGTTCGAGCTGATGGTGCCGGACTTCATGGAAAGGGAGATCTTTTGCTGCGGTCCACCCCCTTACATGAACGCCATCAAGAACATCCTGCGTGCCAACAACTTCGACATGAATCACTACCACGAGGAGCTGTTTGGCGCCACGCCGCTCGACGTTCGTGAGGATGTGCGCGAGCTGGCCGAGCAGGCCGAGGTCGAAGCCGAAAACGTCGATACCAGCGAACTGCACAGCATCGAGTTTGCGTCGACGGGCAAAAGTGTCCGCATCCAGCCCGAAGAGACGGTTCACTCGGCGGCGGCGAAGCTTGGCCTGCATATTCCCAAGGCCTGCGGTATGGGGATTTGCGGCACTTGCCGGGTCGCGCTCAAGTCGGGCGAAGTGGAAATGGAGCATAACGGGGGGATTACCGAAGAGGACATTGAAGATGGCTACATCCTGTCTTGCTGTAGTCGTCCGAAGGGCAACTTAATCGTGGATTTCTAGTGGCACATGATAGGTGTATTCGCTGATGACGACGCTGCCGAACAAGCCACTGGCCATTGGGTTTGTGCTCTTGCACCGCTTTACGCTCTTTCCATTCGCCGCCTTCGTCGACTGCCTGCGCCTGGCCGCCGATGAAGGCGACCGTAGCCGCCAGCTACGTTGCCACTGGCATTTCATGACCAGTGGTGGGCAGGCGGCACTCTCCAGTTGTGGCGCGACGATCTCACCCTGTGAAGCGTTTCGCGACCCCGGTGAGTTTGACTACATCGTGGTGATCGGCGGCGTCCAGGAGGAACAGGACGCCACCGATAGCGCCGCCCTCGCTTACCTGCGTCAGGCGGCAAAGGTGAATGTGCCATTGATTGGCGTGTGTACGGGCGTATTCGCTCTGATTCAAGCGGGTTTGATGACGGGGCGTCGCTGCTGCATCAGCTGGTATCACCATCGCGACATGCATCACCGTTTTCCTGGTGCAGAGCCTGTTGCGGATCGCTTGTTCATCGACGATGGCGACAGGATCACCTGTGCCGGAGGAGCCGCCGCGGCGGATCTTGCGGGCTACCTGGTAGAAAAGCATCTGGGTAAGGCGTGGGCGATGAAGAGCCTGAACATCATGCTGCTTGATGAAGCCCGAAAAGGCGCCCATCCCCAACCGCAACCCGTCGTATTCGGCAAGGTCGACGACCGGCTGGTACGCCGTGCCATCGCAGTGCTCGAGCAGCACCTCGGGGAGATCATCTCGATGGATGAGCTGGCCGGGCGGGTGGGGACATCCCGCCGCAACCTGGAGCGTCGCTTCAGCGACGTGCTGGGCGTTGGCCCCCAGAAATTCGCGCGGGATTTGCGCCTTCGCTACGGCGCCTGGCTACTGCATTACACCGGCAAAAGCATTACCGAGATAGGTGAACGCTGCGGCTTCGCCGATACGGCCCATTTCTCACGCCATTTCCGTACCGCCTTCAATATGACGCCGTCGGAAATGCGCAAACGTGCTGGCTCGCCTGGCAATGATCAGGTCGATCCTTTCTTTCTTCATATTGATGGCCGCCTGGCGGTCTGAGGTGGCTTTCTCAGGCCGCCTGGGAAGCCCCCTAAAACCGTCGGTCGAACAATGGGTTGCTGTTTTACATGCCGGGCGTTCATGAAATATGTCGCATTTGTTCAATTTATTTCAGCGAGCCTTGCGTATTAATAGTAGTCAGCTAACGCACTGGCATACCCGGCTCAACCGGCTGTCACTTCAGCAACCAGATCGTCCATGTCGCAGCTGCCGATAACAACAGGAGATGTTTATGAACCCTTCCACACTTGCCAACTTCGATTCCCAGATTTCGGCGGCCATCGCCGATGAGGTAGCGCGTCAGGAAGCGCATATCGAACTGATTGCTTCCGAGAACTATGCCAGCCGGGCGGTGATCGAGGCGCAGGGCACGGTGCTCACCAATAAATACGCCGAGGGCTACCCGGGTAAGCGCTACTACGGTGGCTGCGAACATGTGGATGTGGTCGAACAGCTGGCGATCAGTCGTGCCTGCGATTTGTTTGGTGCTGAATATGCCAATGTTCAGCCACACTCCGGCGCCCAGGCCAATGCGGCGGTTTTCATGGCGCTCATCAAACCCGGCGATACGGTGTTGGGCATGAGCCTGGCCCATGGGGGGCACTTGACCCACGGTGCCGCACCCAACTTTTCCGGTAAGCATTACCATGCCGTGCAGTACGGCCTGATTCCGGAAACCGGCGAAATCGACTATGCAGAAGTTGAGCGTCTGGCACGTGAGCACCAGCCGAAGATGATCATTGCCGGTTTCTCGGCGTATTCGCGGGTCGTCGACTGGCGTCGTTTCCGCACCATCGCCGACGAAGTCGGTGCCTGGCTGATGGTCGACATGGCCCATGTCGCGGGTCTGGTGGCCGCCGGTCACTACCCGAGCCCGGTTCCCTACGCCCATGTCGTCACCACGACCACTCACAAGACCTTGCGCGGCCCAAGGGGCGGGCTGATTCTTTCCGATCACGGTGACGCCGCGCTGTACAAAAAGCTCAATGGCGCCGTCTTCCCGGGCCAGCAGGGTGGCCCGCTGATGCACGTGATCGCCGCTAAAGCGGTCGCCTTCAAGGAGGCGATGAGCCAGGACTTTGTGCAGTACCAGCAGCGCGTGATTAACAACGCCCGTGCCATGGCGAATGTGTTCATGGAGCGCGGCTTTGATGTGATCTCCGGCGGTACCGATGATCACCTCTTCCTGCTGTCGCTGATCAAGCAGGGCGTCACCGGCAAGGACGCGGATGCGGCCCTGGGCCGGGCGCATATCACCGTCAATAAGAACGCCGTGCCCAACGACCCGGAAAGCCCCTTCGTCACCTCGGGGCTGCGTATCGGCACGCCCGCCGCGACATCGCGTGGTTTCGATGAAACGGAGTGTGCGGAACTGGCCGGCTGGATCTGCGACATCCTCGACGTGCTGGCCGAGCGCGGCAACACAGACGCCGTGGAAAGCGAAGTGCGTGACAAGGTCGCCGCGCTGTGCGAGCGCCATCCGGTTTATGGCGAGAGCCGCGAACCCCAAGTAGCGGCCGAGACGGCGCTGTAACGCCATTACGAATCAGGAGACAACCATGCAACGTTATTCAGGATTCGGGCTGGCCAAGCACGCGCTGAGCCATCATGAGAACTGGGAGCGCCAGTGGCGTAACCCCACCCCCAAGAAGCAGTACGACGTGGTGATCGTCGGCGGCGGCGGCCACGGCCTGGCCACGGCCTACTACCTTGCCAAGGAGCACGGTATTACCAATGTTGCCGTGGTCGAGAAAGGTTGGCTGGGTGGCGGTAATACCGCGCGTAACACCACCATCGTGCGTTCCAATTATTTGTGGGATGAGTCGGCAGCGCTCTACGAGCACTCCATGAAACTGTGGGAAGGGCTATCCCAGGATCTCAACTACAACGTGATGTTCTCCCAGCGTGGGGTGATGAACCTGGCCCACACGCTCCAGGACATGCGCGATGTACAGCGCCGGGTCAACGCCAACCGCCTGAACGGTATCGACAGCGAGGTACTCACGCCGGAGCAGATCCAGGCCATCGTGCCGGTGATGGACTGCTCAAAAAATGCCCGTTACCCCATCCTGGGCGCCTCATGGCAGCCGAGGGCGGGCGTGGCACGCCACGACGCGGTTGCCTGGGGCTTTGCCCGGGCGGCGGACGCGCTGGGCGTGGATATTCTGCAGAACACCGAGGTAACCGGCTTCAAGATTCGCGATGGCCGTATCTATGGCGTGCATACCAACCGCGGTGATATCGAAGCGAAAACCGTGGGCTGCGTGGCCGCGGGCAATTCGGGCGTACTCGCCAAGATGGCAGGCTTCCGGCTGCCGCTGGAATCTCACCCCTTGCAGGCCCTGGTGTCCGAACCGCTCAAGCCAGTGCTGGACACGGTGGTCATGTCCAACCATGTGCATGGCTATATCAGCCAGACCGACAAGGGTGACCTGGTCATTGGTGCGGGCATCGACGGCTACAACGGTTACGGGCAGCGTGGTAGCTACCCGACCGTCGAGCACACGCTGCAGGCGGTGATCGAGATGTTCCCCATCTTTTCGCGGGTGCGCATGAACCGCCAATGGGGCGGCATTGTGGATACCTGCCCGGATGCGTGCCCGATTCTGTCCGCCACACCGGTCAAGGGGCTTTACTTCAACTGTGGCTGGGGCACCGGCGGCTTCAAGGCCACGCCGGGATCAGGCCATGTATTCGCCTGGACGTTGGCGAAAAACCAGGCGCATCCCATTGCGGCGCCGTTCTCTATCAATCGCTTCCACACCGGTGCGCTGGTGGACGAGCACGGCGCCGCCGGCGTGGCCCACTAATCGGAGTCAGTACCATGTTGCATATTTACTGCCCCTATTGCGAAGAGCTCCGCGAAGAAGAGGAGTTTCATCCCAAGGGCCAAGCCCACATCACACGGCCTGCAGACCCCGACGCCTGCAGCGATGAAGAGTGGGGCGACTATCTGTTTTTCCGTGATAACCCGCGCGGCATCCACCATGAAATGTGGGTGCACGCCATCGGCTGTCGCAAGTTCTTCAATGTCACCCGTAATACGGTGACCTACGAGATTCTTGAGACTTACCCCATGGGCGAACAGCCACACTTTACGGCGGAGTACCCCGAGGGCAAGCCCGCTGATCAGCTCAATGACGCACAACAAGAGCCGTCGCGCCAGGAAGGAGTTCACGTATGAGCCAGTCGCTGAAACAGCCGAATCGTGTTCGCGAAGGGGGGCGAATTGATCGCGCCCAAACGTTGAGCTTTACCTTCAATGGCAAGCAATACCAGGGCCATGCCGGTGATACCCTGGCCTCGGCGCTGCTCGCCAACGGGGTGAACATCGTCAACCGCAGCTTCAAGTATTCACGGCCCCGGGGGATCGTCGCAGCGGGGGCTGAAGAGCCCAATGCCCTGGTGCAGTTAGGCAGCACCGAAGCCGCCCAGGTGCCCAACGTGCGTGCCACGCAACAGGCCCTTTTTGATGGCCTGGTGGCGCGCAGTACCAACGGTTGGCCGAATGTCCAGCGGGATGTCATGAGCCTGGTCGGCAAGCTTGGTGGGCAGTTTATGCCGCCGGGGTTCTACTACAAGACGTTCATGGCCCCCGCTTCCATGTGGATGACCTACGAGAAGGTCATCCGTAAAGGGGCGGGGCTTGGCCGCAGCCCGATGGAGCGCGATCCGGATCATTACGATCACCTCAACCAGCATTGCGATCTGCTGGTCGTGGGTGCCGGTCCGGCAGGGTTATCCGCGGCGCTGACGGCGGCGCGAAGCGGTGCCCGTGTGATCCTGTGCGATGAGCAGGAAGAAATGGGCGGTTCGCTGCTCGATAGCCGCGAACAGCTCGATGGCCAACCGGCCCACCACTGGGTCGAGGGCGTCGTGAACGAGCTTGCCCAGATGGCGAACGTCACCCTGCTGCCGCGTACCACGGCGAATGGTTACCACGACCATCACTTTGTCACGCTGCATGAGCGGCGCACCGAGCACCTTGGTGAGACGGCGCCGCTCACCGATGGGCAGCGGCCGAGCCGTTCGCGCATGCACCGCGTCCGGGCCGGGCAAGCGCTGCTGGCGACAGGTGCCCATGAGCGGCCTCTGGTGTATGGCAATAACGATGTGCCGGGCAACATGACCGCGGGTGCAGTGTCCACCTATATTCGTCGTTATGGCGTGGTACCCGGCAACAAGCTGGTGCTTTCGACCACCAACGATTACGCCTACCGCGCGGCCCTGGACTGGCTCGATGCCGGCCGTGAAGTGGTCGCCATTGTCGATGCCCGCAAGGCCCCTGAAGGTGACCTGGTCGAACAGGCCCGGGTGCGCGGTGTGCGCATTATCGAAGGCGCCGCCGTGCTGGAAGCCAAGGGCAGCGACCGGGTGACCGGCGCCCGCGTCGCCACCATCGATGCGGAAACCTTCAAGGTTACCGGCTCCTCAGACACCTTGTTGTGCGACACCATCGCCAGCTCCGGCGGCTATAGCCCGGCGATTCACCTGGCGTCGCATACCGGAGCACGGCCAACCTGGAACGACGAGATTCTCGGTTTTGTGCCCAGCCTGGTCAAAGGCGTGCATGCGGCGGGCAGCGTGCGGGGCTTTCATCAGCTCGCGGATGGCCTGGCAAATGGCTGTTCCGCAGCGGCTGAGGCGCTATCGGCGCTGGGCTTTGCGGCAACGCCTGTCGAGCTGCCACAGGTCAACACCTACCGGCAGGGTGCCGCCTGCGCGCTGTACCAGGTGCCCCATGAAAAACCGACCCTGCGCGGCCCCAAGCAGTTCGTGGATATGCAGAACGACGTGACCGCTGCCGCGATCGAGCTGGCGACGCGGGAAGGATTTGAATCCATCGAGCACGTCAAGCGCTATACCGCGATGGGCTTTGGCACCGACCAGGGCAAGCTTGGCAATATCAACGGCATGGCCATTGCGGCACGCTGCCTGGGTAAAACGATCCCGGAAGTGGGGACCACCGTGTTCCGGCCCAACTATACGCCGGTGACCTTTGGCGCCATTGTGGGCCGTCACTGCCGTGACCTCTTTGACCCCGAGCGCTATACCGCCATGCACCAGTGGCACGTGGAGCAAGGGGCCGAGTTTGAAGACGTGGGTCAGTGGAAGCGCCCCTGGTACTTTCCACGAACCGTCAATGGCAAGACAGAATCGATGCACGACGCCGTGGCCAGAGAGTGCCTGGCGGTCCGCCAGGGGGTCGGCATTCTGGATGCCTCGACGCTGGGCAAGATCGATATCCAGGGCCCTGACGCCCGCGAGTTCCTGGGGCGGGTTTACACCAACAAGTGGGCCAAGCTGGCGCCTGGGCGGGTCCGTTACGGTCTGATGTGCAAGGACGACGGCATGCTGATGGATGATGGCACCACCAGCTGCCTGGGCGAGAACCACTTCCTGATGACCACCACCACCGGCGGTGCAGCGGGTGTGATGGAGTGGCTGGAGCTGTGGCACCAGACCGAATGGCCCGACTTGCAGGTGTATTTCAATTCGGTGACTGACCATTGGGCGACGATCACGGTTACCGGTCCTGAGGCACGCAAGCTGCTTGCCGAGATCACCGATATCGACCTGGATCGCGAGACCTTCAAATTCATGGACTGGCGCGAAGGCACGGTGGCCGATGTCCCCGCCCGGGTCTTCCGTATCTCCTTCACGGGCGAGCTGTCCTTCGAAATCAATGTGCAGGCCAACTATGCGCTGCATGTCTGGAAGACGCTGTTCGCGCACGGTGAAAAATACGATCTGACCCCCTATGGCACCGAGACCATGCACGTGCTCAGGGCCGAGAAGGGACTGATCATTGCAGGACAGGAGACGGATGGCTCGGTCACGCCGGAAGACCTCGGCATGCAGTGGGCGGTGGGCTACGACAAGCCTTTTCCGTGGATCGGCAAGCGAGCCCTGACCCGTTCGGATACGCGGCGCGTGGATCGCAAGCAGATGGTCGGGCTTATGCCCAAGGACCCCTCGGTGGTGCTGGAAGAAGGCGCGCAGATAGTGTTTGACCCTGACCACGCCATCCCCATGCCGATGGTGGGCCATGTAACGTCCAGCTATTACAGCCCGATACTCGAAAGCGGCTTTGCACTGGCGGTGATCAAAGGCGGGCATCAGCGGATGGGCGAGATCGTCTATTTGCCGATGGTCGATGGCAAGACCCATGCCGCCGAAATCGTCAGCCCCGTCTTTTACGACCCCAAGGGAGAGCGTCAGCATGTCTGAACATACGTCTGCAACCACGGCAACCGGTATCAATATGTACGATGTTCGCCCTACCGCCGAGGTGCCGGCGGAATCCCCGTTGGCCTGGTCGTACCATCACACGGGGCATCCCGGGGTTTCACAGCGCAGCCGCGTGGTGATCCGTGAGCGCGCCCTGCTAGGCCATGTGGTGCTGCGCGGCGGTGCCATTGTGCTTGATGAAGCGGTCCGGCAGGTGCTCGGTTTTGGCCTGCCGGCGCGCCCCAATACCCTCAGCCAGGATCCAAGCGGCGAACGCTCTGCCCAGTGGCTCTCGCCGGACGAGTGGCTCGTCATCGTCCCCGGTGGCGAAGAGTTTTCCCTGGAAGCCAAGTTGCGCGAGGCGCTGGGCGATGCTCATTATGCCATCGTCAACGTCAGCGGCGGTCAGACGCTGCTTGAGCTCGAAGGCGAGGCCGCCACTGAGCTTCTGATGAAATCGACGCCCTACGACGTGCACCCAGCGGGATTCCCGGTGGGCAAGGGTGTGACCACGGTCTTTGCCAAAAGTAACCTGATCCTGCGGCGTCCTGCCGAGGACCGCTGGGAGCTGGTATTGCGCCGCAGCTTTGCCGATTACCTGTATCGCTGGCTGCTGGATGCGAGCCAAGAGTATGCCATCGGCGTTGATGACTGATGAGTGGAGGTCGGCAAATGCCGGCCTCGACTTTTCCTCACTGAGGGGGAGGGAGAACCTGCTATGCAAGATAAAAATAACCGTTGGATATTGGCGGCTCAGTGTGCAAGTCGGCTTGGCACCGTCGACGTTGTGACGCGTTTTCTAAAAGAACAACGCTGTTACATCACCGAACAACAGTCATTTGACGACCGGCTCAGCGAGCGGTTTTTTATCCGCACCGAGTTCCGTCCCGAGGACGAGACGTTCGATGCGGACGCCTTTCAGTCGGCGTTCGCCGAACGGGCGGCTGACTTTGCGATGAGCTTCGAGCTGACGGCACCCGAGACGCGTATACCGGTGGTGATCATGGTGTCCAAGGCGGATCACTGCCTCAACGACTTGCTCTACCGTTACCGCATAGGCCAACTGCCCATCGATATCCGCGCGATTGTTTCCAATCACCCGGATTTGGCGCCCCTGGCCGAATGGCATGGCATTCCTTACCGCTATCTACCGATTACCCCGCAAACCAAGCCAGAGCAGGAAGCACAGGTCTGGGAAGAAATAGAGGCCGCCGGGGCTGAACTGGTCATTCTCGCCCGCTATATGCAGGTGCTCTCGAGCGGCATGTGCCAAAAGTTAACGGGCAAGGCAATCAACATTCATCACTCGCTGCTGCCCGGCTTCAAGGGGGCTCGCCCTTATCATCAAGCCTACGAGAAGGGGGTCAAGCTAGTGGGCGCAACGGCTCATTATATTAACGATGACCTCGACGAAGGGCCTATCATTACCCAAGGGGTCGAGCCCGTCAGCCATACCGACTACCCGGAAGACCTGGTAGCCAAGGGGCGGGATGTCGAGTGTTTGACGCTTGCCCGGGCGGTGACCCTCCATGTGGAGCGACGTGTCTTCCTGCATGCCAATCGCACCGTGGTTTTTGACCGCTAGTCGTATAATGACAACATCTCTGTAAGGTAGACAAGCATGTCAATCAGTGTTTTCGATCTCTTCAAGATCGGCATCGGGCCATCGAGTTCACATACTGTCGGCCCAATGCGGGCCGCTTTTGACTTCATCGGTGAACTTGGGGCAAGTGAGCTGCTGAACGACGTCACTCGCGTTGAGGTGCACCTCTTCGGTTCTCTCTCCTCAACAGGGGTGGGCCACGGCACGGATCACGCCGTCATCATGGGCCTGATGGGGAAAAGGCCAGATGAAATCGATCCGGATGTTATTGGCCCCTCGATCAGCGCGTTGAAAGCCTCTGAGGTGCTGCTCCTGAACAGCCAGTACAGCGTTCCCTTTCAGTGGCAGCGTGACATGCAGCTGTTCGAGGAAAGCCTGCCGCATCATCCCAATGCCATGCGGCTGATCGCCCATGGACAAAACGGTGAGCTGTACCGCAATACCTATTACTCGGTGGGCGGAGGTTTCGTGGTGGATCAGGCCCAGGCAGATCAAGGTCAACTGGACAGCGATACCACCGAGCTTCCCTATGACTTTCATACCGCGGCCGACTTGTTGACCATGTGTCGGGATAGCGGCCTGCGAATCAGTGAGCTGATGCTCGAAAACGAGCGCGCCTGGCGCAGCGAAGCCGAGATACGCCAAGGGCTTTGCGATATCTGGGCGGCGATGAAAGCCTGTGTGAACAAAGGACTCGAGGCCGAAGGCGTGTTGCCCGGCGGGCTGAATGTTCGTCGGCGGGCGCGTTTGCTGCATCAAAGATTGCAGGCAGTGGATGAAAATCCGTCAGTGATTACCACGACGATGTCGGCAATGGACTGGGTCAACCTCTATGCGCTGGCGGTCAATGAAGAAAATGCCGCGGGTGGTCGCATGGTGACGGCGCCGACCAATGGTGCCGCGGGTATTATTCCGGCGGTATTGCACTACTACATGCACTTCCGCGAAGGGGCCAGCGAGCGAGACGTCGTCGACTTCCTGCTGGCGGCAGGTGCCGTGGGCATTCTGTGCAAGAAAAACGCCTCGATCTCGGGTGCCGAAGTAGGCTGCCAGGGCGAAGTTGGCTCCGCGTGCGCGATGGCCGCCGCTGGCCTTGCGGAACTGATGGGCGGCAGTGTCGCGCAGGTCGAAAATGCCGCTGAAATCGGCCTGGAGCATAACCTCGGGCTGACCTGTGACCCCGTCGGCGGCTTGGTCCAGGTGCCCTGCATCGAGCGCAACGCCATCGCGTCAATAAAAGCCATCAACGCCGCCCAGATGGCACTAAGGGGGGATGGCGAGCACTTTATCTCGCTGGATAAGGTGATCCGCACCATGCGTGATACCGGCGCTGATATGCAGGATAAATATAAGGAAACCTCGAAAGGCGGGTTGGCGGTTAATACGATCGAGTGTTGATGAGGGGCCCGTTCAAGTTTGCAGGCTGTGAGGGGTAGCTTCGCCATGCCGTGTTACGTATAGATTGTCTAACGTGAACAAAAGGAAAGCATGATTTTATAAACGTGTTCAGTCGGCCACGCTGAGGCCATGCCTCACAGCGATGGAGCTGGACACCATGTTTGGACTAAAAAGCAAAACCACCCCTCAGGCTTCAGCGGATGCTGCTGGCGACCACGCGCCCGATGGCGTGCTGAATCAGCATTACTGGATGCCGTTTAGCTCGAATCGGGATTTTCGCGCCAACCCGCGTGTCATCACCGGGGCGGAAGGGCGTTATTACATCGACGACCAGGGCCGCAAGCTTTTCGATTCGCTTTCCGGCCTGTGGACCTGCGGCGCGGGCCACAACCGGGAAGAGATTCAGAAAACCGTGGCGGCGCAGTTGGGTAGCCTCGACTTTGCCCCCGGCTTTCAGATTGGCCACCCGCTGGCCTTCAAGCTAGCGGAAAAGGTGGCCAGCCTGACGCCTGCCGGGCTTGACCATGTGTTTTTCACCAACTCGGGCTCCGAGGCGGCCGATACCTCGGTCAAGATGGCCAAGGCCTACTGGCGCCTAAAGGGAAAGCCCGAAAAGACTCGCATGATCGGCCGCGCCAAGGGCTATCACGGGGTTAACATCGGCGGCACCAGCCTCGGCGGCATCGGCCCCAATCGTAAGCATTACGGCCCGTTGATGGACGTAACGCACCTGCCGCACACGCTCCAGGCGGGTCATGCCTTCACGAAAGGCCAGGCGGACTCAGGCGCTGAGCTTGCCGATGCGCTGCTCGATCAAATCGCGCTCCACGATGCCTCGACCATTGCCGCGGTGATTGTCGAGCCGATGTCCGGCTCGGCGGGGGTGATCGTGCCGCCAAAGGGCTATCTGGATCGGCTGCGCGAGATCTGCACCGCCCACGATATTCTGCTGATTTTCGACGAGGTGATCACTGCCTTCGGGCGCAGCGGCGCGACCACCGGTGCCGAGGCCTTTGGCGTCACGCCGGATATCATGAACGTCGCCAAGCAGATCACCAATGGCGCCATCCCCATGGGCGCAGTAATTGCGTCCAGCGAGATTTTCGATACCTTCATGCACGCGGGCGGCCCGCAGCACGCCGTCGAGTTTCCCCATGGCTATACCTACAGCGCCCACCCGGTGGCCTGCGCCGCGGGGCTTGCTGCGCTTGACATGATGGAGCGCGACAACTTCCCCGCTCAGGTCAATGCCATTGCCCCAAGCTTTGAGCAGAAGCTGCATGCCCTCAAAGGCCGTCAGCACATTGTGGATATCCGCAACTACGGCTTGGCCGGGGCGCTTCAACTGGCCCCCCGCGACGGCGACCCGACGATTCGCCCTCGCGATGCGCATATGGCGCTCTGGGAAGCAGGCTTCTACGTGCGCTACGGCGGTGACACGCTGCAGTTTGGTCCTCCGTTTGGCACTACCGAGGCCGAGCTGGAGCGGCTGTTCGACGCCGTGGCGACCACCCTGGATGCGCTGGCATAAATGATGACGGAGAGTAGAACATGAACGTTGTTTCCCACCTGATTAACGGTGATTTGATCGAAAGCCAGCGCACGCTGGACGTGACCAATCCCTCGACGGGGCAAGTGATTCGCCAAGTGGCAGATGCCAGTGCCGCCGACGTCGAGCAAGCGATTGCCGCCGCCCAGGCGGCGTTTCCCGCCTGGCGCGATACGCCGCCCAACAAGCGCGCCCAGGTCATGTACCGCTTCAAGCAGTTGCTCGAAGATAACGCTGACCGCCTGGTGCAGCTGGTCAGCGAAGAGCATGGCAAAACCCCCGAAGACGCCATGGGGGAGCTCAAGCGGGGCATCGAGAACGTCGAGTACGCCTGTGGCGTGCCGGAGCTGTTGAAGGGCGAGTACTCCCACAACGTCGGGCCGGGCATCGATGCTTGGTCCAACTTCCAGCCCCTGGGCGTGGTGGCGGGCATTACCCCGTTCAATTTCCCCGCCATGGTGCCGCTGTGGATGTACCCCATGGCCATTGCCTGCGGTAACACCTTCATCCTCAAGCCGTCGGAAAAAGATCCCTCCGCAGCCATGGCGGTGGCGGAACTGCTCCAGGAAGCCGGGCTCCCCAACGGCGTGATGAACGTGGTGCACGGCGGTCGTGAAGCGGTGGAAACGCTACTCGATGCCAAGGCCGTCAAAGCCATTTCGTTTGTTGGCTCCACCCCGGTGGCCGAGGCGATCTATACCCGTGGCTCCGCCGCCGGTAAGCGTGTGCAGGCCCTGGGCGGCGCAAAGAACCATGCCGTGGTGCTACCGGATGCCGACCTGGAGAACGCCGCCAATACGCTGATGGGAGCCGCCTACGGCAGCTGCGGCGAGCGCTGCATGGCGATCTCGGTAGCCGTATGCGTCGGCGATGAAACGGCGAATCGCCTGGTGGAAACCATGCTGCCCAAAATCGCCCACCTCAAAGTGGGCCCGGGCACCGAGAAAGGCCTGGATATGGGGCCGCTGGTCACCGCCGAGCACCGCGATAAAGTGCTGAGCTTCATCGAAGACGGCGTCAATGCCGGGGCAACGCTGGTCGCCGATGGCCGTAAGCTGGCAGTGCCGGGCCATGAAGAAGGCTACTTTGTCGGTGGCTGCCTGTTCGATAACGTCACCGCCGAGATGCGTATCTACCAGGAAGAGATCTTTGGCCCGGTACTTTGCGTGGTGCGGGTCGGCAGCCTGGACGACGCCATGCAACTGATCAACGACCACGAATACGGCAACGGCACCTGCCTGTTCACCCGCGATGGCGAAGCCGCCCGCCGCTTTACCGACGGCATTGAAGTCGGCATGGTCGGTGTCAATGTGCCGCTTCCGGTACCGGTGGCTTACCACAGCTTTGGCGGCTGGAAGCGTTCGCTGTTTGGTGACCTTCACGCCTACGGGCCCGACTCGGTACGCTTCTATACCCGCCGCAAGGCGGTTTCCCAACGCTGGCCTTCCGTGAGTGAAGCCACACAGGCGGAGTTCTCTTTTCCTGCCAATCAAAGTTGACGCGCCACAGTAACTAAGACATCTTCTCAGCACCGTCGCACTGCGATGGTGCTTTTTTTGGTGCGTCTTCTAGGCGTAAGACATGAAAGGATGAGTGCAGCGTGGCAAGAACCCAGGACGAAATTCGGCAGACCAACGTGAAAAAGATTCTCCAGGCGGCGGAACAGCTGTTTGCTGAAAAGGGCTATGCCGGGGCATCAATGGGCGAAATCGCCCAGATGGCCGATATTCCAAAGTCCAACGTGCACTACTACTTTTCGACTAAAAAAGCGCTTTACCAGGATGTGTTACTGGAGTTTTTAGAGGTCTGGAAGCAGGACGCGCTATGCTTCGAACTCTACGATGACCCCCGCGTGGTGCTCTCCACCTATATTCGCGCCAAGATGAACCACTCCCGCAATCGTGCCCACGGCTCAAAAGTATGGGCGGCCGAGGTGATGCAGGGCGCCCCGATCCTTAAAGAACGCCTGCGCGACAACCTCTACGAATGGGCCAAGCTCAAAGAGTCGAAAATCCGCGAGTGGGTTGAAACGGGCCAGATAAACCCCGTCGAGCCGTCCTATCTGCTCTACATGATCTGGGCCTCCACTCAGCACTACGCCGACTTTGACTACCAGATCTGCCTGCTCAACGACGACCAACCGCTTGACGACCTACAGTTCGAAAAAGCCGTGCAGTCGGTGACCTCGGTCATACTTCGGGGGATCGGACTGACGGCGTGAGTCAGGAGGGTGCTCCCTTATGGACAGCTCGTGTTACCCCAGCGGCCCGCCGGTCACCGTGGTCTTCAAGCCGTCAATAATGGCTTGACCATCTTCGTTCTTGAGTTCGTCGTACCAGGCTTGGGTGTGAGTGGCGTCGTGCCCATGGATCATCGCAGCGCGCTTGCGGGCACGCTGGACGATTTCGCCCACCCGGTCGACGCGTGCCCGGTCGTACTGGGCCAGAGCGCTGTCGATGGCCGCTGACGCATCGATATTTTCTTCCAGCGCACGCGCGAGCGCCTGGGAGAGTACCCAGGCGTCTTCCATCGCCTGGCAGCCGCCCTGGCCTAGGTCGGGCGCCATGCCGTGAGCGGCATCCCCCAGCAGGGCAACGCGGGGAGCGGTGAGCGAATCCAGCGGCGGAATATCGTAGATTTCCACGCGGGCCATGCGCGCCGGGTCAAAGCGTTCAATCAGCGCCTGCACGGGCTCGGCCCAGCCCGCGAAGTGTTCGCGCAATTCATCGCGGTAGTGGTCGGGGTCGTTGGTGGTACCTGCCGGGAGCGGCACGTCAAAGAAGCAGTAGAACTCCTGAGCGCCTTCCTTGTTGCCACCGCTACCCATGGGCATAAAGGAAACCCGCTTGGCGTCACCCACGTACTGGTCCCAGTGACTCAGCGGTGCCAAGGCTTCATCAGCAGGCACGCGGACGTTCCAGTTCACGTAGCCGACGTATTGGCGCTCCACCGGATGGCCTACCAACTTGCTGCGCAGCTTTGAATGCGTACCTTCTGCCACGACCAGCAAGTCGGCATTCAGGCTTTCGCCGTCATCAAAATGCGCCGCCACGCCGTGCTGGGTGACCGTGTAGTCAATGCATCGGCGGCCAAACTGGATGTGCTCGGTCCCGACGGCGTCCAGCAGTGTCTGTTGGAGGGCGGCGCGGGCAATCGGACAGACGCGCTGGCCGACATCGCCGAATAGCGGTGCCAGGCTGAAGTCGGTCAACGTCTGGCCTGTCTGGGTGAGATAGCGCATCTGGGTCATCTCGCCGCTCAAGCCCTCGATGGTCTCACCCAGGCCCAACTGGTGCATGACCTTGACGCCATTCGGCCATAGCGAAATCGCCGCGCCCACCGGGCGTAGGGTCGCCACACGCTCTACAACGGTGACGCGGTGCCCTTGCTGTTGGAATGCCAGAGCGGTGCTCAGCCCGCCAATGCCCGCGCCGATAACGAGAATATTGAGAGATGTGGTAAGAGGGCGGGGCATGGCAAACTCCTGAAGCAGTGAAAGAGCACAATGAGCGTTAATTGGGTAAGCCAACAAGCCCATCGCGACAGCTAACTGTATACAAAATTAAGGTTTAATGTACAGGTAATGCTCAGTCGGAACAGGTATTCACGGCATGCCGGACAGTTGAAAGTAAAAGCCAAAAAAATGCCTATTGCCCCCCTTGAAAACTGTCTGAATGCTCCTATTTTGCGATTTAAGAGGCGCTGCGATGGGATATAGCGGCATCTCTTCCCATAGTCTGCTTAACGTAGGAGGTGTTCGATATGTTCGATGATCTCAAGCGTTTTGATGTTGGCTCACCTCGCCAGCTGGACTGGTTCCGCCAGTTGTTGGACGACTTTTTGCCCGATGGCAATGCGATGGATATACGCGCAGTGCCCAATGGCAGCTTCCCGATGATCAATGTGGCCCGTAGCGATGAAGCCGTGCACGTTTATGTGTTTGCGGCGGGGCTGGACGCTACGGATCTCACCATTGATGTTCAGGACAATGTGCTGACCCTTCGCGGCAAGCGTGAGTCTGTCATTGGCAATAACGATGGCGATCGCTCGCGTCCGGTATTCCGTCGCGAACGCGTCAGCGGTGATTTTGTGCGCGCCATTGCGCTGCCGGATGGCGTGGATGCAGACCGGGCTGAAGCCCGCCATGCTCACGGGGTGTTCGAGATCCTGCTGCCCAAGCGCGAGGAGCTCAAGCCGCGTCGTATCGATGTTCAGGCGGCGTAAATCATGGTTGTTAACCTTGAATAAGGAGGGATAAATCATGAATAACGTTGTTCGTTCATCTAATAATCAAACCCCGCTTCAACAGCGGGATGAAGACAAGAACCCGCAGGAAACGCTGCTCCCAGCAGTGGATATTGTCGAGGAAGATAATGCCATCAAGCTGGTTGCCGACATGCCAGGCGTCACCAACGACTCACTGCGTGTCGAGCTCGACAATAACGTGCTGAGCTTGGAGGGCGAGATAAACCTGAACATGCCCGAAGGGCTGAGCGCGCTGCATGCTGAGGTGCGTGGTCGGCGTTTCGCACGCCGCTTCAACCTCAGTCACGAAATAGACGGTGACGCGATCACGGCACGTATCGTCAATGGTGTGCTGACGGTAACGCTGCCCAAGAAAGATAGTCATCGCACGCGGCGTATCGAGGTACAGGCAGCGTAAAACGAAGCTGACGCTTAGCTGCCCCGGCACTCTGGGGTGCGCGGGGCGGTACTTTCCCTAGTCGCAATTTAAGCTCTATGCTCTACATAAGGAGTGTTCGATACTTCCCTTATCGATAGAGAGGATTGCGTCATGACGGATATAACCGCGTTGCTCGGCAGTGATGCCGAGAGTTTGCTCAACCACACCTGCCAGGGCGTCCCCCGCGACAGCTTGCACTTACCCGGCCCCGATTTTATTGACCGTGTCATGGCGGATAGTGACCGTCGACCGGCGGTGCTGCGCAATATGCAGAGCCTGTTTAATCACGGCCGCTTGGCGGGCACCGGCTACCTAAGCCTACTGCCGGTAGATCAAGGCATCGAGCACTCGGCGGGTGCCTCCTTTGCCCCGAACCCGCGCTACTTCGACCCGGCCAATATCGTTGAGCTGGCGCTTGAAGGGGGCTGCAATGGCGTCGCATCGACGCTTGGGGTTCTCTCTTCCGTGGCACGACGCTACGCCCACAAGATCCCGATGATGTTGAAGCTCAACCACAACGAGACGCTTAGCTACCCGGCGATGTATGACCAGACGCTGTTTGCTGATGTTGAGCAGGCCCACGACATGGGCTGTGTGGCGGTCGGGGCGACGATTTACTTTGGCTCCCATGAAAGCCGTCGGCAAATAATGGAGATCAGCGAGGCTTTCGAGCGTGCCCACCAACTGGGAATGGTCACCGTGTTGTGGGCCTATCTGCGTAACCCTGCCTTCAAGCAGGAAGGTGCCGATTATCACGTTGCCGCCGATCTCACCAGCCAGGCGAACCACATGGCTGCAACGCTCAAGGCGGATATCGTCAAACAGAAGCTGCCCGAGAACAACGGCGGCTATAAGGCGGTCGGTTACGGACATACCCATGAGAAAGTCTATAGCGAACTGACCACTGACCATCCCATCGACCTGGCCCGCTACCAAGTCGCCAACTGCTTTATGGGCCGCGCCGGTCTGATCAATTCCGGCGGTGGCTCCAAAGGGCACTCCGATCTCGGCGAAGCGGTACGCACGGCGGTGATCAACAAGCGTGCCGGTGGTATGGGCTTGATCTCGGGGCGTAAAGCGTTCCAAAAACCGATGCCGGAAGGCGTTGAACTGCTGCATGCAATTCAGGATGTCTATCTCTCCAAGGACGTGACCGTCGCCTGATCTCCTGGCCCTCACGACTCACATGGGGGAACAGAAGGGGCGCTTAGCCAATGGTTTGGTGTATGTCGAAAGCGCCCCTGCCCACCACCACAGCGTTACCGCCCACTTCCACAAAGCCTGTCTTGATCCCGCCATTGGCGCCGGTATGGATAACGCTGGGCCTACCCATCTCAACCCCCTGATGAATCTGGCACTGCAAGGCATCTGGCTGAAGGGAGGCCAAATAGCCGGTCAATGCGGCTGCGGCACTGCCGGTGGCGGGGTCTTCGCAAAGGCTGTTCTCCATGGAAAACATACGACTGTGAATAAGCATCTCGGCACTGTGTAGCTGTTCAGCGACATATAGATAGATCTGCTCGGCACTGCTGTGTGCGACGGCATTTGCCCAGGTGGTTGTTGAAATGTGCACGTTCTCCAGAGCGGTGATATCTGCTAGCTCGATCAAATGAAAGGGCAATCCAAAGGAAGCCAGCACCGGGTTGCCAACCACCTTATGCCCCTCAAGCCCAAGTAGCTCGGCGGCGGTTGCGTGATCAAGGTTGCTGTCCGCGATGCTTGCAGGCTGGGCAGTGGTAAACGTCGCCCTTCCTTGGTTATAGCGTACCGCCAGTTCGCCAACAGGTGGCTGAAGCACCAAGGTTTGATCACGGTTCACAAGCTTTAAAGCGGCCAATAGATGTGCGGTGCCCACCGTCGGATGGCCTGCAAAGGCTAGTTCTTGAGTGGAGGTGAATATCCGCATGGGGAAATGATTCGGCCTAGTGGCGGCACTCAAGAACACCGTTTCAGCCAAATTGAGTTCATTGGCAAGCGCTTGCATGGTGCTGGTCTCAAGCTCTCCAGCCTCTAAAAAGACGGCCAGTGGATTGCCGGTAAATGGCTGGTCGGTAAATACATCCAGCAGGTAATACTCAACGGTTTTCATAAGGCCCCCTGTCAACAGACGCATGTTTCCAAAACGGTTTGCGGCCCTCTCTTCGGGCCTGCTCGCGGCTAATGCCGACATCCTCCAGCAGCCGGTCATCGAGCGTTAACAGATGGCGGCGACTGCGGCGGCATTGTTGATAGTAGCGAAGTTGATAACCTAGCTGGTAGCGGAGTCGGGTAAGGCTGAAGCGCGGCATGGCGAATCCTCAGTGGTGTGTGCCAGACCAGATTACTCAGCGCTGATGTTTTGATACAGATATAGAATTTATTGTTTTTAAGATACAGAAGGGCATGCTATACCTCTGTATGGCGGTTTTTGGGTGCGTCTGTATCGTTATCGGGTTGTGGAGGAGGAGGGTGTTATGACGCGCTATGAAGAAGTGGCGACCATTTTGCGGGAGCGTATCGAGCACGGTATTTACCGCGTTGGGGATCGCCTCCCCTCGATTCGTGCGGTCTGTCAGGAGTTGGACGTCAGCATTTCCACTGCCCAGGAGGCCTACCGGCAACTGATGGATGTGGCGTTGATCGAGTCGCGTCCTAAGTCTGGCTACTTTGTGCTGCCAAGCAGGGTTCCTTCGGTACTGCCGTCGGTCTCTCGTCCGGCGCAGCGCCCGTTGGATGTTTCTCAATGGGATCAGGTGCTGGAGCTTGTCGCCACCCAGCGGGACGATAATCGACTTCTGCTGGGGCGTGGGGTGCCCAATCTCGAGTATGAAACGCTGCGGCCACTGTCGAAAATCCTCGCTGGCCTGCATCGCAGCACTGATCTGAACGGATTCAACTACGACAAGCTGGGCGGTAGCCCCGAGCTGCGCCAGCAGGTGGCGCGGCTGGCGATTGCGTCCGGCTGCCTGCTGCACCCGGACGACATCATGGTAACCACCGGCTGCCAGGAGGCGCTGGCCATTGCATTGCGAACGCTCACCCAGCCCGGCGATGTGGTGGCCGTGGACTCGCCCAGCTTCTACGGCACCATGCAAATTCTCAAGGCCAACGGCTTAAAAGCGCTGGAAATCCCCACCGATCCGCAAACCGGCATCAGTCTGGAAGCGCTGGAATTGGCGCTGGAGCAGTGGCCGATCCGCGCGATACAGGTCACGCCGACCTACAACAATCCCCTGGGCTACACCATGCCTGAAGCACGCAAGCGGGCACTGTTTCAGCTCGCCCAGCGTTTTGATGTGGCCATTATCGAAGACGATATCTACGGCGATTTGTCGTTTACTCTGCCCAGGCCGCGCACCGTAAAGTCCTTCGACGACGATGGCCGCGTCATGCTGTGCAGCGGCTTTTCCAAAACCGTGGGGCCAGGGCTGCGGGTGGGCTGGCTGGCGCCTGGGCGCTACCGCGATCAGGCGATGCACATGAAATATGTCTCCACCGGCGCCTCGGCGACGCTGCCGCAGCTGGCCGTGGCGGAGTTCGCCGCCAAAGGCCATTATGAACGCCACCTGCGTTTCGCTACGCGTCAGTATCAGCGCCAGCGCGACATCATGATTAGTTGGGTGCAGCGCTATTTTCCCGAGGGATCAGGCATCAGCTACCCCCAGGGCAGCTTCCTGCTCTGGGTGGAGCTGCCTGCAGCGGTGGACTGTGTGCGCCTCAATGAACGCTTGGCACAGCATGCTATCCACGTGGCACCGGGCTCGCTGTTTTCCGCCTCGGGCAAGTTCCGCCAGTGCCTGCGCCTGAACTATGCGTTTACGTTAACGCCTGCGATCGAAAGTGCCGTGCGCACCGTGGGTGAGTTGGCCGCTGAGATGGTGGCAGACGCGCGGTCCCACGAGTCATGCCTCATAGGTTGAGGGTGCTGCCGCGTACCGGCGTCAAACGCCCATGGTCGATAATCGGACCGGTTGGCTGGCCTTCGGGAGCGCCTCCCTGGGGCTCAACGCTGACGGCCAGATCGGCAGTGAATAACTGCGCGCGCAGCTCGGCACTGGGTTCCAGGCGATGGCTCCCTTGATCAGGTAACAGGCCCAGCGAGACGGGCGTACCGTCGGCAATCAACCAGAGCTCACCGGTCTGTTCGCTGTCGACCTGGGTCGGTTGAACCGCTTGCACAATCAACTCTCCTTCCTGGGTTGCGCTGATGATCCAGCCTGGCGTGCGCGATTCGTCCTGGACCACGAAGACGGCTTCTCCGTCCGGCAGCTTGGTCAGTTCAGCCTGTTGCCAAAGAAGGCCTAGCGCTATCGCGATTACCCCAAAACTTGCCGCCATGGTCTGCCATGCCCCTAAACGCTTCCACCAGGGGGCAGGCGCTGTTCCGGTTGCCTGGGTAATGCGCTGCCAGACCTCCTTGGGCGGTGTCCTGGGGTCCAGTCGCTCGTTGAATAGATGCAGATATTCTCGCCACTCTTCCACATCGTTACGTAGGTCATGGCTGACCGCCAGCAGCGCTTCAAAGCGTGCTTTCTGATCGATGTCCAATACGCCCAGTACGTACTCACCAGCCGCAAGGTGGCGATCATCTGGGTCGCTTAGATCCCATTGGTTAGACATGTTTTTAACCTCTCGAGTCCACGGCGGATCCAGCTTTTAACGCTGCCCAGCGGTTGGGACAGAGAGTTAGCAAGCTCGCTGTGCGTCATGCCCTGAAAATAGGCCATTTCCATTAACTGGCGCTGATGTCGACTGAGTGTGTCGAGGCAGTCGTTCAGTTTGTCATTTTGCTGATGACTGATGCTGTCATCTTCAGGGTCGTCGGTACCTAATAGGGTGGCCAACAAGGGTTCATCGGTGGTGGTGTCCTGTGGCTTCTGGCGACGCAGCCAGTCGATGCCAATATTGCGAGCAAGTGTGGAAAGCCAGGTCATCGGCTTGGCTCGCGTGGCATCGTATTGATCGGCGGCATGCCAGATTCGGATGAAAACATGTTGCAGACAATCCTGAGCGGCACCTTCATCTCTTACTATACGCAACAGTTGGGCATACAGATGCGCACTGGAGACACGATAGAGACGCTCGAACGCTTGGCGATCGCCCTGGGCGCAGCCGCTGAGTTGCTCAATAAGATACTGGTGGCGTTGCGTGGCATCTAGCATTCGGGCATCTCTGCGCAGTAAACCGAAATGCCAGTCTTCGGGAGTCAGCCGTTGAAGGCAATAGGTGAGTGCTCAGCGGTGAATAAAAAATTGTTGGGAGTTTGCATCCACTGACGCCTTGGGGCCGTAAGTATCAGTGAGCTTGCATTGCTGAGCTCTTTTAATGACAACCAGGAGATGCCCCAATGAAACTCAAACTACTTACCGCTGGCGTTTGTGCCGCTGCCTTATTTACCGGCGTTGCCGTTGCCGACCACGGCCCTACCACGGTAGGCGGCGCCAATATGCTGCCTGAGCGGAACATTATCGAGAATGCCGTTAACTCAGGTGACCATGAAACACTCGTCGCCGCTGTTCAAGCCGCTGAGTTGGTCGATGTCTTGCAAGGCGAAGGTCCTTTTACCGTATTCGCGCCGACGGATGATGCCTTTGCGAAACTTCCTGATGGCACCGTTGATACACTGCTGCAGCCAGAGAACCAGGAGCAGCTTCAAACGGTTCTAACCTACCACGTCGTACCTGGCAATATGAATCGGGACGCCTTGTGGGAAGCAACCATGGAAAACGACGGCACCGTGGCTTTCAAAACCGTCCAGGGTGAATACCTTACCGTCTCGCGCAATGGTAATAACCTGATGGTCATGGATGCTCAGGGCAATAGTGCCAACATTACAGTTGTGGATGTCGCACAATCGAACGGTGTCATCCATGTTATCGACAGCGTGCTATTACCCTAAGGGTCCCGCTTACATCGGATAATGACATTTATTCGGTTGAGGTTATGTTTTCCCACCGCCTGGTTCGCTAGGCGGTGGTTTTTTGCCGACCGGATGGCCGCAAAAATCCCTCCCGGGCGCGAGCTGCTTGCTCGCGAACGATACACCCTTCCGCATGATCATTGAGCAGTCCCATCGCCTGCATAAAGGCAAAAGCGGTGGTAGGGCCGAAAAATTTCCAGCCGCGCATTTTTAACGCCGTGGCAAGAGCGACAGATTCAGGCGAGGTGGTCTGGGACTGCGGCGGCGGTAGCGAAGAGGCGTCCGGCTCAAAGCGCCAGAAAAACGCGGCCAGTGAACCTTCCTGCTCGACCATTTCCTGGGCCCGCCTGGCATTGTTAATGGTTGATTCAATCTTGCCTCGATGCCGAATGATGCCTGGGTCCTGCAATAAACGCTGCACATCGGCTTCGCCGAAGCGGGCGACTTGATGGAAATCGAAGTGATGAAAGGCGGCACGAAAATTCTCGCGCTTGTTGAGAATGGTGCGCCAGCTCAAGCCCGACTGAAAACTCTCCAGGCACAGCTTCTCGAACAGCCGCTGATCATCATCTACCGGGAATCCCCACTCATTGTCGTGGTAGGGCAAAAATTCAGGCGCCCCGCCACACCATTGGCAGCGAGGATATCCATCAGGGGCGATAAAGTTGCTGGTCATTAGCGACTCACCTATCAGTCGAACCATTCTTTGGCAGTGCGCCATAGGCAGATGGCGACGAAGTAGACGGAAGCGATGCCCCATCCCCATAGTGCCCAGGCGGCGTGCTCTGGGGTTGAGAGCACCAGTGATGTGGTGCATGCGCACCATGCTAGCGTGACAGCGATATTGAGCGGCATGAACAGGCGCACCCGAAAGGGATGGAGAAACTTCATCCGGGTCACGGTCAGGATGGCCAGAAAGGCGATAGTGGCGAACGTAAGGAAAGGCGGGAAGTCGAGGATATAAAAATAGGCGGCGGCGATGTTCCAGGCGGCAGGAAAGCCAACGAAGTAATTATCCTGACTTTTCATGTCGACATTGCAGAAACAGAACATTGATGACAGCAGAATGATGAACACTGACGCCAACCCTAAATAGGGCGGCAATTCAATGAAGTAATAGATGAAAAGGGCGGGGATAAAGGCCCAGGTCAGGTAATCGATCACCATGTCGAGTGTCGAGCCATCAAAATGAGGCAGGATGGTCTGCACTTCATATTTGCGCGCCAGTGCGCCGTCGATTGCATCAATCATCATCGCGGCACCCAGCCAGAGCAGGCAGGCGACGGGGTTATTGTCGACCAGGGCAAGCAGCGCCATGGTGCCGAGCAGCACGCCGCTGGCGGTAAATACATGGACGCTCCATGCCTTGCATATCGATGCGCGGGATTCTGCGTGCGAAGAGAGTAATTGAGCCACATTAACCCCGTTGGGAAGGTGTTGTTCCCGTTAAATTGGATTTATCAATAAGCCTGTAAAGAAAGATACACTACTACAAGAAGGCTGCCCGAGAATATGTCGGTATGCTGTCCATTGATAATGCGTTCAGCGCAGGGCTTAGGCGTGACGCGCTTCAGGAGTATCGTTTATGCAGGCCATTCGCTTAGCGACCATTCGTGATATCGATACGCTTACCGAGTTGCTCGATGGCTATCGTCAGTTTTATCAGCAGCCGAGTGATCTTCAGGCGGCGCATGATTTTCTGCGCCAGCGCATGGGGCTTGGAGACGCTTTTATTTTGGTGAGCGAAAACAGCGAAGGTGCGCTCACCGGTTTTGTGCAGCTATACCCAGGCGTTTCCACGGTGGGCTTGAATGCGCGCTGGACGCTGAATGATCTTTTCGTGTTGCCGGAGTGTCGCGATAAGGGCACGGGCAGGGCGTTAATGGAAGCCGCCACCCAGCTTGCCCGCGATCACGGCGTCGCACGTTTGATATTAATGACCCAGGTAGAGAACGAGCGCGCCCAGCACCTTTACGAGTCACTGGGTTGGCAGCGCAATACCGCGTTTTATGGTTATTTACTGGATATTAAGTAAGCGCTGCCATTGAGAGGGACGTTTAACCAACACTCTCCGGCAACTTGCACACATCCACCCACTTGGCGTTGACGAGCTCGGCCAAGCGTTTGGGGCTTAGGCGCACGGCGCTGTTGGATGACCCCGCCGCGGGCAGCACTTCGTCATAGACGTGGAGGGATCCATCGCAGTACACCGGCAGGTCAGTGGCAAGGCCGAACGGGCAAACGCCACCGACCGGGTGGCTGGTGAGTTTCATCACGGTCTCAGCGTCGAGCATCTTGGCCTTGCCGCCGAAGGTGTCGCGAATCTTGCGGTTATCGATGCGTGCGTTGCCGCTGGCCACGATCAGCAACGGTGTTTCGCCGACCTTGAACGCCAGGGTTTTGGCTATCTGCCCGGGTGCCACGCCGTGGGCCTCGGCGGCCAACTGCACCGTGGCCGTGCTGGTTTCCAGCTCTTCGATGGTGATATCCGGCGCATGCTCGGCAAAAAACTGGCGAACGGTCTCGACGCTCATGGTGAAATCCCCGTGTTGGCTGAAAGCCTAACCTAACGCGCCTTGGTTGATTTAGCCAAGCCACGGTGGCGAGGTGATTCTGGCAGGCTCGCGCTGCATGATGATCTCGCCGTGGCGAACCGAGAGGAGCACTTCCCCCTGGGTGCGCAATACGCTGTAATCGTCCTCGCCATCCAACAGGTTGAAGCTGGCGGGTTTACCGACCTCAATGCCGTAACGCCCTTCGATATCGAGGGTGCGCGCGCTGTTGTCGGTAATCAGCGAAAGCGACTGGCTGAAGTCCTGATAGCCCATCATGTGGCAGATATGCAGCCCAAAATCCAGCGTACGTAATAGTTTGCCATTACCCAGGGAGTACCAGGGGTCGACGATGGAGTCTTGGGCCAGGCACACGTTGATACCCGCTTCGTTGAGTTCCTTCACCCGGGTCACGCCGCGGCGTTTGGGGTAGCTGTCGAAGCGCCCCTGCAAGTGAATGCTCTCGGTCGGGCAGGAGACAAAGTTGATGCCCGAGCGCTTGAGCAGCAGAAACAGCTTGGAGCAGTAGGCGTTATCGTAGGAATGCATCGCGGTGGTGTGGCTGGCGGTAACGCGGCTGCCCAGGTCATGCGTCAGAGCTTCATGGGCCAGCACTTCGAGAAACCGCGAGTTGGGGTCGTCGATCTCGTCGCAGTGGACGTCCACCAGGCGATCGTATTTGATCGCCAACTCGATCACCCGCTGCATGGAGGCCACGCCCAGCTCGCGGGTGTATTCAAAGTGGGGAATACCGCCGACCACATCGGCGCCGATTTCCAGCGCTTCTTCCAGCAGCCTGTCGCCGTCCGGGTAGGAGAGCAAGCCGTCCTGGGGAAAGGCCACCACCTGTATATCGATCTTGTCTTTCAGCTCGTCGCGTAGGGCGCACAGGGTTTTGATGCCAATCAGGCTGGGGTCGCTGGTATCGGCATGGGTGCGTACAAATTGCACGCCGTTACTGATCAGCAGGTTCAGCGTTTTCAGCGCACGCTCGCGAATATCGGCTTCGGTGAGCATCGGCTTACGCTCGCCCCAGCGCTCGATGCCTTCAAACAGGGTGCCGCTCTGGTTCCATTCGGGGTCGCCCGCCGTCAGGGCAGCATCCAGGTGAATATGGGGCTCGATAAACGGCGCGCAAAGCAGTTTACCGCCTGCATCAATCTGTTCGGGCGCGGGTCCTTCGCCTGCCGTTTGCGGCGCGCCCTGGGCTGTAATCGCGGTGAAGCTACCGTTCTCGACCTCGATACGATAAAGCTCGGGGCGCTGGCGTAGCCGGGCGTTGATAATCTGCATGCTCATATATAAAACGGCTCACTTATTGTTTGGCAGTGGAGGGAAGGCTATCACCCAGCGTAGCGTGATTGACGCGCAACAGCACAGCATAGCTTCCTGCTGCGACCACGACGCCCACTAGCGGCGGCAGTAACGGCGAAAAGTAGGCGGCGCCAGCGCCTAGCGCATAGGCGGCTAAGCCACGGCGGTTAAAATCGGGTAGCTGAGCGCGTTCAAGCGCTGGATAGCGACCTTTATGCTTGAGCCAGAAGTCCGCCATGATCACGCCGCCCATGGGCGGAATAAAGGTGCCCAAAAGCACCAGGAAGGGGATCAGCAGGTTGTACATGCCGCCGACCGCCAGCACGGTCCCTATCGCCGCACCGCCTACCGTGACCAGGCGGCGTTTTTCGGTGCGTAGCAAATTGCAGCCCGCGACGGCAAAGTTGTAAATGGTGTTGTCCTGGGTGGTCCAGATATTCAGAAACAGCATCAGCACGGCGATGGTGACAAAGCCCTGGGCGATCAATACATCAACAATATCTGCTTGCTGGTAGATCATGGTGCCAAGTGCCCCGGTCAGTACCATTAAGCCGTTACCGATAAAAAAAGCCGCCATGGTAGAGATGACGGCAATTTTGGGTGTCTTGGCGAAGCGGCTCCAGTTGGTCGCCTGGGTGCCGCCGCTGATAAAGGTGCCAATGATGACGGTAATCGCCGCGGCCACGCTCATGCTCTCCGTGGGTGTTTGCTGGCTTAACCCGGCAAAGCCGCGCGCATCCACCAGCCCGGTGAAAAGGCTGATCAGGATAAACAGCATCATGGCGGGCACGGCAAAGCGTGAAAGCCAGTCCATCCCCTTGTAGCCGATCATGGCGGTGACGCAGAAACCAAAGCCAAACAGCACCATTAAGGGGATTTCCAGCCATTCGGGCATCCCGGTGGTGCGTACCAATACCAGAGCGATCGTTGCCGTGCCCCAGGCGTAACAGCCAATCTGGGTGAAGCCGAGGATGAAATCAGACAACTTGCTGCCTTTTTCGCCGAAGCAGAAGCGCCCCATCAGCACTGAATTAAGCCCGCTTTTACAAGCAATATAGGCAAGTGTAGCGGCGTAGGCACCCAGTAAAAGATTACCCACCAGAATGATCCATAGCAGTTGGCCGATCGAGAAGGCCTGACCCAGGGTGCCCCCTGCCCACATGGTGGCGGTAAAGAAGGTAAAGCCGAGCAGTACCGCTGAAGTGGAGAGCAGGCCCTTGCGGGCGCTGAGGGGGACTTCGCTGAGGGGGTAATCTGAATGATGCATGGCAAGCTCCAGGAGAAAGAACATTCATCCAGTGTAGGAAGCAAACCGTATGCCAAAGTGGTTAAATTTAGTGTGATTTCTCCAACAGGAGACCGCGCATCAATGTTTCGACGATGCTGCCACGGTCGGCATCCAATGAATAGTGATGGGTGTCTTGCAGCCAATCAAAGCAGGTGCCAATCAAGAACCCGTGAAACTGTCGACGAGCGCTTGCGGGCGTCAAATCGGCACGCAACTGGCCCTGCTGCTGGACCTGTTCGAACAGTTGCTCGACCCTGGCTTCTGCATGCTCGGAAAGCCGTGTAATCATGCTGATACGCGGGTGGTCGTCTTCAAGTTTTTCGCAGCGGTGCAGCACGATGGTGGCAGCCCGTTGCAGCGGCAAATCGTGGCAGATACCCGCCAGCGAGCGTTGAGCGATGTCGCGCAAACACTCTACCGGTGTCGTGCCAAGCTGTTGCACGGCGTGGTCAACGATTTCATCCAGCGGAATGCGCACCCGCTCGAGTAACGCATCAAAAAGTGCGGCCTTATCCTCAAAGTGCCAATAAATCGCCCCACGGGTAACGCCCGCTGCCTGGGCAATATGCGCGAGGGTGGTGCGAGAAACCCCCTGGGCGAGAAAAGTGGTTTCTGCCGCGTCCAGGATAGTTTCCCGGGTGCGTTCCGCGTCGGCCTTGCGGCGATTCATGGCGGCTCCTGATCCAATACGTGACATTATTCTGGCATTGATCGCTGGCAAAGTCGCCAGCGAGTGATTAGTATACACTTCACTGACATTCATGAATGTCAGTGAAGTGTATACCACTGTCTGTTCATTGGGAATGCGGCGTTTGATCGTCATCAAGGAGCTTATCGTGCCCGTTACTTTTCTTCGCTTGCTGCCGGTTATGATGGTCTTGCTCGTGCTGGTGGGTTGTGATCAGCCTGAGGCGCAGTCAAACGAGGCGCCCAGGCCAGTGAAATTGGTAACGCTGGAAGCGGCGAATGCCACGGCGCTTAGGCAGTTTCCGGCACGCGTTGAAGCCACCACGCGCAGTAACCTCTCGTTTCGCATGGCAGGCGAACTGATTGAGCTCAACGTAAGTCCCGGTCAAAAGGTGTCGGAAGGCGAGGTCATTGCGCGTATTGATAACCGTAATGCGCAAAGCGAGCTGGATAGCGCCCGCTCACGCCTGGAGCTTGCCAAGGCAAACCTGGAACGCATGCGTTATACCCTGGAGCGTGGCGCGGTTAGCCAGTCTCGGTTTGATGAGGCAGAGAGCGAGTGGCGGGCGGCCCGCGCCACCTTTGAACAGGCTGAAGAGCAGGTCGAGCATACCCAGTTGCGTGCGCCCTACGATGGTGTGATTGCCCAGGTGCCGGTGGATAACCGGCAGATTGTCCAGGTGCAGGAAACAGTCGCCGTCATTCAGCAGCCGGGGCAACTGGACGTGGTCTTTCACCTGCCCGAGCAGATTGTCCAGCGCATGCCGCGCAGCAACGGCATTCCCTTTGGTGATGCGTTAGCCTATGAAGTGAGCTTTGGTAACAGCGATAACCTTTACCTTGCCCAGCTAGCTTCCTATACCACTCAAGCCAGCGCGCAGAGTCTGGCGTACGAAGTCACGCTGACGCTGCCCCAGCCGGATGACATTACGCTTCTGGATGGCATGAGTGCCACCGTGCGCCTGGATTTGAGCGATCTATCGTCTGAACCTTCGGCGCCACTGTGGTACTTGCCTGCCGAAGCCGTGAGTTATGCAGGCGATAATCCTGATCAGGCCCAGGTATGGCGCTTTATCGAACCACAAAGCGTTGAGGCAGTGCCTGTCGATGTCGGCCGCCTGACCTCCAAAGGACTTGAGGTCAGCGGCGATTTGTCCGCGGGTGACCGGATTGTGGCCGCCGGTGCACATCGCTTGCACGCGGACATCCAGGTGACCCCGTGGGAAAAAGAGCGGGGGCTATAACATGGTTGATTATTTTTTACGCCACCGGGCCGCCAGCTATTTGATGACCGTAGTACTGCTCGCCGGCGGCGCGCTTGCGTTTTTAGGTATGGGGCAGCTCGAGTTCCCCGAGTTCACCATCCGCAATGCGTTGATCACCACCCAATATCCCGGCGCGACCCCTGAAGAAGTAGAGCAGGAAGTCACTTCGACGCTGGAAGAGTCGATCCAGGGGATGTCGTCGATCAAGCGTATCAGCTCGGTAAGTTCCGACGGCCTCTCGCAGATTACCGTCGAGCTTGAAAGCACGGTACAGAACGAAGAGCTGGAGCAACTTTGGGATTCGCTGCGTCGTAACGTTCAGGACGCCCAGGCAGCGTTACCGCCGGGAGCCAGCCAGTCTCGAGTGAACGACGATTTTGGCGATGTATTTGGCTTTATGGTCAACCTGACCGGCGAAGGCTATAGCATGCCCGACCTTGCTGACCATGCCGATTTTCTCAAGCGTGAGTTGGCGCTGGTCGACGGGGTTGAAAAGGTATCGCTCGGCGGCGAGCACGAAGAGCGCATTTTTATCGAGGTCGACCGTGAGAAACTACGCGCGCTCAATATTCCGTTAACCCGCCTGCAACAGTTGCTCGACACGCAGAATGCGGTCGCCGACTCGGGGCATCTCGAACAGGATGGACGCCGCTTCCGTATTACCCCCACTGGCAGCGCGGCAAATATCGATGACCTGCGCGCGCTTATCGTCAGCGAGGGCGATGGCGAACTGGTACGGCTCAGCGATATCGCTGACATATCGCGTGAACTGGCGGAGCAGCCCCAGCAGCTTTACCGCGATATGGGTCGGCCGGCGATGTCGCTGGGCGTCTCCTTTGAAAGCGGTGTAAACGTGGTCGAGGTGGGAGAGCGACTGCAGCAGCGTCTGGATGAACTTCAGGCCCGCACGCCGCTGGGAATGGAGCTCAACGTGGTTTACGACCAGCCCCAGGTGGTCGATGAAGCCGTATCGGGCTTTTTGGTCAGCCTGATCCAGGCGGTGGCCATCGTCATCGTGGTGCTGATGCTGTTTATGGGATGGCGCAGCGGCCTGCTGATGGGGTTCATCCTGCTGATCACCATTATCGGCACCTTCATGCTGATGCGCTTCCATGGGTTGCAACTGGAAAAGATATCGCTGGGCGCGCTGATCATCGCCCTGGGTATGCTGGTGGATAATGCCATCGTGGTCACCGAGGGCATGCTGGTGGGGTTGAAACGCGGCCATACCATCCGTGATTCGGCCCATCAGGTGATCCGCCAGAACGCCTGGCCGTTGCTGGCCGCCACGCTCATCGCCATTGCCGCCTTTGCCCCGATTGGCCTGTCGCCGGATACCACCGGCGAGTTCATCGGCTCGCTGTTTTTCGTTCTGCTCTACTCGCTGCTGCTCAGCTGGATTACCGCACTGACGCTGACCCCTTTTTACTTCAAGCTGTTCTTTCGCAATGTGGCGCCCGGCGATGGCCAGGAGGACCCCTATAAAGGCATTGTGTATCGCGTTTTCAGCCGGGTGATTATCACCGGCATTCGGTTTCGCTGGGTCACGCTGGTGTTGGTGGTGGCGATACTGGCCGGGGCGGTGGTCGGCTTTGGTTCGGTGAAAAACGCCTTCTTTCCGGCGTCCAATACGCCAATCTTCTTTGTCGATTACCGCACGCCGGAAGGCACGGATATCCTCGAAACCCAGCGGCGCGTCAGCGAGCTGGAAGACAGCGTGATGGCGATGGACGGCATTCGCCATCTGACCACCACCGTGGGCGGCGGTGCACAGCGTTTTACGCTCACCTACTCGCCGGAAGACCGCTACTCGAGCTACGCGCAGCTGATTGTCGAAACCGACGATAAAGCCACCCAGCGTGAACGGATGGCCGATGTTGAGGAAGTGCTGAAGCGCCACCATGGTGATATCGACTATAAAATCGCCCCGCTGGAAGTCGGCCCCGCGCCAAAAGCCAAGCTGGAGGCGCGCTTTTACGGCAGCGACCCGGAAGTGTTGCGTCAGCTGGGTGATCAGGTTGAGGCCATGTTCCGCGATACGCCGCATATGACCAGTGTGCGGACCAGCTGGGGTAATCGCGTTCAGGCCATCGAACCGGTATTTATGGAAGACACCGCGCGCAGACTGGGCGTGACCCGCGAAGACCTGGCCGCCACGCTCGCATTGAGCACCAGCGGCAGCCAGGTGGGTATTTATCGCGACGGTAGTGACCTGATCCCCATGGTGGCGCGGGCGATCCCCAGCCAGCGCCACGACGTGGACAACCTCGGCTCGCTCAATGTGTGGAGCGAAGAGCAGGGGCGTTATATCACCGCCGACCAGGTGATCAGCGATATCAGGACCCAGGTGGCGGACCCGCTGATCAAGCGTCGCAACCGCGAACGCATGCTGGCGGTATATGGCGAGCCGGACCCGTTAAGCGGCGTGACCGCCGCCAGCGTACTGGCCGAGGTTCGTCCCGAGGTGGAAGACCTGGAGCTGCCGCCAGGCTACCGACTGGAGTGGGGCGGCGAGTATGAAACCGCAGGCGAAGCCCAGAGCGGGCTGTTCTCCTCACTGCCGTTGGGGCTGGTGATGATGTTTATCATCACCGTGGTGCTGTTCAACAATTTCCGCCAGCCGCTGGCCATCTGGTCGCTGGTGCCGCTGACGATTATCGGCGTGGTGGGCGCGCTGCTGCTCACTGGCTTGCCGTTCTCGTTCATGGCGCTGCTCGGCACGCTGAGCTTGATCGGCATGGTGATCAAGAACGCCATCGTGCTGGTAGAGGAAATCAACGTACAGCTACCGTTACACCAGGACCGCTACCATGCAGTGGTACGCGCCGCCATCAGCCGTGTCAGGCCTGTCGCCATGGCCGCGCTGACCACCATGCTGGGCATGATCCCGCTGATCAGCGACGCCTTCTTTGCCAGTATGGCGGTCGCGCTGATCGGCGGCCTGGGCGTCGCCACCTTGCTGACCCTGGTGGTGTTGCCGGTGGTCTACTGTGTACTGTACCGCATCAAGATCCATGCGGATTCATAACCCCTGGACACCTGTTTCATCACACCGCCTTGGCTAACCCAACCGAGGTGGTGTGATTTACCTGCCAAGCCTCAATACCTCTGATCACGCCTGCTGGATATCCGTAAGCGTTTTATCGTTGCAATTCTTCGTGTCGTTTCATAGTAAAAGAGAAAAGTCGATAACTTAGATTAATTAGTATTTTATTGATTAGTTGCTTTAAAACCTTCTTTGTTATTATATGAAGAGCTAGCATGATAATTAAAATTATTTTTTGTCTTAATATAAAGTAGGTGTTTTTCGGGCCGATAAAAATAATCCACACCTAAGCTAACTGATGTTCCATAACTTAAAACTGCTGGTATGTCTCCAGCTAAGATATATGGCATCTATAGCTAATATATGCCTTGGAGAAATACCGCACCATGAACCGTTTACTAAACAACGTTTCCGTCAAAATAGGGTTAACCCTCGTTCTCGCCATTTTTACAATATTAATTATCATTATCGCTTTACTTGGCCATCGGGCAGGCGAGGAAGGTAGCACGTCGATCAATGAAGTCGAGAGCGAGGCGGATCAAACGGTGGCTATTAAGCAAAGCCAACTATCAGTTGCCAACGCGCAGCTTTCCTATGTGAATAGTTATGTTTCAGCCTATGAAGGTGAAGCGCGCGCGGCCCGTAATTATCTGGATAGTGCAAGGGAGATGAAGCAAGAGGCACTGGCGTATTTTTCAGAATTTGAATCTTACGGAGTAGATTCAGAACTTGCTGAAACAGTGAGTTCTAATTTTTATAGTTTGGTAGAAGAGGGGCTGACGCCGCTGGAAGCCTCGCTGGAAGAAGGCGATGACGCTGAGTTTCGGAGGGTAAGGGAAGTGTCCAGCGATCTTAACCAGCAGTTTGTCGAGTCAGCTACCGTATATAATGATCATTTGGCTGAGAGCCGCAATCAAATGGTTGAAAATTTCGAACGTGACATGCAGTTGATTGGCTATATCGACATCGCCGTGTTGATATTGGCAGCCTTGATAGTGCTGTTCGTGCGCATCGCCATGGTGAGGGCAATTGTGAACCCCCTCAATGAGGCGGTAGGGCACTTCGAGCGCATTGCCCAAAATGATCTTTCCGGAAAAGTTGATTCACGCGGCCGCAATGAAATTGGCAAGCTGTTTAGTGCCATGCAGCATATGCAGAGCAACCTGGTTAAAACAGTCACCGAGGTGCGCAATAGCAGCGGTTCGATTCATATTGGCGCGCGGGAAATTGCCAGCGGCAACGCCGATTTGTCCTCGCGTACCGAGCAGCAGGCGGCATCGCTGCAAGAGACCGCAGCAAGTATGGAACAGCTAACGACAACGGTGAAACAGAACGCCGATAACGCTCGTCATGCGACCCAGTTAGCGCAAGATGCGTCTACCACGGCAAGCAGTGGCGGCGAGGTGGTAGAGCGAGTCATTACCACCATGCACGGCATCTCGGACAGCTCCAAGAAAGTCACGGATATTATCAGTGTTATCGACTCTATTGCCTTCCAGACCAATATTCTGGCGCTTAATGCGTCGGTGGAGGCAGCACGCGCGGGTGAGCAGGGTCGCGGCTTTGCGGTCGTGGCAAGCGAAGTACGTAACCTGGCCAGCCGTAGTGCTGACGCTGCCAAAGAGATCAAGGCATTGATCGAGGCGTCATCAACCCAGGTGAAAGAAGGTTCGGTATTAGTCGAAAGCGCCGGGGAAACTATGCGCGAGGTGGTGTCGTCGGTGCGCCGCGTGACCGATATCATGGATGAAATATCGGCCGCTTCTCAGGAGCAGAGTTCAGGTATTGAGCAGGTGAACCAGGCGGTTAGCCAGATGGACGAAGTCACCCAGCAGAACGCCGCGCTGGTTCAAGAAGCTTCATCGGCGGCAAGCTCGTTGGAAGATCAGGCGGCCAAGCTGGAAAGTGTCGTTTCGGCCTTTCGTCTGGCGGAAGGGGAAAGCCGCACTCAGCATGCCCCGCTCGCCGCGCCCCAAACGCAACCGGCACTCAGGCAGCCCGCCGCACGGGGTAGTCAGCAGACAAAGGCCGGGGAAGCCGCCGATCAAGACTGGGAAGAGTTTTAAGGTCAAGCGCCTGTGACGACTCATTGTTAGAGGCAGGAACGCCGCCCTCCAGGGGCGGCGTTTTTGTAGTGCGCCCATCCTCACAAAGGTGCGAGGCGACTCTTCCTTTATGGACGGGGCAGGTTGTGGGCAGCGCTAGAAGAACAGTGGCGCTGCCTTGCCGAGCGTCTGCGCCAATCCCCAGCCCAGCGGAATCAGCACGAGCACCCAGACTAGGCCTAGTTGCCAGGTGGGGGTCGTATCCTCATGTGTTGTCTGTTGCATGGTCAAAACTCCTATCTTGTCCTTCGTCTGTCCGGTCTGCCAGGTGGTGTCTGCTATGCACGGCACGAATCTTCAAGTTGCAGATCAGGCCTATCAACAGCAGCGCGACCATGATGTACATGGTCATGGTGTAGGCCTGGGCCTTTGCCACGCCCGCTTCAATCTGCATCTCTCGGAGATAGTTGACCAATACCGGCCCCATCACCCCTGCTGCGGACCAGGCCGTCAACAGTCGTCCGTGAATCGCCCCGACGTGCATGGTGCCAAACAAATCCTTGAGATATGCCGGAACGGTGGCAAAACCACCGCCATACATGCTGATGATGATGCAGTAGCACAGCACGTACAGGAAGACGTTGCCCAGCGAGGCGACAGGCGGAACCGCCGCATAGAGCCCCATGCCGAGTACGAAGAAGATCGTGTACGTATGTTTGCGTCCCAGATAGTCGGACATGGACGCCCAGAAAAATCGGCCTGCCATGTTGAACACGCTTAGCAGCCCCACAAAACCGGCTGCCGCAGCAGCTTCGATCTTTCCGGGCATCATTTCCTGTGACATCGCCGATGCTTGCCCCAGAACCCCGATACCCGCGCTGACGTTCAGGAAAAGCACCAGCCACACAAGATAGAACTGGGGTGTCTTCAACGACTGGTCAACATCGACGTTCGCCGTCGTGATCAATTTGCTGGAGGTTTCAGCGGGCGTGTAGCCTTCTGGTTGCCATCCCTCGGGAGGTAGCCGCACGATCAGGGCACCTAGGCACATGAAGCAGAAATAGATGATCCCCATGGTAAGGAAGGTGGCCCCAACCCCGGCTGATTGTGCACTGGCGAAATGATCCATGAGGTCGGTTGCCAGTGGCGCCCCGATCATGGCACCTCCCCCGAATCCCATGATCGCCATACCTGTGGCCATGCCTGGGCGATCGGGAAACCATTTGATCAAGGTCGAGACGGGCGAGATATAGCCTATCCCGATACCGATGCCGCCAATCACGCCGTAGCCGAGGTAGATGAGCCATAGCCAGTGAGCCCAGACGCCAATGGCGGATATCATCAAGCCACCACCGAAGCAGAAGGCGGCCAGGAACATGGCTTTGCGGGGACCGACGCGCTCAAGCCAGCGGCCGGTCAGGGCGGCGGCGAGGCCCAGGAAGACGATCGCCAGACTGAAGATCCACCCCAGTTCGGTGAGTTTCCAGTCGGCGGGTGTCTGCTCGTTGACACCAAGCAGGCGTGTCATGGGGAGGTTGAAGACGCTGAACGCATACACCTGCCCAATACAGAGGTGAATACATAAGGCGGCAGGGGGCACCATCCAGCGGTTGAAGCCGGGACGGGCGATGATTCGTTCCTTGCTGAGTAGCGGTGTCATTGTTGTTCTCTCCGGCAGGGTCAGAGATCCGACGAACCGACCCAACGGCTTGAGTCCGTTTAAGGTGACTCAAGGTAATCCCGCTGGGTGGTTGTGTTGATAAGACGACTCGACGGTGCGGCGTTCAAGTTGCCCCAAACTTAGTGGCTTCGTCGGCGCCGCCCGTAGTGTTACCCGTGCTGTAGGCATGGGCGCCGGCGCCGGCCAGTCCGCCCTGATCGACGATCAGATACTCGTCGCGGATGGGTCGATCTTCCAGCCAGCATTCGAGAATTTCCCGCGTCCCTGCGGCATAGCGTGCCTGTGCGGATAAGGTGGTGCCGGAGGTGTGGGGCGTCATGCCATGATGAGGCATGGTGCGCCATGGGTGATCCTTGGGCGCTGGCTGAGGAAACCAGACGTCACCGGCATAGCCGGCAAGCTGTCCGGACTCAAGCGCACGCACGATGGCCTCCCGGTCGCAAATCTTGCCGCGCGCCGTGTTGATGAGATAGGCGCCCCGCTTCATCTTGCCGAGCAGGGTGTCATTGAACATGTGCTCGGTTTCCGGATGCAGCGGGCAATGAATACTCACCACGTCACACACCTGAACCAGCGATTCCACGTCCGGGTGGTAGGTAAGGTTGAGCTCCTCTTCGATTTCTGTCGGCAGCCGGTGGCGGTCTGTGTAGTGCAGGTGAACATCGAAAGGCGCCAGTCGCCGTAATACTGCCAGGCCAATGCGTCCTGCCGCCACAACGCCACATTGCATGGCTTCCAGGTCATAAGCGCGCTGTGAGCAGTCGGCGATATGCCACCCCTGGTCGAGGACCCACTGGTAGGAAGGCAGATAGTTGCGAACCAAGGCCAGGATCTGCATCACGGCATGTTCCGAGACGCTGATGCTGTTGGAATACGTCACTTCGGCGACCGTGAGTCTATGCTCGGCAGCGGCTTCCAGATCGACGTGGTCGGAACCGATACCGGCGGTGATCGCCAGTTTGAGGTTAGGTGCCTTGGCGATGCGGTCTGCCGTCAGGTAGGCGGGCCAGAAGGGTTGGGAAATCACCACATCGCTGTCCGGTAGTTCGCGCTCGAAGGTCGAGTCCGGGCCATCCTTGTCCGATGTCACGACCAGCGTGTGGCCTTGACTTTCCAGGAACTGCCGTAGTCCTAGCTCACCGGAAACGCTGCCCAACAACTCCCCGGGGCGAAACCCGATGTCCTTGGGGGTTGGCAGTCGCTGGCCGTCGGGATAATGCTCCATTCGGGGTAGATCGTCACGTGGGTAGGACTGCGGATAGCCGTCTACGGGATCGTCGTAAAGCACGCAGAGAATCTTGGCCATGATGGATTGCCTCCCGGTCGTCGGGCGACCGTTGCTGAATGGGTTATTGCCAGTCGCTCTGATTGTGTCGATGGTGAACAGCAGGGGCGAGGGCTGGCTCTTTTCACTCTTGTAGAGCGAGCGGGTTCCAGCAAAGTGAACGTTTCGATGAGGTGATCGACAACGTTTATCAAAGTAAGCGATGGGTAGCCGTCATGTCGTCAAGGTGGGCGGTTCTACTTCCTGTTGCCAGTCCCGTTCGCCAGCCAGGCTGAACAAGGCATGGGTCACGGGGGGGAGTGGATCCCGTGCGGAGGCGATCAGCCCGATCAGCGGATCCGTTATCAGGGTGGGTAACGGAACGATGCTCAATGGGCTACCGCCAGTGAGCAGGGAGAGGCTGGCACCTGGCAGGATGCTGTACCAACCGCCATAGCGAACATGCGATAGCAAAGTGGTAAGGGAGTCGGTTTCCATGCGGTGCGCCGGTTTGACGCCCACTTCGTCGAAACGCGCATCGAGGATGCGACGGTTCTGCATGTCCTGGGTGAGCAGGCACAGTCGATAGCTCGCGGCTGCCTGCCAGTCGATGCTGTCGGTATGGGTCAGCTTGACGGCGGGTGGGCCGACGAGAAAATAGCGTTCCCGGTAAAGAGGATAGCGACGAACGCGGTTTAACGGCTCGTTATCGAGGTAGGTGATGCCCGCATCGAAGCCGAAATCATCGATGCCCTGCTGGATGGCATCGGAGGTGCAGGACTGAATGGACAGGCTAGCGTGCGGATAGTGCTCGACGAATTGCGTGGATAGGCAGCGGACAATGGGTAGCGCCGTCGGAATGACGCCCAGACGAAGCTGGCCTTCGAGCTGGGTACGCGAGTCGTGGAGGCTTTGTACCAGACTATCGTAGTCAGCTAGCATGCGCCGCGCCCAGGCGAGCACCTGCTCGCCTTCGGCGGTGAGTTGTTGATAGCGCTGGCCTCGTTCCACGATCAAGACACCAAAGGTATCTTCCAACTGCTTGATGCCGGCGGACAAGGTGGGTTGAGTCACATGACAGACGTTGGCGGCTCGTGCAAAGTGTCTTTCCCTGGCGAGCGCGTCCAGATAGGTCAGATAACGCATTTGTAACATGATCAACCTCGCAGTAAGGGCGATGTCATTCCACCAAAGCCCCTGATCGATTGTCATGCTTATCGTCTTCGAATGTAGCGACGAGCTTTGGCCAAACGCGGGTGAACGGGGATGAGTGATGAGTGGATCGCAGATAGAGCTCCAGACAGGTTCGGAGAGCACGATTTAAGTATCATAAGAAGAGTCGCTGGTGCCATCAATAGCAGATGATAATCGTTACTGATACGGGTGGGCATATCAGGCCTTTTGTCCGCACGCAAAACGCCACCGCCCTCACTCTGTGGGGCAGTGGCGTTTTATAGGGCGTTGATCAAGAGGAAGTCGTCGGACTAAAAGTCGAGGCCATGCGCCTACCGTCTGCTAAAGTGCCTTCCTCAGACTCCATTAATACGCTAAATGCTGGGCTGATGACGGAAGCTTAAAACACGGAGGCCTCACTGGTGTGCTACCCACCCCCTTCAATGAAGTCGCTAATTGCCTTCGAGGCCACGGCACGGCTGGGTTCGATGACGGCAGCCGCCGACGAGGAGCGCGCGACCCAGCCGACGATCTCGCAGCGTATTCGCGCGTTAGAAGAGACGCTTGGATTGCCCCTGTTTGATCGTCAAGGCGGCCGCCTGGTGCTTACCCCTCTGGGAGAAAGTTTCTATCGGGAGATGGCCCCCAACCTCAAGGCGATTCGTGAAGCCTGCGAAAGAGTCATCCACCAGGGAGCACGGCCCGCGCCCTGTGTTTCAATCGCGGCGGGTGCGGGGTTTACCCACCTGTGTTTGTTACCATTGCTGCCAGCGCTCAAACAGGCGTTCCCGACGTTAACCTTCAAGCTGGTGACGGTTGATCGTGCTGACGACCCTGAACTGCAAGCGGCAGATATAGCGATCCGTTTTGGCCCTTATATACCCCAGGAAGAGGCGGTGTTGCTGGCCAAAGAAGCGGTGTTCCCCGTATGCAGCCCTGACTACGCGCATTCGCAGGGTTTGACGGGAACGCTGACGACAGCGCAGCTTTCCCGTCTGGCGCTATTGCACCAGGATATCAAAGATCCCCGCTGGCTCGATTGGGCACAGTGGTGTCAGCATGCGGGGATGGGCCTGACGACGCCAAGAGACGAGGTCTTTGCCTACCATAATTATGCCCTGTTGCTGAATGCGGCTCTCGCACACCAGGGCGTGGCACTGGGTTGGTCACCTCTCGTCAAGGAGTATCTGGCAAGCGGTCAACTGGTGGCGCTCTCCCCGTGTGTGACCCGTGATGATTATGGCTACTGGCTCAGCGTCAAGCATCATCGCAGTGCCGTCATTGCGCCGGTCAGCGATTGGCTCATCAAAGCCATCGGTTAGCCGGTCTGCCCGACCGGCTATTGCGTTCTCCCGTCTGCTCAGGAGAAAGGGTGAATGCCACGCCACGCCAGTGGCGAGCGTCATCATTACGCCAACGGATGCTCTTCCCCAATAACGGCGGGATCGAAGGGTGTGCGTGAAAACACGCTGCGCAACATGGGTTCGAAGTGCTCAAGCGGAGGCGTGGGGTAGTCAGGGTCGAAGGCCGCCTGATCATAGCGCTCGCAGAAGTCCACGCAGCTCTGGTACCAGGGATGATCCCGGTAGCGGTCACGCTCGTTGGGATCTTCGCCGAAGTGATGGGCGTAGTAGACTTTCTGGAAGAGGCCATGGTGGTGCACGATCCAGGTGACCTCGGCGCGGACGTAGGGGCGGATGATCGACGCGGCCAACTGCGAGTGATTATAGGGCGCGAGTTCGTCGCCAAGATCGTGTAGCAGGGCGCCAATGATCATATCCTTATCGGCGCCGTCTGCCTCGGCACGGGCGGCTGTCTGGAGCGAATGCTCCAGGCGTGTTACCTGATAGCCGCTCAAACCGAGCTCGAGATGACGCAATGCCTGCAGGATGCGGTCGACCAAGCCTTGGTTGAACTCGTCTTCAAGCTGTTCGAGGAAGACGTATTCCTCGCGAGTGCCGTCTTTCATTTGCCGAAACTGAACCTGTTCCATGTTAAGCCACCTTTCCCATTAAACCTTGCTGTTTCATCAGGCTTGCGAAGCGTTCGCGCGGACCATCGGTGTCGAGATAGCACCCCTGTACATGGCGATGGCCCTCGTCGGTGTTGTAACTCGTTCGCCCGTGCAGAACTCGGCTGTTGTCGAACATCATCAAATCGCCAGCGGCGAGGGGAAAACGCACTTCGTAGGCGGGATCCGTCAACAGTTCACCGAGGCGTTGACGCGCCCGATGAAAGAGCCGTGTCTGGGCATCGGAGAGTAGCGGCAGGGCATCCAGGCGAGGACTGTAGTGAACGCCGGTGGGATGGCCGTCGTCGTTGGTCTGGATCATGGTGCGATGGGTGACCAGCTCAGTACCGGCATCAATGAAGCGAAAGCGCACCGGGGTACGCTTGAGCAGCGCGTAACCCTCGGGGTTTTCCGCGCGCAATTGCTCGAGCACCTTCAGGCTGTCGGCGAGCGTAGACAGCCCCCCCGTGGTTTCGTTAACCAGGCAGTGCAGCAGTTGAATACCCGGCACCGGGCTGCGGTAGGGATTATCGGTATGCGGCCCCAGTGCGACGCTACGATAAGCCAGGTCGTTGCCGGTCGGGCGGGAGTAGACCTCGAAATAACGGCCAAAATTGGTTTCCTTGACGTAGCCGAAGTGGCTGCCGACCTGGAGGATTTGCTCCGGGTCTGTCGGCACGCCTTGAAGGATGATGTAGCCGTACCGCAAGTAGGCGTCCAGTGACGCCTGGAAGTAGGCTGGATCGTCTAGCGTTCGGGGCCAGTCAAAACGAAGCCGGTCTTGATTGAGGCTCGCGTCCCAAGGCTCGGCGAAAGGGAAGTGGCTGGTTTCGTCCAGCTCATCGGCGAGTACGCGAAGATCATAGGTCTCCTTGTGGCCATCGCTAAACGCCAAAACAACGTGATGCTCGTCGACCAGGACTGCACTCTCGAGTGTCAGCGCCGAATCGATGGCATGGGAGTCGAATAGGCGTTGCTGTGTCATTGACTCTAACTGATCAGGCGCGCGTGTTCGCTCACGTAGCCACAGTGGGCTGATTTCCTGAGAGTGATCTCCTTCGTCAATGACAATGGAGGGGGGCTGTTCATGGACGATAAGTGCATGGCGGTTGGGCATGGCGGTCCTCCTCGATGGGTTGCGATTAGCTCGTTTGCTATGACGGGGAACATAGCGATTGAGCAACCAAGCGAGTAGCGTCTTTCTCTTATGCCATTCCATGCATTTTTTTTATACCCGCCCGGGATAATTCGATAGGTCTTGAAGAACGGAGTGGTGAAGGGACCCGGAGGCCAATGTGTGCTTGGGCTCAGGTGCCGAATAAATCGTTGGTCTGTTGGCGACAAGCACGTCATCGTACAGAGACTTACGTCGACCCGATGAACTGTTTCAACGCTGGCAATCCGCGCCAGTGAGGTTTCCCCATGACAGCACCCCCAATAGGGATAAGCCAGTCTCCTGGCGTGCCTTTCAAGACAACTGACGTTTCCCTACGTCACCGTTGTCTCGCCGAGAGGCAGGGCGGCTCGCATGACGTCCATGACCCCAGTGAACGGAAATCTCTTGTGCGACGTGCGCGTGCCGCGAAACGTCTCCCGGAGATACCAAAATGACGTCGCCACCCCGTAGGAACCGGTCAACAGTCGGCTGGCACGGTTTGCCGTTTCTACAATGGCTGCCACAGCAAACGACGCGTTCACTGCGCATCGATGCCATCGCGGGATTGACCGGCGCGGTACTGGTGCTCCCCCAAGGCGTTGCCTATGCACTACTGGCCGGTCTTCCCCCGGAGTACGGCCTTTATGCGGCCATTGTGCCGGTCATACTGGCGGCGCTGTTCGGTTCGTCCCGACAGATGGTCAGCGGGCCGGTGGCTGCCCTGTCGATCGCGCTCTTTTCCACCCTGCAGCCTTTTGCCGACGCAGGCTCCAGCGAGTTCATTACGCTGGCGATGACACTGACGTTCCTGGCGGGTCTCTTTCAGTTGCTGTTAGGCCTGGCGCGCTTGGGCGCGCTGGTCGAGTTGGTGTCGCATTCCGTCATCACCGGATTTACGGCAGGGGCCGCGCTGATCATTGCCGCCAGCCAGTTACCCCATGCGCTGGGGCTGGCGCAAATCGAAAGCGGCAACTTTCTTGCTATCTGGCCTCAGTTGATTGCTCGCTTCGAGGCGATAGAGCCCACGGCACTTTTCATCACGGTGTTTACCGTTGTCATCTGCTTGGTATTTCAGCGCTGGCTGCCACGCTGGCCGGGGATGATCGTGGCGATTGTGGCGGCCACGCTACTGGCCGCCTGGCTGGATCCAAGCCGTGAGATCGTCCAGCGCGTCACGTCTGTCCAGGCCGGGCTGCCTCCGCTATCAACCCCCGACCTTTCCCTGGAAAACCTGCGTTTGCTGACGCCAGGCGCCATCGCGTTGGGCCTGCTTGGGCTGGTGCAGTCGATTGCCATCGCCCGGGCCATCGCATCGCGAACGGGTCAACGGCTCGACAATAATCAGGAGTTCATCGGCCAGGGGCTATCTAACCTGGGCGGGGCTTTCTTCTCCGGTTTTATCTCTTCAGGATCACTGACGCGTTCTGGGCTCAACGCCAGCGCAGGCGCCTGTTCACCCCTGGCCGCCCTGTTCTCGGCGCTGTTTCTGGTGCCTATTCTGCTGGTGGCCTCTCCATTACTGAAATACATGCCGATGCCGGCCATTGCGGGGCAACTGCTATTGATCGCCTTCAAGCTGGTCGACTGGAAAAGTATCCGCGAGTCACTGACGCTAAGCCGCTCGGAAGCCACGGTATTGCTGATTACCTTTTTAAGCACGCTGATCGTGGCGCTGGAGTTCGCGATCTACCTGGGCGTGCTGGCCTCGTTGATACTTTATTTGCGCCGCACCACTCGGCCACCGGTGGTGGAGAGCGACCTGTCCCAGGCGCCGTTGACGATTCAGCAAGTCGTGGAAGCGCAGTACTGCGATGTTGTCAGGATCGACGGTTCCCTGTTTTTCGGTGCTTGCGACTCGATAGCCCGCAGGCTGGAGCGTTGCGAACAGCCCGATCTTGTCATCCTGGCGGCGGGCATCAATTTCATCGACCTCAACGGCATTCATCTTCTACAGCGCCAGGCGCGCCTTTGCCATGCCCGGGGCGGCAAGCTGCACCTGGCCTGGATCAAGCCCAGTGTCGTCGCCCGCCTACAACGCGTGGGGCTGGTCGGCGACGCGCAACCGAGCGGGCCATTTGTGGCCATTACCTTGTGAGAGACGTGGTCGGGTTTTTCTGATGACAACGTTTCGAGCAATACGTCATTTCACTTCGCAAGGCGGTCTTTAATGACCATAAGAGAGTAGCGACAACTCGATCACTACAATAAGGAGATAGACCCTATGGGCTTCTTAAATAAACGGGCTTCGTCGACGTACGACGATAGCGACATGCAGACGGATTATGTTGTCGGGCAGGACAACATCAAGGGCAGTGTGGGGCCCATCGGCTTTGACATTCACAACCGTGTCTTTGTCCTATCCGCCCTCGCCTCGTTGATTTTCATCGTGCTGACCCTGATGTTTCCGGCGCAGGCAGGAGAGCTTTTCCAATCCATCGTCAGCTTCTCGACGCGCACGCTGGACTGGTACTTCATGATCCTGGTGGATTTCTTCGTTCTCTTCTGCCTGGTGCTGATCGTGCTTCCCCATGGCAAGGTGAGACTGGGTGGGCCGGATGCCCGGCCGGAACACAGTTACCTGTCTTGGTTCGCACTGTTGTTTACCGCGGGTATCGGGATCGCCTTGCTGTTCTTCAGCGTGCTGGAACCGGTTTATCATGCGAATGTGTCGTCGCCCTTAGGCACCCCTTCACCCTTCGGCGCCGACGGTGCGCTGAATCTGGCCGCGGTTGACGAAGCCTCGGCCATGGGGTTGGCGGGGACCTTTCTACACTGGGGGCTGCACGGCTGGGCCGTCTACGCGGTGATGGCGCTCGCCCTGGCACTCTTCAGCTATAACAAGGAACTGCCGTTTTCTATTCGCTCGATCTTCTTTCCCATCCTGGGGGATCGCGTATGGGGCTGGTGGGGTCACGGGATCGATATCCTGGCGGTGTTTTCCACCTTGTTCGGCTTGGCCACGGCACTGGGCTTGGGCGCCCAGCAGGCCAACGCGGGACTGAATTTCGTCTTCAGCATGGCCATCAATACCACGACCCAGGTCATTATCATTGCCCTGGTCACCGCGGTGGCGCTGGTGTCGGTATGGCGCGGCCTCGAGGGGGGCGTCAAGCGACTCTCCGAGATCAATATGGGGGCATCCGTGTTGTTCTTCCTCTTCGTGCTGTTCGCCGGCCCGACCCTGATGGCGATCAGCGGCATGTGGACAGGAATCAGCCATTATGTGACGGAATTCATTCCGCTATCGGCACCCTTTGGTCGTGACGATGACGCCTATCGCCAAGCCTGGTCGGTCTTTTACTGGGCTTGGTGGGTCAGCTGGGCGCCTTTTGTCGGCATGTTCGTCGCGCGGGTGTCCAAAGGGCGTACTGTGCGTGAATTCTTGCTGTGCGTGCTGATCGTGCCGAGTCTTTTTATCTTTATCTGGATGGGGGTATTCGGCAGCATCGCGCTGGATCAGCTCTATACCAATCCCGCCGCCAGTCTGGTCAAGGAGTACGTGATCGATAGCTACCGTCCCGAATTGGCCCTGTTCGGCATGCTCAATGAGCTACCACTGACGGGCTTGATGTCGACCCTTGGGATCATCCTGGCGCTGACCTTCTTCGTGACGTCATCGGATTCCGGCTCTCTGGTGATCGATACCATCACCGCTGGCGGCAAGATCGAAGCACCGCGGCCTCAACGCATGTTCTGGGCGACGGTGGAGGGGCTGATTGCCATTGTATTGTTGATCGGTGGCGGATTATCGGCGCTTCAGGCGGGTGTCACGGCGACGGCCATCCCCTTTTCCATCTTGATGCTGCTGATGTGCTACGCCATCATCCGCGCCCTGAACGGCGAGCTGCGCCGTATGCGCCACGCAAGTTGACGTGATCTTCCCTTTGCCGGACAAGACGTCCGGTAGAGGGGCTTTTACCATCCTCACAAGAAAAAACGCCCGTACCTAAGGTACGGGCGTTTATGTTGCTTGCCGAGTCGGCTCAGGCGAGGTGATTCGCCATGGCCTTATTCGCCACGGGGATAACGCTGGGCTTCTTCGACTTCGTTGAGATCCATGTGGTTACGCATGTAACGCTCGGAAGCGTCCTGAAGCGGCTGATAGTCCCACGGATAGTAGTGGCCATTGCGCAGGGCCTCGTAGACGATCAGGCGCTGCGCCTGGGAGGCGCGCACGTCGGTATCGAAGGCTTTCATGTCCCAGCGCTCGTGCACCTTGGCCTGATAGTCGGCCACTACCTCAGCGTAGTCGGGATGCGCCGCCAGGTTGTGCTGCTCCAGCGGGTCGGTCTCAAGGTCGAATAGTTGCGGTGGATCGATCTCGCAATAGTTGAACTTCAATTTGCCCTCGCGGATGGTCACGATCGGCGAGTAGCTGGCCTCGGCGGCGTATTCCATGTATACCGGCGCGTCGCGCTTCTCGCCTCGGGTCAAGGGAAGTAGCGACTGGCCATCGGTATAGGGGGCGATAGAAGACAGATCGATGCCGACCAGGTCGGCGATGGTGGTATTGATATCGATGATCGATACCGGATCCTCGACATTGCGCGGTTCGATCCCCGGTGCAGACAGCATCAGCGGTACCCGCGAAGAGCCTTCATAGGGACTCATCTTGAACCACAGGCCCTTCTCGCCCAGCATATCGCCGTGGTCGGCGCAGACCACGATAATCGTGTTGTCGAGCATGCGGGTGCGTTCGAGTACGTCGAGAACGCCGCCGATCTTGTCATCGATATAGGAGATGTTGGCGAAATAGCCCTGGCGAGCATTGCGCACGTCCTGGGGCTGGATATTGAACTTGGTATAGTCGTTGGCTTCGAAAATCCGCTGGGAGTGCGGATCCAGCTCATCGAAGGGTACGGGCCCTTGCTGGGGCTCTAGATACTCGCAGTCGTTATATAAATCCCAGTATTGGCGACGCGCCACATAGGGGTCGTGCGGATGAGTAAAGCTGACGCACAGCGCCCAAGGACGCTCGTCATGACCGCGCGACAGGTCGTACAGCTTCTGCTCGGCGTGGAACGCGACTTCGTCGTCGTATTCCATCTGATTGGAAATTTCGGCAACGCCAGCGCCTGTCACCGACCCCAGGTTGTGGTACCACCAGTCGATACGCTCACCTGGCCTGGTGTAGTCAGGTGTCCAGCCGAAATCAGCCGGGTAGACATCCGTGGTCAGGCGTTTCTCGAAGCCATGGAGCTGGTCCGGGCCGACGAAGTGCATCTTGCCTGACAAGCAGGTGGAATAACCGGCGCGGCGCAAATGGTGCGCCCAGGTCGGCACGCTTGAGGGAAACTCCGCCGCGTTGTCGTACACCCCGGTGCGGCTTGGCAGCTGGCTCGACATGAAGGCGGCTCGCCCCGGTGCACACAGGTAGCTTGGCGTATAGGCATTGTTGAAGTTGACCGAGCGCTTGGCCAGTTTCTTGAGGTTGGGCGCATGCAAAAAGTCGGCGGGGCCATCCTTAAAGAGTGTGCCGTTGAGCTGGTCGGCCATTAGCACCAATACATTAGGCTTTGTCATATGGGAATCTCCCTGGCGAGTATGGTTGGCGTTCGAAGCTGCGTATAAGCGCAACTTCTATCCCCGTACAATGACGTGCCCGGAGCAGGTAAACCAACGATTTATTCGCCCCCTGAGCCCTAACTCACATTGGTCTCCGGCAGAACCGACGATCCAGTGATCGTCTCTGTTACCGCCATTAATGTATCAAGGCGCTGAATTGATCAGTCAAGCGAGGAGGTTCACGCTCATTGACGTTCGGGGGGGGGGAGCCGTTCAATCAGGCCGAGGCCCATATGGATGAGGTGACACAGAAAAACGCCACCGCCCTCACTCAGTAGAGACGTTGGCGTTTTATAGGGCGTTAATCAAGAGGCCGCGCGGAAGGGGTTGCGCGGGTCGTCATCCCAGGCCAGGAAGGGCTTGCCGGTTTCCTGGGGCACCATGGTGATGCAGTTCTCCACCGGGCAGGTGATCTGGCACAGGTTGCAGCCCACGCACTCTTCCTCGATGACTTCGTAGCGGCGCGCGCCATCCTGCTCGGTGAGCTTGGCAATCGACTGGTGGGAGGTATCCTCGCAGGCGATATAGCAGCGGCCGCACTCGATGCACAGGTCCTGATCGATCTTGGCGATGGTCTTGAAGTTGATATCCAGATGCTTCCAGTCGGTCGTCTGGGGGATCGCCTTGCGCGAGAACGCCTCGATCGAGTCGTAGCCTTTTTCCGCCATCCAGCGGGAAAGGCCGTCTTTCATCTCCTCCACAATGCGAAAGCCGTTGAGCATCGCCGCGGTACATACCTGCACGCTGCCAGCCCCCAGGGCGATAAACTCTGCTGCATCCCGCCAGGTGGCAATGCCGCCAATGCCAGAGATTGGCAGCGTGGGCGTCGCCGGGTCGCGGGCAATTTCCGCCACCATGTTCATCGCGATGGGTTTGACGGCGCTGCCGCAGTAGCCGCCGTGGGTGCTCTGGTGGCCGACGGTGGGTTTGGCGACCATGTTGTCCAGGTCGATGCTGGTGATCGAGTTGATGGTGTTGATCAGCGACACCGCATCGGCGCCGCCGCGCAGTGCCGCTTGGGCGCCCACGCGAATATCGGTGATGTTAGGCGTCAGCTTGACGATCACCGGTTTGGAGTAGTGTTTCTTGCACCAGTAGGTGACTTTTTCGATCAGGTCCGGGTTTTGGCCCACCGCCGCACCCATGCCGCGTTCGGGCATGCCGTGGGGGCAGCCCAGGTTGAGCTCGATGCCGTCGGCGCCGGTGGCTTCCACGCGCGGCAGTATATAGGCCCAGGCCTCTTCATTGCAGGGCACCATAATGGAAACGATCAATGCCCGGTCGGGCCAGTCCTTCTTCACCTGGGTGATTTCTTCGAGATTGATCTCAAGCGAGCGGTCGGTAATCAGCTCGATATTGTTAAAACCGATCACTTCGCGGTTCTTGCCGTAGTGGGCCGAATAGCGCGACGACACGTTCACTGCGGGCGGCTCTTCGCCGAGGGTTTTCCACACCACGCCGCCCCAGCCCGCTTCATAGGCGCGTACCACGTTGTAGGCCTTGTCGGTGGGCGGGGCGGACGCCAGCCAGAACGGGTTGGGGGCTTTGATGCCGGCGAAATTGACTGATAGATCAACGCCGTTGACCACGCTATCGCCGCTGTCGTGCTTGCCCGGTGGGGTAAAATTGAGGGTATTCATGCGGCCTCCTGCTTGGCGACGAGCGCCTGATGAATGGCGTGGGCGGCAAGCTTGCCGTGCTGCACGGCCTGAACGGTGAGGTCCTGGCCGGGTTTTACACAGTCACCGCCGGCGTAAACGTTGGGCAGCGAGGTGCGCAGCATGTCATCGACCTGAATGCGCTCGCCGTCGCGGGCGAGTTCGGCGGCGGTGGCGTCGCGAAGGCTTGCCCCTTCAAAGCCCTGACCAATCGCCTTGAAGATGGCGTCGGCGGCAATCTCGAAGGTGTCGCCGGTCGCCGTCAGTTGCCCCGCTTGTTCCTGGGTCTTGGCAAAGCGCATGCCGGCTACCCGGCCTTGGCTGTCCAGCAGGATGTCGTCGGGCTGTGCCCAGGTGACCATGCGCACGCCGTTGGCTTTGGCGATCTCCTGTTCGTGGTCGGTGGCTGACATCGCCTCGACGCCGCGACGGTAGACCAGCGTCACCTCGGTGGCGCCCAGGCGGGCCATCTGGGTCGCCATGTCGATGGCGGTATTGCCTGCGCCAATCACGATGCAGCGCTTGGCCACGGCTAGGCTGCCCAGGTCATCGGTTTGGCGCAGGGTCTTGATGTAGTCCACGGCGGGCATCAGGCCGGGTGCTTCATCGCCGGTAAGCCCCAGGGCGCGGCTGGTACCTAGCCCAAGGCCGAGAAATACACTGTCGTACTGCTGATGCAGGGCGGCCAGTTCCAGGTTGTCGCCCAGGCGCTGGCCGTACTGGATGTCGATGCCGCCGATCTCGAGCAGAAACTCGACTTCCTTACGGGCGAAGTCATCGGTCATCTTGTAGCGGGCGATGCCGTACTCGTTAAGTCCGCCGGGCTTTTGCTCGGCCTCGAAGATGGTTACCTGATGGCCGAGCATCGCCAGTCGGTGTGCGCAGGCGAGCCCAGCGGGGCCGGCGCCGACCACGGCAATATGCCGACCGGTGGTGGCAGCCCGCTTGAACGGGTGACCATCGAACTGCATGTTGTCGGTGGCGTGACGCTGAAGCAGGCCGATCAGCACCGGTTGGCACTCGGCGTCGTGGTTGCGCACGCAACTACGCTCGCAAAGGATTTCCGTTGGGCACACCCTGGCGCAGCTGCCGCCCAGGATGTTGGCTTCCAGGATGGTTTCCGCCGCGCCGTTGATGTTGTTTTCGCTGATCTGGCGAATGAAGCTCGGGATGTCGATCTCCGACGGGCAGGCCTCCACGCAGGGCGCATCGAAGCAGTAGAGACAGCGCTGGCTTTCGATCATCGCCTGTCGGTGCGTCAGCGGTGGGTGAAGATCGCTAAAGTTGCTTGCCAGCGTAGATGGGTCGTAAGTGCCGACCTCTTTGGCGCTGGGTAGATGGTTCAGTTGGCTAGTCACGGTAGAGCCTCCGCTGTTGTTATGGGCACAGCTGTTGGTCTTGGTCGTTCTTTATGGGTCAGCGCTTGACCGCCGTCGGCGCATTCAGCTCGGCGCGCTTGGCCAGCAGCTCGAACATGCCGGGGTAGGCGGGGCGCTCTAGGTAACGGCCTGCGCCGCGCTCGGCGCGCAGCTCACCGTCGCGCCACACCCATTTGCCCTGGCTGATGGTATGGCGGGGGATGCCGCGCACCGTTTTGCCTTCGAAGATGTTGAAGTCGACGTTCTGGTGGTGGGTCTTGGCGGAGATCGTGCGCGTGCCGTTGGGGTCCCACACCACGATATCGGCATCCGCGCCCACCTGAATGGCGCCCTTGCGGGGGTAGAGGTTGAAGATCTTGGCGGTGTTGGTCGACGTCAAGGCGACGAATTCCTGGGGGGACAGCTTGCCGGTGTTGACGCCTTCGTCCCACAGTACGGCCATGCGGTCTTCGACCCCGGCGGTGCCGTTGGGAATCTTGGTGAAATCGTCCTTGCCCGCGGCTTTCTGGTCGGCGCAGAAACAGCAGTGGTCGGTGGCGGTGGTCTGCAGGTTGCCGGACTGCAGGCCGTGCCAAAGCGCTTCCTGGTGGCCCTTGGGGCGGAAGGGTGGGCTCATCACATGCGCCGCGGCACGGCCCCAGTCGGTATCCTGGTACACGCTGTCGTCGATCATGAGATGACCGGCCAGGCATTCGCCGTAAACCTGGTGCCCCTGGTCGCGGGCGTAGGCAATTTCGTCTACCGCGTCCTTGGTGGAAACGTGCACCAGATAAATCGGTGCGCCCAGGGTGCTGGCGATACGAATGGCGCGGCTGGCCGCCTCGCCTTCCACCTGGGGCGGGCGCGAAAGCGGGTGGGCTTCCGGTCCGGTGATGCCCTGGGCGAGCAGTTTCTGCTGCATGTGATAGACCAGCTCGCCGTTTTCGGCATGCACCGTCGGCACCGCGCCCAGTTCCAGGCAGCGCGAGAAGCTTTCCACCAGAATGTCATCGGTGGCCATAATGGCACCCTTGTAGGCCATGAAGTGCTTGAAGCTGTTGACCCCGTGCTTCTGCACCAGGGTGCCCATTTCCTCGCGCACGCTATCGTCCCACCAGGTAATCGCCACGTGGAAGGCAAAGTCGGTGGCGGCTTTTTCGGCCCAGCCCTGCCAGGTTTCGAAAGCCTCCAGCAGCGATTGCCCTGGCTGAGGAATCACGAAATCGATGATGGACGTGGTGCCGCCCGCCAGCGCGGCCGCGGTGCCGGTGTAGAAGTCTTCGCTGGCCACGGTGCCCATGAACGGCAGCTGCATGTGGGTATGAGGATCGATACCGCCGGGCATCACCAGCTGGTCGCTGGCATCGACGATCTCGCAATCAGCGGGAACGTCTAGATGGGTGCCGATGGCGTGGATTTTACCGTCGACGCAGAGCACGTCGGCGCGGTAGGTATCGGTATTGGTGACGATGGTGCCGCCCTTGATCAATAGGCTCATTGTTCGCTCCTTGGCTTATCAGGTGGCCTGGCTACTCGCCGTCGGTCAGACGGGTGTAGGTTTCCGGGCGGCGGTCGCGGAAGAACTGCCAGTTGTTGCGTACCTCGCGCACCATGTCCAAATCGATCTCGTGGACCAGCAGTTCATCCTCGGTTTCGCTGGCCTGGGCCTCGATCTTGCCGCGCGGGTTAACGATATAGCTGGAGCCGTAGAAATTGCCGATATTCCACGGTGCCTCGGTACCCACGCGGTTGATGGCGGCGATAAAGCAGCCGTTGGCGGCGGCCGAGGCGGGCTGCTCCAGCTCCCACAGGTATTGGGAGAGCCCGGCGACGGTGGCGGAAGGGTTGAAAATCACCTCGGCGCCGTTGAGTGCCAGCGCCCGCCAGCCCTCGGGGAAGTGGCGGTCATAGCAGATATACACGCCGATTTTGCCAAAGGCGGTATCGAACACCGGCCAGTTGGATTGGCCCGGCTTGAAGAAAAACTTCTCCCAAAAGCCCGCGATCTGGGGGATATGCGTTTTGTGGTACTTGCCCAGGTAGCTGCCGTCGGCATCGAACACCGCGGCGGTGTTGTAGTACACGCCGGTCTCGGTTTCCTCAAAGACGGGGACGATGATGACCATGCGGTGCTTGGCGGCGAGTTTCTGCATCATCTGGCAGGTGGGGCCCTCCGGCACCTGCTCGGCGGCGGCATACCACTTGCCGTCCTGGCTGGGGCAAAAGTAGGGCTGATTGAACACTTCCTGGAAGCAGAGCACCTGCACGCCCTGTTCTGCCGCTTTCTCGATCATCGGCAGGTGGGCTTCGTTCATGGCGTCGCGGATGGCCGCGGGTTCCAGGTCGGTGCTGGTTTTCAGGCCCATTTGAATCAGGCCGATTTTCATCTTCTGCATCAGACAATCCCTCTTATTTGCGTTAGGCCAAAATATTGATGTTATTTGATGTTCTGTTTTAAGCGGGTGGTTTTAAAAACTGACCATTGAGACAGCTTTTAAGAAAGTATCGTCAGGTTGTGCGTTTTAGCAAGTCAGTTGGTGGTTTTTTTAAGATGGAGTTTAACTCATTGAGTTAAATTGATTTTTTTATTTTAGAATTGAGGAAGCCCTAATCTGGTGAAGGTGCGCACTGTTTTGGATTTTTAAATTAATTATTTTGAATCAGTGGTTTGTATTTTTATTATGGAAATAAATTCAGTTTTTCATGTTTAAAATTGGTGCAAATATTTTTTTTGATCTAGCCTTTTTGAGTCCGCCGGGTATTCGGTGACTCAGAAGTCGGAAAGATGACGAAAACAATAAAATTCTTGTCCTTTAAGACAGTTTTTTGATCAATAGGTTAAGTGCCTAGGGCGGCTTAGTCGGCACGCTTATTGCTTGAAATAACCTCAGACCGTGAGGGTTTTCTGGGAAGCAGGATGACACTGAGGAGAGACCAATGACGAAAACAACCTCTCAAATGGTAGATCGAGAAGGGCTGATTGAATTGGATGTGGGGGACGATGTTCGCGATAGCTCGCGCTTCAACAAGGACATCGCGCCTACCCAGGCGAGTGAACGAACCTGGACTAAGTGGAATATCGCCGCGCTTTGGGTGGGGATGGCGATTTGTGTACCCACCTACACACTTGGGGGTGTGTTGACCGCCTACTTTGGCTTGAGTGTGGGGGAGGCGTTGTTCGCGATATTACTGGCCAACGTGATTGTATTGATTCCACTCACGCTCAACGCTTTTCCGGGTACTAAATTCGGGATTCCTTTTCCCGTTGTGCTGCGCTCTTCGTTCGGGATTTTTGGATCCAACGTGCCGTGTCTGGTGCGCGCCCTGGTCGGGTGTGGGTGGTTTGGTATTCAAACCATGTTCGGCGGGCTGGCCATTCACTTGCTGCTCTCGGAACTGATACCCGCGTGGGCGGCACTGGGCGGCGTTGGTGAAGTCATCGGCTTTTTCGTGTTTGGCGCCATGAATCTTTATGTGGTCATTCGCGGTGCGGAGTCGATCAAGTGGCTGGAAACCCTGGCCGCACCGTTGCTATTGGCGGTGGGTATTGGCTTGATGGTGTGGGCGTGGCCGCACACCTCGATGACCGAGCTGCTGGCGCAGCCGCCATCGCGTCCTGAAGGGGCGTCGGTGTATGGCTACTTCTTTGCCGGGTTAACTGCCATGGTGGGCTTCTGGGCCACGCTGTCGCTTAATATTCCTGACTTCAGTCGCTTTGCCAAAAGCCAGAAAGACCAGATTGCCGGGCAGGTGATCGGCCTGCCGCTGACGATGTTTTTCTTTGCCTCGCTGGGCGTGGTGATGACCGCTGCCTCTGAGTCGCTGGTAGGGCAAACGATTGCCGATCCGGTCAATCTGATTGGCATGATCGATAGCCCGTTTTGGGTCGTATTGGCGATGTTGTTGATTATCGTCGCAACCCTCTCGACGAATACGGCGGCGAACATTGTTTCACCCACCAACGATTTCCAGAATATTGCGCCCAAATTGATCAACCAGACTCGAGGCGTTCTTCTAACTGGCGCGGTGGGTGTGCTGCTGATGGGGTACGACCTGCTACAAAAAGCGGGCATCATTCCCCCGGGAGTATCGCTTGAACAGATGTACTCCAACTGGCTGCTGGGGTATTCCAGCCTGCTGGGCCCGATCGCCGGTATCATGGCCGTGGATTACTTCCTGATTAAAAAGCAGCGTCTGGATGTGCCCAGCCTGTATATGGACAGCCATGCGTATCCGGCTGTCAATATTGCCGGTTTTATCGCCTTTGGCGTGCCCGTGGCGCTGACACTGATTTCGCTGACCACCGGCACGATGTACTGGTTCTATGACTACGGCTGGTTTACCGGCTCGGCGCTTGGCGCGATCGTTTACTATGTCGCCAGTCAGGTGCTTTCCTCCGCACCGTCGGTGGGGCCGTCGCCGGTGGCGGACAAGGAGCCTGCCGAGCAACTCCCCTAGTCGCGCGACACGCACTTTACCAAGATGCCTCACCAACACCCGGCTAGATGCCGGGTGTTGGCGTTTGTGGCGTATCGATGAAGTTTAAAAAGGCGTCAACGACACGGTTGGGGCGGCGGTCGCGGCGGGCAATGAGCACAAAGGGGATACGGTAGTGCTGGCTTGTGCTGTTCAGGGCGCGCATTTTGCCGGCCGAGACCCATTGATCCGCGACGTGCTCGGGAAGAAAACCAATAAAACGTCCGGTGAGAATCAAAAATGCCGCGCCCTCACGGTCAGACGCGGAGGCGCGCAGGTTGAGGGCATCGTGGGCCTGGCGTGCCTCAGCGGGCAGCGGATAGCGGGGCGATATGGCGGGATGGTACGCAAGCTCGGCCAGCGTGAGGCGATCGCTGGCCTTATCGAACAACGGGTGCCCCACCGAGCAGTACAGGAAGGAAGGTTCATCGTAGAGATGCTGAGTATCCAGGCTGGTGGGCAGGTTGACCGCGGGCACGACCCCGACATGCAGGTGGCCATCCATCACGCTGCGAATCACCGCATCCGAGGGCTCCATGTGTATGTTCAGCGTGACATCGTGCTCCGGGGCGCTGAGTCTGGCCAATGCATGGGTGACATTCATGGCGGGTAGCGTCACCAGATTGTCGGTAATGCCGATATTCAGCTCGCCCCTGATGGTGTGATGCAGCGCGTTGACATCACTTTTGAAGGTTTCCAGCGCGGAAATCAGCGTCAGGCCTGCCTGATAAATCTCCTTGCCTTCTTCGGTCAGGCTGAACCCGCCACGTCCTCGCTGACACAGCGAAAAGCCCAGCCGCCCTTCCAGGTCGTTCATATGCTGGCTGATTGCTGACCGGCTGATGCCCAGCGTGGTCTCGGCCGCCGTAAAGCCACCGCACTCCACCACCGTTTGAAAAACACGAATCAGGCGAATCTCATAGTCGCTCATTTGACCAAGCGCGGGCATATCAAGCTCTCATGGCGGGTAATCAGTTGATTTAATGATAGAGGAATCGAAAAAGGCCGATGTACTTTTCAAAAATAGTTCTTCAATATCATCGACGTTTGAGCTTATGTTAGGACGGTTCTGTTTGTTTAGTGCCACTTTATGACAAGGCGCCCGCGCAATGCCACAACCTGTTACCCCGTTATCGGCCGATTTGGCGAAGAAGTATCGCCAGCAGCGCCGTGGTGCTTTAACGCTTTACGGGGTGGCGCTGTTGCTGCTCCTGAGTATCTTTGTGTGGGTACTCTACGAACAGTATCGACAGGAAATTCAAGCTCTTGAAACGCGCAACGCGGCCCGTGCCGATGTCGTGACCGAGTGGGCGAAAGGCGTTTTCGCGCAGAGCGGCCAAGCGCTGTTGAGTATTGCCGAACTTGTACAGGTGCAGGGCATTCCGCCGCAGGACGCGCCTTCGTCTATTCAGCAGGTACTACGTAACCGAACGCGTTCCGTCGATTGGATTGATGATATCGGCATTATCGATGCCAACGGCATTGTCCAAGCCAGCGCGCTGCGAGCCAACCTGGTGGGGCTTGATCTCAGCGGCAGCGCGTTTTTTAAAGCCTTTCGTGATCAGGATGATCGCACCAAAATGGTGACGCCGCTCTACTCGGCATCGGATGATGAACAGTATTACCTCTATCAAGCGCGGCGCTTGACCCGTGACAACGGCGAGTTTGGCGGCATTGCGGTGGCGCGTATATCGCCCCTTGTCTTTGAGCGTGCCCTGAAAAGGCTGGGCTTATCCAGTGGTGAGAGTATTGCGCTGGTGGATAGCGAGCTAAAGCTGATTGCCCGTTTACCCCCCCTTGAGGAACCCATCACCGCCGGGTGGCAGGTGGAAAGCCCCGAGACACGCATGATGCTTGAGCGCGGGGCTGATACATGGTCGCTGCGTTTGACCTCCCCGCTGGACCAGCGCGAACGCCTGTTTCAGATGCAGTGGATAGAAGAGTTGCCGCTGCTCGTGGTCGTAGGCGAAGACGTCCAGCTTCAGTTGGCCAACTGGCGACAGCGTGCCGGTATACTGGCAGGCGTAATGCTGCTGATTGCGCTGCTGGGCGCCTGGGGCGTGCGTCACTACCTTAACCGGCTGCGCTTTGAACATCGGTTACACCAAAGTGAAGCGGAACTGCGCATCTCCGCCACGGCCTTCCAGACCCATCTGGGCATGTTGATTGCCGATGCAAACGGCCATGTTTTGAAAGTCAACAACACCTTTACGCGGATTACCGGCTATAGCGAAGACGAGCTGGTGGGTAAAAGCACGCGGATATTGAACTCTGGCCGACATGATGCCGCTTTCTACCGCAAATTATGGCAGCGGGTTCAGGTAGCCGGCAGTTGGGAAGGAGAAATCTGGAGCCGCCGCAAGAATGGCGATGTGTTTCCCGAATGGCTGACCATTAGTGCCGTTTACGACCCGCAAGGCGCCCTGACTCATTACGTGGCCACCATGAGCGACATTAGCGAGAGTAAAGCGGCAGAGCAGGAAATTCACCAGCTGGCGTTTTACGACCCGTTGACCGGGCTTGCCAATCGGCGTCTGTTCATGGATCGCATGGAGGCGGCGTTAAAGGACGTGAATCGTCATGCTCGCTGGGGTGCCTTGCTGTTTATCGATATCGATAACTTCAAGCAAATCAACGATACCCTGGGCCACTACGTTGGTGATCAACTGCTGCAGCATCTCGCCCGTTTAATGGGGCAAACGCTGCGTGAAACGGACACCCTGGCACGGCTGGGGAGCGATGAATTCGCCGTGCTGATCGAAGGCATGAGTCAAAGCCGGGAGCACACTGCTGAACTTGCCGAAAATATCGCGCAGAAACTTCAAGACTTGATTCGACTGCCGGTGATGATCCGGGGCGAGAGCCTTAACGTCACGGCAAGTATCGGGATTACGGTGGTAAACGACCACGCCAGCTCAGTCGATGATTACTTGCAGCAGGCGGACATGGCGCTTTTCCAGGCCAAAAGCAGTGGTCGCTGCGCCTTGAGCTTTTTTGACCCTACCATGCAAGCCGAGTTGTTGGCACGGGTTCGCCTGGAAAACGAACTGAGTCAAGCGTTGGCGAATGAAGAATGGCGGCTGCATTATCAGCCTCAAATTGACCAGGAGGGCCGCTGCATAGGGGTCGAAGGTCTGCTGCGTTGGCAGCATCCCGAACGCGGATTGGTCATGCCTGGCGAGTTCATTCCCCTACTCGAATCGACCGAGCTGATCAACCCGGTAGGTGATTGGGTGCTGGAGGCGGCCTGTCAGCAATTGGCACAGTGGGCCCATCAGCCTGGGTTTGCCGAGTTGAGCGTGGCGGTCAACGTCAGCCCACTGCAGTTCCGGCAGGTCGATTTCGTCAACAAGGTGGAGTCGATATTGCAGCGCACGGGCGCGCCCAGTCACAGACTGAAACTGGAAGTGACGGAGTCGCTCTTTGTCGAAGAGCGCGATGATGCCCGTGAGAAAATGCGGCAACTCAAGCAGCAGGGCGTGCGTTTTTCGTTGGATGATTATGGCACCGGTTACTCATCGCTGGCCTATTTGGCGCACCTGCCTCTGGATCAGCTAAAAATCGATCAATCCTTTGTCCAACAGGTGATCGACAGCAAGGCGAATGCCGCCATCGTGGAGAGCACCATTGCGCTGGCACAAAGCCTGTCGCTGGAGATCGTGGCCGAAGGCGTCGAGAGCGACGCCCAGCAGGCGTGGCTTTCGGCCCATGGCTGCCAAACTTACCAAGGCTTCCTGTTCGGGCAGCCCATGCCCCTGGACGTCCTTGAGGCGTGGCTGAGGCATGAGTCCTTAGCTTTTCAAGGTGTCGGCGAGCGCCGCTTTGAGTGATTCAGCGCTGGGCATATGAGGAGAGGATGATTCGGGGGCAATGATTTCCAGGCGTGAGTCCTGACGCCAGGTGGATGGCGTGACGCTTAGCGTGCCATCTGCGCGGTTGAGCTGTCGCCAGCCATCATGGGTGTGGAAGACGCCCTTGATCCGCATGTCCCGGGAAAGCTCGCCGAAATAGGCGGCCAGGCGGTCCAGGTCAAAGCAGTCACTCGGGTGCCAGCGCAAGCCGATACTTGTGTAACCCAGCGATGCACCGGTTTCACATTGTGGCGTGCCAGGAGCGGGCGGGAAGTCGAAAAAGCCGCCTTCGAGGCTGGGAGTGGCGGACAGTGGTTGGTGAGCCGCAGGCGTTTCAAGCGCGTCGCGTTGAGCGCTGCCGCTTTCCAGCAGGCGTGCCAGTGGCAGCCGGCCATGATCGACCTCATGGACCCACTTGCGCGGTGGCCAACGTTCGGCAACGAAGGCGTGGGCCGCACTGAGCTGCTCGGCGGTGCTTTGGTCGCGCATGGTTAGGGCAATGGCGTCGGCAATCTCGAGCTGGTCGCGGAAGGTTTCGTGGGCGACCACGCGTGGCTCATCCAGGCGACGTGGATCGAGCGTCGTCACAATATCGCGTACGTCTACGACACCCTGAAACGCCTCGCTACGCAGCAGATCCACCAACCCTGCCGGATGACCAAGGCCGGAAGGCTCGATGATCACCCGGTCAGGTTGGCTACGCGACAACAGATTGACCAGAGCGGCCTGCATCACGAAGGCCAACTGGCAACACAGGCAACCACCCGGCAAGCCTTTAACCACCACATCGTCGCGCGCTTCAAACATTGCCTGGTCGATGCCGATCTGGCCAAACTCGTTGACCAGAATCGCCCATTTTTCATCCACAGGCTTTTGCTCGATCAGGCTGTGGATAAGCGATGTTTTGCCACTGCCCAGAAAGCCGGTGATGATATGCACCGGCACATTGGTTAACCCTGACACCGTTAGCCGCCGGTCATGTTCATGAAGCGCACCACCTGAACATCGCCATCGGTGGTGAAGTGATGGCGCTCGGGCTTGAGCGGCAAGGCATTGATGATGGCGTTCTTGAGCGCCTGCATATCACCCGGGTGACGACGCAATACCGCACGCAGATCCACCGAATGCTCGTTGCCCAGGCACAGCAGCAGGCGTCCTTCGACGGTGACGCGTACGCGGTTGCAGGTATCGCAGAAATTATGGCTGTGCGGCGAGATAAAGCCGATACGGCTGTTGCTGTCGGCCATGCGGAAATAGCGTGACGGGCCGGGCGTGGTTTCCGGGGTGGCGATCAGCGGATAGCGGGTTTCGATCAGCGCCTGGACATCGTCGCTCGAGTAGAAGGTTTCCGCACGGGAGTGGTCGGAGACGTCGCCCAGCGGCATTTCCTCGATAAAGCTGATATCCAGCCCTTCGCGGCGGGCAAAGTCGACCAGATCCAGCACTTCATCTTCATTGCGGCCCTTGAGAATAACCGCGTTGAGCTTGATGCGCTCGAAGCCTGCTTCCTTGGCAGCGTGGATACCATCGATCACCTTTTCCAGGTCGCCGGTGCGGGTGAGCTGCTTGAAACGTTCCGGGTCAAGCGAGTCCAGGCTGATGTTGAGACGCCGCATGCCACCGGCGTAGAGCTGCTTGGCGTGCTTGCGCAGGCTGGCGCCGTTGGTGGTCATGGTGAAGTCGTTGAGGCCCGGCATCGTGCCGATCTCATCCACCAATTGGGTGATATCACGGCGTACCAGGGGTTCGCCGCCGGTGAGGCGGATTTTCTCGACGCCGAGCTCGGTAAAGGCGCGGGCGACCATGGCCAACTCTTCCAGCGTCAGTACCTGCGCGCGGGGCAGAAAGGTCATCTCCTCGCTCATGCAGTAAACGCAGCGGAAGTCGCAGCGGTCGGTTACCGATATACGCACATAGTTGATGCGGCGGCCAAAGTTGTCGATCAGTTGCTCGGTCATAGCCAGTCCGTTAGTGGTTGTATGCTGACGACCTCACCTGGTTGCGCGCCGTCCTGGTCATCGGCTAACTCTATCAAACAGTTAGCGGCCACCATTGAGGTTAAAATGCCCGACCCCTGGGCACCGGTGCTGCGAACGTGTAGCCGTCCGTCTTTATCATTATGGTAGACGCCACGGAGAAAGTCTGTCCGTTGAAAGCGACTTTTCAGTGTGTCGTCGGCAACCGCCTGGAGTCGGCGCGGTGGCGTCACCGGCCGACCGTGGAGCCGCTGCAGCAACGGCACCACGAACTGCAGGTAGGTTACCATGACGGCCACGGGATTGCCGGGCAGGCCGACGAAAGGCGTACGCGCCGCGCCCAGCCAGCCGCAGGCCATGGGGCGCCCCGGGCGCAGGGCCACCCGCCAGAGCGCCAGCCGCCCAAGGTGCTCGAGGGCATCACGGGTAAAATCGGCATGGCCCACCGAAACGCCGCCACTGGAAATCACCAGGTCACTTTTCGCCGCGGCGTCTGCCAGGGTTTCCGTCAGCGCGGTAAAGTCGTCCGGCAAGATGCCAAGGTCAATGACCTCAGCGCCCTGTTCGATGAGCAGCCCTGTCAGGGTAAAGCGGTTGGCGTCATAAATACCGTCGCCGGGCAGCGGGTCGCCAGGGGCCGTGACTTCGTTGCCGGTCGAGAAAATCGCCACCCTGGGGCGCTGATAAACAGGTACTCGTGCCCACCCCAGAGAGGCGGCCAGCCCGAGGGCCGCGGCGTCTAAACGCGTGCCAGCGGGCAGCGCGACGTCGCCGATCGTGATGTCCTCTCCCGCCTGGCGCACGTTCTGGCCACGTTTGACACGCTCAGGCGCTTCAATGACCACGCTGTCGTGATGCTCGACCAGCTGCTCACGCATGATGACCGTATCGGTGCCGGGCGGCAGCGGCGCGCCGGTCGTAATACGCACACACTGCCCGGCAGCGACGTTGCCCGCAAACGCCTGCCCGGCAAAGGCATCGCCTGCCAGTGCCCAGTGGGTTTGAGCGCTGTTTTCCCAGGCCAGTGCCACACCGTCCATCGCCGCATTGGTATTCTGCGGTACGTTGATCGTGGCGGTAATGTCTTCCGCAAGGCGCCGACCATGGGCATTCGCGAGGGCGACGCACTCACTGCCCAGGGGCCGTTCGATCAGGGTGGCGAGCGCTGTTCGCGCCTCGCTCACACTGAGCATCTGCTCGCCGAGCTCGAAACAGGAAAGCGTCATGTGGCGGCCTTTTTCGCGCTGGCGTCATTGCCAAGCGCTGTTTCCAGGCGGATTTTCTCTTCTTCGGTGTTGAGGTTGGCAAAGGCGTCCGGGCAGTCAGACATATCGACCCTGCACCAGGCATGGCGGGCATACCAACGGTCGATCTTGCGTTCCCCATCGGCCAGTGTTGTTGCCAGATCCTCTGCCAGGGAGGTGCGAATCAAGGCCACCACGGGGTGCAGGCGTTCACCGTCAAAGGCAACGCCGATATCATGCTCGCCGATGCCCGCCACCATGCGTGCCACCAGGTCGTTGGGCAGCGCCGGGGAGTCGCAGGGCGCCACCAGCAGCCAGGGCGTTTTCGCCGCCCGTAAGCCACTGTAGATACCCATCAGCGGCCCTTTGAAACCGCCTTCGGCGTCTTCAATGACACGGTCAGCGAACAACTCGTAGGCGTCGCTGTTGCGGTTGGCGTTGATCAGCAGTTCGGCTACCCGGCCATCGAAACGCTGAATGACGTGAGCAATCAACGGCAGGCCAGCAAAGGGTTCGAGGCCTTTATCGCGGCCGCCCATGCGGCGGCCTTCACCGCCGGCGAGAATCATGCCGGTAAGTTGCTTGATGGCAATCATTAGCGTGCCTCCTGTTTGGCTGCCCGGGCGCGGGGCGGGCGTGCGGGGATGGCATCCAGCGTGAGGCGGTGCTGGGCATTAATGGCTTGAAAGTGCTTGCCTTTGGCGCGGGCAATCAGCATCACGCCAAAGCGTTCCGCCAACTCGACGCCTTTTTGGGTCACACCGGAGCGGGAGACCAGCACGCTGATGCCCATCTGGGCGACCTTAAGCACCATTTCTGAGGTGAGTCGCCCCGTGGTATAGAAAATATCCGCATTGGCGCTGTCTGCCTGTTGCAGCCACTGGCGGCCTGCCAGCGTATCCACGGCGTTGTGGCGGCCCACATCTTCCACGAAATCCAGTACGTCGCTTTGCCAGCACAGCGCGCAGCCGTGCACCGCCCCGGCGCTACGGTAGGTTTCATTATAGGCATTGAGATTTTGCAGCAGCGCGTAGAGCGTGGACTGAGCCAGCCGCGTGTCAGGCAGCTCGGTGAGTGCCGTCTGATCGAGGAGCTTGCCGAATACCGTTCCCTGCCCGCAACCGGTGGTGACGGTGCGGGTGCTGAGGCGAGCCTCAAGGTCGTCAGGCAAGTGGCCGGTGACGACCACGGCGGCTTCAACCTCCCAGTCCACCTGAACGACGGAAAGATCAGACGCGGCGCGCAGCAGCCCCTGATTACGCAGATAGCCCACCACCAGCGCTTCCGGGTCGTCGCCAAGGGTCATCAGCGTGACAATCTCACGCTTGTTGAGATAAACGGTCAAGGCCCGCTCGGCGGCAATGGCCTGTCGGCGGGTATCACCAAATTCGTCTACCACGTCAATCTCGGTGGTGGCCGGTAAGCGGGCTCGGCTTAGCTCCAAGGCGGGCATCCGTGATCCTCATGGTGCATACAAGGTTTGAGTTGACGATGATGGCGCTCGAAAGGCTTACTTGTCTACCTGAACCTTTCGTTCCGAATAAAGCATAAGGGCCGCCGTAATGACCGATAACCTCCGCCCACTGAGTATTACGCTGGTCGCCGAGCACAAGCAGATCAACCGTTTCAGCCAGACACAATGGCGTATCGGTGAGCTGACGCTGGGTGAGCAGGGCCCGCACGTGCTGTTCTTGCAGCTGTTCATGACCGAGCGTGCTGCCTATCGCTTCAACCTGACGGCCGCCACGCCACGGCTGTTCGTGCGCGCCGGGTTTACCGGGCAGGCCCCCGAGCCTGCGGCGATTACGGCGAGTCAGGATGTCGCAGCCGGTTGGATGGATGGCGAGCAGCAGGTGCTGGAAGTGGCGATGCCGATGGCGATCCAGATATGGATCGAAAGCTATCTGGCCCGCCACGGCGAAGCGCCGATGGAAATCCGCAAGAAGAAAAACAAAGGGGCCGGGCGCGCCAAAGAAACGCCCACCAAGGAGAAACCGCAATGAGTCGTTTAGAGCGCTGGTCGCGTATCAAGCGGGGGCTCGAGCCGGACGAGCAACCATCCGTTGCAGATCCCGAGACGAAAGAGCGCAGTGAGCCACCGCTGCCGCCGGATGAAGCGGACCCGGCCAACGGGGATGGAGCGGCGGACAATCATGAGGCAGGCGCTACTGAAGCCAGCGAGCCCGTGCGGCCTGCTCCGCCCCCGCCCGGTAGCCTGGATGAAACCCTGCCCGACCCCGAGACGCTGGAAGCGGGCAGTGATTTCAGTGACTACATGGTACCCGGCGTCAGTTCAGCGCTGCGGCGGCGGGCGTTAAAGCGCCTTTGGGCGACCGGTAACTACAATGTGCGCGATGGTCTGGATGACTACGATCTGGACTATCGCCAGCAGTTGAAACCCATGGCCTCGGAGCTGGCGGGCAAGTTGCGGCGGTGGGCCAAGAAAGCCGATGAATCCCTGGCCGACAATGCCAACGATACCCAGAGTGAGCAAGCATCAACAGACGGCGATTCGGAGCAGGTATCTTCCGCTGATAGCGATGCGCCCAATCCGCCTGGTTCTGAGAAGGAAGTGGCACAAGACGACCAGTCTGATAACTCTCATACGAAAGCATGAGTCGGCTTTTAATCCTTTTAAAACAAAGGCTTGATCTGGTATCGGAACAACAGCGTTGAAAGTGCAAGGTGCGTTTTTCTTGGCATGAATGACCAAACCGCCATAAGCTGAGCCAATAAGCAGCGAAATGAAAAAATGATTTTATCGCTGTGTACTAATGTTATGCATTGGTGCAGCCGATATGACAAGATATCTAAAAAATATGATCCATCAATATAATAAAAATGATCCTCTGACCGTGAGAATGCATGAATCAAAGAATCCAGCTGGCGTCCCTGGACGACCAGCGTAACGCCGAAGCCAGAGAAGCGGTACGCCAACGCATCTCCTGGCCGGCGAATCTGACGCCCGCCAATGTGACCTATCACAGCCGTGGTCATGCGTTGGTGATTGGCTCGAGCGACGCCGCCGAGAAAGCCGCCCATGCCTTGAAGGGCAGCGGGCTCGCTTCGTTGACCCTGCTGACCCTAAAGGCCGCCGCCGACTCCGCTGAATCCAAAGATGCCGCTTCTGAGGACGTTCTGTCGTCTGACGCAGCGCCACAGGGGCATGCACAGCCGCTTGTCCGCTATGAAATGTCGCCAGGGCAGGCCGAGGTGTTAAGCATTTCAGGTTATCTTGGCGCTTTTGCTGTCCAGTTTGATAATGACGGCAGCCCGCTTAACCTGGCCCGGGCATTGATCGATCGCGATCACTTCGATCTGGTGCTGGACTTGAGTGCTCGCCCGGTACTGGCGCGCGAGCTGCCACCCCCGGGCTATGTCACCCTCGACTGGACGGATGCCGAACGACGTCGCGAGGCGCTGGACAGCGTCGGCGAGCTGATCGGGGAATTCGACAAGCCGCGCTATTTCCAGGTCAACAGCGATCTCTGTGCGCATTCCGCCAGCGGCAATGTTGGCTGCACGCGCTGCCTGGACGTGTGCCCTGCCGATGCCATCAGCAGCCATCAAGGGCGTATCGAATCGCAGATCGAGATTGATCCCTACCTGTGCCAGGGCGTAGGCAGTTGCACGAGTGCCTGCCCCACCGGCGCGATCGAATTTCGCTTGCCCGATACACGCCGCCAGCAGGACACGCTCTCAAGCTGGCTGGCCGCCTACCGCGAGGCGGGCGGTCAAGCACCGGTACTGCGCTTTATCACTCACGATTCCCAGGACGCCGAAAAAGCGGCGGGTGTAGTACCCGCCGGGCACGTGCTGGATATTCCCCTGGAAGAACTGGGTGCGGCCGGTCATGACCAGTGGCTAACCGCCCTTGCCAGCGGCGCGGCAGAGGTGCGCATTCAGCGACATGCCGATATGCCTCAGCGCCTTAGCGCCTTCCTGACCGATCAGTTGGCCCAGGCTCGGACATTGCTGTCGGCGCTGGGGCATAACCCCGAGCGCGTGCAACTGCTGGATACTGACGCTGCTCAGGCACGCGACGCGCTGCCATTGCTAACGCCACTGACCGACCAGCCACTGTCGTTGAATGAGCCTGAGAAGCGTGCTCGCCTGAATATCGTGCTCGCGCGCCTGGGCGAACTTGGCGAGCCCAGCGGCCAGCGACATGCCATGCCAGAGGGTGCCGCCTACGGCGGCATTCAGGTCGACAGTGATGCCTGCACCCTGTGCCACGCTTGTGTCAGCAATTGTCCAACCTCTGCGCTGTCATCCGGTGGCAATACGCCGTCGCTGAACTTCCGCGAAGCGGATTGCGTGCAGTGTGGGCTCTGCGAGCAGGCCTGCCCTGAAGATGCCATTACCCTGACTCCCGGCTTTCTGGCCAGTGCCGAGCGTGAGGCTCGCCATGTGTGTCACGAAGAAGCGCCCTTTGAGTGCATCGGCTGCGGCAAGCCGTTTGCCACGGCGAGCACGGTCGCCAATATCAAGGCCAAGCTGGCTGATCATCCCTATTTTGCAGGCGACGCCATGCTGCGCCTGGAGATGTGCGAAGACTGTCGGGTGAAAGACGTATGGAAAACCATGATTCGTGATCCCGACGCCCAGTTGAAGGTATAAGCCATGACGCAAGCTGCCCCGACATTAAGCGAAGCCGATGCGTTACGAGCAGATATCTACCGGCTTATCGCCGCGCTATTGCGCGAAGCGCCCACCGAAGAGCTGCTTGGCTGGCTGGCGTCGCTCGATATCGAGCAGGACGGCAGCCGCCTGGCCGAATGCTGGCATGGGCTCAGTCAAGCCGCGAACAGCGTTGACGCAGCGAGCCTGAAGCGAGCGCACTTTGGTCATCTGGTCGGCGTGATCCAGGGCGATGTGGTGCCCTATGCCTCCTGGTACCGCAACGGTGAACTGATGGAGGCGGCACTGGTCGCGCTACGTCGCGATCTTGGTGCGCTGGGCTTCGAGCGCAGCGAGCACACAAAGGATCCCGAAGATCACCTGGCCGCGCTGTGCGAGGTGATGGCCATGCTGATCGACGCGACGAGCCCCGACCAGGCGCACTTCTTTATGCATCACCTTGCCCCTTGGGCAAGCGACTGTTTTGACGACTTAGGGCAAGTCGATACCGCTTTTTATGCAGCGCTCGGGCAGTTGGGCAGTGCTTTCATGACAAGCGAAGAGGATCGTCTGGCAATCGAGGCGAGCCATGCCCCAGTCAACATTGTGGAACCTTGACGTGACGCGCTAATGCGTTGATTCGCCCACCGGTGAGCGCGCAGCAGCCATAGCATAAGATAAAACGGCCAACGGCCATGGCAAGAGAGGAGAGCACCATGCAACAGTCACATAATCCTGAGCGCCGCCGGTTCATGAAAACCGTAGGTTTGGGAACAGCCGCTGCAGGCGCGGCCGCTACGGTCGGACACGTCACCCTGGCGCAAGCCGATAGCGCTCCCAGCGACGTTGAAAAACCAACAACCAATTATCGTGAGACCGATCACGTCCGTGCTTTTTACGCTTCCTTGCGTGACTGACGGCGGAATGCCAGGAGAATTGCCATGCGTTTAACTCGCAAAACAGACACTCCCAAAGCACCCGGCCTGGGTATTTCGCGCCGCCAGTTTATACAGCGCAGCGGCGTAGCGACGGGCGGTGTGGCCGCACTAGGCTTTATGGGCGCGCCCATGATGCGTCGCGCGGAATCGGCTGACAAAACGCCGGTGCTGGATTCCCCCGTGGAAACCAAGCGCACGATCTGTTCGCACTGCTCGGTGGGCTGCGGCGTGTATGCCGAAGTGCAAGAGGGGATCTGGACCAAGCAAGAGCCGGCCTTTGACCACCCGATCAACCGTGGTGCCCACTGTGCGAAAGGCGCTTCGCTACGCCAGCACGGCCATTCCAGCCGCCGTTTGAAGTACCCCATGAAGCTGGTAGGCGGCGAATGGGAGCGCATGAGCTGGGAAGATGCCGTCAACGAGATTGGCGACAAGCTGCTTGAGCTGCGCGACGAGCACGGCCCCGACAGCGTTTACTGGCTTGGTTCGGCCAAGTTCAACAACGAGCAGGCGTACCTGATGCGCAAGCTTGCCTCCATGTGGGGCACCAACAACACCGACCACCAGGCGCGTATCTGTCACTCCACGACCGTGGCCGGGGTTGCCAATACCTGGGGTTATGGGGCGATGACCAACTCGCTCAACGACACGCACAACAGCAAGGCGATCCTGTTCATTGGCTCGAACCCGTCCGAAGCGCACCCGGTGGCAATGCAGCACTTCCTGATTGCCAAGGAACGCAACAACTGCCAGATCATTGTGGCCGACCCGCGCTTCACGCGTACGGCCGCCAAGGCCAACAAATACGTGCGCCTGCGTCCGGGTTCCGACGTTGCCTACGTCTGGGGTCTGCTGTGGCACATCTTTGAAAACGGCTGGGAAGACAGCGAATACATCAACCAGCGCGTTTACGGCATGGACGATGTACGCGCTGAGGTAGCCAACTTCCCGCCGAGCGTCGTTGAGGACATCACCGGGGTCAGCGAACAGGACATGTTCGACGTGGCCAAGACCCTGTCCGAAAACCGTCCGGGGTGTGTCGTCTGGTGCATGGGCGGTACCCAGCACACCACGGGTAACAACAATACCCGCGCTTACTGCATCCTCGAGCTCGCGCTGGGTAACATCGGCGTGGCCGGTGGCGGTGCCAACATCCTGCGCGGTCACGACAACGTGCAGGGGGCGACCGACCTGGGGCTGGGTTCCGATTCGCTGCCAGGGTACTACGGTCTCTCGGAAGGCGCTTGGCAGCACTGGTCCAACGTCTGGAACGTTGATTACGAGTGGCTGCAGGGCCGCTTCGACGATACCGAGTACAACGATGGCAAGCCCATGAACAGCGCCGGTATCACCGTGTCGCGCTGGGTGGACGGCGTGCTGGAAGAAGACGAGAACATCTCCCAGCGTACGGCGCTCAAGGCCATGTTCTATTGGGGTCACGCGGTCAACTCCCAGACCCGCGGCGTCGAAATGCAGCAGGCCATGAAAAAGCTCGAAATGATGGTCATCGTCGATCCCTACCCGACCGTTGCGGCCGTCATGCACGACCGCACCGACGGTGTGTACCTGTTGCCGGCCGCGACCCAGTTCGAAACCACCGGCAGCGTGACGGCGACCAACCGTTCCCTGCAGTGGCGCGACAAGGTCATCGACCCGCTGTTCGAGTCCAAGCCCGATCACGAGATCATGTACCTGTTCGCCCGCAAGCTCGGCTTTGGCGACGAGCTGGTCGCCAACTATGAGATGAACGGCGACGAACCGCTGATCGAAGATATCCTGCGGGAAATCAACGCTGGCATGTGGACCGTCGGCTACACCGGTCAAAGCCCGGAGCGCCTGAAGGAACACCAGCAAAACTGGCACACCTTCAGCTTTGAAAACCTGCGCGCCCAAGGCGGCCCGGCGGATGGCGATTATTACGGTTTGCCCTGGCCCTGCTGGGGAACGGCCGAGTTCAATCATCCCGGCTCGCCCAATCTTTATGATCCAAGCGTACCGGTGATGGAAGGCGGCATGGGCTTCCGCGCTCGGTTTGGCATCGAGCGGGACGGCGTCAATCTGCTGGCTGAAGGTTCCGCGCCGGTGAATGGCGATATCGACGATGGCTACCCGGAGTTCAACGACCAGCTGCTGAAAGACCTTGGCTGGTGGAACGACCTTACCGACGCCGAGAAACAAGCGGCGGAAGGCAAGAACTGGAAAACCGATCTGTCCGGCGGTATTCAGCGTGTCGCGATCGAGCACGGCTGCGCCCCGTACGGTAACGCCAAGGCGCGGGCAGTGGTGTGGACCTTCCCTGACGCAGTGCCGAAGCACCGTGAGCCGCTCTACTCAACCCGCCGTGACCTGGTCGACAAATACCCGACCTGGGACGACTTTGACTCCATCATGCGCCTGCCGACCATGTACAAGAGCGTACAGGACGGTGCCCCCTCGGTGGATGACTACCCGATCATCCTCACTTCCGGGCGACTGGTCGAATACGAAGGCGGCGGTGAAGAAACGCGCTCCATGTCGTGGCTGGCCGAGCTTCAGCAAGAGATGTTTGTGGAGATCAACCCGGCCGATGCCAATGATATCGGCATCAGCGATGGCGACCAGGTATGGGTCGAAGGGGCCGAAGGCGGACGCGTGAAGGTGAAGGCGATGGTCACGCCACGCGTGGACCGCAAGGTGGCCTTCATGCCATTCCACTTTGGCGGCATGTTCCAGGGCGAAAGCCTGGAGGGCATGTACCCTGAGGGCACTGCTCCCTACGTAATCGGCGAAGCGGCCAATACCGCGACCACTTATGGCTACGACCCGGTGACACTGATGCAAGAGACCAAGTGCACCATCTGCCGCATCGAGCGTGCCTGAGGCTCGCCTAGACCTGACAGCATCCACGGTGCGGGCGACATCCCGCACCGTATAAGGAGAACACCATGGCTCAAATGAAATTTATGTGTGACGCCGAGCGCTGCATCGAATGCAACGGCTGCGTGACCGCCTGTAAAAATGCCAATGATGTCGAATGGGGCATTCAGCGTCGGCGTGTTGTGACACTGAATGACGGCGAAGCCGACGAGATGTCCATTTCGGTCGCCTGCATGCACTGTGACGACGCCCCCTGCATGGCGGTGTGCCCGACCGACTGCTTCTACAAGACCGACGACGGTATCGTGCTGCACGATAAAGACCTGTGTATCGGCTGTGGCTACTGCCTCTACGCCTGCCCCTTTGGCGCCCCGCAGTTCCCGCAGCAGGATGCGTTTGGCGAGCGCGGTAAGATGGACAAATGTACCTTCTGTGCGGGCGGCCCTGCCGAAAGCAAGGAAGAAGAGTACGAGAAGTACGGCGCCAACCGCATCGCCGAAGGCAAGTTGCCGCTGTGCGCGGAAATGTGCTCCACCAAGGCACTTCTGGCAGGCGATGCCCAGGACGTGGCGGATATTTTCCGTCAGCGTGTGGTGCATCGTGGCCATGAAGATGGCGCCTGGTCCAACAACCCTCAGGCCAGTGCCGACAACCTAGCCTATGATGCTGCCCGTAAAGGGTAAGGAGGCTCTCCATGAACCAGTTGACTGCTCAGGCACCCGGTGGGGTGCCGCACCTGTCTCAATGGCAAGGAGTCTGGCGCTGGCTGCTGTTGGCCTTCGCCCTGGTGTTCAGTCTGGGCGTGGCGCAGGTAGCTCATGCCCAGGAAGCTGACCCCAATCGTGAAATGAGCACGGCGGCGCCCGGCATCGATGCGGACCAGTGGCGACAAGTCCGTAGCGGCGAGACCGGTCCCAACTACCGTGATTCGCGAGCCGACAGTAACTACAACCTGATCAACGCCAGCGGTGAAACCTGGCGTCAGTGGCGTAACCGCTGGGTGTCACCCTTCGGCCTGATCGTGATTGGCGGCATGATCGTGATCATTACGCTGTTCTACCTCATCGTCGGGCGTAAACACCTTGAAGAGCCGCGATCGGGACGCAAGCTGTTCCGCTGGCCGCTATTCATGCGTGCCTTGCACTGGTCCGTGGCGTCGCTGTTTATCGTCCTGGCGCTCACCGGTCTCAACCTGCTGTTTGGCAAGTTTGTCTTTCGGGGGCTGTTTGGCGATGCCTTCTGGGGCTGGATGGTCTCGTCCTCTAAGTTGCTGCACAACTATCTGGGGCCGATCTTCAGCGTGTTGTTGATCGTGATGCTGGTCAGCCTGATCAAGGACAACATGCCCAAGAAGCACGACCTGGAATGGTTCAAGAAAGGCGGTGGCCTTGTTGGTAAAGGCCACGTGGATGCGGGCTTCGCCAATGGCGGTGAAAAAGCCTGGTACTGGCTGCTTGCGTCGGTGGGACTGCTGGTAGTTGCCAGCGGCTTTGTCCTCGACTTCCCCAACTTCGGTCAGGGACGCGACACCATGCAGTGGGCGAACCTCGTCCACGCGGTGGGCGCCCTGGGGCTGACGGCCGTGTCGGTCGGCCATATCTACATCGGTACCCTGGGTACGGAAGGCTCGCTGGAAGGCATGACCACTGGCTACGTCGATGAAACCTGGGCCAAGGAGCACCACAATCTGTGGTACGAAGAGGTCAAGGATCAGGCGGTCTCCGAGCAGGAGCTGGCTGACCGGAAAGCCTCAAAAGACGCAGGTGAATCACCCGCTCCTCGCTCCTCGTAAGGCGCGCTGGAATGTTGCAAAAGACACCGCCTACGGGCGGTGTCTTTTGTTATGCTGAACTTAATTTCACACCATAGAGGTCACAGAGATGGACAAGTTTGACGATACCACCCGTACCGAGCTTGAAGCCGCTGCGTTTCGCCGCCTGTTACAGCACCTGGATGACAATAAAGACGTGCAGAATATCGACCTGATGATTCTGGCCGACTTTTGCCGTAACTGTCTGTCCAAATGGTTGGTGAGTGCGGCAGAAGCGCGGGGTGAACAGCTGACTTACGAAGAAGCCCGCGAGTACGTCTACGGCATGCCTTACGATGAGTGGAAAGACCTCTACCAAGGCAAGGCAACGCCGGAACAACTGGCGGCGCTTGAGGCCCGGCAAGCGCAAAAGCGCGCCAAGGAGTAGCCCATGGAGCCGATGATTCCGCTGCGTATCGCGGTACTGACGATTTCCGATACGCGCACCGATGAGACCGATCGCAGTGGCCAGGCCCTGGTCGAACGGCTGACCCAGGCCGGTCACCAGCTGGTAGAAAAGCGTATCGTGCCGGACGACGTGTACACCATTCGCGCCGTGGTGGCCCAATGGATTGCTGACCCTGCGGTGCAGGGCGTGATCACCACCGGCGGCACCGGCTTTACCGGCCGCGATTCGACGCCGGAGGCGGTACGGGTGCTGCTCGACAAACCAATTGAAGGCTTTGGCGAGCGATTCCGTCAGCTGAGCGGCGAGGAAATCGGCAGCTCCACAATTCAAAGCCGCTGTCTCGGCGGGCTGGCCAACGCCACGGTGATCTTCTGCCTGCCGGGTTCGACCGGCGCCTGTCGCACCGGCTGGGACGGCATTCTTGCCGAACAGCTCGACAGCCGCCACAAGCCGTGCAACTTCGCCAACCTGGTGATCCCCGAGCGAGGCCAGCATGGCTGAGCTGCACTCCATTGATGATGCCCTGTCAGCGCTGCTGGCAGATGTCACGCCCATGACGGCGGAGCGCGTGGCGCTTCCCGACGCGGCCGGGCGGGTGCTGGCTGAAGACGTTACCGCGCAGCTTGATGTGCCGCCGTATACCAATAGCGCGATGGACGGCTACGCGCTGCGGGCGGGGGATGCCGGGCAGCGACTGTGGGTCAGCCAGCGGATTGCGGCGGGCACGCCTGCCACGCCGCTGGCGCCGGGCAGCTGCGCGCGGATTTTTACCGGCGGTGAAATCCCCCCCGGGGCCGACTGCGTGGTCATGCAGGAGCGCGTCGAGGTGGATGGCGATGTTGCCACGATCCCTGCGGATATCCCCGCTGGCGACAATGTGCGTTTGAAGGGGCGCGATGTGCGCCAGGGGGATGTGCTGCTGAGCGCCGGTCAGTGCCTGGAGGCCGCAGCGCTAGGCCACCTGGCCGGACAGGGGGTGACAGAGGTTGGCGTTCGCCGTCGGCCGCGGGTAGCGCTGTTGTCTACCGGCGATGAAGTGGTTGACCCCGGTACGCCGCTCAAGCCGGGACAGCTGTATAACTCAAACCGCCCCATGCTCACGCGGTTGCTTACAACCTTTGGCGCTGAGGTGGTTACCCAGGTCAGCGTGCCCGACGATGCTGAACGCACTCGGGAGCTGCTCGCCCAGGCGGCGGAAGATGCCGACGTCGTCGTCAGCACCGGCGGGGTGAGTGTCGGCGAAGAGGATCACGTGAAAGCCTCGCTCGAGGCACTGGGTAAGCTCACGATGTGGAAGCTCGCCATTCGGCCGGGCAAGCCGTTGGCGCTGGGGCACTTGCCGCGACGCGAAGGCGGGCAGGCGCACTTTGTCGGATTACCCGGTAATCCCGTTTCCGGCTTTGTCGGCGCCTGGCTTTTTTTACGCCCGCTGATGGGCGCGCTATTAAGCTGCCCCGATCTGACAGCGCTGCCTTGTGTCACCGCGCGAGCAGAGTTTTCAACATCCACTGGCCCTCGGCAGCACTATATGCGCGTGGTCCTGACGTTTGATGCTCAAGGTGCGCATGCCAAGGCGTTTGATGATCAGAACTCGTCGGTTCTGTCCTCGTGTATTCAGGCCAATGCGCTGGCGGTCATCCCGCCGCATCGCGATATCGCCCAGGGTGATTCGGTCAGCTGTTTATGGCTGATGGGCTGAAGCATGATCAACCGTTAGACAATGGCGTGGGGCACAAAGCAGGAAGAATCCTTGGTGATGTGCCCGACGTCTTCGCGAATGCCCATGCCGCAGGCACGGTCGCCGACGACCCAACTGCCGACCAGGGCGTGATTATCACCGAAGCGTGGCATGGGGTGATACGCCTGCCGAATCCAGGGGCTATCGGTATAGGGGCCACCGACCGCTTCGCGCTGGCCCGAAGGGGTAATCAGTTCGATGTTGCTGCCTTCCCGCGAGAAAAACGGCTTGCGCACCCAGCCGGCGGGTAGCGGTGAGCTATTGGCTTTCTCGAAAAATGCCGGTAACAGGTTGGGGTGTCCTTCGAAGTGTTCCCACAGCAGCGGCAAGATACCTTTGTTGGATAACACCGCCTTCCAGGGCGGCTCAAACCAGTGAGTGTTTAACTGGGGGATCAATTCACCAAAAGCGTCGTCGGCCATTTCTTCCCAGGGATACAGCTTGAACAGTGCCTGAATGGGCTGGTCGTCGAGGTCGACGAAGTGATCGGCCGCCGGATGCTGGCCAATATCTTCGGTGTAGATAAAGGGGGCGTTGAGGCCTGCCTGCACCGCGACATCCTGAAGGTAGTGCACCGTGGCACGCTCTTCGGCGTTATCCTTGACGCACGAGAAATATAGCGTGCGGCCCTCGAGGCGGTCGCCCAGATGTGCCATGGCATTGATCAGCCGCTCCTGTATCGAGTTGTATTGATCGGCGTGACGCGGCAGGATGCCCTGTGCCATGGCTTGCTCGAGCCATACCCACTGGAAGAAGCCCGCTTCGTAAAGTGAGGTCGGGGTGTCGTAGTTGAGTTCCAGCAGCTTTGCCGGGCCATCGCCGGAATAGGCAAAATCCATACGCCCGTAAAGGTGCGGCTGACCGGCTCTCCACGAGTGATGGATGCTGTCCCACATGTGCTCGGGTAGCGCTAAACGCTGCATCAAGGCATTGGAGTGGCAGACCTTGTCGACCAACTCCATGCACATCTCATGGATTGCCTCGGTGGGTGCCTCTATGTCGCGCTCTACCTGCTCCATGGTGAACTGGTAGTAGGCGTTTTCCTTCCAGTAAGGCTCGCCCTCAATGGTATGGAAATGAAAGCCCAGTTCGTGGGCCAGGGCTTTCCAGTTTTGCCGCTCAGGGATATCGATTCGTAGCATGGTGAGCTTTGCTGGCGGTTAAGAGCCCCAGCCACTCCGTGTGGATGAACGCGAGCCAAAGCCACTACGCTGTGAAGACGCGCGCACCGAACTGCGCATGGCGTCGTTACGCTGAGAGATCCGTTGGGTAGCCTGGCTTGACGCGGTGTTCCAGTTGCCCTGGTTTTGGCGATTGCGGTACACCGGCTCTTGATAAACCCGCTCGAACGAACGCCCGCGGCTGGTGTTGGACATCATGCTGCCGACCATATAGCCCATCATGGCAGGCATGAACCAGCTGCCGCCGCTGCTACCGGTTGCCGCCTGTGACTGCTCATCTGTGGGTTCGGTACAGGCGCCTTCGCCATGTTCCGCCTCACATTCTTCCAGGGTGTTAAAGCGCGGCACGTCCTCAAGCGAAGCCTCGTAGGCAGCCTCGCAGGCATTGCGCGTATAAACATCTGCGGCGACACAATCCTCGACGCTCTGGAAACTGCGCGGCTCATCAAACTCGATGTCGGTAATGTGTTCTTCCTGGGGTGGTTGTCCGCAGGCAGTCAGGCCAAAGGCGCTGGCGCCCATCATCGCGAGTGACAGGCGTGCGCTGCGTTTGCGTCTCGGCAAATGCGGTGTTTGATCGTATCTGGACATGTCAGCGGCTTCCTTTTACCACGTCATCGAGGCGGCGTTGAGCAAGCCAACGGCCACGGCGATGCTTGCCATTAAAATGCCGTAAGCCTGGTGGCCTTCGGTAATATGTTGCGAGAGGCTTTCTCCCTGCTTGCGTAGGAACAGCTTCACGCCGAAGAAGGTTGCCAACTGGACGATAAACGCAACCACGCCCCACAAAATGAAGTCGACAAAGCTGATGGAGTTGGCCATGGCGCTGTACAGCGGGATGGTAAAGCCCAGGATAGAGCCGCCGTAGGCGGTCGCGGCGGCCGCGTTGCCCTCGCGAATCAGCTTCCATTCGTGGTGCGGCGTGATGCGGCTATAGCAGTACATGAATGCGACCAACAAAATGATCGCCGCGACCAGGTAGGCAATAAAATACGGTAAACCCTGCAGATAATGCAGCATGGACGTTGTTTCCTTCGTGAAGGTTGAGAAAAGTCAAAGGGCGTCGATATCCATCGGGGCAACGTCAACGCCGACGTTATACACCACCATGAAACCACCGTCGCCATCGTTTTCGGCGCTGACCAATGCGTATTCCATGCGCTCAGCGTCCTGGATAGCGCGTTCAAAAAGCATGGCGTGGTGGGTAACGTAGCGGCTGCTAATACTGTCAGTGGTGACTACCTGTTCCTCGAATACGGCCGGCGGCGACCATTCTTGAGCGTCATCACCCCACACGCGTTGGTAAGTACAACGACGTTCGGATGTATCGGTCGAGGTAATCGTAACGGTTTGCGCGCCTGTTGGATTGGTGTGCGGGTCAGTGCCGTTGACCAGCGTATCAAACTCGACAGGGGATAGCTGCGCGACGCGATAGAAATCGAACAGTTTGTATTCGACTACCTGCTCTTGCTCGATATTGGCTTGCAACCAAGTGTCGTTATCCAGGTAAAAGCGCACCAGGTGGGCACCTTGGCCGAGATCAACATGCCCGACAGCGGCGATATGATGAAAGGCCTCGTTGTCCCAGTGAAACAGGGCATCGGGGTAGGTGCACAGGTCAATCAGTTGGATGTTGACGCGACCATCGAGGCGCAAGCCTTCCAGCGCTGCTGGGGGCATACCGTTGGGCAAACCCGGTGCTGGAGGTGGCGCAGAGGGAGCGGTGGTGGCGCGATATAACCTCTTAAGCGTCTTGAGCATCAGGCGGCCCCCTGCGCAGCAGACTGAAACAAGCGAGTTAGCTCGGCCTCTGTAAGTCGTTTGTCACCCATATAATACAGAGTGTCGCCTTTGCCTACCGCGAAATCAGCCGGAGGGTTGAGCATTTGATGCGCCTCAATGGATGGGCGCCACACCCCTAACAGTGTGATGTTGTCGCTTGATTTGGCCAGGCTCATCAGGTCGCCGTAGCGAGCTGTTTGATCGGCTGGCAGTGTGTTGGGTAAGCACCCCTGGAACTGGGTTGCGCCGTGGTCAATGGCGAGCAGCTCATTGACCACACGGCTGATGCCTGCGTCGGTGGCGGAGCGGACCAGCATTTCGATCGATAACCCCTGAGTACACTCAATACCCGGTAAGGTACGCCGCAACATGTTGGCCGTTGCCGGGTTATCGCAGTGGGCGACGACGTGGCAGCCAGCCGGCTTTTGATCGAAGACCGATAAGGCAATGGTGGCCACGCGCTCATCGGTCTCATCGTAAATAATGATGCGGCTGGCTCCTTGAATGCCCGCTCGTGCCAGCAGTTCAGTATCGGAAAAGCTATCGCCTTTGACGAACTTGATGCTGCCCGGCAATGGGTTGTCGATATCTTTGGCGACGCACAGCACAATATCGTCGGGGAGGTTGGTGTCGGCCTGCAGGATGCGAATAATATGCGCTGTTGGCTCGCCATGCCAACCGACGACGAGGGTATGTCCGTTAAGATGGCTGTAATCAGCATTACCCTGCACCAGCATTCTCCATGTTGAACTGATATTAGCGGTTGCTTTACCGATAAACGCGGCAAACAGCATAATGCCGCCGGGAATCACCCATAAGGCGGCGGCCCACTGGCCGCTGGACGTTACCGGACTATAGTCGCCATAGCCCACCGTTGTCGCCGTGGTGACGTAAAAGTACACCCATGTTCCGAAAGTCTCGGCTACCGCTTCACTGCTCATCGCCATAAAGGCCCATGAAAGTGCCGCATGGCTGATGACCATCAACAACAAAAACATCCAACTGACATTGATCGTAGACGCCTGAAGCGCCTTGAACAGACGTAATAGAACAGGCACTGCGAGCCCCTTTAGAACAGGCCCACCCGGCAGGGCGGGCTATACCAGCAGGTTAATACTGCGTGGCATGTTTCTTGGCTTTCAGGCGTGCCAGCAAGTCGCCGCCCTTGCTGGCTGCCGCCGATACCGGCCGATTCAAGGCGTTCCTCCAGTGAGCTTCCGCTCTCTGAAGCGGCCATTTCATCAGCGGCTTGTATCTTGGCCAAGTTAGATAGCTGGCGTTTCTTGATGCGTTAAAGCGATTCCATAGCGCCACTCTAACACTGTGAACGTCCAGCGACGTAGTGAAACGCGGCAACGGGCAGTCAGTCGATAGGTGGGGTACAAATGTCTGATATTTAGAAAATTTTGTTAGAAAAACACCTCTTTAGGCGCTTGATTGCGACTAAAGACGAATAGCAGAATCGAGTCACCGTTCTAAAATCCAACGCCACTCGGTAAATTTACCTAAATCCACTGCGCTGATGTTTTGTGTAGCACGCGAGCATGCGCGACCGCCCCGAAGGATGTTCTTATGCATGCCCTCACCCTGGCGTCATTTCTATTCTTCACTTGTTTAGTGGCCTTTATTACCTGGCGCATTACGCGACGGGATGATCACAGCAGCACCAGCGGCTATTTCCTGGCAGGGCGGACGCTGACGTTTCCCTTGATTGCCGGGTCGCTGTTGATGACCAATCTGTCCACCGAGCAGATGGTGGGGCTGAACGGCTCAGCCTTCAGCGATGGCCTGAGCGTAATGGCCTGGGAAGTGGTGGCAGTCATTGCCCTGGTGGCGCTGGCGCTGTTCTTCCTGCCGCGCTTTTTAAAAAGCGGTATTGCGACGTTGCCCCAACTATTGCTGATCCGCTTTGATAAAGGCACGCAACTGATCGCCAACGTGATCTTCCTGATTGCCTACGCGGTGATTTTGCTGCCGATTATTCTCTACTCGGGTGCGATAGGGCTGCAGGGCATGCTCGACCTGCCCGCGCTGACGGGTATCGAATCACCGACCACGCTACTCTGGCTGACGGTATGGGTCGTAGGGATTGTGGGCGCCATCTATGCGCTGTTCGGCGGGTTACGCACGGTCGCGGTATCCGACACTCTTAACGGCGTTGGTCTGTTGATCGGTGGCTTTGTGATCGTCTACTTCGGCCTGCAAGCCGTCAGCGGTGGTGAAGGCATCATGGAAGGCTGGAATACACTGAAAACCAGCAATCCTGACAAGCTCAATTCGATCGGCGGTAGTGATCAACAGGTGCCGTTCTTCACGCTTTTCACCGGTGTCTTCCTGATCAACCTGTTCTACTGGACGACCAACCAGCAGATCATCCAGCGGACCTTTGCCGCTAAAAACCTGGCGGAAGGCCAGAAGGGTGTCCTGCTGACGGGTTTCTTCAAGCTGCTGGGCCCAATTTATCTGGTACTGCCAGGGATCATTGCCTACCACCTGTACGCCGATGATGGCATTCGCGCCGATGAAGCTTACGGCCATCTGGTGTTTAACGTGCTGCCGCCGTACCTCACCGGTTTCTTTGCCGCGGTGATGGTCGGGGCGATCCTGTCGTCGTTCAACTCCGCGCTGAACAGCACGACGACCATCTTCAGCTTGGGTATCTACAAGCAAGTCCTCAAGAAAGACGCCACAGAGGAGCAGGTGGTGAAGTCGGGCAAGGTGTTTGGTTGGATCATGGCCATTACCACCATGACCATTGCGCCCTTATTGGCAGGTCAGGAAAGCCTGTTCGGCTACTTGCAGAAGATGAACGCCATCTACTTCATTCCTATCCTGGCGGTGGTGCTGGTGGGGCTTTTGACCAAGCGTGTACCGCCGATGGCGGCGAAAATTGGCTTGGTAGGTGGCTGTTTGCTGATCGCCGCGGGCTATTTCGTGCCACCCTTCGACAAGCTACCCGCCGTCATGCATGAGTTCCACTTTGTCGCGGCGGTATTCGTGCTGCTGGTGGCGGTGATGCTGGTGATTGGCAAGCTACGTCCGCGCGAGACCGACTGGGTCCAGGAGCACTCTGGCGATGTTGACCTCACCCCGTGGAAAGGGGCGGTGCCTGCCGGTATCGTACTGGTGCTGCTGGTCATCATCATGTACGCCTCGTTCGCCGGTTAAGCGCGCCACGACGATTCGACCAACCGACAAACGCCCCGTTTCCTGTGCCTTGCAGGGAGCGGGGCGTTTGCTTTACTGCGTCAAGCTGACTGGTAAGTATCGTGGAAGCGTTTGCGTAGCTCGTTCTTTTGCACCTTGCCCATGGTGTTGCGCGGCAAGGTATCGATGAAGAACACGCGCTTGGGCTGCTTATACTTGGCAAGTTTTCCCTGCAGGTGGTCTAGGATGGTGGCTTCGTCGAGGTCCGCCCCCGGCTGGGTGACCACGGCGGCGGTGACGCCTTCGCCAAAGTCCGGGTGGGGCAGGCCAATCACCGCAGACTCGGATACCCCTTCCAGTTCGTCGATGACCTGTTCTATTTCCTTGGGATAGACGTTGTAGCCACCCGAAATCACCAGGTCTTTATCCCGTCCAACGATATGCACATAGCCCTGCTCGTCCACCTGGGCAAGATCGCCGGTAATGAAAAAGCCGTCTTCAAGCAACTCCTCGCGAGTTTTTTCCGGCATTCGCCAGTAGCCGATGAACACGTTGGGCCCACGAATCTGCAGCATGCCGATCTCGCCGGGGGCGACCTCATCGCCGGTTTCCCTGTCGGTGATGCGTATTTCCACGCCGGGCAGCGGCCTACCCACGGTGCCCGCGCGGCGCGCACCATGGTAGGGGTTAGAGATGTTCATGTTGGTTTCGGTCATGCCGTAGCGTTCGAGAATGGCATGCCCGGTCTTGGCCTCGAAGGCCTCGTGGGTTTCGGCGGTCAGCGGGGCCGAGCCCGACACGAACAGGCGCATATTGGCCGTGACCTCCGGGGTCAGGCGAGCGTCCTGCACAAGGCGGGTATAGAAGGTCGGCACGCCCATCATGACGCTGCCTCGGGGCAGCTCCTCGAAAATTACGTCGGCGTCAAACTTGGGCAGAAACAGCATGCTGGCACCGGCCATCAGGGTGACGTTGCACGCCACAAACAGCCCGTGGGTATGAAAAATCGGCAGCGCGTGGATCAGGCGATCCTCGGCGCTGAAGTGCCAGGCCTTGGCCAGGGTTTCGGCATTGGAGGCCAGGTTCTGGTGGGTCAGCATGGCCCCCTTGGAGCGCCCGGTGGTGCCCGAGGTGTATAGAATCGCCGCCAGGTCGCGAATATCCAGCTCGGCGATTTCATCATGGGGGGCGGCGCTCGCCGCTTCGTCCATCAGGCTACCATCGGCTGCGCTGCCCAGAGTGACAACCGCCGGGCATCCGGTGTCGGTGGCAATGCGGCGTGCCTCGTCGACGTCGGCAGGCCGACAGACAAACAGCGCGGGCTCGGCATCGCTCAGAAAATAGCGAATTTCATCGCCGGTGTAACCGGTGTTGAGGGGCAAATAGACACCGCCCATCCGCAGGCAGGCAAGGTATAGCAAAATGGCTTCGGGGCTTTTGTCCACCTGGACCGCCACACGATCCCCCTGGCGTACGCCAAGAGCGGTCAGAGCGCCGGCAAGGCGGGCGCTTTGGCTCAGCGCATCGGCGTAGGAATAGCGGCGGCCTTCGCGGGTGGTGATAAAGTCGGCGTCCCCGCGCTTGCGCATCTGAGTGGCAAAGGTGGCAAACAGATTGTGGTTCATTTGGCAGGTTCTCCCTTGGCCAGCTTGCGCGCCCGCTTGGCGAGGTCGCGCACGTCGCTCGAGCAGGCAATGGTGCCCTTGGCGGTATAGTTTTCGTGGTTACGCTCGATGTCGTCGAGCACATAGAGGTAGTTGACCATCAGGCCGGCGGCCTGCTTTAGGCCTTTTTCGGAAATATCGCCAAGCCAGTTGATACGCTGAAGCTTGGCGCCATTGCCCAGGTGAAAGCGGGCAACGGGGTTTAGGGGCAAACCATGGCGGTTTTTTTCGTCGGCCAGATAGTGGGCAGCGAGCGGTTGTAGCGTTGCTTTGAGACGTTCCTGACGCTGTGTATCCTGATGCCATCCCGGCGTATCGAGCTCTGCCAGGGTGTCACGGACGCTGGACGGCCAGTGGTCGTTTTGGCGCTGTTCGCTGAGCCATTGAGCAAACCCGGGTACCGGTGAAAGCGTCACGAAGTACTTCAACTGGGGAAGCTCCTGGGAAAGCTCCTGTACCACCTGCTTGATCAGGAAGTTACCAAACGAAATACCACGCAAGCCGGTTTGGCAGTTGCTGATGCCAAAGAAGGCGGCACTGTCGGCATCGTCGGGGTCATCCACGCCATCCTGCCCGGAAAGGATGGGCTGAATGCGGCTTGGCAGACCTTTATGAAGGGCGACTTCTACAAAGATGAGCGGTTCATCGCCGATGGCAGGGTGAAAGAACGCAAAGCATCGGCGATCACGGGCGTCCAGGCGGCGCCGCAAGTCGTCCCAATCCTGAATTTCGTGTACCGCTTCGTAACGAATGATTTTCTCGAGAATCGATGCGGGCGTGTTCCAGTCGATGCGCTTGAGCATCAAAAAGCCGCGGTTGAACCAGGAGCCGAACAGGTGCGCAAAGTCGTCGTCGATGGGCGCAAGGTCGGGCTGATCGCGCAGCATACCCAATAAATCCCGACGCATGTTGACCAGTTCGTAGGTGCCGTCGCTGGCGAAGTTGAGCCGCCGGAAAAGCTCCTGGCGAAGCGGCTCGCAGGCTTCGAACAGCGTCTGCAGGGAGCGGTTGTCCCGCGCGTCGCGGTAGGCTTCGTAGGCGCTGTCAATCTGCTCGGGCTCGGCGGCGAAGTCCTCGGCGAGGCGTTTGAAGAAACGCTGCTTTTCTTCTTCGGAAAGGCGCCGGTAGATCGCCAGGGCGCGGCTGGCCAGGGCAATGCTGGAGGCTTCGCCGTCGCTCTCTAGTAGCGCCTGGCAGGCCTTGACCAGATGCGTATGGTCCACCGCGGAGGCGACAGACTGACGCCGCCGCAACAGTGCGTCGCGCTGGGTAATGTTGTTGAACAGTTCCTGAAGAAACATCATGTTCATGATCGTACTCCTTTCAGCCCATGATCAGGTTGGGCAGCCATAGAGCTAGGCCGGGGAACAGGCACAGCAATAGAATGGCCAGCACCATGCACAGCGCATACGGCAGGCTGCCCATCAGGATGTCGCGCAGCGAGATATCCGGTGCAATGCCCTTGATGATGAACAGGTTGAGCCCGACCGGCGGGGTGATAAGGCCGATTTCCAGGTTGATGGTGAGTACCACCGCGAACCAGTAAGGATCGAAGTTTGCCGCCAGGATGATCGGCAGCAAAATCGGCGCGGTCATCACGATCACGGCCACTGGCGGCAGGAAGAAACCCGCGACCAGCAGGAAGACGTTGATGACCCCCATCAGCACCCAGCGATTGACCTCCAGGTCGGCGATTGCTGCGGCGACGGTCTGAGTAATGAACATCGACGACAGCGCATAGGCGAACACCTCGGCGCAGGCGATAACCAGCATGATCATCACGCTTTCGCGCAGGGAGTCGCGCATGATCAGCTTGATCGGACCGATCTGCCACATGCGGTAGATCAGGATAGCCAGCATCAGACACAGGAAGGCGCCGACGCCCGCCGCTTCGGACGGTGTCGCGACGCCGCCGTACAGTGCGAACAGAATACCGGCCACCACCCCGAGGAAGGGCAGGACACGCACCACGGCTTTCATGTTGCTGTCGACATTCTGCTGGACGGTGTTCTTGAGCTTTTCCGCGGAGGCCGCCAGAGGATTGGCGTAGCCGCCCGCCAGCTTGCAGGCGATGATCGTCCAGATCATGAACAGCCCAGCCAGCATGAAGCCCGGCACAACGCCGGCGATAAACAGACGGCCGATGGAGGTTTCGGTGGAAATGCCGTAGATAATCATGGTCACGGAAGGCGGAATCAGTATCCCCAGCGTGCCACCAGCGGCAATACAGCCGGCGGCGACGCCGTCGGGGTAGCCTCGCGTGCGCATTTCAGGAATACCCATCTTGCCGATGGCCGCACAGGTGGCGGGGGAGGAGCCGGACAGCGCGGCAAAAATCGAGCAAGCACCAATATTGGATACCGCAAGCCCCGCCGGTAGCCGTCCCATCCACAAATCCAGCGAGCGATACAGATCGCGCCCGGTGGGCGAGGACGCCACGGCCGCGCCCATCAGAATGAACATGGGGATCGCCACAAAGCCGAATTCGGCAATACGGTCGAAAAACGTTTCCCCGAAGTAAGTCAGTTCGGGCAGGCCGCGGTCATAGAGCAGCGCCATCAGCGAGACACCGCCCAGGGCAAAGGCAATCGGCGTGCCGATGGCCATCAGCACGATCAGGCCCACGGCCACGATAATACCCAGCGTAATCGGATCCATGGTCAGCCCTCCCCGCGCAGAATGTCGGCGACGTACTGTAACGCCAGCAAGGTCGTACCGACCGCCACAGGAAGCAGCGCCGGCCAAAGCGGTGGGTTCCACACCGAGCCGGTTGTCCATTCGCCGTGGAGCGCTTCGAAGAGGTAGACCCAACTGGCGTAGGCAAGCGCGGCGCAGAACGCGAAGCCAAACAGCGAGGCGATGGTAAGCATGATCTTGCGGCCCAGGCCGCCAATGGCATCGGGTAAGATGGTGATGGCCACGTGGCCTCCGGTCATGAGTACATAGGGGCTGCCCATCAGCATCGCCCCAGTCACGGAAAAAATCGTAAATTCGGTTTGCCAACTGGTGCTCCAGCCGAGCACGTAGCGCGTGAACACCATGTGACAGATGGCCAGCACCCCGGCGATAAACAGGGCGCAGGCGATGTAGGCTGAAAAGCGAGAAAGCTGGTCCATTGTCCGGATGTAGCCACCTATCAGGCCGCTGCGTGTTGCCGGAGTGTGCGTTGTTGTTGCCATACGTCCCTCATCAAGCGGTGTCATCAAGCGGGGTCATCAGATCGGGCAAGTCGTCAATCATGCCGACCATCCCGCAGGATGGTCGGACAGGTTGAATGCTGAGTGACTTATTCGACGGCTAGCGCCGCATCGATGATGGCTTGGCCGTTAGGGACGTTTTCGGCGAAGTTTTTATACGAGGTTTCACGGGCGATCTCGAGCCAGGCGTTGTAATCCTCTTCGGTCATCTTGACGACCTCAACGCCGTTTTCCTCGTAGACGTCGACCATCTGCTGGTCAATGGCGGCGGCCTCTTCGGCAAAGAACGCCTCGGCTTTTTCGCCAGCGTCCATCAACGCCGCCTGCTGCTCATCGTTGAGGTCCTGCCAGACTTGCTCGGAGATCAGGATGGGTTCGTACATGAACCAGAGGGCAAAATCGCCGGGCTCGGTCAGGCACTCGACCTGTTCGTAAAGACGATAGGACACAAACGACATGGAAGAGGTGTTGGCGGCGTCGAGTACGCCGGTTTGCATGGCGGTGTAGATTTCCGATGACGGCATTGAGGCGATGGACGCCCCGGCGGCCTCGAGCATTTCTTCAAATGCCGGCCCCGCTGCACGGAAAACCTGACCGTCCACGGTGTCGGGCGAGGTGATGCACTGCTCGCTGGAGGCAAAGCCGCCGGACAGCCAGGCATCGGCCAGCACGCGCGCACCGCCTTCCTGAATGACATCCTTGATCATGTCCATGTATTCCGAATCATTAAGACGCTGGGCGTGCTCGTGGTTGCGCACCAGCCCGGGCATCAGCGTGGCGGAAAACTCCGGGTGACGGCCGCTGGCATAGTCGAGCGGCAGTGAGGTGATATCCAGCCGTCCCCGCGCCAGCGCGCCCCATTGCTCGCGCGCCTTGAACAGTGATTGGCCAGGATAGACTTCTATTTCAAGGCCGACGTCAGCGTTGGCCACTTCCTCGGCCATCATCTGGACCATTTCGTCGCGCACATCGCCCTGGCCACCAGGAAACTGGTGGGATGCGCGCAGTACGGTATTGGCTGAGGCGTGCGAAGCGGCGATTGCCAGTCCTAAAGCGGCGGCAGTGACTAGGTGGTTACGTTGCATGTGGCGTCTCCAACGGTTGTTGTTGTGGTCTTGGATTGGCTTTTATGTATTCATCAGCCGAGCTGATATATACATCAATAGGCGCTACGTATGCTAATGTCAACTTTATGACATATTCTTTATGTACAATTTAGCGCTGCCAATAAAGGGGGTGACGCATGCCAGGCTCGAAACGCTCCAACGCCCAGCGGCTCAAGGATTCACTGGAAGACGACATCATTAACGGACGCCGTTCGCCCGGCGAGCGGCTTGATCCGGAAACCCTGGGGGCGGAGTTCAACGTCTCACGCACCCCGGTTCGAGAGGCGATTCAGCAACTGGTGGCCAGTGGTTTGGTGACGGTCTCCCCCAAAAAGGGCACCTTCGTTGCCAGGGTAGGCATCGACCAACTGATCGAGATGTTTGAGGTCATGGCCGAGCTGGAGGGTATGTGCGGTCGGCTGGCCGCACGGCGCATTACCGATCAGGAGTTGTCTGCCCTGCGTGAGGCGCATCAACGCTGCGAAGCGGCAGCGCTGGCGGGGGACACCGATGAGTATTACTACGAGAACGAAGGTTTTCACGACTGTATCTACACGGCGAGCCACAACACCTTTCTCGCCAGCGAGGCACGCCAGCTCAAGCAGCGCCTGAAGCCGTATCGACGGTTGCAACTGCAGGTTCGCCAGCGCGTGCACAACTCGCTCAGCGAGCACCAGGCTATTTTCGATGCCATCGAATGCGGCGATGCGGTACGTGCCCAGCAGGCGCTCAGCTATCACGTATTGATCCAGGGCGAGCGCTTCAGCGACTTTGTGTCCAGCGTGCGCCGGATGGAAGGCGCGCCCGTCAGCCAAACGGGCTAATCGGCCAATGTCTTAATCGGTGGGGTAATCGTCCTTGCCGACATTCTGCCAAACGGTGACACTCTCTTCTATCTGCTGAAGGGAGAACCACCGTGTCACGCCATATTGCGCTAATCGCTTATCCCGACTGCCAACTGCTCGATGTGAGCGGCCCCTGGCAGGTATTTGCCACGGCTAATGAACTGAGCCAACGTCCGCTCTATCAATTGACGCTTGCTGCCGATGTGCCTGGCAAGTTGATGACCAATGGCGGTTTGGCGCTTGATGCCAGTCATTCCCTCGACCAGCTGGCAGCGTTACCGCCGCTGGATACCCTGCTGGTGGCGGGCGGCAGCGGCGTGGCCCGTCAATGCGAGACGCCCGAGATGCTGGCGACGCTGCGCGCGCTCGCCCCGCAGGTGCGACGCCTGGGATCTATCTGCAGTGGCGCTTTTTTGCTGGCGGCGGCTGGGCTTCTGGACGGCCTGCGCGTGACCACCCATTGGCGATACGCCGACGCGCTGGCCAACGCCTACCCGTCACTCAAGGTAGCACCGGACGCACTCTACGTTGAAAGCGGCGGACGCTACACCAGTGCTGGCGTAACGGCGGGGATCGATCTGGCACTCTCGTTGTTGGAAGCCGATCACGGCGCCGAGCTTGCCGGGCGCGTGGCCCGCGAGCTGGTGGTGTTCTTGCATCGCCCTGGCGGGCAATCCCAGTTCAGCGAGATACTGCGCGGCCAGCAATCCGCGGGCCCGCTGCGCCGCCTGCTTGACCACTTGCATGCCGACCCCGCTGGCGAACATGCCGTGGATCAAATGGCGGCTTTCATGGCCGTTACGCCGCGCCATCTGTCGCGGTTGTTCAGGCGGTATCTGAACACCACACCGGGCGCTTATCTGACGCAGTTGCGGCTCGAACAAGCTCGCCTTGCCTTACTCGACACGCATCAGCCCGTCGCGTTGGAGCGGTTAGCAGCGCGCTGGCGGCTGGGCGGTGCCGAGCAGCTGCGCCGACAGTTCCAGCGCTACTACGGGGTATCCCCCTCCGTCTATCGCCAACGCTTTGCGTCTTCCCATGCGGATTCCACCCTGGAGCATCACTCATGCCTTTAACCGTCACTCTGTTATCGCTCTGCCAGGCGCTGCTGGTCACCGGTAATGTCCTGCTGATTGCCGTTTCGCCGTTGATCGGGGCCTCTCTGGCGCCCAGCGCGTCATTGTCCACTGCACCGGTTGCCACCCAGTGGCTGGGATTGATGTGCGCCACCATTCCCGCCTCGCTGATCATGGCCAGGCTGGGCCGCAAGCGCGGGTTCATGCTGGGCAACATAGTGGGATTGGTGGGCGCGCTGGTGGCCGTTCAGGCGTTGATGAGCGAACGTTTTGGGCTGTTCCTGCTGGCGACCTGGTTGATCGGCATCGGCATTGGCTTTGGTCAGCTGTATCGCTTTGCCGCCGTGGAGGCGGCGCCTGCGCACCTGCGTGATCGGGCGATTGGCTTGGTGATGGGCGGCGGTGTCCTGGCCGCGTTTGCCGGGCCGTGGCTGGCAAGAGTCAGCCGGGAACTGGGTGAGGTGCCGTTTCTGGGCAGCTTTGCCGGTCTGGCTGCCATCTACGCCCTGGCGTTGGTGGTGCTGATCCTGACGCAATTACCGCCCTCTTCGCGCACCCACGGTGAAGGCACCGCCTTGCCGATGGGCAGGATAGTCCGCCAGCCCGGGTTTATTGTGGCGGTGAGCGCGGCGATGGTCGGTTACGGCGTGATGAATCTGGCCATGACCGCAACGCCGCTCGCCATGGCGGGAGCGGGGCACGATTTCAACCACGTCTCGATGACCATTCAGTGGCACGTGGTGGCCATGTTCTTGCCTTCGTTCTTTACGGGTCACTTGGCCACTCGCTTCGGTGCCAAACGGATCATCGTGGTAGGCTGCCTGCTATTGGTGGCAAGCGCACTGGTCGCTCAGTTGGGTATCAGTCTCGCCGGTTTCAACGTGGCGCTGATGCTGCTGGGCCTGGGGTGGAACTTTACGTTCCTGCCCGCCACCGGGCTGCTCACCGAAAGCTACCGGCCGGTGGATAAAGCCCGTACTCAGGCCGCCAACGAGTTTCTGGTGTTTGGCACCGCCGCTACCACTGCTCTGATGGCGGGGCCATTGGTCAGCAGCCTGGGCTGGGCAATGCTAAACCTGCTGTTGATGCCTGTCGCGCTGGTGCCCGTGATGGTGCTGGTGTGGCAGTACCGAGCCCGGTTGGCAAATGCCACGCGGTGATCGTCAAGGCGCTTGGCGAGCTGTTGGGAATGGCAACGGACTGGTGCTTGGCACGGGGATGCAGGCGTTGCCGGGTGTCTCCCGGCAGTCGGCCAGCGGTTCGGATTACTTCTCTACACACACGAACGAGCAGGAACACTCATGATTGCCAAACGGGAACGCGGCAAACTGGAGCGCCAGCTAATTGCTGCGCTGACCGATGCCTGCGAACAGGCCAAAGCGGAGGTGGTTGGGTTTGTCTGGCTGACCCACTGCGTTGACTATCAGAACTTCCCCGCAAGCCTTGTCGTTATCTGGGTATTTGATACTGATGCACACCTGGCTTCAGCGCTGAAAGGAGGCGACAAGCAGCGCCTTCATGACCTTACGGCCAATGCCCTGGTTGATGCGGGCGTGGCAGTCGACAGCGTTAGCCAGCATATCGATTTCGATAGTGAGCAGTCGTGCCAGCACACTCACGGTGGCGACTGGCAGCGCCGGTTGCGCTCCCGTGCCGCGAGGCACTGATGGCCAAGAAAATCGACAGTCCCTGCATCTCGGCTTGCCAGTTGAAAGGAGGCATGTGCACTGGCTGTGGGCGCAGTATTGAAGAGATCCGCCACTGGAAGTCGATGAAGCGGCCCGAAAAACTATCCGCCATCAAGCGGGCCGAACAGCGGCGCAAAAAACTCAACAAATAGCGTTTAGGCTTGGGTTGGTCACCGCTCTAGCTGTTGCCAATGGCCGCCATTGGCCAGAGGCAGTGACGGTAACGACGTGGTAGCCTGGGGCAAAGCCGACCTAGGAGCCCTGTCGTTATGCTTGAAACATTCAGCCACAGCGTCCTGGCTGGTCAGTTCTTTGGCCTGGTCGCCCTGGTGATTTGCCTGGTGGCATTTTCAAGCAAGCACGATGACCGCCTGCTGGTGCTGCTGATCTCGGCCAACGTGGCCTTTGCGCTGCAGTTTGTGTTCTTCGGGAGCTGGACCGCCGCTGCGCTGACGGTGCTGGTGATCGTACGCATCGTGCTGGCTCGGCGCTTTCTGGGCAGCAAGCCGGTCATGGCGGGAGTACTGGCGGTCAGCGGTATCGCGGCATGGCTTACCTGGCAGAGCTGGATCGACGTCTTGCCCCTAGCGGCCATGGTGCTGGGCACGCTGGGCATGTTCCTGCTGCGCGGCATCGCCATGCGCGTCTTCCTGGGGCTGGCGGCCCTGGCATGGATGCTCAACAACCTGCTGATCGGCACGATTGGCGGCACGCTTGCCGAAGCCCTGATCGTGATCACCAATATCATTACCATCATTCGGCTGGCGCGCGCCAAGCGCAAATACCCCGAGGTGTTCGAGGGCGTCGAGCAACACGACCCGTCCTAGCTGCTATGCTGAAAGAGGTTTTAACCTAGCGAGGAGCGCGGCCATGGCCGGTGGATGGGCAAAAGACGGCGCTGAACAAGCGCAGATAGAAAGCACCTTGGAAGACGCGGTGCAGCGAGCCCGCAGCCAATTGCCCCGGGGCGAAAGCCTGGACACCTGCGAAGAATGTGGCGAGCCGATCCCCGAGCCCCGCCGCAAGGCCATTCCTGGCGTTCGGCTGTGCGTGGACTGCCAGGCGGCCGTGGACAAGAAGCAGGCAAGCGTCAGCGGCTATAACCGTCGAGGCAGCAAGGATAGCCAGCTGCGCTGAGTGGTCTTCCTAGTCGGCTAGGCATCGTGATTGGTGTCCGGCAGTTGCTTGAAGTAGATATAGCGATGCAGGCGAATCGCCGGGCGTAACAGCAGCTGCACGCTGCCGATCACGAACAGCCAGACGCCCAGTGTTCTGAGGCTGCCTTCGTAGAAAAAGCAGACGCTGCCGATGGTGAACCAGATCCCCAACATGAAATCATTCAGAATGCTCAGCGCTTCATAGCGTTGGTGCACCACCAATTCCCTGTGTCCGAGTGTGAACGTCCAGTCGCGTGTCTTGGGGTCCTGTTCGCGCTGCATGCCTTTTCTCCTTAATCAATAGCGGATGCTTTCGCCGAGAGGCTGATGAGCGCCTCATACAAAAGTGTCACACGCGTTTAATCAGCGTCGGCGTATCCATTATAACTTGATGCTATCGTGGCTTTGCATAACCGTCTTCAAAGTAAAGTACTGTGCCCACTAACGCGGCATTGATGCGAAAGGTGAGCTGGTTGGGTCATAGGGGTGAGGCATGGTCAATGACGTGTTGCTCAAAGACGTCGAAGACGAGCTTGGACGAGGTTCCTGGCGATTACGCTTTGCCGACCATGTAGAAGCGCATTTCGAGGCCGATACGCAGCGTCAGCGCAGCCGAAACATGGTGGTGGCAGGGCTGATAGCGGCGTTTATCTATAATCTCTTCCTGATCAACGACTTCAGTTTTCGTCCCGATGCGTTTACCACCGCGGTGGCGTTGCGGGCGGGGGTAATGCTGCCCGTCGGGCTGACTATCCTCTGGTGGGTATATCGCGGGGTTTCGCCTCGAACTCGCGAATTTCTGATGGCCAGCACGGTGATCTGTGCCACGCTAATCTCCTGCATGATTCTTGTCTCGTCCACCGCGCGCTACTCCTACCTGGATGTGTTCTCCTTCGGGCTCATTCTGGTGGTGGGTAATATCGTCTATTCGTTGCGTTTCGGCTATGCGCTGGCGTCCTCAGTGCTCAGCGTTCTGATTATCGTGGCGTTTGTGATTAACTACGCCCCAATGCCGCTGGAAATCAAGCGACTGGCCATCTTTACCCTTCTGGCCAATGGGGCCTTCACGCTGGTGGCCAACTATCGTCTCGAGCGCAGCGAACGGCTTGCCTATCTGCATGTGTTGCGGGAAAAGCTGCGCGCAGGTCATTACCTGAAAAACAATGAAATGCTCTCCCAACTGTCGCTGACCGATCCGCTGACGAACCTGGCCAACCGTCGCCAACTCGATATGGAATTTGCGACGCGCTGGCGTGAGGCCGTTGATAAAAACGCCTGGCTAGGGCTCATGGTGATCGATATCGACCACTTTAAAGCCTACAACGACCGTTATGGGCACCTTCAGGGTGATGACTGTTTGCGTCAGGTGGCCAGGGCTATGCAGCTGAATAGCCGCAGCGCCGATCTGGTAGTGCGGTTTGGCGGTGAGGAATTCGTTGTGCTCATGGCGGAAGCGTCGCCGGAAGCTGCCGAGCCCGCGGCCGAGCGTATCCGTCGCGGCGTCGAAGCCCTGCAGATAGCCAATGCCGGGGTCTCGCCTCAGGCGGTTGTCACGGTCAGCGTGGGCGTGGCGGTGCTGCCCCCAGAGGCAAACATGACCGCTGACGATATACTCTCCCACGCCGATCAGGCCCTTTATCAAGCCAAGCGCTGGGGCCGTAATCGTATCTGGGTGGCTAACCCGGTTGATTTACCAAACGCCGATGACGCTGCTGGTGACTTATGTAGATCAGCACGGTAGCGCCTATCAGCAATGCCATGGCCTGAGGACACGCGGGTTCAGCTGCTTTGCTCGGTTTCCTGATGCGTCAGGATAACGTTCAGAAAGCCCTCGCCGTAGTCCGTCAGCTTGCGCGCGCCGATGCCGGAGATGGCGCCCAGTGCCGCCAGGCTCTGAGGGGTCTGCTCGACCATCTCGGCCAGGGTGGCGTCGTGGAAAATCACATAGGCAGGTACGCCCTGGGCTTCAGCCAGTTCACGGCGGTGCTGACGCAGGGCTTCCCACAGCGGGCCGTGGCCCTGCGGCACAGAGGTGCTTTTGCTTCCCCGTCGAGTTGCCTTGGCTTTGCTTGGTTTGCGCAGGGTGAGGGTCTGCTCGCCGCGCAGCACCGGCTTGGCATTGGCAGTTAGCTTGATGCCGCCGTGCCCCTCCATATCCACGCTCAAAAAGCCGCTGGCAATCAGTTGGCGAAAGAGCGCTTTCCATTCGCTGGCCGCGAGGTCTTTACCAATGCCGAAGGTGCTGAGGCGGTCGTGGCCAAAGCGGGTGATACGCTCGTTGCTTTTGCCTAGCAGGACATCCACGAGGTAGGTCACGCCGAAGCGCTGTTCGGTGCGGTAGACACAGGAGAGCGCCTTTTGCGCCGCCACGGTGGCCTCCCATGTCTCGGGTGGCGTCAGGCAGTTGTCGCAATTGCCGCAGGGGGCGTCCAGGTGATCGCCAAAATAGTTCAACAGCGCCTGGCGGCGGCAGCTGATGATCTCGCACAGTCCCAGCATGGCGTCGAGCTTCTGCTGCTCAATGCGCTTTTGATGGTCAGCGGCGCTGGAGTCCTGCTGCATCTGGCGCAGCGTGATCACGTCCTGAAGCCCGTAGGCCATCCAGGCATCGGCGGCCAGGCCGTCGCGCCCGGCCCGGCCGGTCTCCTGGTAGTAGGCTTCGATGCTCTTGGGAAGGTTGAGGTGGGCGACGAAGCGCACGTCCGGCTTGTCGATGCCCATGCCAAAGGCGATGGTGGCCACGACGACCACACCCTCTTCGCGCAGAAAGCGGGTCTGGTGGTACTGGCGCTGCTCGGGGGGAAGCCCCGCATGGTAGGGCAGTGCCGTCAGCCCCTGGCGCTCCAGCCAGGCGGCGGTTTCCTCCACCTTGCGCCGGGAAAGGCAGTAGACGATACCCGCCTCGCCGTCGTGGTGCTCACGAATAAAGCGCAGCAACTGCTCCTTGGCGTTACCCTGATTCTCGGCGATATGGTAGCGAATGTTGGGCCGGTCAAAGCCGCTGTTGTAAAGCGCCGCTTCCTGAAGCTGCAGATGCTCCATGATATCGCCCCGGGTGGGCACATCGGCGGTGGCGGTGAGGGCGATGCGCGGCACGTGGGGGAAACGCTGATGAAGCTGGGAAAGCTGGCGATACTCGGGGCGGAAATCGTGGCCCCACTGGGAGACACAGTGGGCCTCATCAATGGCGAACAGCGCAATCCGGGTCTGCTCCAGTAGCATCTGCATACGCGGCGTGGCCAGCCGCTCGGGCGCGACATACAAAAGATCCAGTTCCCCCGCTCGCAGGCGGTTCTCAACCTCGACCGCCTCGTGATAATCGAGGCTGGAGTTAAGGTAAGCCGCCCTGACCCCGTTCTGTTGAAGTGCCGCTACCTGATCCTGCATCAACGCGATCAGCGGCGAAACCACAATGGCGGTGCCTTCGCGGAGTAGCGCCGGGATCTGATAGCACAGCGACTTGCCTCCGCCGGTGGGCATCAGCACCAGCGCATCGCCACCGGCGATCACATGCTCAATGATCGCCTGCTGCGGGCCGCGAAAGCTGTCGTAGCCAAATACCTCCTGCAGTACCTTGAGGGCTGCCGGGTGAGGGTCGCCGTGCATCAATGCTCTCCTTGTCTCGTGCCTGAGAGAGAATTGTCGCACGAAAAACCCGAGGGGCGTCTGCCTAGCGAATCCCCGCCCGTAAAAACGACTGCACGAACTGGCGCTGGAAGAGCAGGAAGGCGACCAGTAGAGGGGCGATACTCAACAGGGTGGCGGCACTCACCGTCGCCCAGTTAACGCCGGTTTCTGGTGCCGAAAAGACGCCCAGCCCGACGGTTAACGGACGGCTCTCTACCGAGTTGGTGACGACGAGTGGCCACAGGAAATTGTTCCAGTGGTGGCTGATCGAGACCAGGCCGTAAGCCAGGTAGGTGGGCTTGGCCAGCGGTACATAGACCTTCCACAAAATTTCCAGCCAGTTGCAGCCTTCGATGCGCGCAGCGTCCTCCAACTCCCGGGGGATGGTCTTGAACGTCTGGCGCAACAGGAAAATCCCGAAAGCACTGGCCACGTAGGGCAGGCCGATCCCGGTGATGGTGTCGATCAAGCCCAGCCCGCTGGCGATACGGTAGTTCTCGACGATCAGTACTTCGGGAAACACGAACAGCTGAATCAGCACCAGCATGAACAGGACGTTCTTGCCGGGCACCGGAAAACGGGCAAACGCGAATGCCGCCAGGGTACAGACCACAAACTGGGCGAATACCACGCCGGTCACCAGTGCAAAGGTGTTCAGGTAGTAGCGGGCAAAGGGCGCCTGTGACCAGGCATCGGTGAAGTTTTCCAGCGTCAGCGGGGCGAATATTTCAAAATTCACCATGAATTCGCTGGGATGAAAGGCGGCCCAGAACGCATACAGCAGCGGAAAGACCCAGATAACCGCCAGCAGCCATGCGGCCACCGTTTCAAGCGACGGAATGGAGACATAACGAGAGCGGGGCGCAGTGGTCGTTGTGGTGTTCATTGGTAGTGCGTCCTGCGATCAAGGATCGTGAACTTCAGCGTTGCGACCACGGCGAGCACCAGAAGAATCACTACCGTAATGGTCGCCGCCGTGGTGCGGTCGAAGAACGAGAAGGCATTTTCGTAGACGTAATAAAGCAGCAGGTTGGTGGCGTTGTTGGGCCCACCCTTGGTCAGGATAAACAGGTGATCCACCACGCGTACCGCGTTGATCAGCGCATTGATCAATACAAAGAGTGTGGTGGGCATCAGTAGCGGAAAGGTAACCCGCCAGAAGAAGCTCCAGCGGCCGGTCCCTTCAAGGTCAGCGGCTTCCTTGAGTTCCGGTGGAATACTCTGTAGCGCGGCCAGGTAGAAAATCATGAAGAAACCGGCTTCCTTCCACACCGACATGACGATCACCGAGCCGAGGGCCACGCTTGGATCGCCCAGCCAATTCACGCCGGAAAATCCCAATGTTTCCAGCAGGCTATTGAACAGGCCGATCTGCGGTGCATAGAAAAACATCCAGATATTGGCGGCGGCGATCATCGGCAGGATGGTCGGCGTGAAATAGGCCATACGCACGAAGCCGCGACCCGGCAGCTTGCCGTTGACGAACAGCGCCATGCCCAGTGCCAGGGCGATGGAGGTGGGGATGGTGCCTAGCGCATAGAGCAGGTTGTTACGCGCTACCTGCCAGAAGGTTGGGTCGTCGAACAGCACCTGATAGTTCTCGACCCCGACAAACGCTGCGGGCTCGCCGCGAAAGCCGGGAAGAAAAAGACTGTTGATGACGGTCATGATGGTAGGCAAGTAGGCAAAGGCAGCCAGGAGTACGGCAGCGGGCAGTAACAGCAGCGCGCCGTACAGCTGTAATTTACCGTGGGCGGTTAGGGGCATGGCGGATCACCGCGAGTCGGAAAAGCCGGGGCGAACCCCGGCGAACATGGAAGCGTCCTGTTTTCTTCTAATGCGCCTTAGCGGGCGTAGCGGCGTAGCACTGCTTCGGCTTCCTGCTGCGCCTGGGTAAGGGCTTCTTCAGGGCTCATCTGTCCGGTCAGGGCGGCTTGCACGGCGTTGTCCAGGGCGCGGCGCACGCGGCCACCCTGGTAGGTGGAGAGCTCCGCCGTGCTGTGCTCCAGCTGATCCCGGGCGACGGCGGCGGGGGCGAAGTCTTCAACATAATCGCGCAGCGCCTCGGTCTCGTAGGCAGCGGGGCTGACGCCCATATAGCCGGTCTCGATCGACCAGGCAGCGGCGCGTTCCGGGGCGGTCATCCAGCGGATGAAGGTCATGGCCGCGCGCTGCTCTTCTTCCGTCGTATCCTTGAAGACGTAGAAGTTGCCACCGCCGGTGGGGCTGCCACGCTGGGTTTTCATGGGCAGCATGGCGACGCCGAAATCAAAATCGGCGTCGCTACGCACGGCGCTCAGGTTGCCCGTGGTGTGCCACATCATCGCGGTGGACTCTTCGATAAAGTTCTGGCGCAGCGTGCCCCATTCAATGGTGTCGTCAGGCATGGCATCGTGCTCATCGGCCAGCGATACCCAGTATTCAAGCGCTTCAATGGCGGCAGGGTCATCAAAATAGACCTCGGTGCCGTCTTCGCTCATCAGCCGGTGGCCGTTCTGGAAGGCGAAGGCCTGGAACATCCAATAGGGATAACCGGTGGAGGGCACCATGACGCCCCACTGTTCGCCATCGGAAGCCTCGCGCACGGTGGCGGCCATTTCGGCCATCTGTTCCCAGTTTTCGGGGGGCGTCTCAGGGTCGAGTCCGGCGGCTTCAAAGGCGTCCTTGTTCCAGAACAGCACGATGGTGGAGCGCTGGAAGGGAATGCCGTAGGTCTTGCCGTCCAATCGGCCGTTTTCCATCAGGCCGGGGTAGAAGCTGTCGAGCCATTCGCGTTCTGCGTCGCTTTCGACCAGGTCGTCGAAGGCCACAATGGCATCTTGCTCCAGCAGTTCGTAGAGGTCGATGGAGAACATCACCGACAGCTGTGGCGTATCACCCGCTTCCATCGCCGACATCGCCCTCACCCGGGTGTCGTCGTAGTTGCCGGCGTAGATGGCTTCGACGTCGATATCAGGATGCTCATTTTCGAAATCCTCTACCAAGCCATCGACTACATCGGTTAACGCACCGCCGACGGCGACCGGGTAGTACATGGTCAATTCGACCGGGTCGTTGGCAGCGGCCTGACCGGCGCTTAGCAGACCAGCGGTTAGGGCAGAAAGAGCAAAGGGGATACGGGCACGCATGGGGAACACCTCAACGTTGGGATTGGAGCTGGGAGTGGCGGGTTTCGTCTTGCGATGAACCGATGGGTAACTCGCTTTCCGTCGGAGCAGTGGGCATCAGTGAGTAAGCGGTCAGGTCGTCACGACGCAGGCCATCCTCGGCGAAGAGGTGCGCGGCGGACGCAGGCCAGCCGATCCGGCAGTGCTGGCCGGTAATCGCATGGCGGCCGCGCAGCCGGATCCGCAGGGTATGTTGGCCGACCGCCAGATGGGCGATGGTGTCGGCCCCCAGGTATTCGTCGCTGAGCACCTTTGCCGGTACGCCGGAGGCTGATTCAGGGCGTAGCTCGATATCTTCCGGGCGGATGCCCAACTGACCGTTGGCCGCTTCCAGCGGGGCAACCGGCATGTCGGATTCGCTATCAATCACAGCGCCGTGTTCGCCAGCCACCAGTGGCAGCAGGTTCATGGCAGGGCTGCCGATAAAGCTGGCGGCGAAGGCACTGGCCGGGCGGTTGTAAAGCTCGTCAGGGGTGCCGTCCTGCACGATCTTGCCGTGCTGCATCAGAATCACACGGTCGCCCATGCTCATGGCCTCGACCTGGTCATGGGTGACGTAGATCACCGTCATGTTCAGACGGCTTTGCAACGCCTTGATTTCCCGGCGCATATCGCTGCGCAGCCGGGCGTCCAGGTTGGATAGCGGCTCGTCCATCAGGCAGATGGGATGTTCGGAAATCACCGAGCGGGCCAGTGCCACCCGCTGGCGCTGGCCGCCGGAAAGCTGGGCGGGTTTGCGGTTCAGGTGGTCGGTGAGGTCAACGAGTTCGGCGACCTTGGCCAGCCGCTCGCGCTGCTCGGCTTTGGGTACCTTGCGGCTGCGCAGGCCAAACACGATGTTGTCGGCCACACTCAAGTGCGGAAACAGCGCGTAGGACTGGAACACCATGCTCAGCCCGCGATCCCCCGGCGGCAGGCGGGTGACGTCGCGATCGCCGATATAAATACGTCCGTCGCTGGCCTCTTCCAGGCCTGCGATCATGCGCAAGGTGGTTGATTTACCGCAGCCCGAGGGGCCGAGCAGAATGACAAATTGCCCGGGCGTGACATCGAAGGAGATACCGTCGACGGCGGGTGTCGCGTCCCAACGTTTGGTAACGCGTTCCAGGCGGATACGCGATTGCTCCATAACACTCATCACCGGCTGTTGGTTGTTATTGATCCAGCTTGTGTTGAAGGTGTTGCAGTTGCATGACACTTACATGGATGGTTGATGACAGCCGTCGTGTCAAGCAGAAGATCACTTGGCGACTTTAATGCCATAACGCTGGAGCCTGCGTACCACGCTGGATTGGCTGATGCCCAGCCGTTCGGCGATGGCGTAGGTGCTGGGCAGCGTGGTGCTTAATTCTTCAAAGGTTTCCCGCTCCAGCCGCGCGAGATACTGTTTGAGGGTTTCATGGGGCTCGATGGGTGACGTCTTGGAGGAAGTTGGTGCGTTTGCCAGATTCGTGGCGGGGTGTTCCGCTTGGGGATGAACGGTCGGCGTTTCGATTTGATCGGTGGGGCTTGAAAGCCAGGCTCTTTCCAGCCAGTTCTCCAGCTCGCGGACGTTGCCGGGCCATTCACTGCCCATCAGAGTCGACCATACCTGATTGCCCAGGATTTTCTGCCGCCCATAGCGCTGGTTCAGCCGGTTCAGACAGGCCTCTACCAAGTCGGGTATATCCTCGCGGCGGTCTCGCAGCGGGGGCAGGGTGACGGGGATGACATTAAGACGGTAGTAAAGGTCCAGCCGAAAGTGCCCGGCTTCGACCTGCTTGGCCAGGTCCTGGTTGGTGGCGACGACCAAACGGAAATTCACCCGCCTTGGGCGGGTATCGCCCAAGCGGGTCAGGCTGCCATCCTGGATCACCTTGAGCAGTTTGGTCTGCATCAGTAGCGGCAGCTCGCCGATCTCATCCAGAAACAGCGTGCCGCCTTCGGCCTGCTCCAATAGGCCCGCTTTGCCCTGCCGCGCGGCGCCGCTGAAAGCGCCTGGCTGGTAGCCGAACATCTCCGACTCGAAGAGGTTCTCGGGGATGGCCGAGCAGTTGACGTCGATAAAGGGGCCGTCACAGCGCTGGCTCCAGCGGTGCAATTGTCTGGCGAAGGCGGTTTTCCCCACGCCGGACTCCCCCAGCATCAGCACATTGGCATCCGAGGGCGCCACGCGCTTGAGCAGCAGGGCAATTTCCCGCATGACGTTGCTTCTGACCTGGAGGTCATCCAGGGCGTCATCCAGCGCCTGTTCTTCGGCATCGGGGGCGGCATGGCTGCGCTTCAAGTGTTCGCTGAAGCGTTTTTGCAGCAGGGCGTATTCATCTTGCAGCAGTTGCAGGTCGGTAAGATCCCGGGAGCGGCTGATGACGCGCTCAAGTTTACCCTCCACAAAGACGGGGTAGGCTTCAGCAATGACGCGTCGGCCTGTCCCGGTGACCTGCATAAGCTGCGCAGGTTGGCGCGTGCGCATCACTTCCAGCGTAATCGACGGCTTCAGTACCCCAGCGGCCTGTAGCTGTTGAACGCTGCTGGCAAGCAGTTCCTCCCGTGATAACCCGTAAACCGCTTCGGCGCCTGGGCTGATATCCAGCACGCGGCCGTCGCCACCAACGATGAAGAAATGGTCGTTGGCTGTTTCCACGATGGTTTGCAGGACGCAGCTATCGATGTCGCTCACCAGGGGCTCCTTTGATGCGTTTCTGAATCGATAATGCATTCTTGAATCAAGCGGCCCTATTTTCAATGCATTTTTGCATCACAAGAGCTTTTTAACGACGCTCAATGGCGGTCTGTGCGCGAAATGGAAGTTGGCACGGTACCTGCAGTATTCAACAGTAGTCAGGCCGGATATGGCTCAATCAATAACAAGCTGGAGATGAGTATGTCGGACTTTAATCAGCCGATGGGCGGCAACAGCATGCCACGCTTTGCCGGCCCCGCGACCATGATGCGCCTGCCTACGCAGGAGACGGCTCAGGGGTTGGACGCCGCCTTTATCGGCATTCCCATGGATATTGGCACGTCAAACCGCCCGGGCACACGCCTTGGGCCGCGCCAGATCCGCGATGAGTCGCGCATGCTGCGCCCCTACAACATGGCGACCCGCGCGGCCCCCTTTGAAAGCCTGCAGGTGGCAGACATCGGCGACGTACCCATCAATACCTTTCACCTGCCGAAAAGCGTCGACATCATTACCGCGTTTTACGACGAGGTGCTCAAGCATGACTGCATTCCGCTGACCCTTGGCGGCGAACACACGCTGACACTGCCGATACTGCGCTCCATTGCCAAGAAACATGGCCCGGTGGGGCTGATCCACGTCGATGCCCACGCCGATGTGAATGAGCACATGTTTGGCGAGCCGATTGCCCATGGCACGCCGTTTCGCCGTGCCCAGGAAGAGGGGCTGCTGGCCGCCAACAAGGTCGTGCAGATAGGCCTGCGGGGGACGGGATACGCCGCGGAAGATTTCGACTGGTGTCGTGAGCAGGGCTTCCGCGTTGTGCCCGCCGAAGAGTGCTGGTACCGCTCGCTGGCGCCGTTGATGAAGGAAGTGCGCGAACAGATGGGCGATATCCCGGTATACATCAGCTTTGATATCGACTCCCTGGATCCGTCGGTTGCCCCTGGCACCGGCACGGTGGAAATGGGCGGCCTGACGTCTTCCCAGGGGCTCGAGATCGTCCGGGGCGCGTCAGGCTTGAACATTGTCGGCGGTGATCTGGTGGAAGTCTCTCCCCCCTATGACACAAGCGGCAACACGGCATTAATGGGGGCCACGCTGCTGTATGAAATGCTCTGCGTACTGCCGGGCGTGAAGACCGGCAGTTAATTCGATAATTGCGATAAAAAGCGCCGACTTAACAAGGCGTAGACGATAACGATGCAAGTTAAGAAGCGGTGTTGTCCGCCGCTTCAGAAATCGCCAGCTCACCTCCAATAAACCTTCAATACAGGTGAACCCATGTCCTCGCATGTGCAGTTAGACGAGCCAAGCGCCGATGAACCGATCCAGCGGCGCCATCTCATTAAATTCTTAATTCCCTCCCTGATTGGGGTGCTGTTGTTCTTGGTGCCCTTTCAGGTAGGCGACACCATTAACATCGGCATGGGCCTGATGGCCGATGGGTTGCAAAACCTGCTGGGAGCGGCGCTGCCTGCTATCGCCACGGTGGTATTGTGCTTCTCGGTCGTCGCCACGCTGTACGCCAAACTGGTGAACCCTTCCTGGGCGAAATCGGGCGTGCTGAACGAAATGTTTCACGTCGGGCCTGTATGGCTGGGTATGCGCATCCTGGGCGCGCTGTTTGCCTTGATGACGTTTTTTCAGGTAGGCCCCGAATTCGTCACCGCATCGTTTACCGGTGGCGTGATGCTTAACGATCTGGCGCCGGTGCTACTGACCTTCTTCTTCTTTGCTGCGCTGCTGCTGCCGTTTCTGGTCGAGTTCGGCTTCATGGAGTTTATCGGCAGCCTGGTGCGCAAGCCGTTTCGGGTGATTTTCAACCTGCCGGGTCGCAGTGCTATCGATGCCACCGCGTCGTGGATGGGGTCGGGTACCGTCGGCGTACTGATTACCACGCAACAGTATGAGCAGGGCTACTATAACGGCCGCGAAGCCTCGGTGATTGCCTCCAACTTTTCGGTGGTCTCGATTGCCTTTGCGCTGCTCGTGACCAGCTTTGTGGATATTAACCACCTGTTTGTGCAGTTTTATTTCACGGTGGTCGTGGCGGGGTTGATCGCCGCGGTGATCGTGCCGCGTTTGCCGCCACTGTCGCGCAAAGCCAATGACTACTATGAGCCGGTAGGGTGCCAGATCAGCGAAAAACCCACCGCTAAAATAGGTCTGTTGCGTTACAGCTTGCTGCAAGCCACGCGTCGCGCCGCCGGTGCGCCGGGGCCAAGGGAGCTGGCAAAGCTGGCGCTGCTGAACGTCATGGATATTTTCCTCGCACTGCTGCCGCTGGTGTTTGCCATTGGCACGGTAGCGCTGATTCTCGCCGAATTTACCCCGCTGTTTACCTGGCTTTCCTATCCCATGGTCCCGGTGCTGGAGCTGCTGCGAATTCCCGAGGCAGAAGCGGCAGCGCCCGCGACGCTGGTGGGCTTTGCCGACATGTTTCTGCCGGCGGTACTGGCGACCAATATCGAAAGCGAGCTGACCCGCTTTGTGATTGCCTGCCTGTCGCTCACTCAGTTGATTTACATGTCGGAAATCGGCGCGCTGCTGCTCAAGTCGAAGATCCCGATCAAGCTCTGGGAACTGGTGGCGATCTTCCTGCTGCGGACCGCCATTACGCTGCCGATCATTGCCTTTATGGCCCATACGTTTTTCTTCTAAGGGGCCTGCAATGAACACTAGCGTAACGAGCAATCAATCCACCATAAGCTGTGCCGAGCTGCTGGTTCATTTGCTGCGCGATACCTACGGTGTCAGCACACTGTTCGGCATTCCCGGCGTGCATACCGTGGAGCTTTATCGCGGGCTGGAAGGCAGCGATGTGCAGCACATCACTCCGCGCCATGAGCAGGGTGCGGGGTTTATGGCCGACGGCTATGCCCGGGCCAGCGGCAAGCCGGGCGTTTGCCTGATTATCACCGGGCCAGGAATGACCAATATGGCCACCGCCATGGGCCAGGCCCTGGCGGACTCCATTCCCATGCTGGTGATCTCCAGCGTCAATCGCCGCGATACGCTGGGTTTGGGCCAGGGGCGGCTCCACGAGCTGCCTAGCCAGCAGCAGATGATCAGTGGTGTGGCGCGATTCAGCCATACGCTGCTGGACGCCAACACGCTGCCCGAGGTGCTGGCCCGTGCCTTTGCGGTCTTTAATGGCGCACGCCCTGGCCCGGTGCATATCGAAATCCCCATCGACTTGTTTAATGCGCCGGTAAATGAACCGGCCAGTTGGCAGGCACCTACGCTCTATCGTGCTGCTCCCGACCCGGAAGGGCTTGCCGAAGCCGCCCGTTTGTTGCATGCAGCGAAGCAACCCTTGGTACTGTTGGGCGGTGGCTGCGTGGCAGCGCCAGAGGCGGCGCGAGCACTGGTAGAACAGCTGGATGCGCCCACGGTCACGACCATCAATGCCAAAGGCCTGCTGGGCCGTGACCATCCGCTGGATCTGGGGGCTAACGCCGCGCTACCCGCGGTGCGTGAACTGGCGGTCAATGCCGATGTGATTCTGGCGGTGGGTACCGAGCTTGGTGAGACCGATTATGACGTGGTGTTTGATGGTGGCTTTCATCTTAATGGTGCGCTGATCCGGATCGATCTCGACCCTGAGCAACTGGTGCGCAATCAGCGAACGACATTGGGGCTGGTGGGGGACGCCGGACGCAGTCTTGAACGTCTGTTGGCGCATTTCCCAGACGCAATGCAGCGTAATGGCATTGAGCGAACGGCTAACGCCTTGAGCGCGCTGAATCTAGAAAACGATCCTGCCTTCAGCGACTTTGTCCCGCTCTACGACACCCTGGCCGAGCATCTGCCTGGGGCGATATTGGTAGGTGATTCCACCGCGCCGGTGTATGCCGGCAATCACCTGGTTAGCCAGCCAGCGCCGAGGCGTTATTTCAACGCCTCAACGGGCTACGGCACCTTGGGCTATGGGCTGCCGGCGGCGCTGGGCGCTCAGTTGGGTCGCCCTGATCTACCGGTGGTGGCCTTGGTAGGCGATGGTGGGGTGATGTTTACCCTCGCTGAGATAGCAACAGCGGTAGAGGAGCGTCTGCCGGTGGTGATCGTGCTGTGGCACAACGCCGGTTACGAAGAGATTCGCCGCTATATGGATGCCAACGGCGTTGCCCGCCTGGGCGTGGACCTTCAGGCGCCGAACTTTCTCACTCTGGCCGAAGGCTTTGGTTGCCCGGGGGTGCTCGTAGAAAGCCCCGCCGAGTTGGCTAAAGCGCTCACCAACCACGAAGCGAACGGGCCGTTACTGATCGAGATAAACGCCGCCGCATGGCAAACAAACCTGATCGAAACAGGAGACAACAATGAAGAATAATCATGTATTAGGCCAGGATACGCTGTCGGCAGACGACGTGGAACACAGTCTCGGTCTGCCTGGAACCTTCGCGCTGTGGTTGGGCGCCAACGTCGTTGTTACCACCATATTGACCGGTATGTTCTTGGTGCCGGATCTCACTTTTCAGCATGCCATGCTGCTGATCGCGGTAGGCTCGGCGATCGGCATTATCCCGCTGGTGTTGATCGGGGTCATGGGCCAGCGAACCGGGATGACGACCATGGTGCTGGCGCGGGGTACCTTCGGTAGAAAAGGCGCCAACTTTCCTGCCTGGGTGAACCTGCTGGCGCTGATTGCGTGGAGCTGGATTCAGGCGCTCTTGGCAGGCATGAGCCTCGACTACGCGGTGGAGAGCCTGACGGGCTATTCCAATGTGGCGCTGTTTACGGTGTTGTGCGAATCCCTGGTGGTGCTGATCGCCCTTCGCGGACACTTGGGTATCGAAAAGGTCGAGAAAATCGCAGCGCTGTTAATGGTGGGGCTATCGGCGGTGGTGCTGTTTGCGCTCAATCGCCATTACGACCTGCCAAGCATTACCCAACTGGAGCCGGAAGGCGTGCTGGGCGGCGGCGTGATCTTCGATATCGTCGTGGCCACTGCTTTTTCCTGGATACCGCTCGCGGCGGACTATAATCGCCACTGCCGTACGTTGAAGGCAGCGGTCGTCGGTACCTGGGGCGGCTATGTGACGGCCACCTTGATTGCCATGGGGCTGGGCGCCACGGTCTCGGCGCTATCCATCGCCGAAGGCATGGAGCAGACCTACGATCCCACCGCCCTGCTGAGCGGTTTCGGGTTTGGGCTGCCGGCGGCGCTGGTGATTTTCTTTTCAGTACTGACGACGAACGTCATGTGTGTCTACAGCGCGACGCTTTCATTCATGAGCGTGCGCCCCAAGGTGCCGTTCTGGAAGCCAGCGTTGATCATTGGCGTCGTGTCCGTGATCGGTGCACTGATCCCCGGTATTCTCGATCAGTTCCAGACGTTTCTACTGATTATTGGCAGCGTCTTTATTCCCGCCTTTTCGCTGATGATCGTCGATTACTTCCTGCTGGGTCGCCAGCGCTACACCTCGGCGCAACTGATTCAACAGGCCGATAGCCTGCCTGCATTTAACTGGCTGGCGTTGGGCAGCTATGCGGTAGGGGCGCTTTTGGCGTATTACTGGAACTGGGTGGCACCGCTGGACTTTGGTGCTTCGCTGCCCGTGTTTGTGATTACCGGCGGGCTCTATTACGTTGTCAGCAAAGTAGCCATCACCAGGCGAGCGACAGCATGAACTTGACGCGTATTGACGAACACCAGTGGTACCGTACCGCCGCCAAGGCGGACGGTATTACCTTGATCGACGAGCCGTGGATCAAGCCGTTTTATCGCTGCAATATCTGGCATGTCCAGGGCAGCGAGCGCGGTATGGTGGTGGATTTTGCTCTGGGTGCCATACCGCTGCGCCAACACGTTGCGCTGCTTAGCCAGCGTGACATCTTGGCAGTGGCCAGCCATACCCACTTTGACCATATTGGTGCGGCCCATGAATTTGATTGCTGCCATGTGCATCGGGCTGAGGCAGACATTCTGAATTCGCCGGATAATACACGCACCCTGGCAGCGCAGTTTCTCAGCGACGACATGTTCGAAGCGTTGCCGCCAGCGCCCTATTCCCACGAACGCTACCGCATTACCGCGCCGCAAATGGTGTGCCCATTAGAGGATGGTGAGGTGTTGGATTTAGGCAATCGACAGTGGGAAGTGATTCATACCCCAGGGCATTCTCCCGGCGGTATTGCGCTATGGGAATCCGCGACGCAAACCTTGATCTCGGGCGACCTGATTTACGATGGTCCGTTGATTGAAGACCTGTGGCACAGCGACCTCACCGACTATGCCGCCAGTATGCGACGGCTTAGAGAGCTGCCGGTGCGCACGGTGCATGGCGGACACTTCCCCAGTTTTAGCGGCCAGCATCTCAAGCAACTTATCGATGATTGGCTACGCCAACACGACCTTTAAAGGAGTCACCCGGTGTCTACGTTTTCAAGCGCGGAACACGCTTCGCTGCCAGATAGCCAGATTCTTGATCACCAATTCATCAACAACCAATGGGTCGTCTCCCAGGGTACCCGTCTGCTCGACGTGATGAACCCTTACCGCGAAGAACGCATTGCCCAGGTGACCGCTGGGGATACGGCGGATGTCGATGCCGCCGTCAACGCCGCCCAGCAGGCGCAGCCCGGCTGGCAGGCGCTCGGCGGTGCCGCACGGGCGGCGTTCCTGGAAAAGTTCGCCGACGCGCTGGAAGCCCGCCGGGGTTCGATCCTCACGCTTTCAGCGACCAACAACGGTAAACCGCTGGCGGAAGCGGGCATTGATCTTGACGATGCGATTGCCTGCTATCGCTACTACGCCGGGCAGGCCAGGGCGCTGGATGCCCGCCAGGGCGAGTTGGTCAGCGTGGAAATGGAGGGTGTTGAAGCCCGCTGTTACCACGACCCTGTCGGCGTGGTAGGGCTGATTGCCCCGTGGAACTTCCCACTGGTGACCAGCGCCTGGAAGCTGGCCCCCGCTTTGGCCGCGGGCTGTACGGCCGTGCTCAAACCCTCAGAAGTGACGCCGCTCCCCGAGCGGGTGCAGGCAGAAATTGCTCTGGAAATCGGTCTGCCCGCGGGCGTGCTGAATATTCTCAACGGCGACGGCGAAGGCATTGGCGCGCCGCTGACCCACCATCCCGATGTGGACAAAATTTCCTTTACGGGCAGCAACCGTGTCGGTGAAGCCGTCATGAAAGCCGCGGCCAGTCGCTCCGCCAACGTATCGCTGGAACTGGGGGGTAAATCCCCCGTTCTGGTGATGGAAGACGCTGACCCCGCTCAGGCCGCTGATTGGGTGATGGCAGGCATCTACTTCAACGCCGGGCAAATCTGTTCCGCGACCTCGCGTTTATTGGTGCACAAAGATATAGCGGAAGCGCTCTACGCCGCCCTTGCCGAACGGATGGATGCGCTGACATTGGGCGACCCGCTGGCGGAAGGCACCGACTTAGGCCCGATGACCAGCGCCAGGCAGCGCGACGCGGTCCAGGGCTATCTGGACCTGGCTGAACAGGAAGGCCTGAAGGCAGTGCGCGATGTAAAACACCGCACGCTGCCAGAAAAAGGCTACTTCCTGGCGCCTACGCTCTACCGCGATGTGCCGGTGGACAGCCGCCTGTGGAAAGAAGAAATTTTTGGCCCGGTGCTCTGTGCACGAAGTGTCGTCAGCGAAGCTGAAGCCATCCAACTCGCCAACGACAGCGACTACGGCCTGGCGGCCACCGTCATCAGCGGCGACCCCGAGCGCGCCAAACGCATTGGCCGACAGCTCAAAGCCGGCAGCATCTGGTACAACAGCGAGCAACTGGTACTCCCCGAGACCGGCTGGGGCGGCTTCAAGCGCAGCGGCATCGGCCGCGAACTCGGCCCTTGGGGGCTCAGTGCGTACCTGGAAGTGAAGCATGTGGTGGGGCCTGCCTAGCTCTTACCTAAAGCGCCCGCTGACAATGTCAGGCGGGCCGCTTGCTAGTCATCTGCCGGCAAAATCCTGCCTGGGTTCATCAATCCCTTGGGGTCGAACAAAGTTTTAACCCCCTGGACCAACTCTTGCTCAAGTGGCGATAAGCGCGCCAGATAGGGCGCTTGCTTGGTGCGACCAATGCCGTGTTCGGCGCTGATGCTGCCATGGAAGTCGTCGAGCACGTCAAACAGTCGTTCTTCAAGGTCGTGGAGGTGGGCTTTTTTCTCACTGTCGGCCATGGCCATGGGCGGCAGGATATTGAAGTGCAGGTTGCCGTCGCCGACATGCCCGTAGGCAATGATCTCGCACTCGGGCGAAGCGGCCATCACTGTTTCGCTCGCCTGGGTAACGAAGTCGGGAAGTGCCGAGATGGGCACGGAAATATCGGTGCGCAGGTGCTCACCGCGCCGTCGCTGGCCTTCCAGCATACTTTCGCGGAACTGCCAAAGCTGGGCGGATTGGGTATCGCTTGATGCCAGGGCGCCATCAAGTACCCACTCCCGCTCCATGCCTGTTTCAAGCAGCTGTTCAAGCATAGCGCTTAGGTCGATCGGGCCTGTGGCGGCGACTTCCATCAACACATACCAGGGATAGGCGCTTTCCAGCGGGTCGCGCAGCTCAGGTGTGGCTTCGATGGCCAACTCGATGCAGCGGCGGGGAATCAGCTCGAAGGCGGTCAGCAGGTCGCAACAGTCGCGGCGTGCCAGACCGTACAGATCGATCACCGCCTGTACCGATGGCAGGCCGAGCAGCGCGGTGCGATTCTGGGTAAGGCGTGGGGAGAGTTTAAGTGCCGCGCCGGTGACGATGCCCAGCGTGCCCTCGCTGCCCAGAAACAGCTGTTGAAGGTCGTAACCGCGGTTGTCCTTATGTAGGGCGTCAAGGCCTTCCCAGACGCGGCCGTCGGGGAGGACCACTTCAAGCCCCAGCACCAGCTCGCGCATCATGCCGTAGCGCAGCACGTTAAGCCCGCCGGCATTGGTGGCGATATTCCCCCCAATCTGACAGCTACCCTGGGCGCCCAGTGATAGCGGGAAGTCGCAGTCATGTTCCGCGGCGGCAAGTTTGACGTTTTCGAGAATGCAGCCTGCGTCTACGGTGATGGTGAAGTTGACCGGGTCAATGGCGCGCACGCGATTCAAACGCTCCAGGCTGATCACCAGTTCCTGGCCATTTGCGGCGGGCAATGCCCCGGCGACTAGGCCGCTGTGGCCACCCTGGGGCGTCATCGCAATGTCGTGTTCATAGCAGCGCCTGACCACCTCGGCGACTTGCTCGGTATTCGCCGGGCGGGCAACGGCAAGCGGTGTACCGAGCGTGTCCCCCGCCCAATCGCTGACATAGCGTGCTATATCATTGGGGTGACGCAATACACCGCTGTCGCCAAGCAGTGCTTTGAGTTCGTCAAGAAAGTCGTCGTTCGTCATTGCCATCTGTCGACTCTTTGATGATAGGGATGTTAGGCCAGATGGCGCATCAGTTCGCGAATGCCGTAGGTCCAGGGCGGCAACTGATCGCTTCTGCCCACCGGGTTGACCAGAGCGCCCAGGGCTGGAGTGGCGATGGTGACGCGGTCGCCAAGGTGATGGGTAAAGCCCTGACCTTCACCGTCACGGTCCTGAATCGGCGAGAACATGGTGCCCAGAAACAGCATGAAGCCATCGGGGTATTGGTGATGGTCGCCGATGGTCTGGCTGACCAGGTCCAGCGGGTCGCGGCTGATTTCGCGCATATCGCTTTCGCCCTGGAGCAGGAAGTCGTCGTCCTCACCCTCGATACACAGCGATACCTGGCAATTGCGCACGCTGTCGATATCGAAGTGGTCGTCAAACAGGCGAATGAACGGCCCCAGTGAGCAGGAGGCGTTATTATCCTTCGCCTTGCCGAGCAGCAGGGCGCTGCGGCCTTCGACGTCACGCAGGTTGACGTCGTTACCCAGGGTAGCGCCGCGCACCTGGCCGCGGCTATCCACGGCCAGGACAATTTCCGGCTCGGGGTTATTCCACTGGGAGGCCGGGTGCAGGCCTACCGTCGTGCCAAAGCCCACCGAGGACAGCGGCTGCGCTTTGGTAAACACCTCGGCATCGGGCCCGATGCCGACTTCCATGTATTGCGACCAGCCGCCACGTTCCTGGAGCGCTTTTTTAAGCGACATCGCCTCCTCGGAACCAGGCTTGATCTTGGAAAGGTCTTTGCCTATGAGTGCCTGTAAGTCGCTGCGCAACTCGGCCGCCCTGGCCGAATCGCCGCCCGCCTGCTCCTCGATCACCCGTTCCAGCAGGCTGACAGCAAAGGTCACGCCGCAGGCCTTAACGGCCTGCACGTCGCAGGGGGCGAGCAGGTAAGGCGCCTGTGGCGGTGACTGTTGGGAGTTGGTGAGTAGCGTATCAAGGCTGCAAAGGCTCGGCCCTTCCGCTTTACGCACGACATCCAGCACATCGTCACGTTCCAACAGGTCGGCCATGGTCGGCCCCGACTGGGAAATATCGATAACCTGGCTATCGCGCACCGCGACCAGCGCGGGCCCAGGGCGTGGGCCCTCCTGCCATACGCGGCCAACTAACAAGGCTTTGTCCAGGTCAGTCGGCAGTAGTTCGTGTGGACTTATCATCGTTTGCATGCCTTATCCATATAGAGACTCAGTTATCAGTTACCGCGAACAGCGGTGAGGTCAGGCAACCAGGTCACAATGCCCGGGAAAGCGATCAGAATGACCAGCACCACCAACAGTGTGGCGTAGTAGGGCAGCATGGCTTTGACGAGCTGCTCCATGGAGACCTTGCCGACACCGCAACCGACGTAAAGGCAGGTGCCTACCGGGGGTGTCAAAAGGCCGATGCCGAGGATAAATGCCATCAGTACGCCGAAATACACCGGGTCGATGCCAACGGACTCGACAATGGGGGTGAGCATCGGCGCCATGATGACCATCGCGGGGGTCAGGTCCATGACAAACCCCACCAGCAGCAGCAACCCGGCAACGATCAACAACAGCAGGAAGGGGTCCTGGGTGATCGCCTGGACCTGTGTGACCAGCGTTTGTGGCACCATATTGATGGTTAAAAACCAGGCAATGACGGTGGCGAAGGCCAGCAATAGCAGGACCATACCGGTCAAGCGGGCAGTACGGATCAGCATGCCCCAGAGCGCTGTAATCTTGAATTCGCGGTAGACCACCAGCGATATGAACAGCGAGTAAAGCAGGGCGGCAACGGCCGCCTCGGTGGCGGTGAAGATACCGCCGATGATGCCGCCGATGACGAGCACTGGCAGTACCAACGCCAGCCATGCGGCTTTGAAGGCTTGCCATAACACATCAAAACGGAATTTACGGGTCTGCCCTGCGTGGCCGATGGTGGCCATGATGAAGGTGGTCGTCATGAGCCCGAAACCGATCAGTATCCCCGGCACAATGCCCGCGATGAACAGGCGGCTGATCGACGTCTCGGTGACAATGCCAAACAGAATCAGCGGAATAGAGGGTGGAATAATGATGCCGATGACCGACGAGACGGTGTTGATGGCGGTGGCCTGTGGCGCTGTGTACCCCTGTTTGGTCATCGAGGGGATCATCATCGCCCCGGTGGCGGCGGTATCGGCGACGGCCGAGCCACTAATCCCACCGAAGAACATCGAGCCGGTAATCGCCACCTGGCCCAGGCCGCCGCGCACGAAACCCACCAGGGCACCGGCCAGCTCCATGAGGCGACGGGCGATGCCGCCGTTGCTCATGACTTCACCGACCATGATAAAGAACGGAATGGCCAGCAGGGGAAAGCTGTTTACGCCACGAATCGACTGCTCGATCAGGATCGAGAGTGGTATATCAGAGAGCACCGCCATCACCACGGCGGCGATGCCCAAGCCAAATGCAATCGGCAGGCCCAAAGCTAACGAAACAAACAGGATGCCGAGAAAAATCCATAGCATGGTTTAGCAGCCTCCATCGGCGTTCGGCGTTGCGTTGGGGGAACGTATTTGTTGGATGCTCTTCCAGGCGCGCCAGATAGACACTGCACCAATAAAGCATGCGCAAAGCACGAATGAGACGTTAACGAGATTCCAGGGCACATTCAGGATGGCCGTTTGACCGGATGCGCGCGACATCACCAGAAAGCCACCCCAGATGATGACACCCATCAAGATAATGATAATGACGTGCTGGAGCAGATACAGCATATGGGCGGCGCGCGGCTGTAGCCGACGAACCAGGATATCCACGGCGATGTGCTCAAAGCGCGCAAAGGCCGCCGCCGCGCCGAGGAAAATCAGCCAGATGAACAGCATGCGGGCCAGCTCATCGGCCCAGGGCACGGAATTGTTGAACACGGCGCGACCCACCACATTGACCGATACCGAGATGATTAACGCTAACAGCAATGCTGCAATCACGTGTTCCATGGCCAGCGTCAGCCAGCGAAACAACGCGGGCCCCTGGCGCTGCTCGGGGTCTATTTCCAACGGTTGGCGCTGTGGGTCGTCGAGAAAGGCCGCCGTATCTGGAATTTGCGTATCGGGGAAGTCCATAAGCTCTCCGCAGAGGCGAATAACGACAAGACAAGGGGCCAGTGCCCCTTGTCTTGGCTAACAGAGCGAAAGTAACGCGACGCTTATTCCGTCATGGACGATTCGGCGATCTGCTGGAATTCCTCTACCAGGTCTTCGCCGATGCGGGGTGCCCACTCTTCATAAACGGGCTGTACCGCTTCCTGGAAGGCGGCAATTTGCTCGTCATCAAGGCGGGTGATCTTCATACCGCGTTCTTCAAGCTGATTACGCGACCAGTCGTCGTACTCGGCAGAAAGCTGGATTTCGTAATCGGCTGCTTTCAGCGCGGCTTCTTGAATAAGCGCTTGGTACTCAGGATCTAAATCGTCCCAAGTGCGTTCGGAAATCATCTTGATAAAAGGCGTGTAGACGTGGCGGGTTTCCGAACCGAATTCCTGAACCTCGTAGAAATTGGAAGTCAGGATAGTGCTCCAGGGGTTTTCCTGGCCGTCAACAACGCCCTGTTCCATGGCCGAGAACAGTTCCCCAAAGGCCATGGGCGTGGGGTTGGCGCCCAGCGCTTCCCAGATATCCAGATGTACCGGGTTTTCCATGGTGCGAATTGCCAAGCCGCGAACGTCCAGGCCTGCGACATCCTCTGGCGAGGAGACTTCCCGGGCGCTATTGGATAGCTGACGGAAACCATTTTCAGAGAACGCGAGGGCTTTGATGCCAGTACCGTCAAAGGCATCGAGCATCTCCTGGGCGGCTTCGCTGCGCATCGCCGCAACAGCTGCTTCTCGGGTGGGCAGCAAGAAGGGCAGGTCAAATACCGCCAGTTCCTCGACGTAGCTCGTTGCGGGAGACGAGGAAGGATAGGTCATATCCAGCGTGCCGGTTTGCAGCATTTCCATCATCTGCACGTCGTCACCGAGCTGGCTGTTGGGGAAGACGTTAACCGTAATGCGACCGTCGCTACGCTGGTCAAGAATATCGGCGAAGTACTCGCTGGAGATGTACTGGGGCGAGCTTTCGGCCAAGCCAAGCCCCATGCGTAAGGTAACGCTGCCATGGTCACCCACCTTCTCGCCATCAATCTCGGGCGGGTCGGAAAGATCAGGCGTTTGCGCGTAAGCCATGCCTGAACTGAGCAGCGTGGCACCGGTCATTAACAGGGTGCGTTTCCAAAGATAATGCATTGTTACTCTCCTGGCGTGCCGCAGAACACTTCACTGAGGGTATTTTGCGAGCGAACTGCAGCGTGGTGTCTGTTGTAGTTGTATGTCAGCGGCGTGGCCTCTGATAGGTAAGCACCGCAATCCCTAGGCTAATGTCTAACGTTTCTACTGTATGTTCAACATATACTTTTGTATGTGTCGACCTGGAAGTGAAGAAAGCGTACCTTGCTTACTAACTTCTATATTCACTCTAGGCGTGGAGCGACACCATGGCCAATTTTCAACGCATAACCCCTGAGCAGTTACGGTCACGCTATTGGTTCGACAACCCTGATCATCCCGGCACCACGGCGCTATGCATCGAGCGCTACCTCAATTACGGCATTACGCTGGATGAGCTGACCAGCGGTAAGCCGATTATTGGTATTTGTCAGTCGGGGTCCGATTTGACCCCATGCAACCGTCATCATATTGAGCTGGTCAAGCGGGTCAAAGACGGTATTCGCGCGGCCGGGGGGGTGCCGTTCGAATTCCCCATGCATCCTATCCACGAAAATGTCCGGCGGCCCACCGCTGCGCTGGATCGTAATCTCGCCTACTTAGGCATCGTGGAGGTGTTGCATGGCTACCCGTTGGACGGCGTGGTATTGACCACTGGCTGTGATAAAACCACGCCAGCGGCATTGATGGCGGCGGCAACGGTGAATATCCCGGCCATTGTGCTGTCCGGTGGGCCGATGCTGAATGGCTGGCGCGGTGCCGAGCGGGTCGGTTCGGGCACGATTATCTGGGAGCTTCGCAAGCGTCTGGCGGCGGGGGATATCGACTACGCCGAGTTTCTTTCCCGGGCCAGCGACTCGGCGCCTTCAATTGGCCACTGCAATACCATGGGCACCGCCTCCACCATGAACTCCATGGCTGAGGTGCTGGGCATGAGCCTGCCAGGCTCTGCGGTCATTCCTGCGCCTTACAAGGAGCGTGCCATGGTGTCCTACGATACCGGCACGCGAATCGTCGATATGGTCTGGGAAGATGTCAGGCCGCTGGATATCCTGACCCGGGAAGCGTTTGAGAACGCCATCGTGGCGTGTTCGGCGTTGGGCGGTTCTTCAAACGCGCCGGTGCACATTAATGCCATTGCCCGTCATGCGGGCATTGAACTGGATAACGATGATTGGCAGCGGCTGGGCCATGAGATTCCACTGCTGGCCAACGTCATGCCGGCGGGTGCCTTCCTGTGCGAAGAGTTCCATCGCGCCGGGGGCGTTCCGGCGATCCTCCATGAGCTACATACCGCCGGTAAGCTGCACGGCGATGCGCTGACGGTCAATGGCCGCTCCATTGGCGATAATCTGGAAGGCCGCGAAACCCGTGACGCCGATGTGATTTGTCGCTATGCCGACCCGCTTGTCGAGCACGCGGGCTTCCTCAATCTCAAGGGCAATCTATTCGACTCGGCGTTGATGAAGACCAGCGTGATCTCCCGTGATTTCCGCGAACGCTTCCTGAATGACCCCAACGACCCCGATGCCTTTGAAGGCAAGGTGGTGGTATTCGATGGCTCCGAGGATTATCACGCGCGTATTGATGACCCGGCGCTCAACATCGACGCGCGCACCATCCTGGTGATGCGTGGCGCAGGTCCCGTCGGCCACCCCGGTGGTGCCGAAGTGGTCAATATGCAGCCGCCGGAAGCGCTGATCAAACAAGGTATCGAGTCCCTGCCATGCCTCGGCGATGGTCGCCAGTCGGGCACTTCCGGTTCGCCATCGATTCTCAATGCCTCACCGGAAGCGGCTACCGGCGGCGGCTTGGCGCTGCTGGAAAGAGGCGACCGGCTGCGGGTCGATCTCAAGCGCGGCGAAGTGAAGCTGTTGATTGATGCCGGTGAACTGGAAGCGCGCCGGGAGCGCTTGGCCCAGCAGGGGGGCTATCGCTACCCCGGTCACCAGACGCCCTGGCAAGAGATCCAGCGCAGCATGGTGGAGCCGCTGGATCGTGGTATGACGCTGGAGACAGCAAGCAAGTATCGCGATGTGGCCCGCCAGCATCCGCCCAGGGACAATCATTAGAGGGGCGGTCACTAAAGGCCGTTAGCACTAAAAGGGCAAGCACCAGAATGAGTCATTTGAGTACCTTGTCGCATCGTCAGCAGGGCCTGCTGTTGACCGCGGGTGGCGCGATCATCATGGCGCCTGACGCCCTGCTGATCAAAGTGGCCGACCTGCCCGATGCAGAAATTTTGATGTGGCGTGGCTTTCTTTCAGGGTTGGGTTTTCTACTGATCGCCCTGCTGCGCTACGGGCGAGGCACCCTGGCGGCCTACCGTCGCTGTGGCTGGACGGGCATCGCCGTAGCGCTGCTGTTCAGCCTGACCACCTGCGGCTTCGTGTTGGGCAACCAGTACACGAAAGCGGGCAACGTACTGATGATACTGGCCAGTTCACCGTTAATGGCGGCGGTACTCTCCTGGATCATCCTCAAGGAGCGTCTGCCCAGACGTACCTGGTTAGCCATCTTTGTTTGCATGCTGGGTATCGCCATGATCGCTCTTGATGACGCGGGCGCTGGTTCCTGGTTGGGTAACGCTTTCGCCTTGATGGCGGCGACAACTCTGGCGATCAACTTCACCCTATGCCGGACGCGCCCAGGGGTGGATATGAGCCCCATGCTGGTGTTTAACGGTATCGTCGTGGGTAGCATTGCCGGGCTGTTTTGGCTGGCGGGGAGCGAACCGTCCCTGCCAGCCACCAACCAGCTAGCCGTGGTGATCCTGCTCTGTCTGATTATTGTGCCTTGCGGCGTGACGCTGCTGCAGCGCGGGCCGCTGTATCTCCCGTCCGCTGAAGTCGGTTTGCTGTTACTTCTGGAAGTGGTGATAGGCACGCTGCTGGCCTGGTGGATTCTGGCCGAACAGCCAGCACCGGTGGCCATGGTTGGCGGCGTTCTGGTACTGGGTACGTTGAGCGCTAAAGGCCTCTATGAACGGCGGCTGGAGCTGAGACAGCGAGCCGGGCTTGATGCCATTTCAGTGACAGTCGACCGTTCAAATACGTTATGATTGACAGGAATTGAAACAGGGGCCTACCGCATTGACTTCATCTATAAGGAAACCCGCCGCTCGCCCCAGTATCGCCGAACATCTCGCCGAGGAGATTTTTGGAGGACGTTATCATCCTGGCGATTTTGTCCCCCGTGAACTGGATTTGTGCGAACGCTTCGCGATCAATCGCTCAGCGGTGCGCAGCGACCTGCGCCAGTTGGTGGATGCGGGCATTATCGAGCGTATCTCCGGCCATGGCTCCAAGGTGCGTGAATACTCGGAGTGGCATATTCTCGATGCCCAGGTGACCGACTGGTTGACCCGCTATGCGGCGCCCAACCCGGATATTCAGCGCGAAATCCTCGCCTTTCGTCTGGACGTTGAACCCTATGTGGCGATGACCGCCGCCAAGCGTGCCAAGGCGCGGGATCTGGTTGCCATCGAGGAAGCCTTCGAAGGCCTGGGGCAGAACCTGCGCAATGCGACTTGCGAAGAAGAGCGACGGCTGCATAGCGAATGCGATATCGCCTTTCACGAAGCGATTTTCAGGGCGACCCACAATATTGTCTGGGCGCAGCTATCGCATATCCTGCGGCCCTCCATCTATATGCTGATATCCATGTCCAACGAGAGTGCCTCCGACCCTGAAGAGAGCCTGGAGCGCCATCGACATCTCATGGAGAGCATTCGGTTGCGCCGACCCCGTGAGGCTTTTTTAGCTTCCCAAGCGGTGTTGGCGGGGACCGCGGAGGCGCTGGGGCTTGAACATAGCGCCAGCTCATTAGGGCGCTCTGTTGAGCTGCTCCATACCGCACACTGACCCCCGATCGCTGTTCTAGAGTGAGCATTTCAATTGAGGTAAGCGTATGTCTGACTTCACCCTTGGCCTGGTTGGCGTGGGCAAGATCGTCCGCGACCAGCACCTGCCGGCGATAGCCGCCACCCCAAATTGCCAGCTTGTCGCCACGGCGGATCCTTATGCTTCATTGCCGGATTTACCTGGCTATCAAGGCCTGGAAGCGATGCTGGATGCCCATCCGGATATCGACGCCGTCGCGATCTGTACGCCAACCCACCTGCGCTACTCCCAGGCGCGGGCGGCGCTCTTGCGCGGCAAGAACGTGCTGCTGGAAAAGCCGCCAGGGGCAACGCTAAGCGAAGTGGAGGACCTGATTGCCACCGCTTCCCGGCAGGGTGTTAGCCTGTTTGCCGCCTGGCATTCGCGGTTTGCCCCCGGCGTGGCACAGGCCCGGCAGTGGTTGAGTGAGCGTCATGTGCAGCGGGTAGAGATCGAATGGAAGGAAGACGTGCGGGTATGGCACCCAGGCCAAGCGTGGATATGGGAGGTCGGTGGCATGGGCGTATTTGACCCAGGTATTAACGCGCTGTCGATTGCCACTGCTATATTGCCGCAGCCATTTTTCCTGCAAAAAGCACGGCTGCAGGTACCCAGTAATGCGCAAACCCCCATTGCAGCGGAGCTCTCCTTCACCGATCCAGAAGGCGCGGCGATTGAGGCTGATTTTGACTTTCGTCAGCCCGGCCCGCCCACCTGGGATATGCATATCGACAGTGATGGAAGCCGCCTGAGCCTTACTCAGGGCGGCTGCCGTCTAGTGATTGACGGCGACGTCCTCATCGACGCTGAAGAGCGCGAATATCAAGGTCTCTACGCGCGGTTTGGCGAGTTGATCGCAAAAAAACGCAGCGAGGTGGATATTGCCCCGCTGCGCCAGGTTGCCGATGCGTTTCTATACGGTCATCGTGAAACCACCGACGCCTTTATCGAGTAACGTCTCAAGTGACGCTCGTTTATTCACGCTTGCCATCGACCAAACGGGATACCCCATAGGGGTTGCCGTCACGGAGCGCCTCGGGCAGTAACCCTTCCGGCAATGCCTGGTAGCACACCGGGCGCAGGAAGCGGAAAATCGCCGCGCTGCCTACTGAGGTGGTGCGGGAGTCCGACGTCGCCGGATAAGGGCCGCCGTGCACCATGGCGTGGCATACTTCCACCCCGGTTGGCCAGCCATTGGCCAGAATCCGGCCCGCCTTGCGTTCCAGGGTGGGCAGCAGTTGCTTGGCGGTCGCCAGGTCGCCGTCATCCATGTGTAGCGAAATGGTGAGCTGTCCTTCGACCTGGGAAGCGACCCGCTGCATTTCGTCGATGTCGGCGCATTCAATGACCAGTGAGCTGGCACCGAATACTTCGGCTTGCAGAGCCTCATCCGCCAGGAAGTCGGTCGCACTAGCGACAAATAGCCCGCTTTGGCAAGCATTCGGGCCTTCGCCAGCCTGACCACGGGCGACGTTGCGAACGTTGGGATGATTAGCCAGGGCACCGATGCCATCGTTGTAGGCACCATGAACGCCCGGTGTGAGCATGGTCTGGGCGGCACTACCTTTGACGCCTTCACCAGCGGTGTCGATGAAGGCATCAAGATCGGCACCCTTCACCCCGATCACCAGGCCAGGGTTGGTGCAGAACTGACCGGCGCCCATGTTGAGGGAACCGACGAAGCCTTCGGCGATGGCTTTGGCGCGTGCCTTGAGCGCTTCCGGCAGCAGGAACACCGGGTTGATGGAACTCATCTCGGCGTAGACCGGGATCGGCTGCGGCCGCGCCTGGGCGGTGGCCATTAATGCCGTACCGCCACTGCGTGAGCCGGTGAAGCCCACCGCCTGAATGCGCGGGTCGGCGACCAGCGCCTGACCGATCTCCTTTCCGGAACCAAACAGCAGCGAGAAGACGCCTTCAGGCAGGTTGCATTTGGCGACGGCGCGCTGAATGGCGCGGCCGACCAACTCCGAGGTGCCGGGGTGGGCGGAGTGGCCCTTGACCACTACCGGGCAGCCAGCGGCCAATGCCGAGGCAGTGTCGCCACCGGCCACGCTGAAAGCCAGCGGGAAGTTGCTGGCGCCAAACACGGCCACCGGGCCCAGGCCAATATGCCGCTGGCGCAGGTCGACACGCGGCATCGGTTCGCGGTCGGGTAGCGCGGGGTCAATGCGCACATCGAGCCACTCGCCAGCCCGTACCACGTTGGCGAACAAGCGTAGCTGGCCGCAGGTGCGGCCACGTTCGCCCTGCAGGCGCGCTTCGGGGAGTCCGGTTTCGGCGACGCCACGCTCGGTCAGTTCTTCGCCGATTGCCTCGATCTCGCTGGCGATGGTCTCCAGGAACACGGCGCGGTCTTCAAGCGAGGTTTCGCGGTAAGTGGCGTACGCCGCTTCGGCAAGTTCACACGCCTGCTCCACTTCCGCTTTGCCGCCGCCGGGGTAGACAGGGTCTAGTGTCTCGCCAGTGGCGGGATTGACGGCTTGAATGTCCGCCTGTTTACCGCTGATGGCCTGCTGGCCAATAAGTAGTTTGCCTTCCAGAGTCATACAGCCTCCTGCTGGTGTGAAAATTCAGTTGTTAAAGCGGTTTCACGCTGATGGCCGGTGCGTCTGCTTCAACCCGAAGCGGGTTGCGCAGGGCGCGGCCAAATTCATGGATATTGATCTCGAAGCGATCGCCTTCGCGCACCTTGATGCCGTCGGCGAAGCTTAGCGTTGCGGTGCCGAAAAAATGCACATGCACATCGCCGGGGCGGCGGAAACCCGGGTATTTAAAGTGGTGATACTCCAGGTTGGCCAAGCTGTGGGCCATATTGGCCTCGCCGGTTAAAAAGGGTTTCTCCCACACGGTTTCGCCACTGCGCTGGATACGGCTGGTGCCCTCCAGGTGCGCGGGCAGCTCGCCAATCAACAGCTCGGGCCCAAAGCTGCAGGCGCGTAGCTTGGAGTGGGCCAGCCACAGGTAGTTGAAGCGCTCCGTGACGTGATCAGAAAACTCGTTACCCAAAGCATAGCCGACGCGCCAGGGTTGGCCATCGTTGCCAATCACGTAAAGGCCCGCCAGCTCAGGCTCCTCCCCCGCATCCTCGGCGAAGGCCGGGGAGGGGATCTCGGCTTCCGGCGCCACCACGCACTGGCCATCGCCCTTGTAGAACCACTCCGGCTGGGCACCAAGCTGGCCTGCATCGGGTTTGCCGCCTTCCACGCCCAGCTTGAACATGCGCATTGAATCGGTCATATCCTCTTCAGCCGCTTGCGCTTTGGCGTGCATCGCCGAGCGGGTATCGGCACTGCCCAGGTGGGTGAGGCCAGTGCCGGTCACCAGGCAGTGCGCCGGGTCGGTATGCGTCAGCGGTGGCAGCAGGCGCTTATCGTCGACCAGCGCCTGGTAATCAAGGCGGGTGTCGGTCAGCGCTTCTGTCACTATCTCGCTGAGCGGCTTACCGGCGCTAATCGCCCGGTTGGCCAGGGTGTAGGTGTCGCCGTCGAGCAGTCTGACCTGCTCGTCGCTCTCGACCAGGGCGGCGCGAACCTGGCCCTGGTGGTCACATTGAATCAATCGCATGGCGTTCTCCTCATGCAGGGGGCGGTTATCATAGTGGCCAAATGGCCAGTTGCGGCCACATCAATAGCGCCGCGAGTATGCACAGCTGAATGGCCATAAAGGGCAGTACGGAAAGATAGATATCCTTCAGGCTGATATCCGGCGGTGCCACGCTTTTAAGGTAGAAGGCGGCGGGCCCGAAGGGCGGTGACAGGAACGACACCTGCATATTGACGGCGAACAGAATACCGAACCAGATCGGGTCGAAACCCAGTTGAGTGACGATGGGCAGAAAGATCGGCAGGGCCAGCATGGCGATCCCGATCCAGTCGAGAAATAGCCCGAGTACCAGCATGATCGCCATCATCACCAGGATGATCACAATCGGCGCGACGTCGAGCCCGAGAATCAAGCTCGACACAAAGCGGTTGCCCCCCATCAGGTTGTAGACGCCTACCAGGGCGGCGGCACCGATGCCGATCCAGATGATCATGCCGCAGGTGTTCATGGTCTGGCCGAGGCTATGATGCAGCATGCTGGGGGTGAACTCGCCGCGCACAATGGTGGCGAGCAGTACGCCGAAAACGCCCATGGCCGCCGCCTCGGTGACCGAGGCGATACCGCCGTAGATAGTGCCCAGCACGAGAAAGGCAATTAGCCCTGGCAGCAGAATGGCTTTGACCGCGTCAAGCTTACTGGCGAAAGGATTGTCCTGGGTGTCTTTATCCAGCGGCGGGCCCAGCGCGGGATTCTTCAGGCAGCGCACCAGCACGTAGGCGATATAGGAGCCCATCAGGATGATGGCGGGCGTAACGGCCGCGGCGAACAGGTCGGCAATCGATACACTGGCGATCAGGCCATAGATAATCAGCACGATGGACGGTGGCATCATGGTGCCCAGGGCGCCCCCGGCACACACCACGCCAATGGAGAGGCGCTTGTCATAGCCCAGGCGCAGCATCTGCGGCAGCGCCAGAATCCCTAGTAGGACGATCTCCCCGCCGATAATGCCCGAAAGGGCGGCCAGGAAGAAGGCCACCACGATGGTCTGCACCGCGACGCCACCCGGGAGACGGCCGGCAAAAACGCGCATGGCGTTAAACAGATCCTTGGCGATGCCGGACCGATCCAAGAGTGATGCCATCAACACGAACATGGGCACTGCCACCAGCGAATACTCGGTGATAAACCCATAAACACGGCTGGTGACCAGCGGCAGCGCCGCCTCGCCAAACCAGCCAAAGGTAAAGGCCATGGCCACCAAGCCGGTGATAAACGCCAATGGAAGACCGGTAACCAACAGCGCGAAAATAGCCCCCACCATGAGGATCGTTGCGGTTGAAATATCCATCAGCGCGTCTCCTCGGTGCCGGTACGGGGCTTCGCCTTAATCGATTGCCATAGATGCAGCAAGGCCTGCAGTGTCATCAGTGTCAGAGCAAAGAAAATCATGCCCTTGACCATGGCAGGAAAGGGCGGATTCCAGGAGGTGCCGGAGCGTTCCAGCGACCATTCGCCGAGCGGGTTATGCGTTGCACCCCAGAACATATAAAAAGCGGCATAGCTCATCGACATGCAAAAAATCAGCGTCAGCAGGTCATTAAAGCGATCCATCCAGCACTTCAATGTTGGCCCTGCGCTGTCGTAGAGCACCTTGACGCGAATATGGCTATTGCGCGCCATGGCTGCTGGGCCGCCCAGCACGAAAATAACGGCGATCAGGAATACCACGGTTTCGTGTACCCAGGAGGTGGGATTGTTAAAACCGTAACGCATGAAAACTTCCACGACGCTAATGCCCATCGCCACCAGCACCAGCCAGGAAATCGCCCGGCCACCACGTACGATCAGACGGTCAAGCGCGTTACGCTCGGGGGGTACCTCCTCTGTTTCGAGGATCTCGGGAAGATCGTGAGTGGGAGGAGAGCGGTATTGATTGTCAGGAGTTTTTTGAGACATGGCGCGACTCTACGCACATCGCTCGGGTCGATGACTTCCCCGAGCGATGCGATGGTTAGTTAAATGACGCTGAGTTAAAGCAGATTGCGCGAGCGCAAAAAGGCGGTGGCTGAGTCATAGATCTTTTGGGTCATTTCATTCTCGCCAGCCCACTCTTGCCACTCCTGCTCTGCCGCGGTACGGAACTTCTGGCGTTCCTCTTCCGGCAAGTTGAAGGGGTGAACCTCAGGGTCTTCCTGAAGCCGTTGCAGTGTCTCGATATCCTGCTCCTTGAGGCGGGCAATCAGGTCATAGGCCATGCCGTCAAAGGCCGTTTGTAACGTCGTCTGCAACTCTTCGGGGAGGCCATCCCAGATATCCTTATTGATCGACACGGCGATCATCGGCATGGAGTGGAAGCCTGGATACAGCGGGTAAGGGGCGAAGGCGTGCAGGCCCATGGCATCGTTATTCGAGAGCACCGTGGAGTCTGCGGCGTCGATCACGCCTTTCTCCAGCCCGGTATACACCTCAGAACCCGGCAGGTTGACCGGCGTGGCACCGATGCGCTCAAAGATGTTGTACACCATGCCTTGCGGTGCACGGATCTTGAGGCCCTCAAAATCCTCGATCGACTCAATGGGAACCGTGGAAGGCACCGACTCTAACGGGAAGGTGGCGGCGGCTATCAGGTGGGTACCATAGGGCTCGACCAGTTCGTTGTAGAGCTCTTCACCGCCGCCATACTTCATGTATTCCAGGAAGTCATAGGGGTTCTGCCAGGCGCCGACAAGGTTGCCGAGCATGCCGAAAGCGGGATCCTGGCCGGAGAAGTAGCTGGGGTCGGTCATATGGCCCTGAAGGATACCCGAACTAACCGCGGTCAGCGTCTCGGTCGGCCCCACCACGGAGTTGATCGGCATGACCTCGATCTCAACCCGGCCGTCGGTCATTGTCGTGATCTTGTCGGCCCACTCCTGTTTGATCTTGAAGCTGGGCTCGCCCGAGGTTTCTGATGCCTGAAATTTCCATTCGTACTCGGCTGCTTGAGCCGTGGAGAGACCCAACAGGAGCACTGAGCCGGTCAGTAGCGAGCTGTATTTCGTTTTGAGCATGGCTCGAATTCCTCACCTTTGTTGTTGTGAAGCGACTATTTGATAGTTCGTGCGAGGGTAATGTTGAACATTAAATGAAATTGTTCAACATATACTTTTGTATGGTCGACCAGTATGGGTGGGTAGTTTAGGGTTTTGCACATTCGGCGCAGGCGCTCTCAGGTCTTCAGCCGTCACTGATTCAAAACAAGGAGTTAACCTCATGGTCAAACGTCAACGTCCGCTGCGTAGCGCAGAGTGGTTCGGCACCGCCGATAAAAATGGCTTCATGTACCGCAGCTGGATGAAGAATCAGGGCATTCCTGACCATGAGTTCCAGGGCAAGCCGATTATCGGGATCTGCAACACCTGGTCGGAGCTGACGCCCTGCAACGCCCACTTCCGCAAGCTGGCGGACCACGTCAAGCAGGGCATCCTGGAAGCGGGCGGCTACCCGGTGGAGTTTCCGGTGTTCTCCAACGGCGAGTCCAACCTGCGCCCCACGGCCATGTTCACCCGCAACCTGGCCAGCATGGACGTGGAAGAAGCCATTCGCGGCAACCCCATGGATGGCGTGGTGCTGCTGGTGGGCTGCGACAAGACCACCCCGGCGCTGCTGATGGGCGCGGCAAGCTGTGATATTCCCACCATCGTGGTCACCGGCGGGCCGATGCTCAACGGCAAGCACAAGGGCAAGGATATTGGCTCGGGCACCGTGGTGTGGCAGCTCTCCGAGCAGGTCAAGGCGGGTGAGATATCGATGCACGACTTCATGGCCGCGGAGGCGGGCATGTCCCGCTCGGCAGGCACCTGCAACACCATGGGCACCGCCTCCACCATGGCCTGCATGGCGGAATCGCTAGGCACCTCGTTGCCGCACAATGCGGCGATTCCCGCGGTGGACTCCCGCCGCTACGTGCTGGCCCACCTTTCGGGTAACCGGATTGTCGAGATGGTCAATGAAGACCTCAAGCTCTCCAAAATCCTCACCAAGGAAGCCCTCGATAACGCCATCCGCACCAACGCCGCTATCGGCGGCTCCACCAACGCGGTGATCCACCTCAAAGCTATTGCCGGACGCATCGGCGTGGATCTCACCCTGGATGACTGGAGCCGGGTCGGGCGCGGCACGCCCACGGTGGTGGATCTGCAGCCCTCGGGGCGTTTTCTGATGGAGGAGTTCTACTACGCTGGTGGCCTGCCCGCGGTACTCAGGCGCCTCGGCGAGGCCGACCGATTGCCGTTCAAGGACGCGCTCACCGTTAACGGCAAGACCCTGTGGGAGAACGTCAAAGACGCGCCGCACTACAACGATGAGGTGATCCGCCCGCTGGACAACCCCCTCACCGCCGACGGCGGCATCTGCGTGGTGCGCGGCAATCTCGCCCCCAACGGCGCGGTGCTCAAGCCCTCGGCGGCGAAAGCCGAACTCATGCAGCACCGCGGCCGCGCGGTGGTCTTCGAAGACTTCGACGACTACAAGGCGCGCATCAACGACCCGGACCTGGACGTGGAAGCCAACGACATTCTGGTCATGAAGCACTGCGGCCCCCGGGGCTACCACGGTATGGCGGAGGTAGGCAATATGGGCCTACCGCCCAAGATCCTCGCCCAGGGGATTACCGACATGGTGCGAATCTCCGATGCGCGCATGAGCGGCACCGCCTACGGCACCGTGGTGCTGCACGTCGCCCCGGAAGCCGCCGCGGGCGGCCCGCTAGCCGCGGTACGCAACGGCGACTGGATCGAGCTCGACTGCGCAAGCGGGCGACTGCACCTGGATATCAGCGACGAAGAACTCGCCACGCGCCTGGCCGAAAGCGACCCCACTGCCGCCTCGACACTGATCGCCAGCCAGGGCGGGTACCGGCAGCTGTATATCGAACGCGTGCTGCAAGCGGACGAAGGCTGTGATTTTGACTTCCTGGTCGGCTGCCGGGGCTCTGATGTGCCCCGTCACTCGCATTAACCGGACTGGACAATAATCTCCCTTAGCGTGCTCATCAGCGCCGCAGCGCCGGGGGAGAGCCGCTGGTGGCGCAAACTTACCAGCCCATAGGGTTGAACGTTGAGCGTCTCGCTGAAGGGCAGAAGATGGAAGCGCTGCGGGTTGCATAGCAGGTTGGCGGCTTCGCGGGTGGTCACTGTGATGGTGTCGGATTTATCGACCAGCGCGAGGGACACCATTAAATCCGCAGTATCGACGATTTGGCGTGGCGGCGTTACCTGATGATGCAAAAACAGGCTGTCGACCCGCTGACGCATCAGCGCCCCAATGGGCTGTAACGACCACGGGTAGTCCGCCATGTCGCACAGGCTAAGTGTGGTTTTATCGGCTAACGGGTGATTTTGGCGGCAGACAAAACACAGTTCCTCTTCGCCAATCTCTTCAAATACAAAGCGCTCCACGTCAAAGCCCGCCGGAATCCGCGTAATCGCGAAGTCCAGTTCGCCTTCAAGCAAGCGTGGCACCAGGGCCTTGCTGACATCCACATCGACACTGATTTTGAGTCCCGGCCGGTCTCTGTGTACTCGTTCGATAGCGCTGGTCAGTAGCGTCACCGCCGGGGCCATTACCGTGCCGACGGCCACCGTACCTGCATTGCCTTCACCTAATGCATTCAACTCCTCACCCGTTTGGCGCAGTGTCGATAACATACTGTGCGCGTGGCGAATCATTATCTCGCCGTACCAGTTAGGCGTCAGTCCGCGGGGGTGGCGGTCGAATAAACGAGTGCCCAGGTTGGTTTCCAGATCGCTGAGTAACTTTGAGGCTGCGGGCTGGCTCATATGTAACTGAGCGGCCGCACGGTGAAGGTTACGCTGCTCGTCGAGCGCTAAAAAAAGCTGTAAATGGCGCAACTTTAGTCGCACGTCCAAAAACCAGTTCTCGCTGAGAACGCCCATGGAATAAGCCTTTTGTTGTTATTAATAGCAATAAGCATATCAAAGTTGCCATGTTCGTATATTGGTTGGTTATGGCAGAGGTGTCTACTGTAACGCTTGTATATGCGACGCTAACGTCGCCCTAATAACAAAAATTCAAGGAGCAATATCATGCCTCTCATGTACGCTCATAGGGCCAGCGCAAGGCCCAGCCTGTTGTTGAGTGCCGGTATCGCGATGCTATTGCTTGGTGCTACTCAGGCACAAGGCGAAGAAACCACCGCTGGAAATGGCGCGGAACGCAGCATTGATAAATCGGTATTTGGTCAATTGCCGGATGGCCGTCAGGTCGATGTTTATCGGTTTACCAATGCTAATGGTATCGAACTTCAGGTCACCAACTACGGCGGCATCATCCTGTCATTGAAGACGCCCGATGTAGACGGTGAGTTTGATGATATCGCGCTGGGTTTCGACTCGCTTGAGGCCTATCTTTCCGACGAATACCGCCAGGCCAATCCCTATTTCGGTGCCATCATCGGGCGCTACGGCAACCGCATCGCGGGTGGTCAGTTTTCGCTCGATGGCGAGACCTACTCACTGGCCACCAATGATGGCAACAATCATCTACACGGCGGCGCTCAGGGCTTCGATAAGGTCTTGTGGCAGGCCGAGCCGTTCGATAACGCGTCGGGCACGGGGCTTGTGCTGCGCTATACCAGCGAGGATGGCGAAGAGGGCTATCCGGGGAGGCTGGAGACGCAAGTCACCTACACCCTGACCGATAACGATGAGCTGATGGTGGATTATCGCGCCACCACTGATAAAGCCACGCCGGTCAACCTGACCCAGCACAGCTACTTCAACCTGAAGGGCGAAGGCAGCGACACTATTCTTGATCACCATTTGCTGATCAACGCTTCTGAATTTACACCGGTCAACGACAGCCTGATTCCCACCGGCGAAATCCGCTCGGTAGACGGCACACCGTTCGACTTTACCCAGCCGACGCCGATCGGTGAGCGGATTGATCAGGACAACGAGCAGTTGGGTTTTGGCGGTGGCTATGACCACAACTTCGTGCTGGATCGCGACAACGCAGCGTCGGATGAGCTTGTCTTGGCTGCCAAGGTATGGGAGCCGCAAAGCGGACGCATGGTGGAAATCGAAACCACGGAGCCAGGCATCCAGTTCTATTCAGGCAATTTTCTCGACGGCAACCTGACCGGCAAGCGGGGCGAGCCTTACGGGCACCGTTCCGGCTTTGCCCTGGAAACCCAGCATTATCCTGATTCCCCCAACCAGGAGGCGTTTCCCAGCACGATCCTGGAGCCCGACGAAACGTATCGCTCACGCACGGTATATCGCTTTTCTGCTCAGGAAGCGTTTGATTCGTAACCTGTCGTGGCTTGCCCCGGCAACCTGAGACATCAACAGCCATCATCACAATCAACAACAAGATTCGCTAACACATCAGGAGTACGACCATGCAATTAACAACAAACCTGACCACGACTTTTACCCGGTTAGCCCTCGGTAGCGCCGTTATGCTGGCGTCTCTGGGCACTGCGCAGGCGCAGGATGACGAGGTGAAGATCGGCTTTATCGTCAAGAAGCCGGAACAGGCGTGGTTTATCAATGAACAGCGGGCGGCTACCGAAGTCGGTGAAGAACTCGGTTTCGACGTGGTACGGCTGGGTGGTGAAGACGGCCAGGAAGTGCTTAGTGCCATTGATAACCTCAATTCCCAGGGCGCTGAAGGGTTTGTCATCTGCCCGCCGGATGTGCGTCTGGGGCCAGCCATCATGAACCGTGCTGAGCAGTACGACATGAAAGTGATCACCGTCGATGATCAGTTTGTCAATTCCAGCGGTGAGCCGATGGAGGGCGTCCCTCATCTGGGCATGTCCGGCTATAAGATCGGCCAGCAGGTAGGCAATGCGATTGCCGACGAAATGGAAGCCCGCGGCTGGAACCCTGAAGAGGTTGCCGCGCTGCGTATTACCAATAATGAACTGCCCACCGCCGTTGAACGCACCGATGGTGCCACCGAGGCGCTGCTGGAATCGGGCTTCTCCGAAGACAACATCTTCGACGCCCCCCAGCAAAATACCGATACCTCCAGCGCTTTCTCGGCCGCCTCACCGGTGCTCGCCCAGCACGGCGATTACGAGCACTGGGTGATCTATGCCCTCAATGAGGAGAGCGTACTTGGCGGGGTCAGGGCGACCGAACAGTACGGCATACCCGCTGAGGATGTTATCGGGGTTGGGATCAACGGTTCAGGTGCGGCCTTTGCCGAGTTCTCCCGTGAAAACCCGACCGGCTTTCACGGCACCGTAGCGGTGAGCTCCACCATGCACGGCCGTCAGACGGCGGAAGACCTCTATCGCTGGATTACCGAGGATGAAAAGCCACAGGCGAATACCGAGACCTCCGGCACCTTGATGACCCGTGATAACTGGCAGGAAGTTCGCGAAGAGCTGGGTCTGTAACAGATTGTCTGCTGGAGTGCTTTCGCATGTCTGATGCTTATTTACGTTTCGATGGTATCAGTGTCGTTTTTCCTGGCGTGCGTGCGCTGGATGGCGTGAGCTTTGATGCTCACGCCGGCCAGGTGCATGCGTTGATGGGCGAAAACGGCGCGGGTAAATCGACCCTTCTCAAGGTGCTGAGTGGCGTTAACCACGTTGCCGAAGGCGCGCTGTGGATTGATGGCAAGCGTCATGTTTTCAGCAACACGCGGGAGGCGTTGCGCGAAGGCATCGCCATCATCTATCAAGAGTTGACGCTCTCGCCGAATATGTCGGTGGCCGAGAACCTGTTGCTGGGCCAGTTGCCCACGCGGCAGGGGTTCGTGAACCGCCGTCAGTTGAAGGAAAAAGCCATGGCGATCCTGGCCGACCTGGGCGAGGGGGAGATTCATCCCTCGACCAAGGTACGCGAGCTTTCCATCGGCCAGCAGCAAATGATTGAAATTGGTCGTGCGTTGCTGCGCGACGCTAAGGTAATCGCCTTTGATGAGCCGACCAGCAGTCTCTCTATTCAGGAAACCCGCCAACTCAAGCGCATCGTCCAACGACTGCGTGACGAAGGGCGCGTCGTGCTCTACGTGACCCATCGTATGGAGGCGGTGTTCGAGATGTGCGATGCGGTCACCATCTTCCGCGACGGTCAGCATATTCGTACCCATGAGGATATGTCGTCCCTGAATCATGACCTTCTGGTGAGCGAAATGGTCGGTCGCGATATTGACGATGTGTATGGCTATCGCCCACGGGAACAGGGTGACGTGGTCTTGAGCGTCGAGGGTATCGAAGGACGCGGCCTCCAGGCACCGGTGAGCTTTTCCGTCAAGCGCGGTGAGGTATTCGGGCTGTTTGGCCTGGTGGGCGCCGGTCGCAGTGAGTTACTTCGGCTGGTGTGCGGCGTTGAATCCCCCAAAGCCGGTAGCGTCACCTTTAACGGCGAGTCGCGGCGTTTCAAGAGTCCTGGCGAAGCGATTCGTGCTGGCATTGCCATGTGCCCGGAAGATCGCAAATCCCAGGGAATCTTCCCGGTGGCAAGCGTCTCCGACAACCTCAATATCAGCTGTCGGCGTTTTTTCAAACGCTGGGGGCTCTTCCGCCACCCCGGGCGTGAGCGGCGCAACGCCGAGTCGTATATCCAGCAGCTCAGCGTCAAGACCCCGGGCCCGCGATCGCCTATTGGCAAACTCTCCGGGGGCAATCAGCAGAAGGTGATTCTGGCCCGCTGGCTCGCCGAAGAAATCGACCTGTTTGTAATGGACGAGCCGACGCGGGGTATCGATGTGGGCGCTCGCCGAGATATTTACTCGCTGCTTTACGACCTGGCCGAGCAGGGCAAAAGCGTGGTGGTGATTTCCAGTGACCTGGCGGAAGTCAGTTCCATTTGTGACCGCATTGCCGTGATGCGCGACGGCGAGCTGGTGGAAGTGGTGCCACGCGAATCAGCCACCCCCGAACGGCTACTGGGGCTGGCACTGCCTGCCTGATGCCTACTTTTTAGACCACAAATTTCAGAGCAGATGTTTTTCAGGACTCAAGCTCTTCAAAACACAAGCTCAGGACAAACACCATGACAACCGACAACGTAACCCAAGGTGAGAATGCACCTGCCCGTCCGGCGGGGCGCCAGGGGCTTATCAAGCCGCTTCGCACGCTGCTGGATACTTCCGGGCTGATTGCCATTTTCTTGCTGCTGTTTGTGGCCCTTGCCGTACTTATCCCTGACTTTCTCACCGGGCGCAATATGGTCGGGCTGCTGCTTTCGGTCACTCTGATCGGTAGCCTGGCCACCACCATGATGCTGGTATTGGCGCTGGGCGAGGTGGACCTTTCGGTGGCTTCCACCGTGGCCTTTGCCGGGGTGGTGGCAGCGGTGGTGACGACCAACACCGGTAGCGTATTTATCGGCGTGATGGGCGGCATTGTCGCCGGTGGTGCGGTAGGGGCCTTCAACGGCCTGGTGATTGCCAAGTTCGGCATCAACTCACTGATTGCCACCCTGGCGGCGATGGAGTTTGTGCGTGGGCTGGCCTACATCACCTCCGGCGGCGATGCCGTGATGATTACCGTGCCGAGCTTCTTTGACCTGGGTAGTGCCTCCTTTCTGGGCCTGACCCTGCCGGTATGGACCATGCTGGCCTGCTTCGTGATCTTTGGCGTGATACTCAATATGACATCTTTTGGCCGCAACGTGCTGGCTACCGGCGGTAACGCCGAAGCCGCCGCGCTGGCCGGGGTCAACGTCCGTCGCCTGAAGATTATCGTTTTCGGCCTCCAGGGCGTCGTTGCGGGCGTGGTTGGTGTATTGCTGGCATCGCGCATGGGGCTGGGTGATCCGAATACCTCAATGGGGCTGGAACTGGCGGTAATTTCTGCCTGTGTGCTGGGCGGCGTGGCGCTATCGGGCGGCGTCGCCACGATCACCGGCGTGCTGGTCGGGGTGATGATCATGGGTTGCGTGCAGAACGCCATGGGCCTGCTCAACGTGCCGACCTTCTACCAGTACCTGGTGCGCGGCGCGATTCTGCTGCTGGCGGTGATGTTCGATCGTTGGAAACACACGCGCCGTCAGCGAGCCTGACGCTAACTTTCCGATTCCTTCTAGCCACGACCTTTTCACCGATTTTTACGGAGAGTCTCCCATGTCTGATCGCAAGCCGCCCCTACGCTCTGCCCAGTGGTTCGGCACCGCCGATAAAAATGGCTTCATGTACCGCAGCTGGATGAAGAATCAGGGCATTCCTGACCATGAGTTCCAGGGCAAGCCGATTATCGGGATCTGCAACACCTGGTCGGAGCTGACGCCCTGCAACGCCCACTTCCGCAAGCTGGCGGACCACGTCAAGCAGGGCATCCTGGAAGCGGGCGGCTACCCGGTGGAGTTTCCGGTGTTCTCCAACGGCGAGTCCAACCTGCGCCCCACGGCCATGTTCACCCGCAACCTGGCCAGCATGGACGTGGAAGAAGCCATTCGCGGCAACCCCATGGATGGCGTGGTGCTGCTGGTGGGCTGCGACAAGACCACCCCGGCGCTGCTGATGGGCGCGGCAAGCTGTGATATTCCCACCATCGTGGTCACCGGCGGGCCGATGCTCAACGGCAAGCACAAGGGCAAGGATATTGGCTCGGGCACCGTGGTGTGGCAGCTCTCCGAGCAGGTCAAGGCGGGTGAGATATCGATGCACGACTTCATGGCCGCGGAGGCGGGCATGTCCCGCTCGGCAGGCACCTGCAACACCATGGGCACCGCCTCCACCATGGCCTGCATGGCGGAATCGCTAGGCACCTCGTTGCCGCACAATGCGGCGATTCCCGCGGTGGACTCCCGCCGCTACGTGCTGGCCCACCTTTCGGGTAACCGGATTGTCGAGATGGTCAATGAAGACCTCAAGCTCTCCAAAATCCTCACCAAGGAAGCCCTCGATAACGCCATCCGCACCAACGCCGCTATCGGCGGCTCCACCAACGCGGTGATCCACCTCAAAGCTATTGCCGGACGCATCGGCGTGGATCTCACCCTGGATGACTGGAGCCGGGTCGGGCGCGGCACGCCCACGGTGGTGGATCTGCAGCCCTCGGGGCGTTTTCTGATGGAGGAGTTCTACTACGCTGGTGGCCTGCCCGCGGTACTCAGGCGCCTCGGCGAGGCCGACCGATTGCCGTTCAAGGACGCGCTCACCGTTAACGGCAAGACCCTGTGGGAGAACGTCAAAGACGCGCCGCACTACAACGATGAGGTGATCCGCCCGCTGGACAACCCCCTCACCGCCGACGGCGGCATCTGCGTGGTGCGCGGCAATCTCGCCCCCAACGGCGCGGTGCTCAAGCCCTCGGCGGCGAAAGCCGAACTCATGCAGCACCGCGGCCGCGCGGTGGTCTTCGAAGACTTCGACGACTACAAGGCGCGCATCAACGACCCGGACCTGGACGTGGAAGCCAACGACATTCTGGTCATGAAGCACTGCGGCCCCCGGGGCTACCACGGTATGGCGGAGGTAGGCAATATGGGCCTACCGCCCAAGATCCTCGCCCAGGGGATTACCGACATGGTGCGAATCTCCGATGCGCGCATGAGCGGCACCGCCTACGGCACCGTGGTGCTGCACGTCGCCCCGGAAGCCGCCGCGGGCGGCCCGCTAGCCGCGGTACGCAACGGCGACTGGATCGAGCTCGACTGCGCAAGCGGGCGACTGCACCTGGATATCAGCGACGAAGAACTCGCCACGCGCCTGGCCGAAAGCGACCCCACTGCCGCCTCGACACTGATCGCCAGCCAGGGCGGGTACCGGCAGCTGTATATCGAACGCGTGCTGCAAGCGGACGAAGGCTGTGATTTCGACTTCCTGGTCGGCTGCCGGGGGGCGGAGGTGCCGCGTCACTCGCACTGATTAACTAAAAGGAAAGGTGATGACCGCCAGGCTGGCCGCTAAGCACATGTTGGTGACGGGCATGGCCTCCGGCATTGGTTGAGTCATCGCCTTTAGTTTGCGAAGGAGCTTCTTGCTTTTATGGCCAGTGATAGGGTGGGTGTGTCTGCTGTTAGCTTCGCTCTCAAACGAAACCCTTTTGGCAGTATGTATCTCTGTTCACTTGGGCGCATGTGCCGCAGTTAAACAGCCATCAAGCGGTTGCAGACGTAAAATAAACCGCCATTGGCATGATATTATATCTTATAAAATATTGACCTTAAATAATATTTTCGTTTTTAGATAATGCTGGCATGTTGGCTGCAGATATTCAGGTAAGAACGGACGGGCAGGAAGGCCTGACGTTCTTAACAGAAAATGAAGCCAAACAGGAGGCAGTATCATGATGAAAACGGAATCTCTCAAGAAGCTAGGCATCCTCGGTGTATCTTTCGGTCTGATGGCCAGCCCGCTAGCCTTTGCTGACATGTATGAAGAAGACGAGCAAGACCCTGCACCGCAAGAAGAAACGAGGCAGGATGAAGGTCAAGGCTCAATGAATTCCTTCGATTCCGAAGAGGAAGGTCAAGGCACCACCACCTATGAGGAAGAGGAAGAAGAGCAGGAAGATTGGGAAACGACGGAAGAGGAGGACGCTGGTTCCGATTCTGAAGATGATTCCGACTGGTAATTCCTTTATGCCAGTTGCTTAACGCCTCAAATTCAATGCTGAGTTTCAAGTGCCCCGCCTCTGGTGGGGCATTTCGCGTGTGCGATGAGTCATCGCGTCGGGCACGCTGCATCCGAGAGCGTTGAACCTGCAAGCAAGCACTGGGTTCATAATCGCCCCCAAATGCGGTATTAACTTATTGACTGAACAGGATCAGCACAGGAAATAAGGACATGCCGATGGCGATTGCCTGGAACGAAACGCCCTATCTGCCCAAAGCGGAAGGCCGCATTGAGGCGATTGATTTAGCCCGCGGTATCGCGATCGGGTTGATGATTGTCAGCCATTCCGTCAGCGGGTTGGTAGGCATTCGCAACGTGCCCGACTGGGGCATGGTGCCGATTCACTTCCTTACCAAGTTTTCCTCATCGCTGTTCATCCTGGTGTTTGGCGTTGCCCTGGCCGTGGCGTTTCTCTCCCATGTTAATCGGGAAGACTGGCCCAAACGCCGCCTGAAACTCTGGCTGCGTGCGGTGGAGGTCTGGTTCTGGTACAAGGCGCTGTTGATCATTGAAATGCTGCCGTTCAACACGCCGAGCGAGATCGTCGATGCGTTGCTCTACGGTCGCTTTGGTATCTGGGTGGAAATTCTCGGCTTCTATGCCATCGCCCTGCTTTGGGTGCCGTTGATCCTGCCGCCGTGGGCGCGTGCACCGCTGTGGGGTCGGCTGGCTGTCATCGCACTGCTCGCCGCCCTGGCCGCCTGGCTGCAAGGGGTTTCATTCGGTGGCAATGACATCCTCAAGGCACTGCTGGTGGACCATGAAGACCATTACGCCTGGGGCCAGCTCAGCCGCGCGCCGCTGATTCTACTAGGGCTGCTATTGGGCGAAGCGCTGCTGCGCTGTTCGGGCGATCCATTGATGAAACGTCGCCTCACGCTCGCCTTGCTGGGTATGGGCGCGGTCATGATCGCCGGATTTTATGGCCTGGCGCTGTCTGGTGGTGACGTTTACGCTGCCATGTTGGCGGTCGCCAATAACGAGGGTAAGCATCCCCCTGGCTTAGCCTTTATGCTGTTTAGCCTGGGCGGCGCGCTGGTGATATTCGCCCTGGCCCTGGCGGGTGGCGCCCGGGCGGCCCGGGCGCTGATACCGTTTACCCTGGTCGGCTCAGATGCGCTAAAGGCATTTATTTTCCATATCGTGATGATTTTCCTGGTGTTGCGCTTCCTGTTGGAAGGCGAGGGCGACTACAGCTATCCACAGGCGCTTGGTGTTGGCGGGCTGTTGATTCTTGGCACGGCGGCGTGGATTTGGTTGACCCGCTGGATGGCCCAGCATCGTTAAGTGCGAAGAAAGTCTGGAGTTAATGGTTTGCAACACTGGATACAGCAAGGACTTGTGGCGGTAGCACTGCTGTTTGCACTGCCCGTACAAACGGAAGCGTACGACACGCATTGGTACCATGAGGTGGACAAACGCAGCGCTTGGCAAAGCGACCTCGATGCGCGAATGAGCGCGATAGAGGAACGCTTCGCCGGTGGTATTGGCCTCTATGTGCAAGACCTTTCCAGCGGTGAGGCCTACAGCTGGCAGGCTGATCAGCCCTGGTACCTCGCGTCGCTGATCAAGGTGCCGGTCGCGGCGGAAGTCTTGGGTGAGCGTATATCGACCAGCGAGCGGTTGACGCTTGAACAAAGTGATTTTGTCGATGGCGCAGGGCCCACCAACTGGCACGAGCCTGGCACGCCCATCTCGGTGGGCTATTTGCTGGAGCAGATGATTACCGTGAGCGATAACACCGCCACGGATATGCTGATAGACCGCGTTGGTCTGGATAATGTCAACCAGCGTGCCCAGGCCATGGTGGCGGCCAACGGTGGCGATCCCTCAGCGCTTGGGCCGATCTCCAAGCTGGTGGAGGTGCGCCAGGGCGTCTACGGTGAACTCCATCCCGGGGCGCGTAAGCTTGGCGGCATGGATTTTATAAACCTCCGTCAGTCACCGGTGAGTCAGCGCCCTCGCGCCCTGGCGCAGCGACTTGGCGTAGAGCCTCAGGCCCTCAATCAGCCTGACTACCATCACGCCTTTGACGCCTACCATGCCAGCGGCGAAAACGTCGGCACCTTGCGCGCCGTTGGCGACATACTGGCAACACTTTACCTTGGCGCCATGCCCGACCTCCAGGGGACGCCCCGCGATGAGTTGCTTGCCCTGATGGCCAATACCAGCTCCGGGGAAGAACGGTTAAAACAAGGGTTGGGTGGGGCGGTGAGCTTTGCCCACAAGACGGGCACCCAGGACCGGCGCAGCTGCGATGCCGGGGTGGTAGAGCGTGACGACATGCCCAATGCCGCCTGGGCCGTGGTTGCCTGCACCCAGGGGCCAAACGCGGTCAGTGAACACGAGCGTGCACTGGCAGGCGTCGGATTAGCCCTGCGACACAGCGGCGCATTGGGAACACCCTGGTAGCCAGCCGTTCGTTTACTGCCCGTGCTAAACTAGCGCCCGCGCCATTCGCCATCAGCGGCTCACATCGGCCGCTTTGTCAGGAGCTTGCCTTGAACGATGCCATTATCGAAATCCGAGGTCTGAATAAAACCTACCGGGGCGGTTTTCAAGCGCTCAGCCGAGTCGATTTACAGATTCAGCGCGGCGAAATCTTTGCCCTGCTGGGGCCCAATGGGGCGGGCAAAACCACGCTGATCAGTGTGGTGTGCGGTCTGGTCAACCCCAGCGAAGGCCAGGTACTGGTGGACGGCTTCGACAACGTTGTCGACTACCGCCAGGCCCGGGAGCGCATTGGCCTGGTCCCCCAGGAGCTTACCAACGAAGCGTTTGAAACCGTCTGGAACACGGTCAGCTTCAGCCGTGGTCTGTTCGGCAAGGCGCCGAACCCGGCGCATATCGAGAGCGTGCTCAAATCGCTTGCGTTGTGGGACAAGCGCAACAACCGCCTGATCACGCTTTCCGGCGGCATGAAACGCCGCGTGCTGATCGCCAAGGCGCTGTCCCATGAGCCGCGCATCCTGTTCCTCGACGAGCCGACAGCCGGTGTCGACGTCGAGTTGCGCCGCGAAATGTGGCAGGTGGTGCGCGAGCTGCGCGATAACGGCGTGACCATTATTCTCACCACCCATTACATTGAAGAAGCCGAGGAAATGGCCGACCGCATCGGCGTGATCAACAATGGCGAAATCGTGCTGGTCGAGGACAAGCACGCCCTGATGAGCAAGCTGGGCAGCAAGCAGCTGACGCTTTACCTCAACGAGCCGCTGGAAACCCTGCCATCCGCCCTTGATCGCCCCGAACTCAGCCTGTCGGCCGAAGGCCATGAGCTGGTCTATACCTACGACGGCCATCAGGAAGAGGATGGCCACGGTATTCCCGCGCTGCTCACCGATCTTGAGCGCGAAGGCATCACCTTCAAGGACCTGCACACCCGGCAAAGCTCGCTGGAAGATATTTTCGTTGATCTGGTTAAGGAGCGCGCATGAATCTCTATCCTGTTCGCGCCATCTACATGGCCGAAATGGCGCGTACCCGGCGCACCCTGTTGCAAAGTATTGTCTCGCCGGTGATTTCGACATCGCTCTATTTTGTCGTCTTTGGTGCGGCGATTGGCTCGCGCATCAGCGAGATTGATGGCATCAGCTACGGCGCCTTTATCGTGCCGGGCCTGATCATGCTGATGCTGCTGACGCAAAGCGTTTCGAATGCCTCGTTCGGGATCTTCTTTCCCAAGTTTTCCGGCAGCATTTACGAGCTGCTCTCGGCACCCATCTCGTACCTGGAGATTGTCATGGGCTACGTGGGGGCGGCGGCGTCCAAATCGATTCTGCTGGGGCTGATCATTCTTGCCACCTCCGGGTTTTTTGTACCCCTGGAAGTCGCGCATCCCTTCTGGATGCTGACCTTTCTGGTGCTGACCGCGGTTACCTTCAGCCTGCTGGGCTTTATCATCGGCATCTGGGCCGAAGGCTTTGACCGCCTGCAGCTGGTGCCGCTGCTGGTGATTACCCCGCTGACCTTCCTGGGTGGCAGTTTCTATTCCATCGACATGTTGCCGCCGTTCTGGCAGGGCGTCACGCTGCTCAACCCGGTGGTGTATCTGGTCAGTGGCTTTCGCTGGAGCTTTTACGGCATCAGCGACGTCAGCCTGGCGGCCAGCGTGATCATGATCTGCCTGTTCCTGGCGGTCTGTTTAGCCACCATCGGCTGGATTTTCCGCACCGGCTACCGTCTTAAACCCTAGCCTTAAACCCCAGCCTTAAACCCTAGTAAGGGAGCATCACACGTCTTATGCCACTTCTGCACAGTATCGTTCACCGCCTGGACCCGACGCTTGACGGCGAGCGCCTGACGCTGACCGCCGCCCCGGTTGAGGCCGACAGCGCCGAGCCGGTCATGGAAAGCCTGGTCAGCGCGCTCAACGACACCTACAACACCAAGCCCAAAGGCTGGGGGCGGTTTGCCGAAGAGGGCGAGCACGCCGTGCCGTTATCGGTGTGGCTGAAAGACTACCTTGCCGGTGAGCAGCCCTTTACCGAGCTTGCCACTGCGCTTGCTGAGCGGCTCGTCAGTACGCTTCAAGAGCAGCTGTCAGTAAGTGGTTACTTAGTGATCAGCCACCAGCGCCAGGGTGACACCGAAACGCTTTTCATGGGGCTTGCCCACCAGCGCGAGGGCATTGGCATTGATGATGCGCACCAGGCGGTGCCCGCCGCCCAGTTGAACACCCGTCAGCTGACGCTGGCCGCCAGGATCAACCTGAGCCAATGGCAGAGCGATTCGCCGGATGCCCAGTACGTCTCCTTCCTCAAAGACCGCGGCGGCAAGAAGCTGGGCGAGGGGATGATGGTGTTGCTGGGCATGGAAGAAGGCCTCGACGCGCCTGCAGAGACCCGTACACTGCTCAAAGCCTTCAGCGACTACGTCGAGAAGGAGGATTTCGACGATGAGGCCAGCCGGGAAAAAACCGACAGCCTGGTGGATTACGCCAACGACCAGATGAGCCGTGGGGAACCCATGACGCTCGACGAACTCTCAGCGCTGGTCGATGAAAAACAGCCCAAGGCCTTCTACGAGCATATTCGCAATGCCGATTACGGCCTGTCGCCGGAAATTCCCCCGGATAAGCGCACAATCAATCAATTCCGGCGCTTTACCGGGCGTGCGGGCGGCGTCTCGATCAGTTTTGACTCGCACCTGCTCGGCTCAAGCATTGAATACGATGCCACCCAGGACCGGCTGATCATCAAGCAGGTGCCCAAACAGTTAAAAGAGCAACTGACCAAGCAGTCGTAAGGCGCTCGCAGCGTCTTGCGAGCGGAGGAGAACCCCATGCTGGACACTATCCAAGAGTTTTTTCAGCGCACGCTTGCGCAACCCGAGCAGCGCGATAACCAGACCATCACGCTCGAACTAGGGAAGGTCTGAATAACTGCCGATTATCGCCAATCGCGGTTTGAGTCGACAAAAAATCAAAGATTCAGACACGCTTCT